>SVMT01000017.1 GCA_015067305.1 Oscillospiraceae bacterium | reverse complement strand
TGTCGAGTTAATTCAAATTGTTATCAATTTGAATTAACAAAAGCCGATTTTATCGGCTTGTCGAAACGGTTTAGCGTTTCGACTTTCGATAATCATTATTCTTCCATGAGCTTCGGCAAGCCGAGGGCTGCTACTCCGAGAGTTTTCATTTCGCTGTTGGGCGCTTCTTTTATTCTCTCTCCGATCTCCACGGAATCAATGCTTTCTGAAAGTAAGAGAACGATGTCTCCTTTTTCCGTGAAAGAGAAATCGAGAAGGTCTTCTTTGCCACGTCTGACATATTTATGTTCTATGGGTGTGAAATCTGCCTCTCCGTTGTGTTTTACATATGCACGAAGAACCGAAAGATCGCTGTATTCGGGCAAACGGATATACAAGCTTTCGCCACGCAGGTTTTCAACGGATACAAGATATGAATCTGCTGTGATCTCTGCATTCACATGGAAGCCGCCTTCTCCGTAAAGGGAGAATGAAGCATCGTCGCATGGGCGTACTGCGGGACAGATTCGGATAAGACCCTCATGGCTCTGGAGCAATGTGTCAGTTATACCCTGAGTGATGACGGGTACTGTTTCAAAGTCAAAATGTATGAAGTCATCCTGTCTGAGCAGGTATTGCTTTCCCGTGAGAGTATTTTCAGGTTCGAGATACATTCCAACTGTGGGGAATTCACCTGAGCTTTCCACGTTGAATCCGTTTACAAAATGCTGGCGTTCTTTTATTATATTGTGCGCCGCATCAATGAATTCGTCCGCCATGCCGAGGCGTGCGTGGAATATTGTCATCATGCTCCAATGTGCGGTCCCGTAGCCGTTCAGCAGCGCCTGATTCTGCATACATTCAAAGAGATAGCTTCCTCTGTCGTTCAGACCAAGTATTCCTGCGGGATAGAGAAGTGAATATTCAACTTCGGGGAAAGACACATCTCCTATGGTTGGATGAGGTTCACGGCCATTTCCGTATGTTTTGCGGTATCTTACACCGTCGTCGTCATATCCGATTGAGAATACATGTCCTTTACCTATGGGCGGTTTGCCTTTTCCTACGCCGTTGGTGAATACTTCACCGTCCCAGTCGTCTCCGACGGAAAGGGGAACCGTCTCATAATCCGCAATGTTTTCGAGAACATCATCAAGTTTTGCCTTGAGTTCAGGTTCTGCATATTCTCTGAGTATGGGGAACATTTTTTTGATCATCGTTTTGTCCGTGATCGTGTCATTCATCGGGAATGATGCTTCGTAGTTTGTTGTTCCGCTTGTGTGGTATACTCCGTTTTCATCTTTTTTCAGTATGTTGAGATAGTATTCTGCTGTACCTCTCATAACGGGCAGTGCATATTCCGTCAGATATTTTTCATCTCCCGTGTAGCGGTAATGTTTATACATCTGCAATGATATCAACGTACCGCAAGCCGCATTGAGCATGTGATAATCTGCGCCTCTGGAATAACGGTCGCATACATCGTGATAGAATGCACCGTGAATTTTCTTCGCAATATCTCCGTATTTGTAAGCGGTGTCAAGACCGTCACGACGCATTTTAAGGTAATTGTGCGAAAGTTCTCCGTGTCCTGCGGCATCAAGCGGTGCGTAAAGATGCTGCATATTGTAATGGAAATAATATGTCCACGGCAGATGATCGTGGAAAAATCCCCATATACCGCTTGTGAAGTGAGGCGGATATGCGCCACGGCTTTCGCTGTTCATGTAGTAGAAGAAAAGGTAATAGAGATTCTCCATGTAATCGTCTGCAATCTTGATGTGAGACTTGTTCCAGAATGATTCCCATGCCTTTTTGTGGTCTTCGTGCAATTTCTCCCAACCGTAACTTATTGCATCGTCAAGGGCTTTTTCGCAGAGTTTTTTGGCTTCCTGCGTGTTTTCCGCAATGCGTATGGTGTAATACAGCGTAAATTCGTGTTCTGTTTCACGTCCGAGAGAGAGTGCTCCTTCGTGTGAATTTTTTCTGTCAGCTGATCTTATGGGGTTTTTGCTGACCATTGCAAGTGCAAGACAGAATTTGGTTGCGTTCAGTTCGTGAGTGATATAGATTCTGTCGTCTTCCACGAAAACATCAGTTCCGTCAAGACCTATCTCAGGTGCGAACTTCTGTTTTGCGTACCATCTCCAAAGTGTCCTGCTTCCCCAGCGAGCAAGACGGATCTCAGGGGCTTCACCTTCCACAGATGTAATCTTACAGCGGAGTGCGGAAACATTTTTCTCTCCCGAGGCAAAAAATTCAGCATTTACTGAACCTAACGGTGTTTCGTTTGAAAAATAAGCGGTAGCATCTGTAAGAGAAAGCCTTGCGGTGTATTTCTTCTGATACATATAGTCGAACAGGGGACTGTCAAAGCGGATCTTCAGCTCACCGCCGTGCTTCTGCACTGTGTGACATTCCTCCCAACCGCTACAGTAGCAAACATCGTCGTAAGTAGTGCCCGGAATTGCATCCTGCCAGAGATCGGTCTTCCATATGTTTATGTGAATACCGTCCTTTTCAAACCATACAAGAGAGCCCGTGTCTCCGTCGCCTATGGGAATACCTGTTGTTGGGTGATTGACGGGGGTACCGTAATACAGATCGTGCTTGGGCAGACGGTCTGTGGTAGATGAAACCCATTTGTTTTTTCGGAAATCAAATTGTGTTTTCATGTCTGCATCTCCTTTGTCAGGGGTGATATTATAATGCGGGAATGCTGTTGTTAATAGTATATCATGATTCGTTTCCGCTGTCAATATGTTTGCAAAAGGACACAATAACTTCAATGATTGAGTTCAAAGTTATTTGCGTTAGCCGTAAGAACTTTAGCAAATATTTTGAGCTATGCTCGCTAAAAGTTTTTTGGGAAAGGGTGTGGGAAAACCTATTTTTACAAAAAATGGTTTTCCCACAAAAAAATCTATTTTAACAATTCTGCAATCTCAGGGAATATTTCCACGCTACGTTTCAGTATCCCGTGAACATAAGCGATAAGTATGCCGTAGTTTGTCATGGGCACGCCTTGTTCTTCCGCAGTTCGGAGACGGTATTTCATCTCACGCTCGTTGAGCATACAGCCGCCGCAATGTACGATAAGCTTATATTTTGTCAGGTCTTCGTGGAATTCCGTACCCGATGTGAACTCAAATTTTACGTCTTTTCCCGTGTAATTTCTGATCCAATTCGGAAGTTTTACAGTTCCTATGTCTCCGCATTGCCTGTGGTGAGTGCAACCCTCGGAAATCAGGACCGTATCTCCGTCTTCAAGCCTGTCAAGAGCCGTTACCCCTGCAACTGCCTGTTCAAGATTTCCTTTGTATCGAGCCATAAGTATGGAAAACGAGGTCAGAAGCATGTCTTTCGGCACTATTTTGGCTACTTTTCCGAATGCCTGGCTATCTGTAATTACGACAGCAGGCTTTTTGCCGAGATATGCCAAAGTTTGCGCAAGCTCTGTGTCCTGAACCACTATAGCGTTTGCATGGTGGTCAATAATATCCCTGACCGTCTGCTGTTGCGGAAGAATAAGCCTTCCTTTTGGCGCAGATTCGTCAATGGGAACCACTAAAACTACAAAATCATTGGGATTCAGCTTGTCGGAAATGATCTTTTTGCTTTCGCCGTCCGTTTTGAATTGCTTTGCAATAAGTTCACGCAGTTCGTTTATGTTCGTACCCTTTGCGGAGCTTACGGCAATTTCGTTTTCAGCGGAAACTTCAATATTTCCGTAAATGTCCGCCTTGTTGTAGACCACAACATAAGGTATTTTTTTATCTTTGATCTTTTCTATAATTGAATTGTCAGGTTCCGAAATGTTGCTTCCGTCAATGACTACCACGGCTATATCTGTTTTGTTCAGCACTTGATAGCTTGCTTTTACACGCATTGCACCAAGGTCGCCCTCGTCGTCAATTCCCGGTGTATCGATGATAGTCACGGGACCGAGGGGGAGGAGCTCCATATTTTTGTAAACAGGGTCGGTGGTCGTTCCCTTGACATCGGAAACGATTGCAATATTCTGGTTTGTGATCGCATTTATAAGACTTGATTTTCCCGCATTGCGTCTGCCGAAAATACCAATGTGTATGCGGTCACCTTGTGGCGTGGCGTTTAAACTCATTAAAATCTGAAGTCCCTTCTGTTGTCGTTGGCAATTTCTTTGAGATTTTTAATAACTATTTCTCTTACCTTGGGGTTTGGAATATTCTCGATTTCTTTCATAATGATCTCATCACCCACATCTTTTGTGTGCTGGGATGCGTAGTCCATGAGGTACTCTTTCAAAGTCATGAGCGCATTTGGGTGGCAGCAGTTCTGAATCTGACCACTCTTGCAAAGACTCATGAATCTGTCGCCCGTTCTGCCTTCACGGTAGCAAGCAGTGCAGAATGAGGGAATGTATCCCATTTCCATGAGCCAACAAACGACTTCGTCAAGAGTTCTCTGGTCGGAAACATCAAACTGTTCTGTATCGTGAGGTCTTTCTTCTTCAGCGTAACCGCCTACGGAAGTTCTTGAACCGCCGCTGACCTGGGAAACGCCAAGCTTAATAACTTTTTCTCTGACTTCCTGGCTTTCTCTTGTGGAAATTATCATACCCGTGTAGGGAACTGCAATTCTGATAAGAGCGCATATCTTCGCGAAAATATCATCGGAGATGCCGTTGTCAAAATCGTCGGGATTGATGTCATCGGCTCTCTTCAAACGGGGTACGCTGATTGTGTGTGGCCCAACACCGTGAACAGCTTCAAGATGTTCTGCGTGCATAAGAAGGCCTGCAAATTCGTAGCGGTAAAGTTCAAGACCGAAAAGAACACCGAGACCTACGTCGTCAATGCCGCCTTCCATAGCTCTGTCCATTGCTTCCGTATGGTAATCGTAGTCGTGCTTGGGGCCTGTGGGGTGGAGCTTGAGGTAACTTTCCTTGTGGTAAGTTTCCTGGAAGAGAATGTAAGTACCGATTCCTGATTCTTTCAGCTTGCGGTAGTTTTCAACTGTGGTTGCGGCAATATTTACGTTTACACGGCGAATTTCACCGTTTTTGTGCTTGATCGAATAGATCGTGTCGATACATTCGAGAATGTATTCAATGGGGTTGTTTACGGGGTCTTCGCCTGATTCGATGGCAAGGCGCTTGTGACCCATATCTTGGAGCGCAATAACTTCCTTGCGTACTTCTTCCTGCGTCAGCTTTTTACGGCAGATATGCTTATTTTTGTAGTGGTAAGGGCAGTAAGTGCAGCCATTTACACAATAGTTTGAAAGATAAAGGGGTGCGAAAATTACGATTCTGTTGCCGTAAAACGCTTTTTTGATCTCCTCGGCAAGGGCATACATTTCTTCAATTTTTTCGGGAATCTCGCAGGCAAGAAGCACGGACGCCTCTCTGTGGGTAAGTCCCGAACAGAATGTGCCTTTGTCTGTTTTTCTGGGTCTTGCTTTTTCAAGGATCGAGTCAATGAGTTCTATGTTGTTTTTATTTTCATCAGCATAAGCCAAAGTGGCTCTGATCTCTTCGTCGCTGATAAATTCTTCTGCTTTGAGTGATTTTGGGTTATACATATCTATGTTTCCTTTCAAATAAAACAGTTTACACAAAAATTTGCGTTAGCCGTTTCTTTTTAATCTTTAAATATTTGTGCTTTGCACGGTAAGAGTTTTCGCGGAGGGGTGCGGGGAGGCGGCTTTTGCAAAAGGAGCCTCCCCGCAAAATTTACCTTTCAAAGTAATCCCCTCTGTCGGTGACAACTTCGTAACCGATGCTCTTCATTCGTAGTTTTAAATTGTTCAGACTTTCAGCAGCCTCGTCGCCCGTGCTTATCTTGTTGTCGTAAAGCATGTATTTTTTTCGCACGTTGAGAGGAGAAAGGTTCGGCATCACAACATTTCCACCTGCAAGAACGCCTTTTTCTCGTCCGTCGGGAGCAATAGTTCCCAATGCTGTAGTTGAGGGCAGCAACGCATGGGGGAGAGTTAGCCTCACAAGTCCCAACATGAACAGTGTCAGTTCAAGCGTTCCCGATCTTTCGTTTGCAAATGGTGTGTCTTTGTGGGAAATGAAAGGTCCTATCCCTACCATATGGGGCCTGAATTCCTGCAGAAAGACCATGTCATTTGCAAGATTTTCAGTCGTCTGGTAGGGTGAACCTACCATGAATCCGCAACCCGTCTGGAATCCGAGTCCTTTCAGATCATGCAGACATCTTATTCTGTTTTCGTATGAAAGATTTTCGGGGTGAAGCTTTGCGTAATGTTCGGGATTCGCCGTTTCATGCCTTAAAAGATATCTGTCCACGCCTGCAAGCCTGAATTTTTCATAGCTTTCACGGCTTTTTTCGCCTATTGAAAGGGTCACAGCGCAGTCGGGATGATCTTTCTTGATGTTTTTCACTATATCAACCATCATTTCGTCTGTGAAGAACGGGTCTTCACCGCCTTGCAAAACGAAAGTTCTGAACCCCAATCCGTAGCCGTGGGCACAGCATTCAAGAATTTCCTCTTTGGAAAGTCTGTACCGTTCCGCTTTTTTGTTGCCTGCCCGAATTCCGCAATAGAGGCAATTATTTTTGCAGTAATTGGTAAATTCAATAAGCCCTCTTACAAAAACCCTTTTTCCGTAGTTTTTATCGCGGATATCCGACGCTTTTTTGAACAGATATTCGGCAAGTTCTTCATTTCTGCCGTTGATCAGGGCTATAAATTCCTCTTTTGAAAGTCGCTGTTCCTTTTCCAGTTTGTCTACAAGTTTTTTCAGTTTGTCCATATTTATCCTTTACACATTAGAGTAAACAGTTTTGCTTGAAACGCCTTTCAGCATTCCGAGTTTGCCCGAAAGAGAGCTGATAATATCCATCGGAGCATCTATTGCAATGCTTATTATCGAAACGCCTTTTTTGGGGTAGGGGATTCCCATTCTTCCTATTATGTAATTTCCAAACTGATGCAGTATTCCGTTCAATTTTTCAACGGATTCGGGATTTTCAACCACTATCCCAATGAGCGCTACACGATTTTCCATGATTTCTCCTTAAAATTAAATGGTTGGAATTGGAGTTAATTTAACAATCCCTCAGTCTTTCCTACGGAAATCCAGCTCCCTTTACACAAGGGAGCCTTGTTTTAAGCCTTAATTCCAACAAGGTAACCCGTATAATATATATAAAATTACAGTTTTCAGGGGGAAAGTTTTATTATTTACAGACTCCATTTGTGTACAAGACTGACTAGTCTTTTGGATATAGCTGCGTACACAGTCTGAGGGAATGTCCTAATAAAAATAGAGGTTAGTTCTAGTCGACTAACCCCTTGAGTATACACAAACAGACCGCAAATAATTGCAGTTCTTTGATATTTCTCTTCCGCTTCAGAACGAATCTTAGGCTGTCAGACTGTTTTATGGATGTTTCCGTTTGGGCGAACCCTTACGGTCACACTTATATTATACTATATATTTAAGAAAAAATCAAGAGGTAAATCAAGTCAATTCGGCAAACTTATTTGATTGCATATGCTTGACAAAATCTGCATATTATAGTATAATAGTATTAAGATATATTGGGAGTTGTATGTTATGCTTGATTCTTTACTCAGACGGTTCGTCAAAAACTATGAAAATATCAGCGACCCGAAAGTTCGCCGCGGTTACGGAATGTTCAGCGGTATAATAGGGATAATTTGCAATGTTATACTTTTTGTGCTGAAGCTGGCTGTGGGAGTATTTATAAACAGTGTTGCCGTTATATCTGACGCTTTCAATAATCTGTCGGATATGACATCTACTGTGGTTTCCATGCTTGGGATACGTTTAAGCGGAAAGAAGCCCGACAAGGATCACCCTTACGGTCACGGACGTTTTGAATACATATCTGCGCTGATAGTTGCGTTTTTTATAATGCTTGTCGGTTTTGAGCTTCTGAAATCAGCCGTTTCGTCGATCTTTTCTCCAACCGAGGCTCAGGACATAAATTACGTTACGGTTATTATTCTTGCTCTGTCAATACCTGTGAAATTTTTTATGTACTATATCAACAAGGGGTTGGGCAAGAAGATCAATTCCTCTGTTTTGCTTGCGACGGCGTCGGATAGTCTGAACGATTGCATCGCAACAGGTGCGGTAATAATTTCCACAGTCATTGACGGTTTGAAAATTCTGCCTTTCAAGATAGACGGTTATGTAGGCGCGATAGTTTCCGTATTGATACTCAAAGCAGGTTTTGATGTGGCAAAGGACACCATTGACAGATTGCTTGGTCAGTCACCTGATGAGGAAATTCTGGAAGAGCTTCGGAAAATGGTTCTGGAAACTCCCGAAATCGTTGATATTCACGACCTTATAGCCCATGATTACGGTCCGGGAAGACTTTTCGCTTCACTGCATGCGGAAGTCAATGCCAGATCTGATATCGTTTCAGCCCATGAAGCCATCGACGCGGTGGAAAAAGAGGTTTACAATAAGCTCGGCTGTTCGCTTACCATACATCTTGACCCTGTTGAGACCGATTGCGCAGAGACCAATGAAATTAAAGATAAGATAATAAGATCTCTTTATGAGAGCAATGTTTCATGGCGATTCCACGATGTTCGCATAACACGAGGCGAAAAAAATTCAAATGTGATTTTTGATATAGTAGTTCCCTATGATGTTGATGATGAAAAATGTCAAAAGGTTCTTGGAAAGCTGAAAGATGATATAAGATCACTTAACAATATTTACAGTTGTGTAATACAAATAGACAGAAGTTTTGAATAAAGGAAGGTACTGAAAATGAAATGGTTGATTGCGTCGGACATACACGGTTCGGCTTACTACTGCAAAAAAATGCTTGAGGCTTTTGAGTCTGAAAAGGCTGACAAATTGCTCCTGCTCGGCGATATTCTTTACCACGGACCGAGGAACGATCTCCCAAGGGAATACGCACCCAAGGAAGTTATTGCAATGCTTAATCCTCTGAAAGACAGAATACTTTGTGTCCGAGGAAACTGTGATACGGAAGTTGACCAGATGGTGCTTGATTTTGCGATACTTGCGGATTACGCTGTCATGGCGGCAGGGGAGAGAATGATCTACATCACCCATGGTCACAAGTTCAACAATTCCGCACTTCCTGCCATGACTTCAAAGGATATCCTGCTCCACGGTCACACCCATGTGCCTGTTTGTGAGAAGTTTGACACCCACACTTACATCAATCCGGGTTCAACTTCAATTCCAAAAGAAAATTCCCCCCACAGCTACATGACTTTCGACGGCGAAAAAATGCTCTGGAAAGACATCGAAACAGGGGAGATATATAAGGAATACGTGATATAGCTTTGCATACAAGGCGTTGAAACATTGCATGCGAAAATTAAGGAGAAATAACATGAAGAAATATGAACCACTTTGCCTTAAAAAAAGAAAGGTTATACTTGATACTGATATAGGTCCTGACTGTGATGATGTTGGCTCAATAGCACTTCTTTGTCGTTGGGCTGACGAATACGGCTATGAGATCGCTGGGATCGTGAACTGTACTTCAAACCGCTACGGCACGGCGTGTATTGATGCTATCTGCACATATCTCGGCAAGCCTGATATTCTCATTGGTGAATACAAGCCCGAAGGATTCAATGCTAATGGCTTGAAATATAATAAATATATTGCGGAAAATTATCCCAACAAGTACATTAACGGCGAAAGAGTAGCCCTTGATGCAACAGAACTTTACGAAAAGGTGATTTCCGAGTCTGAAGATGATGGTGTTATCATAATAACGGTTGGAATGTTGAACACGTTTTGGTTTGCATACGAAAAGAATAAAGACCTTTTCAATAAAAAGATCCATGCTGTGATTCCCATGGCTGCTGAATACAAAAAGGGTCATACATACAACATTTACTGCCACACGGAAGCGGCAAAGAGGTTCTGCGAGGAGTACGACGGTGAAGTGTTCTTCTCGGGCTATGAACTTGGTGTAGATATCATAACGGGCTTTGAATCCGTCTGCGAGGAAAATCCCTTGTCAATGTCGTATTCCCTTTATTGCGGAGACCCTGCGTTCCGTAAAAGCTGGGATCTTGTGACTGTCATGTTTGCAGTATTTGGCGAGGGCGAATATTTCGGACTTACCGAAACGGGCAAGGTCGTGATCTCTGACAATGGAGACAATGTCTTTGAAGCAGACGAAAACGGAAACCATACATTTATCACGGCAAATATTTCCAAGCGTGATCTCGAAGCCATAATCAATGAAGTTTTAAGACGGTAATAAAGTAAGGGGCTGGCTCATTTAGCGCAGAACAAAAGCCCACCTTGAGATTTAAGACAATTTTTAACTAAAAAAATACTGTCCATATTTTTTAAATGTTGAAATCCACCGAAAATTCGGTGGATTCCTT
This sequence comes from Oscillospiraceae bacterium, assembly GCA_015067305.1. Taxonomy (GTDB): domain Bacteria; phylum Bacillota; class Clostridia; order Oscillospirales; family UBA644; genus HGM12619. Next base: position 34,993 of record SVMT01000017.1, on the reverse strand, counting down.
CAATTTTATGGGGCTTTTTAGTCTCGATTTGGATCTCTACCGTACCCACGTACGCCGACGAGAGCCAAATCGCGCCTTCTGCATCTAACTGAGCTACCCCCCTTAAAAACTATTCATTTATATTATTCTTCTGCGTAGAGGTGGTCGTGGATATAGTTTACGTAGTTTGGCATCATTTCTTCTTCAACGAACCGTTCAACTTTCGCATAGTGCATTCCAACGAGCTCCGCTGCCGAGGGGCGACTTTCTAGGTCAAGTGCATTCATGAAGTCTCTCATGCCCTGAAGATTCTGATAATAGTAAGCTCTTGTAAATTTACCTACTTCAAGAAGAATTTCAGAATCGAGGGGATCAAAAAATACGTTTTCGTTGTAGTATTCTGTAAGGTCTCCGCTTCCGGTGATCTCAATAAAGGGTTCGCAGAGATCGTTTATCATGCTTGCTGCGATTTCAGGTCTTTCATTGTTTGCAGGAATCGCGAAACCTCTCATACCTTCGATCCAGTTAGCCCACTGTCCGTATGTTCCGTCAGGTCCGCAGGGGAAAGGCATTATGCTGAATCTGACATTTGAATTAAACTGAAGGTCTCCGATGGTTACGCTGCTGCTGGTAGCAAAGGTCATCAATGCGTTTTCTTCTGAAAATGCGGTTGTATCCCAGATCTCGCATGTCTGTATTTTATCTGCGTAGTCCGTATACATTTTTCTGTTCCAGTCTATGGCTTCCAATGATGGCTGTGTGTCTATGTCGCATCTTGCAACACCGTTGTCGTCATAACTGCAGAATTTAATTCCGTTTGAGTAGAGTGCCATAAAGCCGTGTCTGCCCTGATTTGCCGCCATAAGGTAAAGATTTTCTTTGCCTCCGTTATCGAACTGCTTGAAGAGATTCTCGTAGTTCTCCCATGTCCATGTTTCTGTCTCGTAGAATTCATGGAGATCTGTCAGACCGTATGATGTGAAGAGCTGCGGATTATATGCAACAACGTAGCAGAAGCTGTTGTTGAAACCTATCCATTGAACGGGCTGAACTGCGTAGGGGATACCTTTCCACATTGCAGATTCAAGAAGACCTGCCGTTCCGAATTTCTCGCTGTTTTCGTAGTCGATGTAATCTTTTAATTCAGTCAGCGGATAAAGGTATCCTGCGCTGGCAAAGAGAGACATTTTGTTTACACCGTGGCAGTACATTACATCGCCGATTTGGTCTCCTGTTACAATGGCGTTTTGGACTCTTGTAATGTAATCATCATCCGGGCCGGCATTTTTTATTACAGCAACACAGTTGTACTTTTTCTCGATTTCGTCAAAGCGTTCAAGGAGTGCGTCGTACATTCTTGTATTGAATGCCTGTTCATAAAGAGAATCGTCAAGATCTTGTTCCTGAAGAAATACTACCGTGTCACCCCAAAGATCGATAGAATCATCATCTTTGGATAAAAACGACAGTAATTCAGGCGTTTCTCCTCCGGAACAAGCGGAAAACATGGAAACTGTTATTGCTGCTAAAATAATAAGGGATATAATTTTTTTCATTTAGGTTCTCTCCTGATGTTATAATTTGTTTTTCAATAGATTATAACATAAATTTATGACAAAACAACGTCTTTTTTTTCACTTCTATGCTGTATGTTTAAATTGTTGTATTTGTTCTTTGGGGATTAGTATATTTTATATGATAGAATGGCGTTTTTCTGAATTGTAATAGGGAGTAAGGATACCTTACGGAAAAAGTTTTTATTTTTGCATGAAAAAGACCTTGTAGAGAAAACTCTACAAGGTCGGTTTTATAAATAGTTTTTATAATTGATTTTGCCCTGAAACAGTAATAGAACTTATTCGGAAAAGAAAAGTTTTTTCATAATTCAAGCCTGTTTTAAATCATTTCAGGCATCGAAAAATCGTTTATAGACAGCAAAATTGCGTCATTAGCCGGAACTGTAAATTCTTTTGCCCCGACTTTACACGTGATTTCTTTATCAAATGCGTTAATCAGAATCTGTACGCGCTTTCCGTTTGCTTCCCATGCCGATGATAAAATTTCAGGCAGATTATGTCCGTAAGACGCCATTTCACATTCAACCGGAAGCCCTGCGATCATTCTGCCGTTATAAAGATATTGTTTTGCTTTCTCGCGGTAGAATCTTGTCATGTTTGCAACAAAGGCCATAGCCTTTTCTTTGTCAGGAGCGTGTTCAAAATCTCTCGTGCCCCAGCTGCTCATTAGATCTCCGTCTGGGGTAAGAACTACTGTCATACAGTCACCGATAGAGAAAGAATATCCCATTCTGTATCGGAGGGTGTCTGTGTCTGACGGTAAAGGACAGCAAACCTGGTTTCCCATGAAGTTTCTTACGTATTCGTGATAAATATAAGCATATAACGGAATCGGACGACCGATGTGGTAGCATAGTTCATAGCGGTTATCTGAGAACATCAGGTTTCCGATAAAAGGTTCCGCAGCTGCTGATTCACATCCAAGCAGAGTTTTTCCTGCAGCGTCATTCCATTTTCCGAGTACGTTCTGCATATTTGATGTCATCCATGGTCCAGGCGCGGGTGCATGGCCGTGGTTTTTACTGTAACAGAAGTATTGACCTCCGCCATGGTTTTGATCGAGAATCTGAGCGTAGTCAATCTTAGATTTCAGCAACGGAAGATATGCGTCCGCGAGAATTTCTCTGCCTGTTTCTGATGCGGGGCAGATATCGTATCCCGAACGCTGTCCGGTACATATTCTGGATATCTGTACTTCTCCGTTGGGGGCTGCACACATACCTGATTCAAGTTCGTTTTTGTTGTAGGTTTCTTCGCAGTTATAATCAATAAGGTTGGAATTGATTGTATATCCGAAACCTGAGCAGTAAACGCCAAGCAGATGCCCACGGGAGTGAAGCTCTTCGAAATATTTATCGAAGTTTTCGTGATCTCCGAATGCGGGCCATACATATGGCGGAGCCCAGGGAGCTGTGCCTTCCCAATGCATAAGCAGTATAAGCAGACGAGAGTTTGTGGCCTTTGCGATCTCATCAACAATTGGCAGCGCGTTGGTGTACGGGTACATCTTGTTGGGATTCATCGGAATATCCATGTCGTGAATTCCGCGTACAGGATATGATACTACAAAAGGGTTATCCTCATACCAATCGGGCAAATTTTTGTTTTCAGAAATTTTTGTCAGGCGCTTAGGTAAGTTATTTTCAAACCATGAGCGATAAATTTCAGCTGTTGCCTCCCAACAACCGGAAACTGAACGAAGTATAAAGGGGAATCCAGCATTATAATCTTCGCCATAGTCAACACCGCAGTAATATCGGAATCTGATCTCGACACCTTCGCCGTTTGCCGCAGAGACAAAGTCTATTACTTTTACTCCGCGGGCAACATCATGTGCGCCGAAATACAATGCTTGTTTTCCATCTTTGTCTTCGTATAGATATGCCATCATCTGCGCAAATACCATGTTTGGGAAAATTGGATATGATCCATGTGACGGATATTCAGGATTCATAGAAGGAAACCATGAATTTTGCCTCATTTCAATTGAGTCCACCAAGGCTCCTTCATTATAAGGATATAATATTTCGCTGTTTAGTTTTCCGCCTTCACCGCGAAGTTTTTGTAATATCAAAGGCAGTACGCCGACCCATTCCACCATATTTGAGCCTGTATTGTGTACTGAAATGCTTGTCTGTAGCGATTCGCTCACTACTTCCAACTCTATTGTAACTGTTATATCTGCAGCTGCGTCGTCGAAACCGTTGTATGACAGTGAAACCTTGTTTTTTGAATTTTCAGCATTGCATAATTTACCTGAATTTGATGTGAATTCTTCAGCTAGTGCATTCGTCGTACGAATACAGAATGAAAAAAGTGGTGACTCAGTTGCAAGAAGCTCTGTTGTTCCTTTTATTAAAGATATAACGCTTCCATTATTTGCGGAAATAGCAATTTCGGTATCTGCAAAACGTAAAATTTCCATAAGCTTAATTCCTTTTTTATCGGTGTGTTTTTGTGCGAAAAAGACCTCGCAGATTATCCCTGCAAGGTCTTTTCTATTATCAAGCTATATATTTAACTTATTTGGAAGCTTTGATAGCTGCCTGAGCTGCTGCGAGTCTTGCGATGGGCACTCTGAAGGGTGAGCAAGAAACGTAGTCAAGACCGAGTTTGTGGCAGAATTCTACAGATGTGGGGTCGCCGCCGTGTTCGCCGCAGATACCAACATGGAGGTTGGGGTTAGCGGGTCTACCGAGGGAGATAGCCATATCCATAAGTTTGCCTACGCCTGTCTGGTCAAGTTTAGCAAAGGGATCGTTTTCAAAGATCTTTGTATCATAGTAAGCGTTGAGGAACTTACCGGCGTCGTCTCTGGAGAAGCCGTATGTCATCTGTGTAAGGTCGTTTGTACCGAAGCAGAAGAAGTCAGCTTCTTTAGCGATGTCGTCAGCTGTAAGAGCTGCTCTGGGAATTTCGATCATTGTACCAACTTCGTACTTGAGGTCAGCGCCTGCAGCAGCGATCTCAGCATCAGCTGTTTCAACAACTACTTTCTTAACGAACTTAAGTTCTTTGATATCGCCTACGAGGGGGATCATGATTTCGGGTTTAACATTCCAGTCAGCGTGAGCTTTCTGAACGTTGATAGCTGCACGGATAACAGCAGCTGTCTGCATCTTAGCAATTTCAGGATATGTTACTGCAAGACGGCAACCACGGTGACCCATCATGGGGTTGAATTCGTGGAGGGAAGCGATGAGAGCCTTGATCTTTTCTACGGATTTGCCCTGTGTAGCTGCGAGAGCTGCGATGTCAGCTTCTTCTGTGGGAACGAATTCGTGGAGAGGGGGATCGAGGAATCTGATGCAAACGGGTGTGCCTTCGAGAGCTTCGTAAAGAGCTTCAAAGTCAGCCTGCTGCATGGGAAGGATCTTAGCAAGAGCTACTTCTCTTTCTTCAACTGTTTCAGAGCAGATCATTTCACGGAATGCGTCGATTCTGCCTTCGCCGAAGAACATATGTTCTGTACGGCAGAGACCGATACCTTCAGCACCGAGTTCACGAGCTTTTTTAGCATCAGCGGGTGTATCAGCGTTTGTACGAACTTTGAGTTCTCTATATTTATCAGCCCAAGCCATGATTCTGCCGAATTCGCCTGCGATGGAAGCGTCAACTGTGGGAACAGCTTCGCCGTAGATCTTACCTGTAGAACCGTCGATGGAGATTACATCGCCTTCAACGTATGTTTTGCCTGCAAGTGTGAATTTCTTGTTTTCTTCGTCCATTGCGATCTCGCCGCAACCGGAAACGCAGCATTTACCCATACCACGAGCAACAACGGCAGCGTGAGATGTCATACCGCCACGAACTGTGAGGATACCCTGAGCAGCTTTCATACCTTCGATATCTTCGGGAGATGTTTCGAGACGTACGAGAACAACTTTTTCGCCTCTTGCAGCCCATTCTTTAGCATCTTCAGCGGAGAATACTACTTTACCGCAAGCAGCACCGGGGGAAGCACCAAGGCCTTTACCGATAACATTAGCTGCTTTAAGAGCTTTAGCGTCGAACTGGGGATGGAGAAGTGTGTCGAGGTTTCTGGGGTCGATCATAAGAACAGCCTGCTGTTCGGAGATCATGCCTTCATCAACGAGGTCGCAAGCGATCTTGAGGGCAGCCTGAGCTGTTCTCTTACCGTTACGAGTCTGGAGCATGTAGAGTTTGCCGTCTTCAACGGTGAATTCCATATCCTGCATATCTCTGTAGTGGTCTTCTAGGATCTTGCAAACATCGAGGAACTGAGCGTATGCTTCGGGGAATTTTTCAGCCATCTGAGCGATGGGCATAGGTGTACGAACGCCTGCAACAACGTCTTCACCCTGAGCATTTGTAAGGAATTCGCCCATGAGTTTCTTTTCGCCTGTAGCGGGGTCACGTGTGAACGCAACACCTGTACCACAGTTGTCACCCATGTTACCGAAAGCCATGCTCTGTACGTTAACAGCGGTACCCCAAGAATAAGGAATATCGTTGTCACGACGGTAAACGTTAGCGCGGGGGTTGTCCCAAGAACGGAATACAGCTTTTACAGCGCCGATAAGCTGTTCTTTGGGATCAGAGGGGAAGTCAGAGCCGATCTTGGATTTGTATTCAGCTTTGAACTGGTTAGCGAGTTCTTTGAGGTCTTCAGCTGTGAGGTCTACGTCAAGTGTAACACCTTTAGCAACTTTCATTTCGTCGATAAGTTCTTCAAAGTATTTCTTACCAACTTCCATAACTACGTCAGAGTACATCTGGATGAATCTTCTGTAGCAGTCGTAAGCCCAACGGGGATTACCGGATTTTGCAGCGAGAGTTTCAACAACTTCTTCGTTAAGACCGAGGTTGAGGATAGTATCCATCATACCGGGCATGGAAGCACGAGCACCGGAACGAACGGAAACGAGGAGAGGATTCTCTTTGTCACCGAACTTTTTGCCTGTGATACCTTCCATTTTTTCGATGTGTTCCATGATCTGAGCCATGATCTCATCGTTGATCTGTCTGCCGTCTTCATAGTACTGAGTACAAGCTTCAGTAGAAATTGTGAAGCCCTGAGGAACGGGAAGACCGATGTGTGTCATTTCAGCGAGGTTAGCACCTTTACCACCGAGGAGTTCACGCATTGTAGCGTTACCTTCGGAGAAAAGATAAACATATTTTTTTGCCATTCTTTTTTTCCTCCTAATATTTTCTTTGTTTTATAAACTTTGTTAGTTAACAACCGATATTATATCATATTATCCTGAAAATAACAAGTACATTTTTTTGAATTCTTTCGTTCAAAGCTATTATTTACCTCTTTTGCCAAAATAACCTTGCCAATAAGACGATTTTGCGGCAGTTTTGGGAAAATACTTGAATTTTCATTAAGTATGTGATATAATTAAAATAGGATAATAAACAGGGTGTAAAAATTTGTGGTAAATAACACAGGCTCCTTCCACCGCTAATCGCGGTCCCCCTCCCTCTATGAGGGAGGTTGTATAGAGCTCCCTCCAAACTACGGCAAAGCCGTGTTTGCGCCACTTGTGGTTGGGAGAGGAGCTGTCAGCTCCGCTGACTGAGGGAGCATGCGATACAAACTGTATTTTTCAGCATTATGGTTTTGGAAGACTATGTTTCCCCGTATAAAGAATACTACATTTGAAAGGAATCGAATTTATGGAACTTACTTTTTTGGGCGCTGCGCACGAAGTAACGGGCAGCTGTACTTTAATTTCAACAGGCGGAAAAAATATTCTTGTGGATTTCGGTCTTGAACAGGGCAAGGATACTTTTGTAAATGCCGACCTTATGGTCGAACCCTCAAAAATTGACTGCGTTTTGCTTACCCATGCTCATATTGACCATTCGGGTAAAATACCTCTTTTATATAAGAACGGTTTCACAGGTACTGTTTATGCAACGGAAGCTACCTGCGCTCTTTGCCGCATAATGCTTCTTGACAGCGCAAATATCCAGGTCAGCGATGCTGAATGGGAAAACAGAAAGGCTTTGCGTTCAGGCGGGGAGACTGTGGAGCCTCTTTATAATATCGAAGATGCGCAGGAAGCTATCTCACATCTCTGGGGCTGCAAGTATGGCGAGGAACGTCAGATACTTGAAAATGTTAGAGTCAGATTTACTGATATCGGTCATTTGCTTGGTTCCGCTTGCATTGAAGTCTGGATAACCGAGGACGGCGTTGAGAAAAAGATCGTTTTCAGCGGCGACGTGGGCAATACAAATAAACCTATTATAAATGACCCCAAGCCCGTCAAAGAGGCGGATTATGTGGTTATTGAATCCACTTACGGCGACAGAACTCACGAGTATTCAAAAGAAGCCGATACCGTTGAGCTTCTTGCGGATTACCTGCAGGAAACTTTCGACAGGGGCGGCAATGTGGTGATTCCGTCTTTTGCCGTGGGCAGAACTCAGGAGATACTGTATTTTATAAGACAGATCAAAAATGAAGGCATGGTGAAAGGTCATGACCATTTCCCCGTGTATGTGGACAGCCCACTTGCAAATGAAGCCACGGGTATTTTCCTGCAATGCACCGAAGACTGCTTCGACGAGGAAACAAGAGCCGTTTTACAGCAGGGAATAAACCCCATCTATTTTGATGACCTCAGGATCTCCGTCACTTCCGAGGAGTCAAAGAACATAAATTTTGACCCCACGCCGAAAGTTATAATTTCCGCCAGCGGTATGTGTGAGGGCGGCAGAATCAGACATCACCTCAAACATAATCTTTGGGATAAAAAGAATCTCATATTGTTTGTTGGCTATCAGTCAGCGGGAACTCTGGGCAGAATTATCTATGACGGAGCTAAAAAAGTAAAGATATTCAACGAAGAGATAAATATCAGGGCTCAGGTGGGACTTCTCCCAGGTATAAGCGGTCACGCAGACAAGAACGGGCTCCTGAATTGGATAAATTCATTTGAAACGAAGCCCTCTCAGGTATTCGTAAACCACGGCGACGATATCGCTTGCGCTTCCTTTGCCGAATGCCTCCGCAGGGAACACGGATTCAATGCCTTTGCGCCTTACAGCGGCACAAGCTTTGACCTTATCAGCGGCGAACCAGTAAAACTTACTCAGGGTATCCCCGTTGAAAAGAAAGTGGTCAAAAAGGATAAAGCTCAGCTGGCTTACGAAAGAGTTATCGCAGCTGCCGAAAGACTTCTTGCCACCGTCAAAAGCTGTAAAGGCAGACCTAACAAGGACCTTGCAAGATACGCCTCTCAGATAGACAGCCTCCGCGACAGAATAAAAAACGACTGAATTTTGAAAGGATAGGAATTTTGTGGGAAAACCTTTTTCTTTTCTTGTGAAAATCAAAAGGTTTTCCCACGCCCTTTCCCAAAAGAAAAGCAAGTTTGGGGTACTAAAAAGTAGCTGTAAAAAAAGAATTATGATAATTTCCTGACCGATATTTGTGTAGATATCTTATTTTTTTACCCATAAAACATTGAAAATGTTTTATACAAAAGTTTTTTTGGAAGAGGTACGGGGAAACCGATTTTTACAAAAAATGGTTTCCCCGTCTATAAAATATTCAGTATTTTTGCAACTTACTGCCTTTAAAATGCAACTTGCTTTCCAAGGGGTTGACTTTTAGTTTGATTTCGTATATAATAATATTGCGAACGGGAGGTACACAAACTTGAAGCTTATAATTGAAGATAACTCCAACGTTGAAGAGACCGAGATAACGATAAAATGTCGGGAGATCGACGGGGACTTGTCAAAGCTGATAGAGACCATCAGACTCTTTGCCAATACGATCCCGGGTAAGAAAGACGGTGCGAATTTTTTCGTCGGACTTTCGGATATACTTTATTTCGAGACCACCGATAACAGAATGTTCTTTTACACCGAAAATGAATTCTATGAAACGACGCTCAGACTTTATGAGATCGAGGAAAGATTCAAGGAATCCTCATTTATCAGAGTCAGCAAAAGTTTTATAGTAAACCTCAGCAAAGTCGGAAACATTCGTTCCGAAACAAACGGACGCTTGATAGCTGAACTTGTCAACGGTGAGAAAATAATAATCTCACGCCAGTATGTGCCGTTTATCAAGAAAAAACTCGGACTTTAATGAGTATCTTACAAGGAGAATTTCGTTATGTTGGATAAAATCAAGGCTTATTTCAGAAGCTACTGCCTGATGATGGGTACAATGAGTATTCCCGCACTGGTAATCGACCTGATCTGGGAAAACAGCGACAGCCGTTTCTTCTGGCTCGTGTTTGTGTTTTCCGCAATCGTTCCCATACTTGATGTGATCTATGAGTCCATCAACTTTTTCAGAGAAAAGATCATTCTTCGCCGAATCGTGTTTTTTATAATAATAGTTGCGGTCCTGATGATATTTTCCTGGAATCTGGGTATAATAGATACTGTTCCGATGCTCCTGATAGGAATCGGCTGTTGTTCAGTTGTGGGAATTCCCGCAATGGTACTCCTCGGCATACAGGATAAAAAACGCGCCGAAGAACTCAATGCGAAACTACAGGAATACAAGAACAGGACTATCAAACAAAATATTGATAATAAAACAGCTTGATCGTGATGTTAATATAAATTTTTTTCATTTCTTATCTTCCTTTTCGAAGCAAAAGATCCTCGGTGAGTTTGACCGAGGATCTCTTGCTTTTTATGTGGATTATTTGGTTTTGATAATTTCGCTTGTAGTCCCTGATATTTTGACATTGATAAGCTCTGCATTTTTGTCTTTAAGGAATAATGGACTGTTGTTGTCGTAGCAGACAATGTTTGAAAATGTGGAATCGTAAATACTTTCATCTAAGAGAATGCAAGTAGAACTTCTTGATATTACATTTGAAACTGAAATGTTTCTCATTCCTTTTGATCCGCTTTTGCCCCATTCAGGGTTACAATTTCCAAGAAGAAGAGTTGCTCCGAATTTTTTGAAGTTTTCGGGGGACATATCTATAATACCGTCAATGACAATATTGTAAACATCACAGTTTCCCGGCAAAAGTCTTACTGTAAAACAAAGACTTGAAAACGCTATGACATTCCTGATTATAATGTCGTGGATGTTCCGATCTCTTCTTGTCCAATCTTCGTGCATTATATGTGTGCTTAGACCCCCACCTTTATAATAGTCTTCTCTATCAAAAGCTATTGCTGTAAGTGCGATTACATCATCACCTGTTCTTCCTTTAATGTCTGAAATAAGTATGTGATGACAACCGTTTCTAAGGTCTAAACCGTCCTGATTTTCCATATTATGAAGCATTCCACCGATTTCTTTGTACATCGTGGATTCAAATTCAATTTTTTCAACAGTTCCGTAAGAACATTCTTCAAGTGAGATTCCCCAACCGTGAGTACACACGAGTTTTATGCCGCTTATGGAGAAATTTACGCAATTTGCAAATAAAATTCCGATTCCTCGCCAATCTCCATACTGAGTTTCTCCTTCTTTGCCGGCATCTGTTCCGAAAGAATGATTGTGTTTTTCTTCAAATGTCGGTTTGCCGCTTGCTCTGTTTTCTTCCGCTATCCAATCTGCGTATTTGCAAAGGTCTTCATCTGTGTAGGGGCACTGATTTGCTAAAATTTTTTCAGAATCACCAGTAGCCCTTGGATTGTCAGCTCCTTCAAGAAGACAAATTCCCTCGCCTTTAATGTGGATATTGTGGATAACTTCTATATCTTCGATACCCCAGCCGCAATTTGCGGTTCTGAAAAAGTTATCGCGGCATTTATCTGAAAGTTTTATTTTGCAATTTCTAAGAATAACAGTGGTGTTTTCGGGAATAAGAATAGCTCTGTCTATCAGCCACCAATCTCGTTCGGGTTCAGTATCAGAAATTCTCGGAGAAATAACTACAGTTCTGTCGCTGTCGATATTTGCAAAGGCATTGTCTATTACATCGCTATCTGTGAAACCTTTAAAGTTGTTTATATCTATCATTGTAAAATCTCCTTTCTGTTTGTGTTAATTATATCATGTAATGATAAGAAAGTCAAGCTTTAACGAAAGGATGAAATATGAATTTCCTGAAACATTTTGCCTTTAGGGCTTGATTTTTTTCAATTATTGTGGTATTATATTATAGCTGAATTTAAGCAACCCAATAACTGTGTATCTGTAGCTCAGCTGGATAGAGTATTTGGCTACGAACCAAAGGGTCGGGGGTTCGAGTCCCTCCAGGTACACCAATAATGCTAAGTATACATCCGTATACTTAGCATTATTTTTTTATGTACCTGGAGGGACTCGAAGGGTCGGTAGTGAATGAAGTGCCAGTGGCACTTCAGAGCCGACCCCGCTCTTTTCCGCAGAAAAGGCGAGTCCCTCCAGGTACATAATTTTCCGCGCCATTACGGTTGCGGTACCCGAAATTTATGCACATCGCAAAGCTCGTTTAAAATTTCGACCGCTGCCCAGCGCTTATTGTTCGCTTCATCTTCCACAGGAAGCGCTCACAAACGCACACTCCGTCCGCAGACGGGCGAGTCCCTCCAGGTATTGAACTTCGTTCAAATGATGTTACGGCTCATGCCGTAAATGATGTGATGCTCCGCATCAATGATATTGCGCAAGCGCAAATGTAAATAGATATTTCCTCATAACCTAAACAACCGATCAACCTATAAATAACAAATTGATACTTGACTTTTACGAAAAATGTGCTATAATATAACCGTAAGCTTACAGAAGTCTTTATGTATATTAAAAGATGTTCCAAAGGAGATAATGCAATGAAATCAGCAAATAACTGGAGTTATTCCCGATATATTCCTCTACACGAGACCGAACGTGCAAAATCACCCTATATTTGTCGTATCGCTCCGTCTGCGAACGGTTTTGCTTTTGATTTTTTCGATCACGATGCAAATAATTCTACTTACAGTATCGTTTGGCATCTTCGTGATTCGGATGATATTCATACCATGCCGATAGATTCTTTTTCGGGCAATATCAGCGGACTTGAAAATAACACTGACTATGCTTTTCGCATTGTGCGAGGGGATGGAGTTTCGTCAACCGAGAGACTTGTCCGCACAGGTGATGTTCCCGGAATTGTAGTAAATTATCTGCATCCCGATGATTCTGAATATGCCTTTTCGGGACAGTATCTCTGTTCACCATCGCTCATTCGTCTTGAAAACGGTGACCTGCTTGCTTCGATGGATATTTACGCAAACGGAGCGCCTCAAAATCTCACTCTGATATATATTTCACACGATGACGGTGCAACATGGGAACATCACTCTGAGATTTTCCCATGCTTCTGGGGTAAAATGTTCATTTTGGGCGGAAAACTTTATATGCTCGGATGCTCGACGGAGTACGGAGATGTTCTTATAGGACGCTCTGATGACGGCGGTAAAACATGGACGAAACCAACCGTTCTTTTCCGCGGATGTTGTCACGCCCGTCAGGTCGGATGGCACCGTGCGCCGATGCCCGTGCTTATTAAAAACGGGCGGATCATGACCGATATTCAGTACGGAGCATGGTCAGAGAAAGTCTTCTGTGATGCTGTTATCTCTGCTCCTGCTGACAGTGATCTGCTTGATGCAGACAATTGGGTCTGCACAGAGCTTTTCGATGCAAGAAAACATATATCTTTTCCAACAGAAAAGATGTGGGGCGGTATTGAGGGTAATGTTATAAGCACACCTGACGGCAGAACCGTTGACGTTCTTCGCTTTGTTGACCGCACGGCGGTGATATTAAATTATGATCCCGAAAATCCCGAGGCAGAGCCTGAATTCGACTCCATCATCGACTTTCCGGCCACCGCATCAAAATTCAACATTGTTTTCGATGATGTAAGCAAAAAATACTACGCCATCGTCAGCTATGCACTTGATGAACCTAAGACAAATCGCAATCTGCTATCGCTCATTAGCTCGCCTGATTTGCGAGAGTGGAAACTATGCACTCACTTGATCGACCGCAGGTACGACGACCCCAAACAGGTCGGATTCCAATATGTCGATTTCTTTATCGAAGGCGATGATATTCTCTATCTTTGCCGCACAGCAGTCAACGGTGCAAACAACTTCCATAACTCCAATTTTACAACTTTCCACAAAATCAAAAATTTCAGAAACTATAATTGAAAATAGAACTGCGATCCATTCGGACCGCAGTCTTTTTTACATAAATATAATTATTACCACCGCGCAGACCAGGACGAATATTCCTGCGCAGAGGCTGAATATTGCTATGCCTTTTCTTTTTCCCCAATGTGAGCCTGCTTGGAGCAGGAGCAACACGCCCAGCAGGGGAGTGGTTATTTTTGATGCGTGTTCAAAGACACCCGCCAATCCAAGGGCAGAGAGTACGATCACGGTCAATGAAACGGCTATTTGCAGTACGGGTAAAATGTTTTCTTTGATTTTCATGGTCATTCTCCTTTGTAATTATTTATGATATCCATAATATCCGTCCGATATATATTTCCGCCCAGCACATCTCCGTTTGGGTCAACGCTGAGAGTGCGTATATCCTGCGGATCCTCTTCGTATGGGTTTACGTAAACTTCGTCGGGGTCGAAATACTCTTTCAGATATTTCCGCGCGTTGCCTTGGGGGAAAATTATGTTTCCCTCTCCGATCTCGATATTTAAATGCTCAAATTCTTTCAGAATTTCATTTGTCTTTATGTTGTACGGGTTTTTGTCCCTTTCCGAAAGGAGCCACGCAGGGCTGAGTTTTAAATGTATTCCCTCATTTTTTACCGCTTCGGCAAAGGCTTTCACGGGTTCAAGAGGTATGGTCTCCTGATGAAAAGCGTCAACCGAAAGCAGTATCTCATTAGCACCGCTTTGGGCAAGTTTCTCGGCTGTTTCCCTTATTTTTGTCTCGTCTTTGCTGAAAAAACCGTTGGTGATGATCTGCCTCTTCGGGATATTCATCTCCGTTGCGGCTCGGTGTATGTTGCAAACCTCTTCAATGTGCAGTAGCGGTTCTCCGCCGAAAGTCATAAGGGTCTTGATCTCAAAGTTTTCGCATACTTTTTTGATCATTTCAACCGCTTTGTTTCCGTCGATATGTTCACCTGTTGTAAGATGTTCACCCTCGGAGCAATGCTTGCATCTGCCCGTGCAGGCGTAAGTTATAACGAACTCTATTCTGTTTATATTTTCTGTATATTTATTCATATTTCCCCGTTCCCGCCCTCATTATCGGTCAATGTCCGGTAGTAATTCATGCGCAGTAAGTCATACGTGTGTAACGATCTGGGTATGATCTGTTAAAAGGAGATTCGAACTCCGGCTCACCCCTGAGCTTACCATCTATGTATGCTTCTCCAGCATTCGGCGGCATCAAACCTCAGCCGCAGAGGTGACATTCGCCCCAATAATTACCGCTGTTTCAGGCTAAATTTCCGTTTTCCAGTTGGTTTCCTGGATCTTGTTGTCAGTCACTCTCAGCTCTTTTGAAAGGTCGTCAACTCGCTTCTGGAGCTCTTTTACGTTGACTGTGCTGAGTATCTTTATCTCGCTTCTTGTGGCTCTCTGGGAGAGTCTGCTGGCGTTATTGAGCAGGTCTCTGTAGGAGTTTATCTTCATTGTGAGGACATCTTTTTTGGCTATCAGCTCTGTGAGGGAAACTCCGTCAACGAGGGTGTTGCAATTCGCAAGATTTATTTTTGAAATAAGTTCTTCAAGCCTTGAAGTGCAGGCTTCAAATTCTTTAATAAGTTCTACGGGGTCTTCCGCAGGTTTTTCGCCTTCCTGAACAGTTGCGTTCATGCAAAGTCGGGAAGAAAGCTGTGCTATTCGTTTGTTGAGGTCAGCACGTTCCTGTAATGCTTCTGCTAATTTCATTTTGATCTCCGTTCTGCCGCTAAGTTGTACTTTCTGATAATAATATTATAGCACTATTTTTTTTGTTTGTCCATACCGTTTTTGAAAAATTCTATTGACAATCAGTCTTTTTTGTGTTATAATGTAGTAAAAAAAGGAGATTTTTTAAAATGAAAAAAATTGCATTGCTCGGAGATTCTATAAGACTTTTAGGTTACGGTCAGAAGGTTGCTGAAATGCTCAGCCCAGAATGTGAAGTATGGCAGCCCGACGACAACTGCCGTTTTGCGGCTTATACGTTGAGAGGTCTTTTCGAATGGAAAGAAAATCTTGAAGGCTGTGACGTTATACATTGGAATAACGGCCTCTGGGATATTTGCGATCTGTTCGGTGACGGCCCCTTCACAAGCCTCGAAGTTTACGTTGACACTATGAAACGTATTGCACGTATTCTTCAGACATATTCCAAAAAAGTTGTTTTCGCAACAATGACACCTGTTACAGAAGAAAACCCCTATAACAGCAACGAAGTTATCAAGCAGTTCAACGAAGCCGTTGTTCCCGAGCTTGAAAAGATGGGTGTTATCATAAACGACTTGCATAAGATCGTTTGGGATAACCTTGAAGAATATATGCATGAGGATACTTTGCATTTGAGCCAGAAGGGTAACGATGCATGTGCTGAACAGGTTTGCGAAATCATTAAAGCAAATCTTTAATTTTAGGTTAAATGAAAAAAATTGCTTTGCTCGGTGACTCTATCCGTCTCGGCGGTTACGGACCTAAGGTTCCCGAAATATTGGGTGATGAATTTGAGGTTTGGCAGCCTTCGGATAACTGTCGCTTTTCGACTCATACTCTGAGAGGTATCTTTGATTGGAAAAAGGACCTTGAGGGTTGCGACGTTATACATTGGAATAACGGAATCTGGGATGCTGTCGATGCTTTCGGTGACGGCCCCTTTACTCCGCCAGAAATGTACGTTTTTACAATGAAGCGTATTGCGAGAATTTTGTTCACTTATTCCAAGCACGTTATTTTTGCAACCACTACCCCCGTGAATAATCCCGATGCAAAAAGGGATTATGAGATAATAAAGACGTATAATGCTCTCGTTGTTCCCGAGCTTGAAAAAATGGGCGTTGTCATCAACGATCTGCACAGCACCGTGGATTCGAACAAGGACCTTTATATCTGCTCCGACACGGTCCATCTCAGCGAAGAGGGCGTGAATGTTTGCGCTGAGCAGGTAGCGGAATGTATACGAAACGTATTGAAATAAAAGGAGTTTATGATCATGCTGAAGGATTTTAATATTGATTTGAAAAACGCAAGAATTCCCACAAGAAAAACCATGAAAAAGCTGGGTACGATAAAAATTTCGACTGTTGAATCAACTCCCGTTGTCTGGAAAGACAAGCTCATTCGCTTTGAATGGGTAAGAAACAACTCCTGGGGTGCGGCAGGAGGCGTTACGAGAGAGTTCGGATGCTATCAGTTCGTTGATATGGAAACGGAAGAATCCTTGGGCGAATTTGCCGAGGACCATGCCTTCGGATGCTGTTACACCGAGGACGGAAAAATGTACGTTCACGGTATAAGAGGTTCAGGTGGCGGCAACGTACTCGACACCTTTGTTTCCTCTGACCTTAAGACTTGGGAGCAGTCCACGGCGATCGTTTTCCCCGAAGACGTTCAGCTTTTTAACACTTCCGTATGCAAGGTCGATGGCAGATATATAATGGCGATAGAGGTTGGTGGCTCAAACCCCATAGTAGGAGTTCCTTTTACTTGCATATTCGCCGAGTCTCAGGATCTTATCAACTGGACGCTCCTTGATACAATGGAATACTCCTACTCCAGAGACAGATACACGGCTTGTCCCTGCATAAGATATTTTGACGGCTACTATTACATGATATATCTTGAAAGCGCACCTTGTCACCGTTGGATTCCTTATATCGTAAGAAGTAAGGACCTCAGAGAGTTTGAGCTTGGTCTTATCAATCCCATTATGATGTTTGATAACGACGACAAGAAGGTCATTCATCCCGAAAGATTCACAGTGGAAGAGCTTGACAAGATCGAACACTCAGTAAACTGCAATAACAGCGACTTTGACATGTGCTACTACAACGGAAAAACTGTTATTGTTTACAGCTGGGGTAACCAGTACGGTAAAGAATTTCTCGCTCTCGCCGAATACGACGGCACGGAAGAGGAATTCTGCAAATCTTTTTTTGAATGAGATGAAACTTATGAGTATTATAAACGTTAATTTGAACGAGGCTGTAGGTAAAATAAAGCCCATGCATGGCATGACGAACAGTCCGATAGTGAATGGTTCACACGATTACAGAAGACAGTGGAAAAGAGCCGGCATTCCCTTTGCCCGACTTCACGACACGGACTACCCCAAAGGTCCCGTTGTTGATATCCCCAGAATATTCCCCGATTTCAGAGCAGATGAAAACGACCCTGCAAATTACAGCTTCAAGAACACGGATGCTGTAATTGAGGGTATTATTGATTGCGGTGCGGAGGTTATATACCGCCTCGGTACGTCCATCGAGCACACGAGACAAAAGATAGATACCATTGTTCCCACCGACATGGATAAGTGGGCGAGAATATGCTGTAATATCATCCGTCATTACAATGAGGGATGGGCTGAGGGCTATCACTTCAACATAAGATTCTGGGAAATATGGAACGAACCGAATCTGACTCAGGACGATATGTGGCAGGGCACACAGGCTGATTATTTCAGAATGTATGAAACCGCGTCCAAGCTTATCAAGAAGGAATTTCCCAACGTATTGGTTGGCGGTCCTACACTTGCAGAGGCTATGGAGTTTGAAAAGAACTCTCTCAAGGCTGAATACGTTGATGAGGCTTATGCAAGAGCATTTTTAGAATTTGTTAAAAAGTCAGAGTCACCGTTAGACTTCTTCTCATGGCATCTTTACCGCAGGAATATCTGGGAATACGATGAGGTTTGCCACTTCATGAAGAATCTTGTTGTAGAATACGGCTTCGACGATATCATAATGATATGCGACGAATGGAATATCAAGGATGAAAACAATGACTTTGCTCTGGATAACGGCACTTATGTGGGGAATTCCGATGCTACACAATGGCTTGACGATATGAAGAGTGAAGTAGGTGCATCATTCGTTGCGGCTGTTATGATAACTTTCCAAAAAGGTCCTCTTGATATTTCAACCTATTACGACTCGAATCCTTTCCTTACATTCTGCGGAGTGTTCGAAAGGTCAGGCTTCCCAACGAAGACTTACAACTCATTCAGATGCTTCGATAAGCTTTACAGACTGAACGGCAACGAGGTCAAGACAGATTGTGATACTGAAAATACATACGTTCTTGCCGCTAAAAACGAAATGGAAGCTATTCTTCTCATTTCCAATTACGACGGAAAGAACGGGGACGTTAAGGTCAACTTTGATGGACTTCCCGAAGGTAAAAAGAGATACTCCGTTGTAAGAACCGATAAGTATTACAGCCATACTCTCGACGAAGAGGGTGTGCTTGATGGGAACATCTGGGAAGGCTCAATGCTTAAAAACAGCACACTTCTCATTACTGTTACTTGGGAAATATAATTAAATAAAATAAACGTGGGGAAACTTTTTTTTCATAAGAAAAGAGGTTTCCCCACACTCGTTCAAGAAAAACAAGTATGAAGGTTCGACCCAACATCGGTTTTCTCTTTCGGGGGTAAAGGGGGAGCTTTCTCTTTTTCCGTGAAAAGAGAAAGCTCCCCCTTTATATTACAGTGTTATTACTATTTTTTCTCCCGAAGCGGATTCTACGTCCACGAGAACGAATCCGGGGTATTTCTTTTTGGTTAGCCTGAGCGTTCTGCAACAGTCTTTTATTATGCCTTTCAGTAATTCTTTCAGTTCAGGGTCAAGAGTTTCTTTCCCGTCATTGGTAATTGTAGCTTTTTCGATTTTTTTGCAAGCGATTATTGCCGAAAGGTCGCTGAAAATAAGTCTCGTTGGCAGAAGAATTTTTATGTTGCGGCTATTTGCGTTGACATTGATCTTCATATTGCTTTACCTCAGACAACTTCAATGGTAATAAAGTCTCCGTCAGCGCTTTCGACTTCCACAAGCTTGCCCATAACGCCCTGGTCAATGAGCTTCATAATGGAATCAAAATCTATTTGAGACATATCAAAGCCGCCCATATTCACTTTAAAGCCGCTCATAGTTCCCGAATTCATAAAAGCAAGAATCAGGGGAATCGGTAAATTGACCTTTACTTTATCTCCGTCAGCACTCAGCACATTTATTTTGAGTATCATATCGTCCTTGGATTTTTGTTCTTTGGGTTCAACAAATTTTACCGCAGGCTCGAATTTTTCATCAGGGGAGAGCAGTTCATCGACTGTGGTGCCGTAGAGTTTCGCTATCTGCGGCAGAAGCGTGATGTCGGGGCAGGAAACATTGTTTTCCCATTTGGAAACAGCCTGGGGAGTTACGCCTAATTTTTCCGCAACCTCATCCTGTGTGAAACCTCTTGCTTTTCTTTTTTCTGCAAATTTTTCGCCAATTGTCATTTTATAACATTCCTTTCTTCTTTTTGATTTTCGGTTTGACGAATCTTACGGTTAAATTATAACACGGTTTTTACCAAAAATGAAGGGAACAGTAGTTGTTTTTACTAACTTATTGGTTGTAAAGTTGTAAACTGATGGTTGAGTGTGATAGAAATTACAGATTTTATGTAATAATTTACGGTTTTGTCTG
Organism: Oscillospiraceae bacterium; assembly: GCA_015067305.1. Classification (GTDB taxonomy): domain Bacteria; phylum Bacillota; class Clostridia; order Oscillospirales; family UBA644; genus HGM12619. The sequence continues at coordinate 14,881 of SVMT01000017.1, read as the reverse complement.
ACTGAAGATTTTGGTGCGCAGGCTCCTTCAGTCGGCGTACGCCGCCAGCTCCACACTTGCTTGCACGTGTACACAAGGGAGCCTGAAATAAATCCAACTCCTTAACTAAAAACTATAATTTATAATATATTTATATGGGGAACCTTGTTGAAGTTGAGACTTGCAACAAGGCTCCCTTGTGTAAAGGGAGCTGTCACCGTAGGTGACTGAGGGATTGTCCTTTAAACAGCAAATAGGTTTTTCGACAAAAGGACTTTTTACGGGTTACCCTGCTAAAGTTCGGAGTTTCAACAAGGCTCCCTTGTGTACATGTGCAAGCAAGTGTGGAGCTGTCACCGTAGGTGACTGAGGGATTGTTCACTTATAGAATAGTTCCTTTCTATTTTTCCGCAACAGCTATTGATCTCAGATATCGTAAACCCTATCCTCTACTTTTTCGTTTGTCACGAAATTGAAGCCCTCAAGGTGGATATTGTTGCCCTTGACATCCATTTTGTAGCCGAGACCCTTTTTGTATTCGAGGGTGTCGAGGTTCAGGTAGTAGAGGTTTTCATGGGCTTTCTCAAAGGAATATTCGTCCTGTCTGTGCATGTGTCCGCTGATGTAGAGCATCTTCAAGCCTTTTTCTGCGTGTTTGAGGAGAGTATTGTCCACAAGGTCCGAGTTTTCGCCGATACCGCCTGCGCCGACAGAGTGTACATAAACGCCGTTTCTGTTGTTGGGGGGCTGATGATGAACGATGAAAACAGGTCTTCCTTTTTCTGCAGCCTTTTCCAGCTGTGAATTAAGCCATGCTATCTGTTCTTCGGTAATATAGGATTCGTTGTGGACAGTCTTTTCGGGACCGAGCACAATGAAAGTGTAGCCGTGAATCTGGGTCTTGAAATATACCTTTTCCGTTTTGATTCCGCAGAAGCCGCAGAAATCAAGGAAAAGCGCAAGCCCGTCCTCATAGAAAGGCTCAATGCTTGTGCCTCTGCCGTCGTGGTTGCCCATTTGAGGCACGATCTTTATGCCCTTGCAGTAGAAATTCAAAAGACGTTTCAAGTGTCCGTATTCGGAAACGTGACCCGCATTTGTGATGTCTCCTGCCATAACTATTGCGTGAGGTGCGTAATTTGCGGAAATTCCCGCGAAGCATTTTCTCAAAACATCGGTTCTGTCTCTGTATCCGTCACCGTCGGTGTGGAGGTCAGCAGTCAATGCCACCTTGAATATCTCGTCAAGCTCACCGTTTTTCGCTTGCTTGCTTCTTCCTTTTATAACTCTCGGCAAAGATGTGATGTAAGTTCCGACTGTGGAGGGAACTTCCTGTATCAGTTTTTTAATATTTGCCATTATGATCAACTCCTTGTTGGAATGTTTTTTTATTATTATAGCACAAATTGTTTCGGTTGTCAACTTGTTAAAGCAAAAAAACGCACAGAGTTACCCATGCGTTTCGTCTGTTATTTATTGTTTTCCGCAAGTTTATCCAATCTCTTGTTTCTTACGTACATGAGCAGGTCAGCGCCGACCATGATGAAGTTCAGAACGTAGAAGAAAAGTACGTACCATTTTTCGCCGATCTGAGCCATATAAGCCTCATTGACAAGTTTTGAAGATATTCCTGCAATGTAGCCGAAGAATATCAGCAACAGGAACGCAAGGCTTTTGCCCTTTGTCGTTCTTGCCTTGTAAGATTTCAAAACATTGAGAGGCCAGGAGACTCCGAAGCTTACGATCATTGTGATTTCAAGTATTTCTGCCATTTTGTATAACATCCTTTTTTATAGTTTATTTTAAGTCGAAAAGTTTGATTTCAACACATGAATAAGCGGGGATAGTAATTTCGTTTGTGAATTCTTCACCTGTCATTGTGTAACGGTTTTCTTCGTCTATTCTGAGAATATGAGCATCTGTTGCATTGAAGCCCTTGATTTCTATTTTTACAGAGATATCTTCGTTTTCGGGGTTAGCCAAAACGATTGCACCCTTTCTTCCGTCGACAGCTGCCTGAGCGAAGATTCTGTCTGTATCAATGCTTGTCAGAACTTCGTTCTTCATCTTGTAAAGAGTGTTGTACATCATGAACGCATAATATGTGCGGTAGGGTTCGCCCTTGTCAGGATTGATGATAGCTCCGTAGTCAGAGTATCCAAGATGTCCGTCGTAATAGCACATAACGTCGGTAGATGTATCCTGCATCATGAGCATAAATGCAAGAGTCTTTGCCGCCGCAATGGGTTCATCTCTGCGCTTTTTGTAAGTGTGGAGATTCCATTCGTTGAGGTGGTGTTCGGCGTTTGTATAACCGTAGCGGTCAAGGATCTTTCTCACATAGTCAGCATGTTCTGCAATTACTCTGAAGTCTTCTCTTGTAGATCTGTGGCAGTTGTCATAAACATGCCATGAGAAGAAATCTATAGGTGCGTTTGTTTCCTGCTGGTATTTAAAGAACCCGTGCATGAATGAGATCGTGAAGTCATAAATATATGTATCTTCATGGTCAAGACCATTCAGTTCTTTGTCCTGAGCATATTCGTATACACCGCAATGGCCGTAACCTCCCACTTTGATAGAATCACCGAAACAAGCCTTGAGGTGCTTTGCCGTGATTGAATACAAGCGATAAAATTCTTCCGGGGTTCCCTTCCACATTGCCGCCATATCGTCTGTGAAGCAGTCATCAGGTTCGTTCCAGATTTCCCAATAAGTAATGTTGAATTTATATCCGTTAGCCCAGCCCTCATTGTAGTGCCTGATTACGTGCTCGCAGATTCTTGCCCATTTAGCGAAATCCTTGGGTGGGAATAAACGGTATGTTTTTAATTTGTGCATATTTTCAATGGAAACACCGAGTCTGAAGTAGGGTTCGCAGTTCGCGTTTACCAGATTTTCCATTATTCTGTCCGTAAAAGCAAAGTCGTATGATTCGGGATCATTTTCGTCCGCATCAAAATCTCTGAACAAGTTCGGAATATCTACATAAAGCCCTCCTCCGAGCCAACCGCCCACATCGTGCAGACGAGAGTAGGGCATACCTGCTCTTTTGAGATAGTAAAAAAGAGAATTACTCAAACCTGTCATCGGAGGCTGGCCGATACCGTGCATTGGTTTGAATGTTGATTTCCTTTCATTAAAGTTAATTGATGCGGAAATTTGTTTACTCATGGGATTACTTCCTTTCTTTAATGTTAAACAGACTGTTGTCTTCTGTATTTTAATTTTCTTGAATCATTATAGCACAAATAAACACTGATGTCAACATATTTTTTTGATTTATGCGGACTAAAATGATATGATTTTGAAATTCAGGCATGATATTTTACTTCAAATACGTAAATGTCAAAAAAAAGATGAAATATACTTTGATTTCCGTATTTACACGGAGAGTTCTTTATGGTATAATTAAGATAACGAAGCTATTTGGAGGTTAACAAGCTTATGAAAAAAACAGTTATCGCAGTTATCGGCTGCGGACGAATTGCGGACAACGCTCACTTTCCCGCATTTGCGGAAATGGAGAATATCCGTGTAAAATATGCCTGCGACATCATTAAAGAAAAAGCAGAGGCGGCAAAAGAGAAGTACCCGTTTATTGAAAATGTTATTACAGATTACAAGGTTGCGTTGGCTGACGCTGAGGTTGAGGCGGTATATGTTCTTACGCCCAACTATGCTCACTATACGATCACTATGGATGCTCTTCGTGCAGGCAAGCATGTTTTTTGCGAAAAGCCGATCACTGTAAATTACGCACTTTCATGCGAAATGGCGGCTGAGGCTGAAAAGCAAGGTAAGATCCTTAATATCGGTGTTTGCAACCGCTATAACAAGTCTGTAGAGTTGCTTGAAGAGATGAACCGTGAGGGTAAGTTTGGCAAGCTTTACCATGTTTACTGCTCATTCCGTTCATTCCGTTCTATCCCCGGACTTGGCGGTGCGTTTACAACGAAGTCACAGTCGGGCGGCGGTGTTCTTATCGACTGGGGTGTACATTTCCTTGACCTTATTCTCTACATAATGGGCGGTGCAAAACTTGAAACCGTTACTTGCGACGCTTATTCGGAAATGGCTAAGGACATGAAGGCATACAAATATAAGTCAATGTGGGCTGAGAACACGGCAGACGTTGAAAACGGCACCAACGATGTTGATGACTTTATCAGCGGACACATCAGGACAGATAAAGCGAGCATTTCTTTCAACGGTGCCTGGGCTCAGAATATAGGCAAAGACGATATGTTTATTGACTTCATGGGCGACAAAGGCGGTGCTCGACTTACATACGGCGGAAAGTTTGAGTTCTATGACGGCAGTACGCTTGAGACTATTACACCTGAGTATGACATACCCGGAATGTATCTTTGCGAGGACAGGGCATTTATTGAGTCCGTAAACAGCGGAGTGAAGGACAGAAATAACATTGAAAATATTCTTGAAAGCGCAAAGTTACTTGACTATCTTTATCAGTCAGCTGAGGCGAAAAAAGAAATCAGCTTCAGATAAAAAGATCTGTCAAAAGCATGATATGACCGTCAGCCTATGTGCGAGGTCACGATCAAGTTTATATTGATTTTACAGCAAAAAAAATTGGGTTCTATAATAAATGGTTGAATGTTATCCTAACCTTTATTATAGAACCTTTTAAGGCTCTTTGTCAATAGTTGGGGTTGAAAATCCCTAATAATGGGTTCTATAATAAATATTGAGTGCGACCCCAATATTTATTATAGAATCAGTTTGTCCCATCTTTATTTTTCCGTTATTTTTTGAAAGAGCTGTTATCAGTAAAGTCCTTGTTTGCCGTGAAGATTTCGCGGATTCTGTCAAGTGAGCCAGTTGTTATAAGATATTGGTACTCAATGGGTTCATAGGATACTATCTGCAGATAATTTACCGGAGCTCCGTAATTTGTACTTGCCGACTTGGGGTCTGCTGAGCCGTCATATATGAATCTTCCTGCAGAAAGTTGGCTTACGTTTGGAGTATAAAGTCCGATTCCGTAATTGTCTGATTGATTTACCCAGGCGAACCACGACTCTGTGTTTCCTTCCTTCAATGTAAAAGCACATTCAGCCTCGTTGTTAACGCACCAGGGGAGATCCGGCAGTATCCTGAGACTGTCATTTGTCCAGGCATCAGTGCCGTCGTAGAACGCAAATGTCTCAAAATAGCTCAACGTGTAAAATGCAGGAAGCTCCTGAAATGAAACAGGGTGACTCCAACCCGTGAAATCAACGAAGCGATTCTCTACACGTATGCATGATTCATATAATGTGTATACATTTTCCATATAGGAAGAAGTTATCATTCCGTTTAAAGCCCAGTCTTGAGGCTGTGATTTTACATAAACGGAGTGTTCTGTTGTAACGAAGTCGATCAGGCGGCTGCAGTTCAGATACTGGTCTCCGCCTTGAACAGGGTTGTAGAACCATGCTGCATTGTTGAATTTTGCGTTATGATAACGCTCGTTATCGTATGTTCCGTAGTATGCCTGCTGAATAAGTCTTCCCGTGTCAGCCTGATTGACGAGGTTTCCGAGTTCGGAAATGTTGTCCTGTTTGTCAACAAGGTAGGAGATACCTCCGCCCCAAATAAGGCGTATACCCAGCTCGTACCTATCGTTTTCTATTATGTAGTCTTTTTTGTAGCTTTTTGAGGGAATATCGCATTTTTCCGTTTCAAGCTTGTATAGGGCAAAAGCGAAAGATTCTCCGTCACAAGCGTTTACCGTTATGTCAGTAACTTCGGTTGCCGTTTTGTTATCAAGGAATCCGAGAATGAGGCATGCGAAAACATTAGTTCCTTCTTCAAGGAATATTACGTCTTCAATGTCAGAGCCGTCAACAGTGTATCTGACGGTGCATTTCAATGCTTTGTCTGAAATGTAGTAAAGTCTGAACTTGTTGAATTCCGAGACTTCAAGACCTTTGAATGTCAGCAGCAAGTCTCCGTCTGAAGAAATACCGCTTTCCGTGACTGTGCCGTTAGAAAAAGAGTATTCCAATCCGTCGGCAGAAATGCTTTCACCGTTTACAGAGAACTCTGCATTGAATTCTCCTTTGTATGGCTGAGCGCGCAGAACCTCGTTCATCACGCCTGTATCATTGCCAATAAAGCTAATAAGCTCGACCTCCCCGTTTTCCGTCTGAGAGCATGCAGATGTGAATGCAAGAATAAAAATAAACAGTATGCAAATAACCTTTTTCATTTTGATTATCTCCTATTGCGATAAAATTTCTTACAAAGACATTATAACACAGTTTTAATGGGAAGTCAAGTATGTCGGCTATTTTTTTTTTTTTTGAAATTTAAATTACGGAATTGTTAAATAAAAGGGTGTTTGCCAATAGTCGGGGTTAAAAATCCCTAATAAAGGGTTCTATAATAAATGGTTGAATGTTATCCTAACCTTTATTATAGAACCTTTTAATTTATACAGGCATATCGTAGTAGTTTACATACCAGATAACCGTAAATATAACACCGATCAGCAGAAAGAGCAGACCTGTTACAAGTATACAGTGGTCTCCTGACTTTTTCATGCTTGCCATTTTCCGTTCACGGTACTTGGCATACACTTCATGCTTTGTTCTTCCCATTGGAATGAACGTAAGCAACACGTTTCTCAGCACGAATCCTATACCGATCAATGCTCCCTCGCCGCTGATGTACATCATTCCGGCAAACATTGTCATAAGGATCCCCGAAACGAAGAAACCGTCGGATAATATCTGTATATTTACTGCCACGCTCGATCCGAAAAAGCCTTTTATCCAGAACACGATAAACGTGATCAGGGAGGCAACTCCGAAGCAAACGAGATATTTGATGAGTAAGGTTTTGTTTTCCTGTTTCACTTTACATTAACCTTTTGCGTTGTTTTCTGCGATCTGCTGTTTGTATTTTGCTTCTTCAGCGTCGTTGCAGTGTACGAAATGTCCCGGTGTGATCTCTCTGAAAGAGGGGAGATCCTTGGAATAATCGTGTTCTGCAAGAGGAACGTAAGTTATTCTCTTACGCTGCTTTTCATACACGGGGTCAGGCAGCGGAATAGCTGACAAAAGTGATCTTGTGTACGGGTGGAGGGGATTCTTGAAAAGTTCGTCTGAATCTGCAAGCTCTACCATTTTACCGAAGTACATAACGCCGATTCTGTCGGAAAAGTATTTTACTACTGACAGGTCGTGTGCGATGAACATAATGGTAAGTCCGAGACGGTCTCTCAGGTCGTTGAGCAGGTTGATTACCTGTGCCTGAATGGAAACGTCAAGCGCGGAGATAGGTTCGTCAGCAATGATCATTTCAGGCTGCATAACAACGGCTCTTGCGATACCGATACGCTGACGCTGACCGCCTGAGAATTCATGGGGATAACGGTCTGCGTGTTCACGGACAAGACCTACAGTTTCAAGGATCTCGTATACCTTTTCGTTGATATAATCCTTATCTGTAATTCCGTTGATAACCAAGCCTTCTGCAATGATCTCACGTACCGTCATACGGGGGTCGAGAGACGCGATGGGGTCCTGGAAGATCATCTGTATCTGAGTGATAAGCTTACTCTTCTTTGCAACACGGCATCTGTTTTTGTATTCTTTTTTAAGGGATTTGAGCTTTTCAGGGTCGTTCATTGCTGCTTTGAACTTTTCTGCATATTCCTCATCAAGTGCTTTTACCAGAGAAGCGGCATACTGTCTGTCAACTTCCTTGTTGTCAGCCTTTGCATCAAGGAGAAGTGTTTTGTTTTTAACGATTATCTCGTCACGTTCAGCGCAGATCTTTTTGATCTTTTCAGCTTTGCTGTTTTCGTCAAGATTTTTGTCTTCACGTATGAGCTTTATGTTTTTCTTGGCTTCTGAACGGGCGTTTGTGATCGCATCTTTATATGCTCTCGTTCCTGCACCGATTCTCTTGCCTTTGAAATATACGTTACCTGAGGTAATGTTGTACAGTTTGATGATGGAACGTCCTGTTGTTGTTTTACCGCATCCTGATTCGCCTACGAGACCGAAAGCTTCGCCTTTTTTGATCTCAAAACTTACGTCGTCAACGGCTTTGAGGTCTTTGCGTCCCAGACGGAAATACTGGCAAAGATGTTCAACTTTTAACAATACTTCGTTATTGTTCTCCATTGTTAGCACCCCTTTCTTTCATACGTTTGATACGTTCTGTAATGATCTTAGGCATTTCTACCTTGGGTGCATTGGGATGGAGCAGCCATGTTGCCGCAAAGTGTGTGGGGGAAACCTCATACATGGGAGGCTGCATTTCGTAGTCGATCTCCATTGCGTACTTGTTTCTTTCCGCAAAAGCGTCACCTACGGGAGGATAGATCATGTTCGGCGGTGTGCCGGGAATCGCATCAAGTTTTTCGTTTGTATCAAGGTCAGGCATAGAGGAGAGAAGTGCCCATGTGTAAGGATGCTGGGGATTGTAGAATACTTCGTTTGCAGTGCCGTATTCAACGATCTTGCCCGCATACATAACGGCAATTCTGTCAGCCATGTTAGCAACGACACCAAGGTCGTGTGTGATAAATATGATTGAAAGGTTATGTTCACGTTTCAATCTGTTGATAAGCTCAAGGATCTGAGCCTGAATAGTAACGTCAAGAGCTGTTGTGGGCTCGTCGCAGATGAGGATATCGGGGTTAGCCGAAAGCGCGATGGCAATAACGATACGCTGACGCATACCGCCTGAGAATTCGAAGGGGTACTGTCTGAAACGCATTCTCGCTTCGGGAATACCAACTTCTTCCATCAGTTTGATAGCCTTTTCTTTAGCAATTCTCTTTGTCAGTGTATATACGACCTGAGATGCTTTTTCTTTGAGGTAATCAATGATATCGTTACAGAGCTTGTCAAAATCGACTTTGTCTGCGTTTTCAACATCCGCATTGAATTTGTTGATGACACGGTTAAGAACCATTACGATTGTTTCGATCTGCTTTTCAGGTTCGATTACAGATTTCGGAACTACCTGCCAGTCAACATTTTTGCCTTTTGCAAGCAAAGCTTCTCTTTTTGCTGTCTGACGTTCAAAACGAGCTTCTTCTTTGGGATTGTTCTTAATGTAGAAGAAGTATTTGTCTACTTCTCTCTCCAACGCATCGCCGAAAGTGTACGCCACGTTGTCTTTTACAACTGCGAGGGGATCTATTGCTTCGCGGACACTCTTGTTTACGCTCTTGCAGAGTGCGGAAGCTTCCTGAGCTGTGAAATTACCTTTTTTGAAGAACTCAACTGCATTCTGAAGATCTTTGATAGCGTTCTTTTTGTTTGCAAGTGTCTGGTTGAAAGAATACTGAACTGCGATCTTTTCAAGACGGATGAATTCTTCCATAAAGTCTTCCAAAAGGAAGCGGTAGGTCATTTCGTTTGCCTCTTCGGCAGACATACGGCTCAGATCTGTCTGAGGATGTTTGTAAATATAGTAACCGATCCTGAAGAAGTCGTACTGGGGCTGTGCAAGCATCTCTTCAGCAGTTTCCTTGATAGCTGTAAGTGCTTTTATAGTCTCTTCGGAAGCATCTTTCTTTGCGGCGCTCATATTAACGACTCTCGTTACTGAATCCGCAACGGTTATCTTTTTAGCTTCAATGCGTTTAACTTTCTTGAGAAGTGCCATGTGGCTCTTGAGAGTTTCCGCATAATTTGCCGTGAAGTAGGTATCGTTTATATCCTCAAGCTTGCGGTTTACAAGGTTAAGAGTTGCAACGACATCACTCTTCTGTTTTTTCTCTGCAAGGAAGAGACAGTCTTTAATAACTGCGATCATTTCTTCCGCTGCAGTTCTTGCGTTGTTGTAGCTGTTTTCAAGCTTGATAGCCTGAATGTTGAAATTATCGAATGTTTTGATATATTTTTCGATATCGGCAACGGAAACTCCCATATTGGGCTTTTCTGCGATTGCCTTTTTCATCATATCGGACAAAATTGCGAGTGTTTTGTTGAATGTTTCGCGGCCTTCCTTGCGGTTTGCCTTGTTTTTCAACAGCATCGCTTCTGTGATCTGCTTACCGATACGCATGATTGGGTTCAGTGACGAAAGGGGATCCTGGAAGATCATCGCGATCTTGTCACCGCGGAGCTTGTGCATTTCCTCTTCGGGAATACGCATAAGGTCCTGTCCGTCATAGAGTATCTCGCCGCCCTCATGAATTGAGTTAACAGCGGAAATACCCATGATAGCTTTTGATGTAACTGATTTACCTGAACCTGATTCGCCTACGATTGCCAATGTTTCGCCTTTGTAAAGGTCGAAGGAGATGTCACGTACTGCCTGAACCTTACCTGCATCTGTACGGAAGGAGATCTTCAGATTATTTACTGATAATTTGACTTCTTTATTCATGATTAATCCTCCGAGCCTCTGAGCGACGGGTTGAATGCGTCACGCAAACCGTTGCCGAATAAGTTAAAACTAAGCATTAAAAGAACCAGGAATAAGCAGGGGAAGAGTGCTACATAGCCTGCATTAGCCATGATAGATTTCTGACCTGCTGCGATCAAAGTACCGACACTGGTCGTGTTGCCCGCTTCAAGGTTGATGATTCCAAGGTAGGAAAGGCTTGTTTCCGAATAGATCATAGAGGGAATAACAAGCGCAACACTTGTTACGATAGTACCGAGACCGTTGGGGAAAATGTGCTTGAACATGATTCTGGAGTCGCTTGCACCAAGAGTTCTTGCCGCAAGAACGTATTCCTGATTTTTGAAACGGTAGAACTGCATACGGGTTCTGCCTGCCATACCGATCCAGCCTGTTGCAAAGAATGCAATGAACAGTACCAGAGCCTGGCTCGTGGCGCCCATATGATATTTCAACAATGTAATAACGATCATTGTGGGAACAGAACCGAGAATTTCGGCAAATCGTTCCATGAACAAGTCGATCTTACCGCCGAAGTAACCTGAGATGGAACCCCAGATAACACCTACGATAAAGTTTACTGCCGCAACTACACTTGCAAAGATAAATGAGAATCTTGCACCGTATGCGAGGCAAGCGAAGATGTCTTTACCTGTTTCAGTTGTACCGAAAAGGAAGAGAGGTTCTTCAATGCCGTCCTGCTTTACCTGAGTGTGTTCGTAAATGTACAATTCATAGTATTCGGCTCTGACTTCGATACCGCCGTCAACTTTTCTGCCGTAAGCATAGAAGTACTGTGTACCGTCTTCAGTTATGCCGTTTTCGCCCTCAATTCTCAAAGAATTGTAGTCAGCAACAAGAGCAGGAACGTCATTTGCTTCATATTTCCAGTAGTTCGGAATGATATCGCCGTTCTCGTCGAGTTTGGGACGAAGTGTGGAAACTTTGGGATCTTCTACTTTATAGTAGATATTTGCGTCATATTTGTTCTTTTCGAGAGTAGGTCTGTCAGATGCCTTTACAACAGGGTAGAGGACCTGTCTGCCTGTTTCGTTCTGATATTCCTGGATAGCGTTAAACTGTTCCTGAGAAATTATCTTGTATTTACCGAAACCTACGCCATAATAAGTGTCATAACGGTAGCTGTAGTTTTTTCCGTCTTCGCTGACAGTATAGTTGTCCACGCCACCCTTGATGACATCTCTGCCTGTTTCTCTTGCGAGAGCATAGTCTTTAATGTATCCGAGGAAGTTTGTATCTTTGTCTCTGCAACCGTCCCAGAAATCAATATCGCTGTTTGCGAAGAGAGAATTCTTAGGTGTAACGTACGCATATACCATGTCATAGTACGCCGGACGGAAAGGTGTAAAGAAAGGTGCAATGATAGCGAAAAGTATCAGGCATGCAATTACTATGCCACCGACTACTGCGCCCTTGTTTTTGCTGAAACGGCGGAACGCACCCTGGAAATAGCTTACGGGTTTTGTATCAAACTTTTTATCGTGAATAAATTCGCCTTTATCTACAAATCTGAATTTATCCGCAGGAATATTGTTGTAATTGTTTGTAGCTGCCATATTACTTCGCCCCCATTCTGATTCTCGGGTCGATGAAACCGTAACTGATGTCAATTACAATACCTGCAGTCAGACTGACAAGTGTATAGAAGCCTGAAAGCAACATGAAGAAATCATAGTCCTGGAATGTAATTGAGTTCAGGTAAAGTCCGCCCACACCGTTAATAACGAACATTCTTTCAATGATCAGTGAACCTGAAAGAACTCCGACAAACTCAGAGAGAATGGACGGGAAAATAACGACCATTGAGTTTCTCATTGCATGACGGTAGATAGCCTGTTTTTTAGTAAGACCTTTTGTTCTTGCAAGCAACATGAATTCGCCTGTAAGAACTTCGGAAAGTTCCGCACGGGTATAACGCGCATATCCTGCAATAGAGCCAAGACAAAGGGCAAATACTGCGGGGATCATTGAACGGAATACTTCCCAAGTGAAATAATCATCGCTCGTTGACATAGCGATCGGGAACCAACCGAGCTTGAAGCACAATGTGTACTGGAGCATAAGAGCCAATACGATTGAGGGTACAGATATCAATAAAATAATGAAAATATTGATGACCTGGTCCTGCCATTTATTCTTTTTAAGTGCCGCAAGAATACCGAGACCGAGACCTATAGGTACACCGATCAAAGTTGAATAAATATTTATCAGAATTGTAGGGGGGAGGTGGTTTACAAATACGTTCCAGATGGGCTGGTTTACGTATTCACCGTAAGTGGTTGCGATACCAAAGTCACCCTGAGTAACGATCCTTTTGATGTATGTTCCGAACTGAATAAGAATGGGAACTCTGTCATAGGTGTAAACACCGTTTGCACCCTCTTTAACATTGGTGATCCAGCCGCGGCCTTCAAGTGTTGCCATAACGATCTCAGGGTCCTGACCCGGAAGTACGTTGACGGGGATCGGCAGCAACTTGATCAGTACAAAGCACATCGTAAAAATGATGAAAAATGTGAATAACATCAAACCGAGACGCTTTGTCACATACTTAAACATATACATAGGTATTTCTCCTTTGCCGTTTTTTTCTTTTTTTGAAACTTTGAAAAGCTTCGGAGTATTGATCTATATTAATCGCTTCGTAAACATTTAGTCTACTTCAGCGTTTCTTTTCATATTTGTTTTAACAGTTTAGCGAGTTGAATTAATAGCGAGAAAATTTGCAAATTATATAAATAAGATATGTAGCAATCAGCGGTGAGCGATTTTCAGCTCACCGCCGTATGCTTAGAATGAATAATATCTAAATAGTATATTTAAAATTATTCGGATTTCTGGTATTCGCTGGAGAGATCGTTGTTGTTAGCTTTAACGAAATCAGCCCATTCAGCATCTGTGTACTGAACTTCCATGTATCTGATACCGCCGAAGCCCATGAATGTATGTTCATCTTCAGAGAAGTAAGAGAACTTAGCACCAAGGAAGGAACCGCCGGAGTCTGCGATAAGCATTACAGAACGGCTTTCTTTGATTGTGAGCTCTTCAAGAGCAGAGAGGATCATAAGTCTGACTTCAACAGGAGCATAACCTTCACTCCAGTTGTATGTCTTAGCCTGGTTTTCGCTTGCTGCGAGACCGTTGAGGCAGTAGTACCAGTTCTGAACACTCATAGTGATTGTTTCGCCAGCGCCTTCGTAGTCACCTGCAGGCATTGTGAATGTCATATCAATAGAGGATGTATCCCAGTACATATGGTAGTTAAGGCTATCATCGGGGTTAACGAAAGCACCAATGATATCGAAGGGGTTAAATGCGTTACCGGAGAAACCGTAACCGAAACCGATCTGAGTTGCACCTGTACGGAATGCTTCTGCCCACTGAGCACCGGCGGAAGCGTCGAATACTACATCGATCTTATCTTCGAGAACTGTGCCTTCTGTAAGACCGTCAAGAACGCCCTGGAGGTATTCTGCACGGAATCTCTGTTTATCTGTATCTGTGGAAGCGCCGTATACGAGAGTGATGTTTTTGTTTGCATCGTAGCCGTATTCTTCAGGATTTGCGAGAAGAATATCGATAGCTTCCTGCATTTTCTGTTTAGCAACTGTGGGGTTGTAACCTGTAAGTGTTTCGTAAGCTTCTTCGAGGTCGAGACCTGTAAGATCGCCTGTGCTCCACTTGCCGTCTGTACCCTGAGTGTATCCGTAAGCGCGGAGGATACCTTCTTTAGCGAGTTTTGTGTTACGATACTGACCGCCGTCTTCAAGTTCGGGAGAATGTTCAATATCATAGTAGTAAGCAACGTTCAAAAGACCGAAGCAAGGTGTTGCGGAACCGGGCCAGATCTTTTCAACGATATCGCTTCTGTTAAGAGCGAGGTTGAATGCATGTCTGAATTCCTGGATAGCGAGGATACCGTTGTTGTTATCGCTGTTCTTAAGAACATTGATATCACTGAAGAGCTGCATACCGAATGTACCTGTAGAGGTAGATGTGAAGTATACATATTTGGAGTCGAGGTAATCAGCTACGTTTTCTGTCTGGAGAGTAGCGTCATCGTATGTACCGTTGAGGAAGCCCATCCATCTTGTAGCGAATTCTTCAACTTTACGGCAGTTGATAGCTGTGATGTTGTACTGGTTCTTGTACTGATCCATGCTCCAACCGTACCAGTTTTCGTTCTTAGCGAGTTTGTAGTGAGAACCGGCTTCGAATTCAACGAGTTTGTAGGGACCCCAGCTTGCTGTTGTTTCGAGAGAGGAGTTGTAGTTGGATGTCCAGAGAGTTGCACCGTCAGCGGGAGCGATCTTGGAAGCTTCATACTTTTCTCTGTGAACAACAGGGAGGCTGGAGAGGTAGTAAGGAGCCCAAACAGAGAGGTTACCATCTTCTGTAAGGAAGGAGTATGTCTTATCGAGACAAACAACGATAGCGTTTTCGTCTTCAATAGCGTATACACCAACGTCTTCCCATTTAACGTCACGAACTGTGTTTTCTA
>SVMT01000016.1 GCA_015067305.1 Oscillospiraceae bacterium | reverse complement strand
TATTTCCCATATCGTATCACCATTAACCTTCATTTTTCGAGTAAAAAAGATTTTTCATAAATTCAATTCGCTCCGATAGTGCCACTTTTGTTATTTTTGCTTTTTGCATAATATCAAAGCCGTGCATCGTGCCTTTGGTTTCGTTCAGCGTGACCTCAATGCCTTCCCCACGTAGCTTCTCGGCATACAGAATGCCGTCGTCGTGGAGACAGTCGAACTCCGCCGTTTCAATATAGGCAGGAGGAAGTCCCTCAAAACTCTCGGCTTCAACGGGTGAATAGTAGACATAATCGGGGCGACTTCTGTCTGCCTTCGTCATAGGGGAGATCCGGCTTGAAAGCGTAGAATTCCACATAGGCGTGTCGGTAAATTTCTTACAGGATTCGCTGTTATTGCGAGCATCGAGATAAGGATACGGTAGCATCTGAAAAGTGAATTTCACAGGATGATTTCTGTCTCTCGCCATCATACAAACGCCTACTGCAAGAGTTGAGCCTGCGCTGTCACCGCCGATTCCAATGCGAGAAATATCAATGCCAAGTTCTTCAGCATTATCACAAGTCCAACACATTGCCGCATAACAGTCTTCAAAAAAAACAGGATGGGGATTTTGTGGTGCAAGTCTATAATTCACGAATACAACCTTACATCCAACCTCTTTGGCGTACCTCATAGCATTTTTATAATGATAGCCTGCCGCCGCAAGTACAAACCCACCACCGTGAATATAGATCAAACACGGCGCATTTTTCGTAATGGATTTCGGGGACATCAAAAAACATTCAATTTTCTCACCGTCATAGCTTTTGATCTCGTGACGGTTCACGTCGAGAGACTTATCCTTGAATATAAATTTAGGCGTTTTCATATGAGGTACTGCCGTAGCGAGAAACTTCTCGCTGATAGGAGGAGTAAAATTCGAAAACGGAAAAATTCTTTACTTATTTTGTATTTTGCCATATTGTACTCCTTCGGCAAAAGAATGCCGCAACAAATATACCATTAAATGTCTCTAAATTATCAACAAGTTTATTTTACCATATCTCTATAAACTTTTCAATCAGCCTTGATCATCTTTACTTGTTTTGACATAATTTTGAGAGCTTACGATCAATTTCGTCAGCCAATTTTTTGTTTAATGCTACCCGCCAATCTGAAGTTAACGATTATATTGGTGTTCCCACTTCGATCAAGTTGCCGTCCAAATCGTAGAATCGAATCACTCGTTGCCCCCAACTATGTGTCATAAGCTTATTTACATATTCAATCGTGGGGTATAGTCTTTCTAATTTTCGGACAAATGATTCGATATCCTGCTCCTCAAAATACAATTCGCAAGAGTTGCTCTTTGGAACAATATCTCTATCTAAAAACGATTTCCATATTTTCTCGTCCTGCAGGACAAGACCTTCTGTTAAAATCATATTGCCATCATTGTCAAGCACCAAATCTATACCAAACAAGTCGTGATAGAATTTTCTCGATTTCTCTATATCTTTAACAACGATCAGGATGTTCTTCAATCTCATATTATTTCTCCGCCAAAGTCTTATTTATTGATGACTCTATTATAACACATTTTCATGAACTTTTCAACCTTTTGCATATCAGATAGTTGAAATATTCATATTTATATGATATAATACACCTTACAAGCCATGGCTTGAATATTTTTTATTGGAGAATGCTGTTTGAAGAAAAACAACACCTTGGAGATTGTAGCGTGACCGAGAGGTTTGCTACAACGTCGCAAAACCTCTCATAAGATTGATCTGTCACAATATTATTGGAGGTAACAAAATGAAAAATTTAACGATACGTTTAGAGACAGAAAAAGACTACAGAGCAGTTGAAGAACTGACCAGAGAGGCGTTTTGGAACGTTTACAAGCCGGGGGCTGACGAGCATTATTTCGTCCATATGATGCGCTCTCATCCCGATTTCATTCCGGAGCTGGCATTTGTGATTGAACTTGACGGCAAAATTGGCGGAAACATAATGTACACTAAAGCTTGGCTCGAAGACGAAAACGGAGACCGTAAAGAAATACTTTCTTTCGGGCCGCTTTGCGTGGCTCCCGAATATCAAAGGCAAAAGCTGGGAAAAATGCTGATCGAACATTCTTTTGCAAAGGCTCGCGAAATGGGCTACGATGTGAATATAAACTTCGGAAATCCCGGAAACTATGCCAGCCGCGGCTTTGTCAGCTGTAAAAAGAAAAACGTCAGCTATATATTCGACGGAAATTTCCCCACAGCACTTCTTGTTTGCGAACTCGTTCCAAATGCACTTGACGGCAAAAAATGGATGTACATACCATCAACTGCCGCCGATTGTTGCGAAGACTCCGCCGCTGTCGAGGCTTTCGACACAACATTTCCACCTAAAGAAAAAAAATGGATGCCCAGCCAAGAAGAATTCTATATCTACAGCCACTCTTCCGTAGTCAGATAAAAATACCCCACCGATGAACTAAAACTCATCGGTGGGGTATTTTTTATCAAAGTTTACACAAGTGCATCTGCTGGTGCGTTTTCGGGGAGCCAGCCCGTGAAGCCAAGTTCGGGCATAGCGTTGATCGTAGCCATGTCTTCAGCGGCAAGTTCGAAGTCGAAGATCTGTGTGTTTTCCAGAATTCTGGAAGGTGTTACAGATTTGGTGAGAACATTGAGGCCTGACTGGAGAACGAATCTGAGGCAGATCTGAGCCACGCTCTTGTTATATTTTGCGGCAATGCCTTTGAGTGTTTCATCGTTGAGAACTGCGCCGCAACCGAGGGGGCTGAACGCCTGAACGAGCATTCCCTGTTCCTGAGAATATTTTACTGCTTCGGGCTGTGTGTAACCGGGGTGGAATTCGATCTGGTTTACCATGGGTTTGATCTCGCACATTTCAGCAAGTGCGTCGTAATGTTTCTTCTGGAAGTTGGAAACGCCGATGGCTCTGATCTTTCCAGCTTTGTATGCGTCTTCAAAAGCCTTCCATGTGCCGGCATTGATCTCTTTCCAATCGGGTGAAACCTTTTCAACGCAGGGCCAATGAATGAGATAAAGGTCAAGATAGTCAAGACCAAGATTTTTAAGAGAAATATCAATAGCTTCTGTAGCTTTTTCAAAGCCTCTCATTATTACCCAATGTTTTGTGGTAACAAAAATATCCTCTCTTTTTACTCCTGAAGCTTTGATGCCTTCGCCGACTGCAGATTCGTTGCCGTATGCAAATGCGGTGTCAACATGACGGTAACCTACTTTGAGGGCTTCCATGACGGAATTTTTAGCAACTTCGCCGTCGGGTGTAAGATATGTTCCGTAACCGATGCAGGGAACTTTTACACCGTTGGAAAGTACAAATGTGTCTGTTAATTTATTCATAGTAATTTCTCCTTATAATAAATGTTTATTATTCTAATTATTTGCGGTATTCTTCAAGAACTTCTTTCAGCAATATGGGGTCGTCAGTCATGATGCAGTCAACACCCATTTCAATAAGTGTTCTCATGTCATCGGCATCGTTTATGGTCCAATACTGAACTGCGATATTTCTGCGGTGCGCTCTGTTGATAAGTCCTTGATTTACCAAGGGTATCTCTACGCCGAGATCGTAAGACATGGGTATCTGAAGACAAGCAAAATCGCTGTTATCAAAAATATTCACACCGACATACTGCGTAAGAACAAATTTTGCGGCAGTACCTGTGGGAGCACCTCTGAGAAGTTCGGGGTATTTTGTTTTGAGTTCGGTTTCGATCTCATCATTGAAAGTACCGATAACTATCTGATCTTTATATTCGGGATATTTATCCAGAGTTTCGGAGAGTATGCGGCAGGCTTCGTAGCCTCTTTCGCCACCGTTTTTAATTTCAACAATGAACAGAAGATCGGGGTGACTTTCGTAGAACATTTCAAAAAGCTGATCCACGGTTGCGATCTGAAGCCCCATAGCTTCAATATCTTCAGCATCTTTATAGATACGTTCTCCGTTTTCATTTTCAAAATAATAGCCGAAATTGTACTGCTGAAGCTCTGCAAGAGTCATATCTTCTATGTAATGGCGGTTGCTCTTATCGTCGCAAAGATCTTCGACCTCGTCAAGAGTTAAGTCACCGTTGATATTGCAGGTCTCGTCAATATAACTGTCGTGATTGTACACGAGATAGCCGTCCTTTGTGAGGTAGAGGTCACTCTCGATAATATCAACTCCGATAGTCTCAACTGCTTCCCTGAAAGCAAGGAGCGTATTTTCGGGATTATTGTCGCTTCCGCCACGGTGAGCCGCAATCATTGGAAGATCTCCCTTTTCAACAATAAATGGGTTGTTTGATACATTTTTCTTGGGAGGGATCACATTTATAACGACAAAAAACAGCACTATTGCCGCCACTATGATACCCAACACCTTTAAAACTCTGTGTTTTTTCATGTTAAATATCCTTTCAAATTTTATTTTTCCTTCTATAAGATTATTATATTATAGCACATATTGAATCAAAATGCAAGTCCCAGATTTTGAACGATTATGAAGATTTCCTCATGATCTTTTTCAGCATTCCGTCATCAGCGGCACAAAAAGCATAATTCGGGAGCTCGTCGGGAGTTATCCATCTGATGTCGTTATGTTCAAGCTTCTGAGGAACACCCTCGACTATTTTTGCATTGAAAAACGTGATATGTACGGAAATATCGGGGTAAACATGATCAACCTCGTCAAAAACATCACCCACGGAAACAGTCACATTAAGTTCTTCGCGGCACTCACGGATAAGTGCTTCCTGCAATGTCTCCCCCGCTTCAACCTTTCCGCCCACAAACTCCCACAAAAGACCGTTGCCCTTGTGCGCAGGACGCTGGCAGATCAAAAATTTATCATTTTCCCAAATCAGGGCTGTAACTACCTGAACCATTTTAAGATCTAACCTTTCCATTTTAGTACATTGTATCTGCATATTTTTTCAGCTTCTTCAAAAGTAAAATCCATTTTATCAAGAATTTCAAAGTATGTTTCGTAAATCTCGGTTGGTTTTAAAGATCTGCTATCAGGATAATCTGTTGCAAAAATCAATCTATCTACCCCAATAGACCGCAATATTTTATTTGCCTCACCAATACCAAATCTTTTGACGATATCAGGTAAAACAGAAGATATATTAAAATATGCATTAAATCCGTATAGTTCTTCATACTGAAAGCCTCCAAGATGAGCAATAGAAACTTTCAGCCTCGGATATTTACTAAGGACATTGTTTATTCTGCGAGGCGAACACACGTCATCTTTTAAATGCTCTCTGGGATAGGAATGAATTTCTACCAAAACCCCATTATCGCTTGCATACTGAAAGATTCCGTCGTAATATATGCCGTCTATCGGATAACCTGTATTTGTGGGGTGCAATTTTATTCCTACAAACTCACTTTGAAAAAGCGTGTTCTCCAACTCTGTTATCGTCTGATCAATATTATTTCTAATGTCAACATCAGCAAAACAACGTAGTCTTGTCGGAGCACAAGAAACCATTTTTTTAAGATTGAAATGAACAGTTTCGACATTGAAATCCATTGACAACATATATGGATCATTAAACGGCATAATGAAAGAACTCTCAATATTATATTTGTCCATTATATTCAGATAATCACTGAGACTACCGTAATCGACGAAGACATCACCATATCCCCTGTTTGCCTCTATAACATCATCAGGCAATAAATGAATATGAGCATCAATTTTTGGTATTTCTTTCCATTTAAACATCTTGGTTTAACCTCTTAATACTATAGAAACTACTCATCATCGGGTTGCTGACCGTCATGGGCAATCCATTTACATTCCGTAATTTCCATATCCGTAAAAGTCGCCTTGAACGAAGAATTTTCCGCACTGCAAGCATATATTCCAAAACTGATTGTGTCCTTCGCATTGAACATATGGCAAATACGCATCTGTTTGAAATTCAGACCGTCTGTAGAATTTTCAATACAGAAATCGTCACCTCTGCGGCTCAATCTGAACCATATTGATTTAATTGAAGGGTCAATATCCACGGAGGACCAATCTGAATACCCGTTATTTGTCACAACGCTGCCAAGGCGCTGGATCTGAGAGTTCTCATATTCAACGGAAGCTTTAAGCCAGTTTTCGCTGTCAAGATACATTACAATACCGCTTTGGTCATAACGCACTTTTGTATCAAATTCTGTTTTCACCACAAAAGAAAAATACTTTTCATTCGTCTCCATTTGCAGGACTGGAGCATTGTCATTTCTGAAGTGATAGTATGTTCTCTGCCACAGATCTGTATATGGCTCTGTTACGACCACTATTTTTTCTTCTGATATTTCGTAATACTCAGGAGCTCTGAGCCATTTCAACTTCTTTGTATCTACTTTCATTTTTCACCTATACATCTTTCTTTGAGTTTATATAACGAATTATCCATATTACAGCGCAAATATCCCATGCTATTGCACAAATGATATGGAGAACAAAAGAAACCGTATTCGTGTATCCGTATATAAAATCAACGATCAAATTGATATTCCAGACAACGGCACAAAAACAAGTCACAACAACGACCCATATGTTAACCTTTTTGTTTTCATCCATTTATGTAAGCCTCCCTAATAAAAGTATACATTGATAAATATCGGTTTTCTTGGATAAAATAATTACTTGCAATATTGTATAATGATTGCCTGCAATTATTATACCACAAAAAAGTCCACATGTCAACAGAAAGACCGCCCTGAAAATACAAGGCGGTCAATTTTTTTAGTTTTCCGTTCTCTTGATGATATTATCCTGGAGGGGTTCTGCAAGTCTTGTGAAATATTCGCTGAAACCGCCGACACGGACAATAAGGTTCTTATAATTTTCGGGGTGTTTCTGTGCATCCAAAAGCTCTTCACGGGAAAGGACATTTATCTGGAGCGTCTGACCGCCGTTGCTGAAATATGTTTCGGCAATGGCTGTAAAGCCGGCTTTGCCGCTGGGAGTGCCAAACTGAGATTTCGCAAATTTCATCTGAAGAACGTTACCGCTTGTTGCAAGGAACTGATTACAGCACATTACGGATTTCAGAAGTGCTGTGGGACCGTTCGTATCCTTACCCGGTGTTGCGCCGATACTGTCCGCAAGAAGCTTTTCGCCGCGTTTTTTGCCGTTGGGAAGTGCGCCTACGTGGAAGCCGTAGTTGGGTGCTCTGTGGAATGTACTGCATCCTACGCCGAAAGTTCCGCCACGGAAAGTCTTTTTCGTTCTGAAATATCTGTAAACATGGTCTGTAATTTCCGCATAAATTGCGTCAACTTCTTCCACATCGTTACCGAATTTATCGTAGCCTGCAAAGTCCTTGTAAAGCTCATCATAGCCCTCGAAATTACTCGAAAGTGCGGAAATAAGCTGTTTCATTGTATATTTCTTTGTGTCGTATACGAAATGTTTGATTGCGGCAAGGCTGTCTGCAGTATCGGGAAGGCCTTCTGTGAGAACCTGACCGTGACCGTAAATAGGTCCTCTGTTCTTGTAGTCAAGACCTTTTTCGATACAGCCCTGAACCATTATGGATTTCCACGGGTTTGGAGCATCTGTTGCAAAGACTTCCTGTGCCTTATTAGATGTTTCAGTAATGTAATCAGCCATATATTCGATCTGAGCCTTATACGCATTCATAAGGTCTTCAAATGTCTCGAATTTTTCGGGATCCCCTGTATCCGGAGCTAGTTTTTCCATGGAGAACTGACATACGCCTCTGAAAAGAGCAAATTCAAGAGCTTTGATGACGCTTATCTCTCCGTCTTCAAGACCCATGTGGGATTTACCATAAATATCTATCTGATTACAGCCGTTCATGCAGTAGAGATGAGCGTCGGACGGTGGAATTCCAATAGCTTCAAGAGCCGTGCAAACGGAAAGGTCGTTGTAAATTGCAGGCATACCGATACCTGTTGCAAGGGTTTCGAGAGCAAGATCCCAAAGATCCTTGGGGGTATTTTTATTTACACGCATTGTAATATTGGGAGTATTGTATTTTTTATCCTTTGCAACCCTGAGGACTGCATAAGTCAAAGAGTTTGTATAGTCATTTCCGAATTCATCACTGCGTCCGATACAGGTGTTCCAGGTACGTGTGTTATGGAAAAGTTCCCAAAGCTGTTCGAGACATTTGTAATCAAATTCAGAATCGGTATAGTAACCACCGAGAGCATAGTCAAAAAGTCCCGGAGAGTCAATGTCCATCAATGAGAACGCGAGCCAGAAAAACTGACAAGCCTCGAAGAAATTTCTCGGTTTATTTCTCGGTATATTAGAGAAAGCTTCCGCAAGGCGCTCTGCAAGAACTTTATCTTCTCCTTCAGAAGTTCCGATCATTTCAAGAGCTTTTGCCCTGTATTTATCGGCAACAGTTTCAAGAGTTTCAACTGCGAGAATAAGAGCGTCATAGAAATCCTGCTTGTCGGTATGTATTTTTCTGAACCTTGCGATTTTTTCTCTTATACCATTTGTACCTATACGAAGGAGCATTTCGTAGTCAGGATTAGAATGTCCTCCGCCTGCAGCCCAACAGCATTTATTTATTTCAAGCTTTTCCTGAAGAGGGGTCCTAACCTTACTGATAACTCTTACGGTTTCGTACGGACGGAAATAGTCAAAATAGAAGTTCAATTCTTCAAGGTCAGAAAGCTCTGTAAGTTTTTCAGCATTTCTGTTTTTGATACCCTCATTAAGATCTATGCCTTCAGCACGGCTGTATCTTACAGCTGAAGCCCAAGCAGCTCCGAGAGGTGATTGGAACCAATTCCCGGTATTGATATTAACTTCCAGTTCTTCCGCAAAAACACGCATACCGTTAGCGATACGGTACTCTTTATTTTCGCGTCCGGCATGGATATAGCCCCACGCAAACGGCTCTATATGTTTTATATTCATAATACTTACGTAATCAAAACAAGTTGATTATTTCTCCTTTTGTCTTTAACTGTCGGAAGTTTTCCGTATAAAAATTATAACACTATCAAAAGAAAAACACAACAAATTATTTTTGAACTTTTCAACAATATTTCTATTTTTTAAGAACCAGAACATCGTAAGGTTCAAGCTCTGTTTTACCGCTGTATTTTTTACCTGTAATTATATCTGTCATCTCGTCTTTCAGAACGATAGATCCTTTTTCGTTTTTGCATTCAGCGACAATAAGACCTTCGCCTGCCTCACCTGAACGAGGTGCAACGATCAATGTTCCGCTGATCTCGTAGCCTTCAACACCTGCATCAGCAGCGGCGAGAGCAATTATTTTCTTCATATCTTCAGAAGAAGGAACAGTTCCGAGAACATAAACTGTTCCCTTTCCTACTTTTTTACGAACCAAAACTGATTTTCCGATAAGAGTGGGATAGCCTTCCGTAACGGTAATAAGAGAATCATCGTCCGTTTCAAAGAGTTCGTACCAATAATTCCCGTCAAATTCCGAACCGTCAGACCAATTTGTTTTGATAAGACCGTCTCTGTCGGGAGCTTCATATGTCTGTCTTACACCGACAAAGTCTTCGAGTATATTATACGGTCTGTCGGCAAAACGAGTTCCGACACTGTTTCGAAGATCACTCATAGGACCAACTACCCAGACACCACCGTTATTGACCCAGTTTTTGACACGGGAAATCAAGTCCCCGTCATCGAGAGTCAACATAAACGGAGAAAACAGAAGTTTATACGCAGAAAGATCTTTTTTTGCGCCGATAACATCGGGACGGAAGCCGGCATTTACCACAGGAGTATAAACCTTATCATATATCATTGAACGGTAATCAATACCGGTGATAACAGACTGAACGGAAAACATATTCCAATTCAGGGAAGTAAAATGAATCGCAATTTCAGTATCTACTTTTGTACCGTTTATAAAATCGGCACATTTTTCAAACTCATTTGATGTTCGTGCGACCTCTTCAAAAATGGGATAAGGTCTGCCTGATGGATACAGGACTGCACCGTGCATAAGCTCATGACCTGCCCAATGAGTCCTCCAAAGCCAATACATAGTGCTTTCGCCGCCAAGAATAACCGGCATCCAGGAATTCACACGGCAAAAACCGTAAGGTTTAAGATCCTGACCTGTAGATTCAGATCCGTTCCAACATGTTGAGGTTTCAGTATTCCAGAAAGGTCTGTCCTTTAACGTGCGAATAAAGTCAAACCAAAAACGCTGAACATGAAGACCTGATGGTTTATCGTAATGGTTAAACTGAATTATATCACATTTTTCCGTAAGAGTTTCATAATTCACGCCGTTAAGAGGCATTGTATCGGTACCAATGGGGGCTTTTGTATATTTTTTCAAAATATCTGCCTGCATACCGATATATCGTGAATGAGTGTCACTTTGGAAAAGAAGATATTCAAGTTTAAGGTGAGGATTATGCCATGCGTGTACTGGAATTCTTATTTCATCAAAATCAGAATATTCCTGACTCCAAAGAGTAAGATTCCATGTTTTATTCAAGTTTTCCACAGTTCCGTATTTTTTCTTCAGATGCTCGCGGAAAAGAGCTTCACATTCGGGGCAAGTACAGCCCTGTAAGTATATCTCATTATCTATCTGCCAACCCATGATACGGTCATCAGCGCCGAATTCCTTTGCCATTGCCTCAACAATTCGTTTGCTGTATTCTATATAATTGGGATTATTGGAACAGCAATGTCTTCTTCCGCCGTGCCTTACCTGAAATCCATCTGCACCGAGAACAAGAACATCGGGATACATACGGGAAAGCCATATGGGAGGGGTTGCTGTCGGAGTACAAAGTACGACACCTATATCAGCAGCCGAAAGCTTTGCAATAACTTTATGAACCCACTCAAAATCATAATTACCTGGTGTAGGTTCAAGCTTTGACCAAGCAAACTCCGCAATTCTCGCGCAGGTTATTCCAGCTTCCTTCATTTTTGAAATATCATAATCTATCTCAGATTCGTCCCAATCTTCGGGATAATATGCCGCACCCAAAAACGGTTTTTTATACTGTTCCATAATTACTCCCTTTTCTTTTTTTAATATTTTATTCTATATTTAGTATAGCATAAAATCTCAATTTTTTCAAGTACCCTAAAGGAATTTACTAAAAAAAATACCGACAAATAAAAAATATTTCTAAAACCTCTTTACATTTATAAGTATCTATGCTATAATTTACATGCAGTTCATCAAGAAGGGAAAGCGAACATGGAAAACACATTACATTCCGTAAGAGTTGGAGATATCAACTGGTTAAAAGAAGAAAGATTTATACATTTACTTAAACTCCTGAAAGAATATCCCTGCGGTATATCTCAGATAGCACTGTTTACAACGGGAACACATATTCCTCTTACACTTGCAGAAAGTGCAAAACGCATGGAAATAATGAAAGAACGTTTCAAGCTTATCAGGGAAGCAGGTTTTTCTGCAGGTATAAATATACTTACTACTATAGGGCACCACTGTGAAGACCTTGATCACGGTCTCGGAGATAAATATACTTACATGACCAATATAGACGGTGAAGTCTGTAAGGGCAGTTACTGTATGAGAAACCCGAAATATCACGAAGAGTATATCATTCCGATCTATACACAAATGGCAAACACGGGAACTGATTTCATATGGATAGACGATGATATACGCTACGGACATATGCCAATAGGAGAGGGATGTTTTTGTGACGGTTGTATTGAATCCTTCAACACAAAACACGGAACAGCCTATACACGGGAATCTTTAAAAAAAGCACTTAACAAAAACGATGTTGACCTTCGTAAAAAATGGCTAGACCACCAGAGCGACGCAATATGCGATATTTTTGCTGTGATCGCAAATACTGTATATTCCATAAATGAAAATATAAAACTCGGATTCATGACAGGCGAAAGATATTTTGAAGGATATCAGTTCGCAAGATATGCGGAAGTCCTTTCCGACGGAGGAAAGCACGAGATCATGTGGCGTCCCGGCGGTGGAGCTTATAACGATATGAGATTCGATGCCATCGTTGAAAAACAGGAGCAGACAGGAAGACAAACCGCATATCTGCCCGATTATGTAACTACCGTACAGTACGAATTGGAAAATTTCCCTTACCAGCTCCTGAATAAAACACCGAAATCAACTGCTGTGGAAGCGGCAATGTGCATGACTGTTGGCTGTACGGGAACAGCTTTCAATATACTTGTAGGTGAATCGGGTGAATCCTTGGATAATATGATCCCTCATCTGAAAGCTATAAACAAACTTGTTCCTTTCTACAAAGCACTTGCAGATGAAACAAAAGGTCTCAAGCCCGAAGGTATACACACAGGCTGGACCACATATTCACAAGCGGCTGTGGGAGAATGTAATTATGTTCACAGTTCGGGAGATATGTTCGCAAACTATGCAAGAGAATTATTCTCTTTCGGTCTACCCGAATGTTACGACATCGAAAAAGCAGACGTTTTGATGATGAAAGGTCAAAGCGCCGCGGTAATGAGCGATGAAGAGATAAAAAATATACTTTCAAAAGGCGTTTACCTGAACAGTTCCTCAATAGACTATCTGCACTCAAGAGGATTTGGAAAAAATATAGGTTTCACAACGGCAAAACAATACCCTGTTGATGCAACAGAATGCTACACTGAACACTCAATGAACGAAGGTTTTTTCGGAGGTCTCAGAAATTGCCGTCAGGCTTTCCACGGTGGAGACAGTTTCGGCTTCAGCATGGATTCAGAAAAATGTGAAGCGGTATCAAAACTCATTGACTATCATGATAATGTTCTCACAGATTGTACTTGCGGTATTTTCGGTAATGAACTCGATGGCAGAGTATGTGCCGCAGGATATTTCCCACACGATTGGCTCTCTGATTCTCAAAAGACAACTCAGTTAAAACGTATTTTCCTTTGGTTATCAAAAGGAACTCTGCCCTCGTTTGTAGAAAGTTTTTACCGTATCAGAAATATAACTCTGACAGGTAACGGAAAAACTTGCGTAACTCTGTTCAACACGACAAACGACTGTCAGGAAAATGTGACCGTTGCAATAAGAACAAATAAAAATGAAGCAATTCTATACACTATGTACGAAGGTAAAAAAACAATTAAAGCCGACAAAACCGAAATTCTTTGCGGTTCGGAATACAAATATTTCACAGTAGATAGAATTGAAGCTTATGAGGGAGTGATAATTTCCTTATGACAAATAAAAGAAACTGTATTTGGGACACAAAATCTGCTTCCGATTGGGCAAACGCATACCCATTGGGTGACGGAAGAACAGGCGCGATGGTTTTCGGAAATCCATGCAATGAAATAATATCATTGAACCACGATCTCCTTTGGAGAGGGTATCTTAAACAGCCCACATTCGGTACACACAAAGATATGCCTCGGATAAAAGAACTTTGCAGGCAAAAGAAATATGCAGAAGCTGAAGAACTTCTTAAAAAGACTTTGCCGAATCAGAACACTATATACATTAACCCATTTATACCTGCATTCGATCAGTACATAACTATGTATCTGCCAGAAGAAAATGTAACTGACTACAAACGTTGGCTTGACCTTGAAAACGGAATCGCACACACGGAATTCACCGTAAACGGAGTAACTTATCACCGTGAAAGCTTCTGTTCCGCAGAATACGGTGCGCTGATCACACATATGACAGCCTCTCTGCCATGTAGTCTTACGGGGGAAGTATCAATTTCCAGACTTTGCGATCTTGAATGTGAAGTCGATGGAGGAGCTGACTTCGATTCGGTATACGCTTCGGGAACATTTGAAGAGGGCGTAAAATTTGCCGCAGTTTCAAAGATCTTCCATAGGAACGGTCGTACCACAGGCGGTAAAAAAAATTACGGAATCGAAAACGATACCGTTCCGCAGAAAAAATTCGGTCTCGGATATGTTTTCACAAGAGATGAGATGTTCAATTCAAAACGTGGTGCATCAGTATGCTTTGACACCTGCGATGAACTCTGGATAGTAACGGTCTTATCAACAGATGCGGAAAGTAACGACCCATTAACTGCTTGCAGAAGATCACTTGAAAATGAATTTGATTTTGAATCTCTTTACAATGCTCAATGCAAACGTTTTTCAGAATATTACAACAGAATAAAGCTTGAACTATCGGAAGAAAAAGAGTTCGATATGCCCACAGCAAAATTCCTTGAAAGAGACAGAGAAAAGGGATTGATCTCCCCTGTTCTCTGCGAACTTACTTATAATATGTCAAGATACACCGCCATTGCTTCGGGTATGCCGAGACTGAACGAAGAATTCAAAGCTCCAATAAATCTACAGGGTTTATGGAACAGAGATACACGACCTGCATGGGAATCAGACTATCATCTGGACTTAAATATACAAATGTGCTATTGGCCATTACCGTCAATGGGGCTGACCGACCTTATGGAACCGTTCCTTTGCTGGATAGAAAATCTTCTGCCTCAGGCTAAGAAATGCGCAAAAGACATTTACGGTTGCAACGGTGCGGCATATATGGGTTGCTGTGACTTCAAAACAATAGGGGCAACAGATGTGGTAGGAGCAGGAGCCTTGGGAATTTCAGCATGGCTCACACAGATACTCTGGATATACTATGAACATTTACCGTCTGAAAACCTTTTAAAGAGAATTTTCAATCTCATGGAAGAAATTGAGATATTCTACAGTGAAATGTTCACGGAAGAAAAAGGTGAATTCACATTTCCTTTCGGTTCATCTCCCGAAATGAGTCTTGATATAGACGGTCATATTCAATGGTTCTCGTCTGCTTCCACTTTCGACCTGACCGTTGTGAGGGAATTCTACACAAATCTCCATACTGCGGCAATTATACTGAAAAATAAGGGAACAGAAGAAAAAACTGCTGATATTCTTAAAAAGCTTAAAAAACCGCATATCACAGAAGATGGAACCCTCTGTGAATGGTCTGAAGAACACAAAGAAAATGAAGTCGGTCACAGACACCGTTCTCCATTTGTGTCATTCTGCCCAGGAAGCTTATACACAAAAGAAACCGATCCCGAAACTGTCTCCGCAATGGAAAAGCTTCTCGAAAAACGCCTTGGCGCAGGAAATGGAATGTCTACAGCGTTTTCTTATTCCTGGGATGCTCAAATTCTCGCCCGCATGGACAGAGGTGAAGAGGCTTATGAAAAACTCGAAACGCTCCTAAAAATTCATGGGCTTGACAATTTGCTGATGACGACAAATGATTGGGACGGAAAGAACGGCGGAATAACATGGTTTACGGGCACAAAGTTAATGCAGGTCGAAGCACAGCTCGGTTTCTGCAGCGCATTGACCGATATGATCTTCCGTGACAACAAAGGAATCGTGCAGATATTGCCGGCTCTTCCCCAACATTTACCGACAGGAAAACTTTTGGGGATAAAAGGACGAAACGGCATCCAATATGATATACGCTGGGAAAACGGAAAACTATCTGAACTGTGTATATACACAAAAGAAAGCAGAGATATTGTTCTCACGGTGTCCAACCACAATGAACCGTTGAAAATATTCCAAAATGGAGAACCCATTTCTTATACGGAAGAAAACGGAACGGTCTGTTTCAAGTGTGAAGCAAACAGCGTTTATACAGTTAAATAACCGAAACTTATAGGATTATATTTACAAAAATGCAAAAAGACTTGTTTTACGTCAAAATATATGATATAATTATTATACATTTATAAAGAGAAACTATCCTTAATCAAGACCCCTTAATTATCCAAGGAGGACAAAAACATGATCAATATTAAAAATTATTCAGTAAAAGTTACAGACGCTCCCTACAACGCAAAAGGTGACGGCGTTACAAATGACAGAGCCGCTATTCAGCAGGCTATCGACGACGTTTACACTCAGGGTGGAGGCACTGTTATTCTTACAGAAGGTAAAACATTCCTCAGCGCAAGCCTTGTTCTAAGAAGCGGTATTGAATTCCACTTCGAAGACGGTGCAACACTTTATCAGACATCTGACCCATCTCACTACGTAAAACCCATCGGTGAAATGGAATATGAACCCTACCACCCAATGTACGGACACAATGTTGTTCCCGGAATCAAATGGAGCCACGCCTGGTACTTCAACTACCCCATGCTCTTTGCTGCAGAAGGTTCTCACGATATCAAGATCACAGGTAACGGTACTATCTGCATGATGCCTGACGATGACCCTGAAAAGATCCTCAGAATCTGTCCCATCGGTTTCTACAGAACAAGCAATTTTGAAGTTTCCGATATTACGATCACAAACTATCACTCCTACGGAATGATGATCTATACTTGTGACCACGGTCTGTTCAAGAACATCAAGATCCACAAAAACAGCCACGGTAACGGTGATGGTATCGGTCTCATGAACTGCCAGCACATCAGAGTTACAGAATGTAAAATGTTCACAGGTGACGACTCCGTTTATATTTTCGTTTCCTACAAAGATCCCCGTGGCGGCGGTTGGTGGTCTTCCGAAGAGCCTCAGCCCACTATCGACATCGAAGTTGACCACAATGATCTTGCATCCAACCATTGCAAAGCTTTCGGTATGATCCTTTGGGGTGCTGAATGTCCTGACCAGAGCAAAGTTGAAGTACGAGACGTTTATGTACACGACAACCACTTCGCATCTCTCGGCAACTGGAACATGAACCCCTACACAAAGAAAGAAATTTATTTCGCTCCCGTAACTCATGTTAAATTTGAAAACAATGTTATTGACACGATTGAAGAAAACTTCTTTGAAACTCAGATCAGCGACATGAGTGGATTCCGTTCAATGACAGCAATGCATAACGGTGACTTTGAAAACGGCGGCACAGCTTTCTGGTCCATGCGTAAGAGCAGCGAAGATTCCGTTGGTGTAGCATACGACGAAGCAGGCCAGGAAGGCACAGCTTACGGTTACATCAAAGATCTTGACAAGGGCGACGCTGCCATCTATCAGGGACTTTACATTGAAGCTGATGAATATTGCACATTCCGCGCAAAGGTTCAGTCAAGCGGAGATACATGCAGAATGTTCGTAAAAGACCTTGAAACTCAGGAGCTTATTGCATCAAAAGAATTCAACAATACAGAATGGGCTTATGAACACCTTGAATTCAAAGTACCTAAAGATGCAAACTACCACATTGGTATTGAACGAGGAAACGCAGAAAAAGGTTGGGCAAGAATTGACAATGCTCGTCTCATGGGTAATTTCCGCGGAGCTTACGGCTACAAACGTGTTATCATGGATGACGGCAAAGTTGTATATATCAACAACGAAATAAACTGATTTTTCTTATAAATATCTACGAAAGGTCCTGAAATATGACCCGTGACGACTACTTAAAAGATCTCAAACTTCATTACCACCCTGCAAAAGGTTGGGTAAACGACCCCAACGGACTGGTTTATTTCCAAGGATACTATCATATTTTTTACCAACATTCACCCAATTATGAAAAGCCTTGGCAGGAATCCATGCATTGGGGACACGCAAGAACAAAAGATTTTGTCACATGGGAAGAACTCCCCGTTGCACTTTACCCCGATCAGGAATACGATTCCAATGGTTGCTGGTCAGGAACAGCTATAGTTAAAGATGACACACTTTACTTGATTTATGCCTCTGTATACCTTAGTCAGACAGTAAGTGTTGCATATTCAAAGGACGGGATCAACTTCACAAAATATGAAAACAACCCTGTTATAGACCATTACCCACCGGATGGAAGCGCTGACTTCCGTGACCCTGCGGTCTGCTGCATCAACGGAACATATTACTGTGTCATGGCTTCAGGAAATCCCGAAGCAAACGCCGCAAGACTGCTTCTCTATAAAAGCGAAGATATCCTCAACTGGAATTACGTCGGCATAATGAAAGAATGGGAAAATGCAAAGATAACGGAATGTCCCTCATTCATGCAGGCAGGAGACAAATTTTTACTCTCTGCTTCAGTATGCGTTTCAGATTCGGAACACTATTTCAATGTCATGTACGGCGATTTCAAAAACGATAAATTTGAAATAGAATATTCCGCTGAAATTGACAAAGGTCCCGACCAATATGCAGGACAGGCATTCCGTGACCATCTTGGCAGAAACTTGCTCATCACATGGCTTCCGGGTTGGAGTTATGCAGGTGCTGTGGAAAAGGATATCGGCTGTATGTCTGTTCCGAGAGAACTCAAGCTTATAAACGGTAAGATATACGGATATCCTGTAGAAGAAGTTCGGTTCATGCTTAAAGATGAGGACCCTTGCGTAAAGCGCACAGAAAAAGGCTTCATAGTTGAGAGAAACTGCAGAGAACCTTTGATTTATGAGGGTGAGATTTCAGATCTTAAGATTATCAGAGATGAATATCTCGTTGAAATATTTGTCAACGGCGGCGAAGAAGTATATTCGGTATTGCTGTAAAAAATAATTAAAATTTATTATGGGGAAACTTTCTTTCGCGAAAAAGAAAGTTTCCCCAAACCCTTTCAAAGAAACCGAATTACGGTTTTCGGATTTCAAATGCCATTTATTTTTTTATCGTAAAGCCTAAGTGGCTTTACACAAAAGTTTTTTGAAAAGGTACGGGAAAACAATTTTTACAAAAAAATGTTTTCCCGTATTAAAATATTTATTTACTTATAAAGTCAAACAAAGCACCGCTTTTAAGAGCTTCGAGCATAATTGTTGCACTGCTGACGTTTGTTGCAAGAGGAATTTTCTGAACATCGCCGAGTCTGAGAAGTGCGGAAACATCAGGTTCATGAGGCTGTGCGGTGAGGGGGTCACGGAGAAATATTATCATTCCAAGTTCACCGTTTGCAAGCATTGCACCTATCTGCTGGTCACCGCCGAGAGGACCGCTTTTCATTCTGTGAATTGAAAGTCCCGTTTCTCCCATAATGAGTGTACCTGTAGTTCCTGTTGCGTAAAGCTCATACTGAGCGAGGACATCTTTATATTTTTTAGCAAGTTCGATTATTTCGTTTTTCTTTTTATCGTGTGCAATAAGAGCAATTTTCATATGTATATCCTTTCAGATAAGAGTGTTGATAAATCTCATGAATGCCGCCTGACCTTCTTCTGTGCGTTTGTATACGCCCGCATCGCAAAGAACTTCAAGGAACACCTTACCGATCTCCTGTTCGAGGATATTGCGTGCATTTTCTGCGGAGAATTCAGGATGATCATTAAGAACTTTTTCTGCCCAATCTGCATGGGAAGCAAGTTCGGGAACAGCTCTGAGGTCTTCACCGTTGAGCATCGCATTTTCGAGGAGAACTATCTCCTTGGAAAGTCTTGCGGGAAGAACTGCCAGACCCATAACTTCGATAAGACCGATGTTTTCCTTCTTGATGTGGTGGAGTTCCGGGTTTGGATGATAAAGTCCGAGAGTTCTCTCTTCCGTTGTGAGGTTATTTCTGAGAACGAGGTCACATTCGTAAACATTTCCGTTCTTTCTCGCAATCGGAGTTACCGTATTATGGGGTGTACCGTCTGTTTCTGCAAAGATAACCGCATCGGGATCGCTGTACTTTCTCCAGTTTTCAAGGACGAAATTACTGCATTTTGCAAGTTCGTTTCTATCTTCGGAGCTGAGACGGATAACGGACATGGGCCATTTTACGATGCCTACTTTAACATTAGGGTATTTGGGAAGCACGAATTCCTTTTCAACAGGAGCTGTCTCCATTGCAAAAGTATATTTACCGCCCTGAAAATGCTCATGGCTGAGAATTGAACCGCCAACGATTGGAAGATCGGCATTTGAACCTATGAAATAATGGGGCAGATAGTCTATAATATCAAACAGTTTGCCAAAAACTTCAGCATCTATCTTCATGGGAATATGTGCCGCATTGAAAACGATACAATGTTCGTTGTAGTAGCCGTAGGGAGAATACTGAATGAACCAGGGTTCTTTGTTTACGGTTGCGGGAATGGGGCAAAGATTCTGTCTTGCGGGATGAGAAGATGTACCTGCAAAACCTGCGTTTTCAGCGCAAAGCTGACATTTTGGATAAGAAACAGCTTTCTGAGTTTTTGCCGCAGCAATATCTCTTGGGTCTTTTTCGGGCTTGGAGCAGTTGATAGTGATATCAAGCACCCCATATTCGGATTCGTAAGTCCATTTCAGGTCTTTTGCGATTCTGCCTGCACGGACATAGTTGAGGTCCTGACTGATTCTGAAATACCAATCAGTAGCCTTTTTGGGGTCTTCCGCATAAAGTTTGCGGAATTCGCCCACAATTTCTCTTGGCATGGGGGTGAGGATACCCATGAGCTTAGTATCGAAAAGGTCTCTGTTATTAACTGTATCTGCAATTATACCCTGTTCGCAAGCGTAATTTACAAGGGGTTCAAGTATTTCGTCGATAGTACCTTTGGGTTCACCGACTTCACACTCGCACCAGTCTGTCAGCTGAAGAGCCTCCATAAGTCTGTTGCGAACAACATAAATATCATCATTGGTAATAAGTTTGGTCTTCAAACCGTAGTTTATCAGATTCTGAACATTTTCACATATCATATCAAATCTATCTCCTTAATATATATCTATTCATTATATATTTTACCATATCCGACAAAATATTTCAATAGAAGTAATTCAACAAAATATGAACTTATTTGATTTGAAATAAAAAAAGCAAAAAGAGGAACGTTCCATTTCGGAGATACGTTCCTCTCTCTGCTTTATTTTTAAGACAATTTCTTTTTATTTGATGTTTTTACTTTGTTTGAGTTTTTTCGTATTCGGCTCTGTCCTGTGTGCCGTGATGGTTTGCGAACATTACCGTTCCTGTTTCGTTCTTATCGAACGTAAGTTCGAGGGATGCGTGGTAGCCCTCGCCGAGAACGTCGGGTTCGTAGCGGCGGAAAAGTCCGTCTTCTGCGGGGAAATAGCTCTCCCCTGTTCCGTCAAATTTGACAAGCTGCCAATTTACGGGGGTATTGTCGTTTTCGGCGAAGAATTTCACAAGACCGATACCGGGCGCGAACCAATAATCGAAATGTCCGCCCTGATATGTCCAGCCGCCCGTCATACCGTCTCTGTCAAGGGAAATATGGCGGCAGTTTTCAAACTTACCCGCAGGGACTTCAACTGTCTCATCTTCAAGCACAACAAGCTTAACATGAGTTTGCATACCCGCAAATTCTCTGTCCTCGTCAAAAACGTAACCGGGAACCCATTTGTCTGACCAAACGCAATTGACAGCATCGTCAAGCATCATGAGCATATGGCTCATAAGCGCTCTGCATCCAACTCGTTTAACATCCTTGGCATCTTTTGAAACAAAAGACAAACGGTCATAACGAATGTGTACGGTTCCGTCCTTGGAGTTCACTACGTGATTGTTCATAAAATTCCAACGTCCCTTTTCCGTATAATTCGGATTAAGTTCGGGATCAGTATCTACGATTCTCTGCATAACGTTCAAGGCTATTTCGGTCTGAACTTTTTGGCGTTTTGTTTCCGCAAGCTCCAAAGCCTTGCGCAAAGAAGGCATAACATCTTTAAAGTGCCACTTGCCGTCATCGCCCTCATAATGGAAATTATCCACAGCGCTCATATTTCCGAGCCATGTATTTTCATCGTAACCGAGAGTTTCAACAACAGCATATGCTTTAAAATCAGCTTTGTTTTCGTCACAGCCAATGATTTCAAAAACGTTTTCGACCCTGATTTTTACCCCCTCAGGTTCAACAACGGAATATTCCCACTTATTGCCCACGGCAAAAGGAATTATTCCCTCACCGCTGACTTTATAGGAAGCAAGAAGCCATTCGTTCATACCGTTGTATCTCGTAATTTTTTGACGCACGATACCCACGTTGGGGCAAAAATAAGTTTCACAGTAAGTCAGTCCGTAATGGTCCCCCTCGAAAACAAAGACCTTGCAGTTTTCAAAAATTCCCGCAGGAGTTTCAACGGTAACGCCGTCAGCTTTGAACGTATATTTTTCCGTTCCGTTTTCTTTGACCTCGCCAACTTTCATTGTGGGGTCGTAAACCACGCTGTCAATGCCCTGGCAATTCCAGAAAGAACTGTAATCGACTGCATAAAAATCGCCGTCACCGTTGCCGTAACCGGGCTGTGTCCAGAAATAAAGCTTGCCATCTATATAGCGGAGCTCTTCGCCTGTAGCGTGTATGTGATATGCGAGAGGTTTCTTTTCATTCAGCAGTTTCTGTCTCTTTTCTTCAGCGGTTATTGCAGCCAACGCATTTGCATAGTAAACATCATTGGGAGTGAGGACTTCAAGAACCTTATTCATTGCGGCAAAGCCATTCTCAAAATCTTTCTTGGTGAAATATTCATAACCGAGCCAGAACCATTCGTAACCGAGAGCTTTTACAAAACCGTGCTTTTCAAGATACGGTATCTGAACATTTAGCATTTTTTCGATTTCGCCGTCTTCACCTAAACGCATTTCCGCAGACATAACGTCCTGCATTGCGTCTTCGTTGTGAGACTTTTCAGCAAGAGCTTTTATCTTCGCAAGAGTTTCGGCAGTTCTTTCGCTTGAAAGCCACCAATAGCCCAAAGCCAAAACAGATGCAAGAGCAGAATCTTTATCGTTGGAATCCTCAAGGTCGTTTACGTTTGCAAGAACTGCTTTGTATTCATCTTCAAAGCCCGTTCTGTTATCTTTGAGTCGCCACAATTTAAGCTCTTCTATCTGACGCATAACGCGCTGAACCAAAGTTTCGTTTTCATTGTATGTTTTTTCCATAATTCCGTATTCCTTTCTAAGTTGTTTCCTGCCCTCTGAAAGTCGCCACTTAACAGTTCCCGCCGGCAGGGAAAGTTTTTCGGCAATTTGAGCAACTGAAAGATTCTCAAAATAATGCAGTTTTACGGCTTCTCGAATTTTTTCGCTGAGTGCTTCGACTTTACCGTGAAGTTCGGCACGGTCTTCCGCTTTGAATACCTCATCAAATTCGCTGTCTTCCGCAGTAGAAAGATCGAAATTTTCAACCAAATCGAAGCTCATATCTGCAACGGTGTTGGCGTAGTGAACAACGATGTTCTTTGCGCAGTTTTTGGCAATAGAACACACCCACGGCCCGAATTTTGAGTATTCGCGCAGTTTGTCAAGTTTTATCCATGCGGAAACAAATGCATCCTGAGAAGCATCTTCTGCAGAATATATATTGCCCGTAATTTTGTAAGCCGCACCTTTTACGGAGTGCTGATAACGGACCACAAGCTCCTCATAAGCCTTGGTGTTTCCAAGCAAAGTCATTTCTACCAAAGTTTCATCGTGTTTGTCGCTGTAACTGTTCATTTGAGTTTCCTTTCAAATTTTTTGTCTTTCAGGGGGTTCACCATTAAGACAAGCCGAATAATGGAAAGGTTGGGTTTTACAGAAAAAATTTTTATTTAATATAATTATATCATTAAAAGCATAAAGTGTCAAGCCGTCAGTCAATTTTGGGCAATATTGTAACATTTGGATTTTTCCTATTGACATTTTGGTCTATTTGTGATAGACTATAATTACTCTATAGATGATAAACCTATTTGAAAGGATGATATATCACATGGAAGAAATAAGATTAGGCGCTGTTGAAGAAAAATTTGCAGATCTGATCTGGCAATACGAACCCATTCCTTCAGGCGAGCTTGTAAAGCTCTGCGCCGAAAAACTGAACTGGAAAAAATCCACAACTTATACAGTATTGAGAAAACTCTGCGACAGAGGTATTTTCATCAATGAAGGCGGTATTGTAAAAAAAGTCATCACAAAAGATGAATTCAACTCAATTCAGAGTGAACAGTTCGTTGACACCGCATTCAAGGGGTCTCTGCCCGCATTCCTTGCGGCATTCACAAAAAGAAAGTCACTCTCGGAGGATGAGATCTCTGAAATACAAAGATTGATAAACTCTATGAAGGAGGAATGACCACACAATGGAAGCTTTATTCATAAAAATACTCGACATGAGCATCACAGCGTGCTGGATGATATTTGCGGCGATAATTTTGAGGCTTGTACTGAAAAATGCACCGAAAAATATCCGATTTCTGCTGTGGGCATTGGTTGGGATAAGACTTGTCTGCCCTATCTCACTTGAGAGTATTTTCAGCATGGTTCCCACATCTGAACCGATTTCAAATAACTTTTTTTCAGTTTTACCCCAAGCGACAACGCAGATAAATACAGCAGTAAACACGGTTATCCCCACAATACCGTCAGTACCGCAAGTCGTCGAACCTAAGATATCAATAATATCGGTTCTGGCTGTAATCTGGCTCATCGGCGTGGCAGGAATGGCTATATATACCATTTTCAGCTATTTCAACATTCACCGAAAAGTCAAGGCTTCTCTGAAAAAAGAGAATAATGTATACATCTGTGACGACATCGAATCCCCTTTCCTGCTGGGATTTTTCAGACCGAAGATATACATACCGTCCGATCTTTCCGCTGAAGAAGAAGTTTGTGTTCTGGAACATGAACGATCACACATCAAACGGCTGGACCACATATGGAAACCCCTCGGTTTTGCAATACTTTCCGTTTATTGGTTCAATCCGATCATCTGGGTGGCGTATATTCTTCTCTGCCGTGACATAGAACTTGCATGTGACGAGAAAGTAATAAAGAAAATGGATATTGATGAAAAACGCCGTTATTCTCAAGCACTTCTCAACTGCAGTATTTCAAGACGAACCGTTGCCGCTTGCCCCCTCGCATTCGGCGAAGTAGGAGTAAAAAGCAGAATAAGATCAATTCTGAACTATAAAAAGCCTGTATTCTGGGTAATTCTCATTTCTGTAATCATCTGCATCATTGCAGGAATACTCTTCCTCACGGATCAGCCACGAGAAAAAAGTCTTGATCTTCCCACCGAAGAAAACTACAGAGTATCCCTTGTTTGCAAAGATCCGGGATCAAGGACTTCTGTTCTGAAACCTTATATAGAACTTTATACAAAAGACAATACATTCTACTTCATGTTTTCAGGGTTGAGCAGCTATCTGCCCTACGGAACATACAGAATCACTGGAGAACAGTTGATCCTTGAAACGGAAGACGGACAGAACACCTACGTATTTGACATCGTCGGAAAAAATCAACTTACTTTTAACGAAAAAGAATCCTCAGAACTTCCTTCTTACAGAATTCAAAGCGATTCTTCTGAATTTGAAAAACCAATAAAAGACGGTGTATTATTTATATTGGATTCTATTTGGGAGATCCCGAGTAAAATTGTAAGCAAAGATGAAACTTATTCAGGTTACTCGGAAAAAATACCTGATTATAAATTAAAAGATGAGGGAACAAAATATCATATTTACAGTAAGCAATATCCGACTACGCCTGCGTCGAAGATCGAACTGCTTCTGTATGAAGAATATAATGACTTTGTACTCTACTATCCGATCCTCAGCAGCATCGGCGTTTGGGGAACTTACGAAAAAACCGGAACTAAACTCATCTGCACATCAAATGACGGCAATTACAAATATGTTTTCGATATTACGGATGAGGGATATGTATTCCGAGATGAAGTTCCATTCAAACATCCGCAGTATGATGAAAACTCCAATATGGAAACTCTTGTTGACGGAGACTTGCTAACAGAACCAACATCAGCTCCGAAAAACAGTATTTCCGTAATATCAAGCATAGAGAAAGCATATTACTGCTACGATAATGACGGAAATATCAATGATCTGAAACCGATACTGAAACTCTACTCTGACGAGAAAAGATTCAGATTGGTATACAACGTAAACGCTGTAATAAGCTACGACGGAATCAGCGGAACTTACCAAGAAAGCGAAAACAAGCTTACTTGTACGGCTTACGGAGGAGAATATAAATACGTTTTCGATATTACAGAAGACGGCTATATATTCAGCAGCGAGATTCCCTTTGACCACCCTCTATGCAACGGAAAAACGGATTGTAAACCTCTTGTTAACGGAGACATTCTTTCAACCGTAACTTTTGATGACGAATACATTCTTACATATTCCCAATCATAATCGCAATATCACTGATTTCCTCTGATTATGACCATAAAAAACAATTCCTACATACCTAATAGTATCGTAGGAATTGTTTTATTTATGAACCATACTCCAAAATCAAAAAGGTAATACTATAGATTGACAGTCAAAATACACAAGAAAATGTG
The DNA here is from genome assembly GCA_015067305.1 of Oscillospiraceae bacterium. Classification (GTDB taxonomy): domain Bacteria; phylum Bacillota; class Clostridia; order Oscillospirales; family UBA644; genus HGM12619. Next base: position 19,347 of record SVMT01000016.1, on the reverse strand, counting down.
TACGTGGTAAAAAAGTATTGCATTTAACAAATATAAAAAATTAACAATTTAAAATGAAACCTAATTTAAATATATGACACTATATGAATGAAATGGAGGAATTTTTATGCTTACAGTGCAAGAACAAATATACGGATTATCACAAATATGGTGTGAAGCAAAATACAATTTTGTTTTTTGGAATCAGCGAAAGAATATTGATTGGGATAGTGAATATCAAAAGTCATTGAGAATTGTTTCCAAACCGATGGAAATTATTGACTATTATCTTGAGTTAATGAGATTTATATCTCTGCTTAATGACGGTCATACCCATGTGGATTTTCCAAAAGAAATATACAAACAAATAAAATCGCTACCAATAAAAATAAAATATTCGGATAACAAGCATTTTATATCAAATGTTGCTGATGGTTATGATATACCTTTACTGTGCGAAATATTAGAGATCAACGGCGAAAATTTCGATAAATATATGAACGAAAAAATATTGCCGTACTGCTGGAATATCAATAAACTGAGTTCATATGAACACATTTATTCCCTTGAAAATATTCCTCGCGATGCCGATAAAAACGCCTATGGTTTTATACCCATAATAGAAAGAAATAAGCCCATAAAAATCAAAACAACATCGGGAACTTTTGAAATAACTCCCGATGATAAAGAACACAAATGGTCTGCACCTACTAATTTAAAATGCAGAGAAAAACTTTCCATTATTTTTGACTCCGAAAGTTTTAGCATACAAATTTCAAAGGATAATATTGCGATAATTACAATAAAAACATTTATGGACGATGATATGCCTAACAATTTTTATAAATCAGCAAATCAACTTTCTGACGTTAAAGGCTTTATAATCGACATCAGAAATAACGGAGGAGGTCATTCAAGTAACGCAGAAATGCTCTCGCAAGCTTTTATTAAAGGAGAACTGCAATGCGGTAAAGTGAAACACGCCAAATATATCGGAGCTTATAAAGCGTGGGCTTTCGACGAAGACATCGAAACTTTAGACCTTTCAAATGAATTTAACAAAAAAATATATGATATTTGCAACCAAAATTTATTTGAAGAACATACAGAAAAATACTTTGACCCTGATTGTCCCATAACATTTGACCAACCCGTAGTTATTTTGGAAAATTCAGGAACAGGATCTTCTTCAGAAAATATGCTTTTAATATTTGATAACGCAAACCGAGCAACAATAGTCGGAACTCCGAGCTACGGGACAACAGGAAATCCTTTATTTGTCCCCTTGCCGGGAAACGGTATGGCAAGAATCTGCACAAGAAGATATACATATCCCAATGACAAAGAGTTTATAAACATAGGAATACAACCTCATATTTATGCTGAACTAAGCTTAAATGATCTGATTACAGGAACAGATAGTGTTTTAGATAAAGGCTTAAGTATTTTAAGATCAATGAAATAATAACAAAACAGGCTCTCTTTCTAAATGAAAGGGGGTCTGTTTTTACAAAAATGACACTATAATACACAAAAAAACGTGTACGCAAAAAAAGTTCTTGCATTTTTTATATATTTATGATATAATATTATATATTCGCACTATGATACTTCAATAAAGCAAAACTTTAACACGCTAAAGATGGGGGGGTAGAAGTGCGAATGAATATAGAGAATTTCGAACAATGTCTTGCAAGATTGATGAAAGAATACAAAATAAGTTATTCGGAATTGACTTCTATACTTAATTATAAAAGTAAAAACACCCTGCACCGAGTAGTTACAGGCGAATCGGGCTACAAAAGCAGAGTAAAAATATTCAATGACATCATAAGTAATGACAATCTTAAGTTCAGCAAAGAAGATCTCGAGGACTTGGAACAAGCCCTTTTAATATCAAAAATAGGTACAGGTAAATTCGAAGCAATGGAAGAAATGCGTAATCTGTTACGCAGAAAAGAAAAAACTACCGAAGATATTTATATTACAGATATTCAAACAAACAAAATAATTTCTCTCGATACGTTTATAGATTCACTTAAAAATTCAGTTAATGATATCCTTATCATAAATTGTTGTTGGAGCGCTGTCTCAAATTCAATGACAAAACTCATGGATGCTTCTCCGAAAACAAATATAACACAATACATGGTTCTCACCTCAAAAATGGCAAAAACCGTAAGCACTATCGGAAATATTCTGCCGATGGTACATTATAAAGGTTATATGGGATATTCTTCAACGACAAAAGATAATGGAGACCCTTTCCCATCAGCATTAAGGTATAATCTTATAGCTATCCGTTCAAAAGAAGAAAACGGAAAAATGAGTGGTTACCAGATCATCCTGCACAATGAAAATGAAGGATACATCACGACAGAGGGATATAATCTGTTTGACTATTGGGATGAGATCACAAAAAAAGAAGTAGATAATATGCTTCAAATAAAAACATCATATCCTCACAGCGATACGGCAGATGAATACCTGAAATTTACGGAAATGTATTCAAAAATGGAATTCAACAATGCTATATATACTTACAAACCTGATATTTGCTTCAACTATATAAATACACAGATAACAAAAGCTGCTTTTATTGATGGAATAACCGGTTTAGGTGCAGGCGGACTTATATCAGAAAAGCTCATAAAAAAATTGGAAGAAGTCCACGAAAAACGATATACGAATATCTTCACAAAAAAGAAAGTAACACAGCATGTATGTACTGCTAAAGGATTGAAAAATTTTGCTGAAACGGGTATCCTTTCAGACCACTTTTTCGCAATGCGTCCATACACATTGAAAGAAAGGATCGAGATATTCAAGAATATTCTGGATCAAGAAGAAAACAATCCTCATTTCAATATACATCTTCTGAAAGATGACAACGGGTTTATTGAAATGGAAGCCATATGCTTCGAAAACATAGGCGTGGATTTCACATCAATGAATACTGATTACAAGTTGACTGAGGGTCACACGGAAGCCATTGTAAGACAGAAAGAATTCCTTGAGCTGTATATTGAATATTTTACCGGAGAGCTTTTGCGGAAAGATGTAAGACCGTCAAATGAAACTATAGCATTCCTCAAACAGCTTATAGCTCAAATGGAAAAGTCCTTATAACACACAAATATCCGAAGTCAACTTTTAGACCTCGGATATTATTTTATTTCGCGGAGAGCTTCCTCAACGGAAATTATACCGTCGCAAAGAAGCCTCCTCAAGGAGTCATTTATTTTACCATGGGAATTCATTATATTATTTAATGTAACAGTTGAAAATTTCTCGGAAAGCAGATTTTTCTCAAATTCAGACGGAATGAAAAGTTCATACGCAGCAACTCTACCGTTTGATTTGAACCCGTGACAGTTCTCACAACCCGATTTACTTTCAGTATAAACTATCGGATCCCCGCTAATGCCAAGAATACTCTTTTCTTCATCGGTAAGATGCCTGCGTGTTGCGCATTTACGGCAGACACGTTTGACTAAAGTCTGACAGATCATGGCACTGACCGATTCTGAAAGCTGCTGAGAATTTATTCCCAGCTTAAAAAGACGAAGGAATGATGTTACTATATTTTCGGAATGAACGGAGCTGAAGACCATATGTCCCGTAAGAACAGCGTTTATTGCGGCAGACGCAGTTTCCGTATCTCTTATCTCGCCCACATATAAAATATCAGGATCCTGGCGCAACACAGCTTTTATTGCCGATTCGTAAGTGTAACCGCCTGAGGGATTAACGGAAGTCTGAGTGATGCCCTCAAGAACATATTCGATCGGATCTTCTATAGTTGTTATATTCACCGCATTGTTTTTGAGATTATTCAGGAATGAATATATCGTTGTCGTTTTACCGCTGCCCGTTGCACCGCAGAGTAAAATAAGTCCTCGGCGTTTTCTGATAACATTTTCTAAACGCAGATCGTCTTCGGCAGTAAAACCCAAAACTTTTCTGTCCATTGAAATAAGAGTTCTGCCAAGTATTCTTATAACAGCTTTTTCACCGTATTCCGACCTGACAAATGAAACTCTGAACTCACTTTTAACCTTATCTCCAGGAAGTTCCTTGACTATTTGTCCCTCCTGAACTATTATATGGTTGGAAGAGTCCAGCCCTGACCAAAGCTTCAATAAATTTATTATACGAAGATGGTCCATTGTATTGAGTTCTCGGTAAAGCACGAGATCCCCGTCTATACGAAATCTTATCTCAGAAAAAGTTTCATAAGGAAGAATATGTATATCGCTGGCACCCAACAAAGAAGCTTTTTTCATTATGCGGAGAAGTCTTATGCTAAGGCTATCATTTTCTTCTTTTTTATCAGAAAACATTTTGTTAAAACCTTTTTTTAACCATTTGAGCACGGCAAATCCTCCTTCCTTTCTATTTAATATACCATAAATTCGGCTTAAAGTCAAGACCTTTGTATAAATTATACGACAAATTCCGTTTTTCACTTGACAAATGCAAAAAAAATTAGTATAATAGTAATGCAAAATGCAGAATGCAGAGTGCAGAATGATAATTATGTTTTATCGAAACATGTCTGAGTTCAGGCATCGGCATTGGAGCTAATGTTGCAGAGGCTGAAAAAGGTCACTCAAAAGCGGATTTTTCATACAAGATGAATATCGCCCTGAAAGAAGCAAATGAAACTTATTATTGGCTGAGGTTATTGTATAAGACAGAATATATTACCGAAAACCAATTTAAAAGCTTGGAACAAGATGTTTTGGAAATCGGCAATATCCTCGGCGCAATCTGCAAAACATCATCAGGTCAATAATTTTGCATCCTGCATTCTGCATTTTGCACTAAATAAGCGGATATGGCGGAATTGGCAGACGCATCAGATTTAGGATCTGACGCCTCAGGTGTGCAGGTTCGACCCCTGTTATCCGCACCAATTAAGGGACAAGTCAAAAAAGATATTGTCCCTTATTTTAATAAACAACAGCACTATGTTTCCGATAACATAATACCGAAAACACAGTGCTTTTTTTAAAGGAGATATTACAATGATAAAAACAGACAATATTTCAACCAGAAAGCTGCTATTGCCAATAGGTACTGTTTCAATGCTTTTTGCCGGTATAATTTACGCATGGTCGATACTGAAAGCACCTCTTGCAAATGAATTCGGTTGGGATGCCAAATCTCTCGCGCTGAATTTTACGTTCACGATGAGTTTTTTCTGTATCGGAGGTTTCCTCGGAAGCATACTGACAAAAAAAATAGGAACACAACTGACTGTTATCCTTTCAGGAGGGCTGACAGGCATAGGATTTATACTGACAAGCTTTTCAAGCGGCAATATTATTTTACTGTATATTACATACGCATTGATGGCTGGACTGGGCATCGGAATCTCCTATAATGCTATTATTTCAACTGTAAGTGCATGGTTTCCAGATAAAAAGGGATTATGTTCAGGCTGTCTGCTTATGGGTTTCGGTGCAAGCTCTCTTTTACTCGGAAAGATCATTGAGAAAATGTTCAACACCGAAAGCATAGGCTGGAGAACGACCTTTATGGTCACAGGTATAGTTGCGGGTATCATACTGATAATTACAGGATTTTTTATGAAAAGACCTGATACTTCCATACAGTTTCCGGTACCTGAAATAAAAAGAAAAAAAATCAAAGAGAATTTCGATATAAAAGATCTTTCGCCCACAGAAATGCTGAAGAAATTCTCATTCTGGAGAGCTTTCATTTGTCTTATCTGTCTCACCGCTGTAGGAAATTCAGTAATCAGCTTTGCCCGTGATCTTGCGATTTCAGTTGGTTCAGAAGCTGAATTGGCAACAACTTTAGTAGGTATCCTTGCGATCTGCAACGGATTGGGAAGAATATTAACAGGATTCCTTTTTGATAATGTCGGACGCAAGAACACAATGGTGATCGCAAACATTATAACAATAGCGGCTGCGGGAGTCATTCTTATTTCCATCGTCACAAACTCTGTAATTCTATGCATTGCAGGTCTTTGCATTACAGGAATCTCTTACGGAGCCTGTCCCACAGTTTCTGCAGCTTTCACAGCAGCCTTTTACGGGACTAAATACTATCAAACCAATTTCAGTATAATGAATTTCAACCTGCTCTTCGCCTCATTTATAGCGACAGTCTGCAGCAATCTGATGCTCTCATCAGGCGGATATACAACACCTTTTATACTGCTTCTTGCATTATCTACCGTGGCTTTGGTTTTGAACCTCAGTATTAAAAAGCCTTAAACACTTAAAACAGACCATCCTTTGATTAAAGGATGGTCTGTTATTATATATCATTTTTCGTAAGTAAAAGCTTCCCATTGTAACATAAAGATCCTCTGTACCTACAGTCATAATGATTATCGAAAGTCGAAACGCTAAACCGTTTCGACAAGCCGATAAAATCGGCTTTTGTTAATTCAAATTGATAAAAATTTGAATTAACTCGACATTCATTGAAATGAGTATAGACAAATTTTCAAGGAAAATTTGATGGGATTGGCTCTTTTAGCACTAACTAGACTGTTTAAGCACCTTTAAAATGGAGCCAACCCTATTGAAATACAACCTTTCAGGTTGTATTTCGAATTTCTATAATCATTATAATCGGATCTCTTACTTACCGGAAACGCTGATATCGCTGAACATAACATCGGGAGCTCCGAATTTTGAACCTGTTCCGAAGCTTACTTCGTTGGAAAGAGCTGTAACCTTTTTGAGAATTTCGTAGAAGTTGTCCGCAACGGTAATATTTTTAACGGGTCTTGTTTTCTTTCCGTCAACAACAAGGAATCCTTCCGCTTCAAGGGAGAAGTCACCACTCTGAGTATTTGCACCTGCGTGGAGACCTTTAAGCTCTGTGATATAAAGACCGTTTCCGAGTTTTGCAAGGAGTTCGTCTTTAGTCAGATCGCCCGCTTCAACATAAAGACCTCTGGGAGCGATCGTCTTCGCACCGGAAGCATTGCCTGTGGTTTCTTTGCCAAATTTCTTTGCGTACATTCTGTTGTAAAGAAGTGTCTTCAATACACCGTTTTCAATAACGTTTTTCTTGTAAACTGCAACGCCTTCTGCGTCAAAAGGACATTTTTGATACTTTTTGGGATGGAAGGGGTCATCTGAAATCGTCAAAATATCACTTGCGATCTTTTCGCCTTCTTTACCTGCAAGAAGAGTTGTTTTCAAAAATGCGCTTCTTGCGGAGAAAACGCCTGAAAATGTTGCAAGCACGGAACGAACTGTGTTGGAGTCAAGAATAACATTGTATTTACCCGATTCAACGGGTTCGCCGCCCAGCTTGGAAAGCGCAACTGAAACTGCTTTATTTACAGTCTCATCAATACTTTCTTCGTTAACAAAAGCGACTTCGTAATTTTCTTCCGCTTCGTCGCCGTCTTTAACAGCAGCAGCCACACCGTGGTATACCATGCTGCTCTTATAAGTAAGGTTAAGACCTGCAGAGTTCATAAATGCACTTTCGGAAGAGCCACATGAAGTAAAGGACTGCGTACCGTCAACTACCTTATCGGAAGCGGCATAAGCTTTTCTCTGAAGTTCAAGAGTATGAGCTTTCATTTCCTCTGCGGAAGGAAGTTCAATATCAGGCTCTTTAACCTCTTCATATTTTTCGGAACCGGGGAAAAGGGGAACTTCGTCTTCGTCGTCAACAACGAGAGCGTTTTCACAAGCACGTCTTACAAGTTCAGCAGCCGCTTCGGGAGTTACAAGTTCACTTGAAGCGTAACCGCTTTTACCGTTTTTTACACAACGAACAGTCATGGAGTCTGTTCTGCTGTAGGAAACTGCGGATATTTCGTCTTTGAGAGCTTCCGCACCTGCGCTGACGCTGCTGTCAATATCTATTTCATAGCCTTCTGCGCCCCAAATTTTAGCGCTTTCTTCAACGGCTTTTCTAATATTTTCAGTATTCATATTTGCTGCTCCTTTCGTAAATTACGCCTGACCGCCGACTGTAATGTCAGATACTCTGATAAGAGGCTGACCTACGTCTGTGGGAACAGAACCGCTTGAAGAACCGCACATACCTTGAGCAGTTTCAAGATTCTGTCCGACCATGTCGATCTTCTGGAGGATATCACTACCTGTACCGATAAGGCTTGCACCTCTTACGGGTTCGCAGATCTTACCGTTTCTGATGATATAACCTTCTCTTACAGCGAAGTTGAATGCACCTGTAAAGGGATTTACAGAACCGCCGCCCATTGCAGCCGCATAGATACCGTTGTCAATGGAAGCGATGATATCTTCGTTTTTATCGGGACCGTTATCAATGAATGTATTTGTCATTCTTGAAGTGGGTTCATAACCGTAATCCTGACGGCGACCGCTTGCCGTGTGAGCCATATTCATACGGCGTGAACCGAGACGGTCTATCATATAAGAATTAAGAACACCGTCTTTGATAAGAACACGTCTCATCATGGGATTACCTTCGTCGTCGATGTTACATGAACCCCATGCGTTGGGAATAGTACCGTCGTCAATAGCGGTAACTTTGGGATTTGCAATCTGCTGACCGAGTTTGCCTGCCATCTGGGACATTCCGATACCTACACTTGTAGCCTCAAGGGAGTGACCGCAAGCTTCGTGGAAGATAACGCCGCCGAAGCCGTTTTCAATGGCAACAGCCATTTTACCTGCAGGGCAAGGAACAGCGCTGAGATTTACCATAGCCTGTCTTGCAGCTTCTTCACCGACAGATTCGGGAGAAATAAGATCGAATAATTCAATACCCATGCTTCTGCCGGGGCTTGCGGAACCTGACTGGTTTTCTGTTCCGTTTGAAGCAACTGCGGAAATCGCAATTCTTGTTCTTACCTGTCTGTCATCGGTGTAAAGTCCTTCACTATTTGCAACAATGAACTGCTTGTCCTGGGATGTAAGATTACCGCTTACCTGAACTATCTTGTCATTGTATGCGTAAGCCTTTGCACAGCCTGAACGGAGAAGTTCAGCACGAACTGATGCAGGAACATCTGAGGGCAATGTTTTTATGGGGTGAATATTGGGGTTGATCCTTTCCGTGAGGTAGAAATCGGAGATCCTGTCGATCTTGGAACCAACAGCCTGCGCAACTCTCTGCGCACATTCACGAAGTCCGCCTTCGGTGAGGTCTGTTGTACAAGCAAAATATGTGTTTGTTCCAACAAAAGCTCTGATACCGACACCGCTTGTTACGCTGTCTGCAACTGTTTCGATTTTTTTATTACTGTAACTGATAACGTCATTTTTTGTGTATTCGGAGTACACTTCAACGAAATCAGCGCCGCCGTGAAGAACGATGGCAATAAGGTCTGACATTATTTTTTTGTCAAGCATGATTTGTCTTTCCTTTCAAAATGTAATTATATTTCTGATAATACTATTATCTCATATTTTCAGTAAAAAGTCAAGTCCTAAATTAAATAAAAATAATATATTTATTCTATTTTCTGAAAAAGAATAAATATATTACTTGAAAAATATTTCAATAAATCAGGATTGGCGTTGTTTTAATATTTTAGAACTATTCTTCTTTGCTTCATCAAGCAATTCTCTCTCCGCAAGCATAACTTTACTGCCGTGACATAAACCTTTGTATCTGACAGCTATGATGATAGGCAAATCCAAAAAAACAGATATCAACATTCCGACATCTGATGGTATTTTAAATAATTCAGCAAAAAGAGAGCCTGGGAAACAACCGTGAAAATGAACAAGAGAATAACACGTGTATATAAACCTAACACCTAAAAGATACAGTACCAAAAATAACACAGCGTCCGCAACAAGAGCTATACACATCCATAGTAGGTATTGTTTCTTGTCAAATACTTTCTGATGTTCATAATCGTATCCGTCACCAACAGAGATTTTCCAAATAAAAAACATTGCAAGAATAAAGCCACCGCCAAGAATAAAAATCAAACGAACTATATACGGTAGAAAAACAAGAAAGTTTGAAACAAAATTAAATACAAAGAAAAATATAAAATATGCAAAGCCAATAAACCAAGTAAGTAAAACATTTCGCTTTATTATATCAAAAATACTCATAGACTTCTCCTCGCTAAAATAATATTTAGATAATATAATTATATCATTTTTTCCTTAAGGAGTCAAGTCCTAAATTAAATAAAAATAATATATTTATTCGGTTTTCGGTTCAAAAAGCTTAAAAGCCGCTTCGGACATTACGTAAACATCTTTATAGCTTTTTCTTTCGCCTCGGCTTGAAACGAAACCGTTGGTATCAAGTCCCTTGATTATTCCGGGCTTACCTTTTATCAGAACGATAACCGTCTCATTTTTATTCCAATCGGGTCTTATCAGACCGTACCTGTCAGGTTTAAGTGTCCATATAAAAGTAAGCTGATCCCATGTAATGTTACCGTTGCTGTTGCAACTTATAAGAGAGCGCTTGTTTGCCGTCTGGTTGCTGACATAAACGGTATATTTCTGCTCCCCTACCGAAAACTGAACAGTGCTGTATCTGTCATTTTTATCAACACATTTGCCGTACTTTTTAAAATGACCGTAAACTGAAAGATTTTCGTCGCTGACACATTCCATAATATCGCTGACATCGCAATTCAATGCGGTGCATATCCGTGCTATTGTGTCCGTGGTAACGGTCTCATTTTTTGAAAGTTTAGCCAAAACACGGGAGCTCATTCCCGTCAACTCCAAGAGGTCTGTCTTGCTGAGTTCCTTATCTATCAACAGTTTCCAAAGTTTTGAGTAATCAATATACATTTCATCACAACCTTTCTGCTTATATTATAACATACAACGCAGTATATGTCAATATATATTTACTTTCGTAAATATGAAATTTCTATTAAGGGTATAATTATAAAAAAACAACTGTTACGTCTTGACAAAATGAAAGAGAAGCTGTATAATTAAATAAAAGAAATTTTCGGAAGGAAAAATATTATGAAATTATGTATAAGAGGCCATGACCTGGGAGCATGGGGAATAAATGAAGTAGTTGAAAAATCGAAGCTTTACGGAGTTGACGGCTTACAGCTTGTCTGCTACAAGGTTTTTGACGAAACCAAATACGAACCGGGAAGCATCACAGAAGAGACTGCGAAAATGATCGGCGCGAAGCTTGCGGAAAAAAATATTTCCGTACCGCTTATCGGGGCGTACTTCAACCCCGTTCATTCAAACAAAACAAAGGTTGAAAACTGCAAAAACATCTACAAGGATTATCTGAAATATGCTAAAATTCTCGGAAGTGAATGTGTAGGTTCGGAAACAGGCTCATTCAACGATGACGACTGGTCCTACAACCCGAAAAACAGAACAGATGAAGCACTTCAGGAAGTTGTTTATGTCTTTTCAGAGCTTTGTGACTACGCCCTTGACTACGGCAGTTATGTAGCAATGGAAGGCGCGGCAGGTCATGTTTGCTATAATGTGGAAACTCTGGCAAAAGCGCAGAAAATAATGAACAGAAAAAATACACGTGTTATTTTCGACCTTTTCAACTACATGGACAAGGATAATCAGGGGGATTACCTCGACATTCTTGACAGAGGACTTGACACTTTCGGAGACAAAATACTTCTTTTCCACATGAAAGACTGTACTTTCCGCAATGACGGAGCACCCGTTCAGGTTCCTTACGGCAAGGGCGAAATGAATATTCCCGAAATTCTGAAAAGAATAAAAGCACACAACAAAAACGCAGTTCTCACACTTGAAGACACCGCAGGAGAACATATTCCCCACGCAGTAGAAACAATAAGAAGAATTTGGGAAGAGGTATAAGAAAGGCAGACTAAATGATCTATTTAAAGGAAGTATTTAATTTCGGAGATTTTGACACAGTTGTTTGCGGTGGCGGTTTTTCAGGCTTTGCGGCAGCATATTCAGCAGCAAGAGAAGGTCTGAAAACTTTGATAATAGAACGAGGAAGCTGCCTCGGAGGGGTCGGAACGGCGGGGCTCGTAAATCACATCCTCGGTCAAAGGAGATTTCGCGAAGGAAAACTTATCAACAGTATCAAAGGTATCTTCTGCGAATTGGAAAAGAGGCTTCTGGATAGAGGTCATGCCATAGATTCCACCACATTAGACCCTTACCGTAATCCTCACGGCTGGTATGAAAGTTTGGCATCAGGTCTGATTTTTGATAACGAATACATGAAAGCACTCCTCGAAGAAATGCTTTCAGAAAAAAATGTGGCAATACTTTATTACACCGATATAGTCGATGTGATAAAAAACGAAGACAGAATCACTCACATCATAATACACAACAAAGACGGTCTCCAATCGGTAAGCGCAAATACGTTCATTGACGCCACGGGAGACGGGGACATCTGCAATTACGCAGGTGTACCCTTTGACCTCGGTGATAATAACAATGGTCTTGCTGCCGCTTCATTGGAAATGCACGTTGACGGTGTGGATAAAAAAGCTTTGGAAGAATATATGTACTCAACCGAAGATCTCAGATTCAGAAACATAATAAAAGAATTGAAAGAAAAAGGTATATGGAAATACCCCTATGAAATTTTCATTTCGGTAAACTTATGTGATGACGATGTTTTCTTTATCAATACAATACGGCAAGTGGGAATAAACGGTATCAGAACGAAATCTTTAACCAAAGGCACAATAGACGGGCGAAAAGAAAATCTTGAACTTTTGGAAATAATGAAAAAACACTTTCCGGGATTTGAAAATGCTAAAATCAGACAGATAGCTCCTGTAATTGGAATCAGAGAGACCAGACGTATCCGCGGAGAATACACCCTTACAGTTCAGGACCTTATAGACAGCGTTGTTTTTCCCGATAGTATTGCCGTTTCAAGTTACGGATGGGATCTTCCTCATCCTAAACATCCGAGTTTACAGCCGTCAGATAATGTACAACGGAGATCTCCTTACACTCATATTCCATACAGATGTCTTCTCCCAATCGGTGTTACAAACCTGATAATGGCAGGCAGGTGTATCAGCTGTGAAAGAGAAGTTCTCGGACCGATAAGAGTTATGGGTCCGTGCCTTGCAATGGGCGAAGCCGCAGGCATAGCCGCAAAAATTGCCCCGAAAGGAAATTTCAAGAAAGTTAATATAGCTGAACTTCAGTATAAGATCCAACAATACGGCGGAATAACATTTATGGAATGATCAATTATAGAAAGGAATACCAACATGGAATTTTTAGCAAACGGCGGAAGCCACATTGAAAAAATGATAAAAAAAGCCCTTTCCGAAGGCAAAAAACAAGTAAAGATCACGGGTGACTGGCTTATTGAAAGAACTGTACGTATCCCCTCAGACTTCACACTTATACTTGAAGACTGTCACTTGAGAATGGCTGACTACACCTTCTGTAATATGTTTGTAAATGAAAACTGCCGCACCGAAAAAGGCAAAACCATCAACGGCACGGACAGAAACATTAAAATCATAGGTCTCGGCAGAGCGATTCTCGACGGAGGCGAATACAACGGTCTCAGCGAGAAAAACAGCGAAAAAGACGGCAGACCTCACATCTGCGTAAACAACCTGATACTTTTCACAAACGTTGACGGCTTTGAGATCAAGGATCTTCACCTCAGAAATCAGCGTTGGTGGGCAATGAATTTTATATACTGCCGCCACGGAAAAATAAAGGATATTGATTTCTGTGCCAACGACACAGCAATACTTCCCGATGGAAAAAGAGTTCACGGTTTACGTGAAAACGCTGAATGTCTTGTAAACAATGCAGACGGAATTGACTTACGCGTAGGCTGTCACGATATAATGATTGAAAACATAACAGGCTTCACTCAGGATGACTCCGTAGCCTGCACGGCTCTTTACGGTAAAATGGAAAAAGACTTTGCCGTTGAAGGACTTTCCACAGACCTGTATAACATAACGATCAGAAACGTAAACACCGCAACAATGCACGGAAATGTAAGACTTTTAAATGAGGGCGGAACAAAGCTTTACAATATTTTGGTTGACGGCGTTTTTGATTCATCCAAAGACTCTCCGAATTTACACAATGGTTGGAGAGCTTGGAGAACTCTTTGTATCGGTTCTGAAACCCCTTACGGAGAAAGACATTCCACAAAGGATGAAACCTATAACATCACAATAAAAAATATCTATTCAAGAGCTCACAGCGCTGTCGTGGTTGACGGTTGCGTTGCACATTTGAATCTTGACAACATCAACGGTTTTGACGGTTGCGAAAATATACTCTTGAACCGCGGCGATATTGATTGATATTATAATGGATTATTTATGGGAAAAACTTCTTTTCACGGAAAAAGAAGTTTTTCCCATACCCTTTTCAAGAAAACCGAGCTATGGCATGGAATAAGAAACTTTGCATAAGATATCAGAAATTATTATTTTCAACCCACATACCGCTTTTCTTGGAGATGGGGTTTAAGGGGAAGAACCTGCTTTTCACGGAAAAAGAAGTTTTCCCATACTCTTTTCAAGAAAACCGAGCTATGGCATGGAATAAGAAACTTTGCATAAGATATCAGAAATTATTATTTTTCAACCCACATACCGCTTTTCTTAGAGATAGGGTTTAAGGGGAAGAACCTGCTTTTCACGCGAAAAGAAGGTTCTTCCCCTTACAAACACCCAAACAACCTATTTAATTTTCAATTTCCTCATACAATAGATGTAGCCGATAACGGAGATTATTACATTTCCGAGCCATGCAAGCGGTTCAGCAAAGAAAAGATTCATTTCGCCCCAGATAGGCGGAATTATTATTGATGCGCCCACACGCATCACAAGTTCGGCAAAGCCCGCAACCAACGGGAAGAAACCGTTTCCAAGTCCCATAACTGCGGAACGGAAAATATGTAATGTGTACAGTATTGGCAAAAATGAACTCATAATAAAAAGATATCTGTAAGCAACGGCAAGGGCAGCTTCAACCTCTTCGGGAGTACCTTCAAGGAACATGGACAAAAGCCCCTGACCGAAAAATATCATGCAGAGAGAGATCGTTATGGCTGTGATATACCCTACCACATGTCCTGCGATTATTCCCTTTCCGATACGCTTATAAAGTCCTGCGCCTTTGTGCTGTCCGACATAAGTCGTGAGTGCATAACCGTAAGAAATACCCGCGGTCTCAATAACGCCGTAAAGTCTTCCCGTGGCGGTGCTTCCTGCAATAAATATCTCGCCGTACTGGTTGATGATAAACTGAACCATAAGACCGCCGACAGATATTATGGTATTCTGGAGCGCCATTGGAACACCAAGAAGAAGCAGATTTTTACATTCGGAAAGCGAAATTTTAATATCAGCCTTTGTAAATTTCAGGAAATCGTATTTAGACAAACAAATAAAAGTATAGATTGCCGCAACGAACTGCGCAATTACAGTAGCTATTACAGCGCCCGGAATACCCCAACCCAAAGGTCCTACAAACAAAATATCCAAAACGATATTGGTTACTGAGGCAATGATCATTGCAATAAGCGGAGACCTACTGTTACCTACAGCTCGAAGATTTGCCGCCGCAAAGTTATACAACGCAATGGCAGGACAGCCTGCGTAATAAATGCGAAGATATGACAGAGCCATTGAAAAAATGGAATCTGGAGTATCAAGAAGTTTTAGCAGCGGTGAGAGAATAAACTGTCCGCCAACGGCAAAAAAAACTGAAAGTATCACAGCAAGAAAAGCTGAATTGAGAACACTTTTTCTCAATCGGTCAAAATCTTTTGAACCGAAAGCATTTGTCACGGGAACGGAAAATCCCTGGCAAAGGCCCTGAACCGTTGAAAGAAGCATCCATGTTATCCACGAACCGACACCGACAGCGGCGAGAGCCTGATAACCGAGAAACTTTCCGACTATCATAGTATCAACGACAGAATATAGCTCCTGAAAAATATTTCCCGCAATAAGCGGCAAAGAAAAAGTCAATATAAGCTTCCATGGTTTTCCCACGGTCATATCTTTTGTTATCATACAAACTCCCAATTAAAATTTTTTATCTCAAAGAACACATATTCCCTTGCTTGCAAGATATTCTTTAGCATAAATAACATCATTTTCAGAAGGTATCCATTCTCTGTTTCCGTTATCTTTCAAGCCGAGAAATACAGCTTTTGAACCTCCGTAAGCATGATACGGAATAAATTCAACGCCGTCAAAATGTTCTATGGTACGGGCAATTTCAGCGATATTATTATAATGTCCCTCGTCTGTATTAACGCCCTTGACCAAAATACAGCGCAGACGGATATTAGCACCCAAATTATTGACGGCTTTAAGATTTTCAAGTATCAGTTTATTTGAAACGCCCGTATATTTCTTATGACGTATATCGTCGGTATCCTTTATATCCCACAAAAACAAATCGACAAAAGGCACAGAATCTTCCAGAATATGCGTATCAGCATAACCGCAAGTTTCTACAGCCGTAGATATTCCGCGTTCCCTGCAGGCTTTTAAAAGTTCTAAGGCGGATTCTTTTTGAGCAAAAGGTTCACCGCCGGAGACCGTCAAACCACCGAATTCACCGTAAAAAGCTCTGTCTTTTTCTGCTGTTTTTAAAATTTCTTCAACAGTCATATCCGTTCCGCATTTTTCCAAAGCTCCCGTAGGGCAGCTATCCGAACAGGCAAAACAACTTACGCATTTTTCACGGTCAATTTCATGAACTTCTCCGACAGAATGAGCGCCGACCGAACAGGAATTCAAACAACCCATACAACCGACACATTTTTGAGAATACAAAAGAAGCTCGGAACCCATTTTCTGAGTTTCCGGATTATGGCACCATGCACAACGAAGCGGACAGCCCTTAAGAAAGACTGTCGTTCTTACTCCGGGGCCGTCGTGCATACAAAAACGTTGTATTTCAGTTACTTTAAGCTTTACGTCAATGCTCATTTTGTGCGATCACCATATCCTGCCACTCTTTATTTAATGTAACAAAGCGGGCATTCCAACCGGAAACTCTCACAGAAAGAGTCTGATAGTTTTCAGGGTTTTCCTGCGCTGCTTTTAACAAAGAAGCATCAACAACATCGGGCTGAATAAAAAATCCGCCAAGGACAACAAGTCCACGTACAAGCGAAACCAAAGCGTTCAAACCGTCTTCTCCCTCAACGCTTGACGGCAAAAGACGAATATCCAACGCTGCCCCTGAAGCAAGTTTTGTATGGTCAACCTTACAATAGGAGCGAATTATCGCAGTTGCACCTTCTTTATCCGTATTAGGCGTAGGGGAACAGTTTGCCGCAAGCACTTCGCTGATCTTTCTTCCGTGAGGAGAAGCAAGTCTTTTTGGGGCCCATTCAAGCTGACGACCGAAAGTACTTACACCTGCAGGAAATCTGTATCCGCTTTTACCGTTGAACGAAGCACAAATATCGGAAAAATCCGACAGCAACCGAGTTGCAATCGCATCAACCTCATCGTTATCATTTCCATAATAAACGTAACGATTAAGAACATATTGACGCAGAGTTTCTTCCCCGTCCCAATTATCAGATAATATCTTCATAAGTTCCGTAAACGAAACCTTTTTTTCTTCAAACACAAGTTTTTTTATTGCATATAAACTGTTAGCAGTATCGGCAACTCCGCCTATATGAGGAGAATGTATGTTATACACAGGACCGCCTTCCAAATAAGAAAGTCCTTTTTCAATACAACCTTCTTCAAACAGAGAAACTACCGTACATGGTGTACGTGTTTTCCATTTCCAAACATCGTGATCAGCTTCATCTTTTTCAAAATTATTATTTACTTTGTTTACAATAGCTTCTACCTGCTCATAAATGTCTGTTTTATATTTGCCGTACAAAGATTCAAAATCCGCAAAATCCACAGAATTACCATAACCACAAAGCGTTTTATGCTGTAATACTTGCAAAGAGTCAAAAGGAGAATACATAAAGAAAGTTTTTCCCGGCATTTGAACTTCCCAACATCCGTCATTTGCAAATTTCCGTGCTTCACGCTCTCCGTAACCTTCCTTGACAAGGGCTTCAATAATAACCTCTTCGTTGTAAAAAGCTAAAACACCGCCACCGTAACGCACAACATCCGACACACGGCGTAAAAATTTCTCATCGGTGTTTCGGTTAACACGCACGGTCGTGGGAAAATCGCTGATTCCAAGCTCTTCGATTATATCAAGAACAAGATATGTAACCTCATTTGTAACTTCATTTCCGTTTTCGTCTATTCCTGCAAGAACAATATTCTGGTAATGCTGAGCATCGCCGCTTCCGATAAATTGACCGTTTATCCATTCGCAACCCTTGATGAAAAAATGCGCCAAAATTTCACGGGCTTCATCAATAGTAAGTTTTCCTTCAGATAAGTCTTTTTTCAGATAATCGCCGAGTAAATAGTCGAGTCTTCCGATTCCCGGCCAATTTCCGCACAAACGGATAAACGCAAAAGTAAACCAAATGCTCTGAACTGCTTCATAAAAATCAGTTGCAGGTTCAAAAGGTACTCTTTTTAAATTTTCATAATTTGCCCGATATTCAGAAAATTTGCTCAATTCGGTCAAATAACGGTTATGCCATGTTTTGAACGCATCTATACAAACAAGACAGCTTTTGGAAAAAGCCTCTTTTTCTGTATTTTTATATTTTTCATAAGCCTTTTCCGCTTTAGCGGCAATACCATTGATACCTTCTTTTAATACAGTTTCAAAATCAACAGTTAAATGGCTGATACTACTGAAAATATCCTTACCTTTATATGTTGCGGGAATCGTGTGTTTTATTGCCAAACCGAAAGTTGCCGCACCGCTGATTTTTTCATTATCGCAAATTCTGATAGGCGCTTCTTTGGCGATTCTTTGAATTGCAATATCGTGACGTTCCAGCCAAGACATTTCCTCTAAATTATCAATATCATCCAAAACAACCGCATGAGTTTTAAGGGTATCCAATCCGTATTTTTTATTTAATGATTCGTAAGCAAACCTTCGAGTCTCTTCACATAAACGTACAGGCCGTTTCTTTCCGTTTTGAACGTAAAATTCCATAATCCAATCGATCCTTTTGTTTAAACAATTACAATGATATTATCAAAACTTTCGCACCTACCGCATGGTAAAATAACAAGTGCGTATTGAGTTGTATATGTTGTATATATTATATCATAAATACGAAGAATGAGTATTTTATGATATAATTAGCAATTTCGCCGCTACCGCTTTGTAAAAGCGGCGAATGCGTATTTAAATCAATATATAATAATTGCCTGCAATTATTATATCATAAATACGAAGAATGAGTATTTTATGATATAATTAGCAATTTCGCCGCTACCGCTTTGTAAAAGCGGCGAATGCGTATTTTAATCAATATATAATGATTGCTTGCAATTATTATATC
>SVMT01000015.1 GCA_015067305.1 Oscillospiraceae bacterium | reverse complement strand
TTATATGGGGAACCTTGTTGAAGTTGAGACTTGCAACAGGGCTCCCTTGTGTAAAGGGAGCTGGATTTCCGTAGGAAAGACTGAGGGATTGTCCCATTATCTCTAAATGAGCCAACCCCTTAAACCCCATCTTAAAAAAGCGAATTAGGTGAAGTTCTTTATAAACAGTCACCCGAATTATTTTAATATATTCTTAAATAAATATATTTTCATCAAAAACCCCTTGTTTTTTTCATTCTGTTGTGCTATAATAGTATGTGATAGAAAAGAAGGTAGTATAATTTATGGATCAAATGCTTGCAATCATATCCTCAGTAACGGTTTTGGGGCTGTTCATGGCAATAGGTTTCATTTCCGTAAAAACAGGATACGTAAAAAAAGAAGCAACATCCTTTTTGTCCCACATTGTAACAAGAGTAGTTTTTCCGATATGGATAATGTCAAAGCTTCTGTCCAACGAAGTTACGGTGGAACAGCTTTTAGACAGACTCCCATTGTTTATCGGAGGCTTAGTCTTCACACAGTCAACCATGCTTTTGGGGATACTCATAACAAAATTACTGAAGCTGGAAGACAAGCAAAAATACGTTTTCGTGGCGATTACATACACAGTCAACAGCATTTTCATGGGCGTACCTGTTTGTCAGGAGCTTTTCGGTGATTCGGGAGCTTTGAGTTGTACGATACTTGCCCTCGGTTCAAATATTATAACATGGACAACAGGTGTTTCTTATGTTTCTGCAGGCGGAAGAAAAGTCTCAGGAATAAAGAAAGAAAAAGGAAAATTCAGCATAAATCCGATCATGGCAACTTATGTTGTATGTCTGGCATTGAAATTCTGCGGTATCAATTTACCGACACTTCTCCTCGGACCGTTCACGAAACTCGGCAGTGCGCTTTCATATCTCGCAATGATCTATTTGGGAATGTCCCTGACTAATCTGAATGTTAAAGAACTTTTCAGACATAAACTCATGTATCTGTATCTGCCGCTGAAACTGGTAATTATTCCTTTTGCGGTAAATATTATTGCAAAACTTTCAGGTTTTTTCAGCGAAGAATACATAGGAGTTCTTACAGTAGTTTATGCAGCATCACCGAGTATTTCCATGACTATGTTCTACAAGGAATACGGACTCGACTACGAATTCGGTAATTCCCTCACATTCATATGTGTGCTGCTGAACATCGTAACAATACCGTTCATGTTCTGGCTCTGCGGACTCATAACCTTCTGAAAATGAAAGGACACATTATGAAATATACAACATTCACCCCTGAAGAAACTGCAAAGTTAGGAGCAGAATTCGCCGCTAAACTGCAAAAGGGAGACACAATATGTCTTGACGGCGAAATGGGAGCAGGAAAAACCGTTTTTGTTCAGGGCTGTGCAAAAGCTCTCGGCTACAAAGAAGCTGTAACAAGCCCGACATTTACACTTTGCAATGAATATATAACAGACGAGTTGAAGATACTTCATTACGATCTCTATAGAATAATGGACGAAGACGATCTCTTTTCCGTAGGATTTTACGACAATGACGGGGATATAGTTTTTGTTGAATGGGCAGGCAATGCTGACATTACAGACAGAAAATGTATACATCTGAAATTCTCCTACGGAAGCGGAGACAACGAAAGAAATATAGAAATACCGGATTAAGGACAAATTAAAAATGACCACACTTTGCATAGACACATCATCCATAACCTGCGCTTGTTCAGTAGTAAAAGACGGAGATATATCAGCCGATATACTGATAAATAACGGTCTGAACCACAGTCAGACATTACTACCGTCCATAAAAAAAGTCCTTGAAAACAGCAATACGACAATGGCAGAAATTGATAATATTTCCGTAACCATTGGTCCGGGCTCATTTACGGGAGTCAAGATAGCTGCGGCAACGATAAAAGGATTGGCTTTTGAACGAAATATTCCATGCACCGCAATATCCACACTTGAAGCCCTTGCATACAATAGGGAAAACGACGGACTTGTCTGCGCCGTAATGGATGCCAGAAGAGGCATGCTTTACAATGCGATCTTCAGAATTGAAAACGGAAAAGCAGTCAGACTTACGGAGGACAGGCAGATCAGCTGTGAAGAACTTTTCGGTGAAATAAACGGAAAAGAGATATTCATTACAGGTGATGGTACAGATCTTTTCAAAAAATTCTGCGAAGAAAAAGGGTTTAATGCCACAGCAGCTGAGGGGGACTTCAGATTCGTAAGAGGCATTGGAATATATAAAGCGGCAAAGAACTGCGGATTCAAGGAAACACCTCACGACAAACTGGTTCCCGAATATCTGCGTCTGCCTCAGGCTGAAAGAGAAAGATTGGAAAAAGAGAAAGGCGGAAAATAAAATGGAAAACAAAAAAATCGTTATCGCATCAGACCATGCAGGCTATGATCTGAAAGAAAAAATCAAGAAATATCTTGCTGAAAACGGATATGAAGTTACAGACTGCGGTACAAATTCCACAGACAGCTGCGATTATCCCGAATTCGCAAACAAGCTTTGTCTTGCAATCAAAGATGATCCTGAAATGAAAGGTATACTCATCTGCGGCACAGGTATTGGAATGAGCATGGCGGCAAACAGACACAGCCACATAAGAGCTGCACTTTGCCACAATGAATTTACAGCAAGGCTCACACGTCAGCATAACAATGCAAATGTTCTCTGCATGGGTGCAAGAACTATCGGCGAAGAACTCGCCTTTGAAACAATGAAAGTCTTCCTTGACACAGAATTCATGGGCGGCAAACATGAACGAAGAATAAATATGTTTTAATAAAAACACTACTATAGAAATGAGGAAATAAAAATGAAGGTCAATGTTACAAATCATCCCCTTATTCAGCACAAGATCAGCATCATGAGAAAAGTTGAGACAGGTTCCAAGGAATTCAGAGAACTTGCAAGCGAAATTTCCATGCTCATGTGCTATGAAGTCACAAGAGATCTGCCCCTCGAAGAGGTAGATATCGAAACTCCCGTGGCTATGACAAAAGGCAAGATGCTCGCAGGCAAAAAGATGGCTGTAATTCCCATTCTCAGAGCAGGTCTCGGCATGGTTGACGGTATTGTGAATCTTATCCCTGCAATCAAGATAGGTCACATCGGTCTCTACAGAGATCCCGAAACGCTCAATCCCGTTGAATACTACTGCAAATTGCCTTCCGATATCAGCGAAAGAGATGTTCTCCTTGTAGACCCAATGTTGGCAACAGGCGGAAGTGCTTCTGCAGCTATCCAGTTCCTCAAAAACTACGGAGTAAAGAATATTAAGAGCGTTCATCTTATTGCTGCACCTGAAGGCGTTGAAAAACTCAACGAAGATCATCCCGACGTTGAAGTTTACTGTGCGGCTCTCGATGAAAAACTTAATGACCACGGTTATATCGTTCCCGGTCTCGGAGATGCAGGAGACAGAATTTTCGGTACAAAATAAAACTGAAATACAAAAAAGAGAGACTGCTTCGTTTTGAAGCGGTCTCTCCGAAATTAAAATATTCAGATCAAACCATATCAGGCGGCGTAAGCCAAAGAGGAGCCGGGAACCATGATTCTGCAACAGCAGGGAGCTTAACCCCGTAATTATAATTAGCTCCGCCGTGAGAAAAGAACTTTTGTATAGCAATAAGATATGGAATCTTAACATCTGCCTCACCGTTGAAATCTTCAACAGAAACGGCATTGTTTTTAACCGTAATTTTAAACGGTTTATGACCCTCAACTTCAAAAGAGCATTCGCCGTCAACAAGATTTTTAACAGTAGCTTTTACGTTTAAAAATGCCTCCAATGTTGATTTGAAATTATATATAGCGTAATGATCAACACTGCTAACGCCGAAATTCTCAGCATTGAGCATGAGAAAATTGCTTTTTTCAGGATTACAGAACTCTATAAAACCCACATCTACCCTATCGGTTCCGTAAAAACGCATCATATCATTAAGAACATGTCCGAGCTCAGAAAAATCAAGGAGTTCTATCTCATCAGTACATACGTTATTTTTGACAAGACCCGAATAGCCTTTAAACTCTCCGTTTTTAGTAATAGCAACTATCCTTGCCCCTTCATTGCAGATGCAGTCAAAGAATTTATGTCTCGGACGAATAACTTTCATAGGTTTGCTCATATAAAGCTCATAAATTTTATCGAGAGTTTCGGTATCATCTCTGTCAACATCAGCGAATTCATAACCGAAATAAGCGTCTGATCCATAAAGGTAAACGGCATTCTGTTTTCTGAAATGAGCACAGACATTAGTTCCTGCAATAGTATAGCCGAAATATTCATATCGCTGACGTTTTCCCCCAAGGACAGCAAAATCAACGCCCTCCTCAAGCATTATGTCTTCCGCATACTTCATAAGACCTTTCATATAACCTCGGCTTCTGTATTCGGGCAGTACGCAAACTGTTCCGATACCGCAGGTTTTGAGTTTTTTACCCATAACATCCATGTCGGCATTGTATGCACAAAGAAGACCTGCTATCTTTCCGTCTTCGCGGACCAGAAAATGTTCATTCATCGTATCATCGGTCCTATAAAGTTTCGGTTGTATTTTTCTGAAAAAATCCTCTTCGGGCTTATGTCCGAAACCTCTGTCTGCCTCAGAAACGACTTCTTCATAGTCTGCAGGAGTAGCTCTCATATATTCGACATTCATATAAATTTACCTCATTCTTTCGGCAAGTAATTATTTTCACAGATAAATTATAACACTATTCAGGCAATATGTCAAGCCGTTTCGGGCAGAATTTTGAAAATTAGCCGAAAAAATCTGTTTCTTTGCTAAAAAATATTGCAATTTCCGAGATTTTGTGCTATTATAATGATTGTAAACTCGATTTCCACACACTATAAAAATATACATATTAAGGAGTAACATTATGGAGAACGTATACACAGTAAGAATCGGTGGCTTTGACCTTTCCCTTTACTCTTCCGAAACAGCGGAATACACAAATAAGATCGCAGAAGAAGTTGACAGAAGGATCAAAGAAATAACATCCGTAAACCCCAGCATCTCCCTCACAAACGCATCACTCCTCGTAGCAATGGATCTTGCTGACGAACTTCTCAAGCTGGAAACAGGCACAGACAACATGAGAGCACAGCTTAAAGATTACCTTGATGACACAACAAAAGCTATCGCTGAAAGAGACGAAGCTCGCCGCATGGCAGAGAGACTCAAGGATGAACTTCTCACACTTAAAATAGAACTCTCCAACAAAAAATAATCTAATATGGAAATACTTGCTCCCGCAGGCTCATACGCCGCGCTGAAAGCCGCAGTAGAAAACGGTGCCGACGCGGTGTATATGGGTGCGCCCCAATTCAATGCGCGTGTAAATGCGCAGAACTTTACCGATGAAGAATTCAAGAACGGCATAGAACTCTGTAAAAAGAACGGTGTTAAGGTCTATGCCGTACTAAACACGCTCATTTATGACAATGAGTTCAAGAAGGTTCTTACATTGGCGGAAAAGTTAACAGATATTGGGGTTGATGCCTTCATCGTTCAGGATATCGGTCTGGCGGAAGCTTTGAAAAAATGTACTCTCGGAACAGTTCCCCTACATGCAAGCACCCAGATGTCCATCGGAAACCTTGACGGTGTACTGAAAGCCGCAGAAATGGGTTTCACAAGAGCAGTTCTTGCAAGAGAGCTTTCCAGAAAAGATATGGAATATATCGCAAAAAACTCCCCCATAGAACTTGAAGTTTTTGTCCATGGAGCTCTCTGCGTCTGCTACAGCGGTCAATGCAGAATGAGTGCAGTTATAGGAAACAGAAGCGGGAACAGAGGCGCTTGCGCACAGCCTTGCAGACTTCCTTACGAAAAGGGTTACACATTGAGCCTTAAAGATAACTGTTTGCTTGAATATGTAAAAGAATTGGACGAGATGGGGATCGCCTCACTTAAAATTGAGGGCAGAATGAAAGGCGAATCGTATGTAGGTTCCGTAACTGCCGCATATGCCGACGCAAAACGCGGAGAACCGTACTCCGAAAACAAAAAAGATGAACTCGCAAAAATTTTCAGCCGTGACGGATTCACAGACGGTTATTACCTTAACAAAACAGGTAAAACTATGTTCGGAACACGTAAAGAAAACGAAACGATACCGCCTTACACTCAACCGAAAAAAGAATATAAACGTTTTTTTGTGGATTTCACAGTAAAAGCTGATGACAACAGAAATATTATATTCTCTGCAACTGACAGAGAAAATCACTCAGCAGAGGCGGTCATCACGGCAGAACAAGCGGCGAATGCTCCGACAGGAGAAGAACAGCTGAAAAAAAATCTGAACCGTTTGGGTGGAACACCCTACGAATTAAGAAATTTGATATGTGATACAAAAGATAATTTTATACCCGCGTCTAAGATAAATGATGCAAGACGACAGATCATATCAAGTCTTGACGCAATGAAAAATATTAAAAAAGGTTCTTTCACCTTAAAGCTACCGGAGAAAAAAATTTATCCCGAAGCTAAAAATATGGAGATAGAAGCCCAGTACACGGTGCTGAAAAATGCAGTAAAAGATGAAAGACTTTCAAGAATTTGGCTACCTTTGACTTCCGTAAAAGAAAAGAAGTTCAGAGAGCTTACCGATTTTTACGGAGATAAAACAGGTGTCGTTCTGCCCATGATAATCAGGGACGAAAACAGACATGAAATAAAAAATCTCATTGAGATAGCCTTAAACAACGGTGTTTCAGATTTCCTTTGCGGAAATATCGGTCACATCTACGCACTCAGCGGCTATGATGCAAACCTCTACGGCGATACGGGACTGAATGTAACAAACGCCCATTCAAGGGATGCATACATGGATATGGGTCTGAAAAAAGTGACACTTTCATTTGAATTGAGTATGAGAAAGATTCAGGATCTTGCCGACAGCACAACAGGAATACTTATTTACGGCAGACTCCCCTTTATGACCATGAGAAACTGCATCAAAGGAAACGGCCACGGTTGTGAAAACAAAAATAAACCTTATTATTTAAAAGACAGAATGAACAAAAATTTCCTAGTGACCTGCGGCTACGACTGTTCCAACGAGATATGGAACTCCGATAAGCTTTGGCTTGCAGACAAGGAATTGCCCAGGCTTGCTTTCGGTAGACTTCTTTTCACAGATGAATCCGAATCTGAAATAAAAGATGTAATAAACGCCTATTCAGGTTTGGGAGAGACCGAAAGAGAAATGAAAAATTTGACGAGAGGACTGTATTACAGATGATGTCCCCCAAACTGAAAATAAAAAGACTTGAACGCAACGGCGAAAAACCTCCTATGCCCTATTACGCTTCAAAGGGCGCGGCAGGTCTCGACCTGACATATTTCGGCGAAGAAGAAATAACGCTTATCCCCGGAGAAATTGAAAAACTGAATACAGGAATTTGCGTCGAGATCCCGGAAGGTTATGTTGGACTTATCTATATCAGGTCATCCCTGGGTGCAAAGCACGGCATAACCCTCGCAAACAGCGTTGGAGTTATCGACTGCGACTACAGAGGAGAACTTATGGTATTCATCACAAACACCTCTTCCGTTAAACACACCATAAGACCCGGTGAAAGATTTGCGCAACTTGTGCTGACCCCCTGCAACCAATTTCCCATAGAAGAATGTGACGAGCTATCCTCCACGGAAAGAGGTACTGGTGGATTCGGTTCAACAAATAAATAAGAATATTACCATTTAACATAAAGAAAAAGGAATGAAGATTCAATGGAATCAGTTATAAAACATCTTACAAATAAAGTTTCTGACGCATTTGAAAAGTGCGGATATGAACGCCGTCTCGGTCAGGTCTCCGTTTCAGACAGATTTGACCTTTGCCAGTTCCAGTGCAACGGCTCTTTCGAGGGTGCGAAGCTTTACAAAAAAGCTCCCCTTATGATTGCGGAACAGATCGCGGAAATCCTCCGTCAAGACAGCGAATTCAAAGCTGTTGATGCAGTTCGTCCCGGATTTATAAACATTACACTTACAGATGAATTTCTTACAAGAGCCGCAAACGAAGTTCTTTCAGACGAAAATCTCGGTATTCCCACACCCGGTATTGGAGAAACTATGGTCATAGACTACGGCGGCGCAAACGTTGCAAAGCCTCTCCATATTGGTCACCTCAGAGCTGCCATAATCGGGGAATCTCTTAAAAGGATAGCAAGAACTCTCGGTTACAACGTTGTAGGCGACGTTCACATGGGCGACTGGGGTCTTCAGATCGGTCTCGTAATCGCAGAACTCAACGAAAGACATCCCGAATGGTGCTGTTTCAAAGAAGATTTCGACCCCGAAACAGAAAAGGTTCCCGAACTTAATGTTGATGATCTCAATGAGATATATCCTTTTGCAAGTAAAAAGAGCAAAGAAAACGAAGAATTTGCAGAAAAAGCTCACAAGATCACAGCCGAGCTTCAGAAAGGCAAACCCGGATACATCGCAGTATGGAAAGAAATTATGAGAGTCTCCGTTGCAGACCTTAAACTGAACTATGGAAGACTCAATGTTGATTTCGACCTTTGGTACGGTGAAAGCGATGCAGAAAAATATGTTGATGAACTTGTTGAAATTCTCAAAAACAAGGATCTCCTCAGAGAAAGTGAAGGCGCACAAGTCGTAGATGTTGCTGAAGAAGGCGACAAGATCGACATTCCTCCCGTTATCATCAAAAAATCCGACAACTCCAATATATATGCAACAACAGACCTTGCAACGATCATTCAGCGTGAAAAGGACTTCAAACCTTCAAAGATCTGGTACGTTGTTGATAAACGTCAGTCTCTCCACTTCACACAGGTATTCCGCTGTGCAAAAAAAGCAGGAATCGTACCCGAAACTACAGAGCTTGAACACCTAGGTTTCGGCACAATGAACGGCAGTGACGGCAAACCCTATAAAACAAGAGACGGAGGCGTTATGAGGCTTTCCGACCTGCTTACAACGGTTACGGAAGCGGCTGAAGCAAAAATGAAGGAATCCGAATTTGTTTCAGCGGAAGAACGCAAGGCTACTGCTGAAAAAGTAGGAATTGCGGCTGTTAAATTCGGCGACCTGATCAACCACAGAACGAAGGACTATATCTTTGATATTGATAAATTCCTTTCATTTGAAGGTAAAACAGGCACATACCTGCTCTACACAGTAACGAGAATCAACTCCGTCCTCAAAAAGACCGAGGGAGCAAATGCTAACGAGATCACAGGCATTTACTCCGACACAGAAAGAGAACTCATTCTCAACCTCATTCTCAGCGGTGAAGCATTTGTACGTTCTTTCAACGAAAAGGCTCCCAACTATGTTTGCGACAATGCATACAAATTGGCATCTCTCTTCTCAGGATTCTATCATGATAACCATATTATAAATGAAGAAGACGAAACAAAGAAAGCCTCCTGGATCACACTTTGCAACCTCACAAGAAAAATGCTCCTCAAACATTTCGACGTTTTGGCTATCGACTCCGTAGAGTCCATGTAACGAAAGGACATTGAAACATGTACGACAGAAAACCGAAAAAGAAATCCATAAACGGTCAGTCAGTCAGAAAAAACGACAGACCCATAAAAGTAAATAAAAGAGTACACACGGAGATCAGCAGTGATTACAGCGAAAATGCTGTTTTTGGCAGAAACTCCGTAATGGAACTTCTCCGTTCCGAAAGAACTGTTGATAAACTTTTCGTTCTTAAAGGTGAAAGAGAAGGTTCTATCACCAAAATAATCTCCATGGCGAAGGAAAAACATATCGTTGTTGTTGAAGCGGAAAAGGCAAAGCTTGATAAAATGTCAGGCAACGGCAACCACCAAGGGGTTCTTGCTCTTACAACAGAGTTTGAGTACTGCGAGGTTGAAGATATTCTTGCATATGCGGAAGAAAAGGGTGAAAAGCCTCTTATCCTCATTATTGATGGGATCAATGACCCCGGAAATCTCGGTGCTATAATCAGAACCGCAAATGCTTCCGGTGTTCACGGTATAATCCTCCCCAAAAGAGGAGCTTGCGGTATGACTTCTGCAGTATTCAAGTCTGCGGCAGGTGCTTGCGAATATGTTAATATTGCGAGAGTTACAAACATTAACGACACCATAAAAATGCTTAAAGATAACGGTGTCTGGATCTACGGCACAGATGGAAGCGGCTCAGATGAGCTTTATTCCACCGACCTTACAGGTTCAGCTGCAATAGTATTAGGTGACGAGGGCAAAGGAATTTCCCGTCTCACTTGCGAAAACTGCGATTTCCTCATGCGTATTCCCATGAAGGGTGAAATAACATCTCTTAATATCTCCGTTGCGGGAGCTCTTGCAATGTATGAAGCTCTCAGACAGAGAAACATCAAGGACGCTTCGTCCGGAGGCTTAGACTTATAATGAATGAAGAAATCTTCAACGAGCAATATACAGCGGCGTTGTCAGCGAGGGATTCAATAAGTGTCAAAACAATAGCTTCAGGTATTGCAGCCTGCGTATTGTTCATACTTTCGCTGATCTCATTGCCATCAATAGTTTGCGGTATCACAGGGCTCGTTTGTTCGGTAATACTGTTCATAATATGCCTGAACGAATTTTCAGACGGTATAATCTCAATATTCAGACTCCAGCCATCAAACGACAGTCTTAATTCCGTTGCAGTAGTTGCGGCGGCAATTCACAGTCTGTATCAGATACTCGACAAAACACAGACAGCACAAACCGTTTCATGGGTAATATTCTTGTCAGTGTTTTGTTCGATGCTGATGAAGCTCCTTTATGTCAACGAGATAATTATCAATCTCAACATGATCAAAAAAGGAAAAATGTACGAAGTCAGCACCGAAAGAATAAGTCTTACAAAAAGATATGTGGAACAAGTCTGCATGGTAAACCCTGTTGTGCATTTTCCCAATGTTTTTGACACATCATATGAGGGAGACCCATCGGAATCCAAGAGCAAGTATTTTGTACCCATTGCGGCAGGATTGGCACTCATTCTGTCTGCAATAATATCGATCTTCGGCGGTTTCGGAGCATTTGCCTTGGCGATTGCGTCACTTTTTGCAATAGCGGCATCTTTTACAAGCGAAACATCTTTCGTTCTGCCATATATTGCAACCCAGAGACGTTTGAGAAAACTTGGAAGTCTTCTCCTCGGTTACCACTCAATAGATGCGCTCAAGGACATTGAAACGCTGGTAGTTACAGATGCGGAACTTTTCCCGCCCAAAAGAGTCAGAATAAACAAGTTCAGATTCAAAAGTAAAATGTATATGACGGAAGCCATCGAATATACTGCGGCATTGCTGTTAAGATCAGACGCACCCTTAAAAAGAGCTTTCATGAAAATGGTATCATGTCCCGTTGACAGACTTCCACCAGTAGAAGAATGGCGATACATGAAAAATTACGGTATCACCGCAAATATTTACGGAGACGAAGTTCTTCTCGGTAACAGAAATCTGCTCCTTGCTTCGGATATCACTCCCCTGCCTCAGGAAACAGAAGCTTCTATGGTCACAAAAAACAAAAATATGCTTTACCTTGCAATAAACGGCGAGATCGCGGCATATATACTTTTCACCTACAATTTCGACCCTGCAATGAAACGTGCGGCTGAAAACGTGGGAGAAGATTTCAACATAATCGTTGAAACAAATGACTGCACAATAACGGAAATAATGGTTCAGAAACGTTACGACTTGCAGACTACAAAGATCATCGTTCCCGATGCGGACGAGGTAAAACTCATTTCAGATATCAGGGACAGCATTGCGGAAGGAAACAACCTGCCCGTAATGATAACAACGAAAAATGCTATCGGTATTTTGTCCTCAGTAAAACAGGCGAAAAACCTTATGCATATAATCGACCTCTGCATCTTGACAAAACAGGCAAGCGTAGGCTTCGGACTTGTTCTCACAGCTCTTGCGCTTTTCCTTGCACCGACCTATGTATCGGGGCTGTGGCTGTTCCTGTTCAATCTGCTCTGGACGATACCCGTTATTTTCCTTTCAATTTTCGGAAACAAACGGTAAAAATCAGTTAATCAAAATTACTTAAATCTAATAAGATCAAATTTTTGGAGGAATAAAATTTTATGTCAGGTCACTCAAAATGGAAGAACATTATGCACAAAAAAGAGAAGTCGGATGCTCAGAAAGCAAGCGTCTTCACAAAGATCGGCCGTGAAATCACTCAGGCTGTAAAAGAAGGCGGTCCCGACCCTGCTTCAAACTCTAAACTCAAAGACATCATCGCAAAAGCTAAAACAAACAACGTTCCCAACGATAACATCGAAAGAGTTATCAAAAAAGCCGCAGGCGACGGCGACAACACTCAGTACGAAGAGATCACATACGAAGGCTACGGTCCTGCAGGTATCGCTGTAATCGTTGAAACACTTACGGACAACAGAAACAGAACAGCAGGCGACCTCCGCCACTATTTCGATAAATACGGCGGCAACCTCGGTCAGACAGGTTCCGTTAACTGGATGTTCTCCAAGAAAGGTGTTATCGTTATCTCCAAAGAAGAATACGAAGACGAAGACAAACTCATGGAAGAACTCATGGAAGTTGAAGCTGAAGACTTTGTTATCGAAGAAAATGTTTACGAGATATATACAACTCCCGAAAACTTCTCCTCAGTAAGAGAATATCTCGAAGGTCTCGGTTATGAATTCCTTTCCGCAGAAGTGGAACAGGTTCCTTCTAACTACATCACTCTTACAGATGAAGATCACATCAAAAATATGAACAAGCTTCTTGAAGTCCTCGAAGACAACGACGACGTTCAGAACACATATCATAACTGGAACGACGAGGAATAATCCTCACACTTGAAAGGACAGACCAATGAGCATGGATTTCGGCGAAATGCTGCTGAAAGAACGCACAAAGAGAGGTCTCAGCCTCCGTGCGGCAAGTGCAATAATCGGGATCAGTCACACATATCTTTCGGAGTTGGAAAGCGGTCATGACCCAAGATCCGGGCAAAAACCGCTTCCTTCTTCTGATGTTATGTATAAAATCTGCAAAGCCTACGAAATAGATGAAACAGAAACATCGGCTCTTATGGGCTATCAGGATGAAGATTCAATGTTTCTCTATATGGCAGAGCGTTTTCGCAAACTCAAAAAAGAAGATCCCGCAAAATACCGTAGATTTCTCAACATAATAAATGAGGATCAGTAAAATGGAAAGTAAGATCATTTTGGCATCAGCCTCTCCGAGACGAAAAGAACTGATGGAACAGATCGGATTAAAATTCACAGTCAAACCGTCTGATGCGGAAGAAAATATCAATATCGACGATCCTGAAGAACTTGTTTCCGAACTTTCAAAACTGAAAGCTGATGATGTTTGGAATAAAAACAGGGACTGCTGCATAGTTGCGGCAGACACCGTTGTTTGCGCCAATGGAAAAATACTCGGAAAACCGAAGGACAGAGCTGACGGAAAAAGAATGCTCAAAATGCTTTCGGGTAGCAAACACACCGTATATACAGGGGTAACTGTTCAGGATGAAAACGGAGCGATCACAGAAGTTGCGGCTACAGATGTTTATTTTAAAGAACTTTCCGAAAAAGAAATAGATAATTATCTTGATACAAACGAATACGCAGATAAAGCAGGAGCTTACGGGATACAGGGATATGCCGCCCGTTTCGTTGAAAAGATCTGCGGATGTTATTTTAACGTGGTAGGACTTCCCCTGTCACTGTTAGATGATCTTTTATTCAAAAAGGGGGTATGACAATGGGTGCAAACGATCTTGGTATTGACCTCGGAACAATGAACACAGTTATATATAATAAAAACAGAGGTATCGTTCTGAACGAGCCCTCTGCCATTGCCGTAGAAAGTTTTTCGGATAAGATCATGGCAGTCGGAAGAGAAGCAAAAATGATGCTGGGAAGAACTCCCGACACAGTTGTGGCTGTAAGACCTCTTGCAAACGGAGTTATTGCAGATTTTGAAAAGACATCTCTCATGCTGAAAGAATATGTAAGGACCACAAAAAAAAGTTGGGGTTCCATCACCGCAGTAGTTACAGTCCCCTACAAAGCTACACCTGTGGAAAGACGTGCCGTTGAAGACGCTGTTGTTTCAGCAAAAGTAAAAAAAGTAATTTTAATTGAAAAGCCCCTGGCGGCAGCAATCGGATGCGGCTTGCCGATATTTGAACCTAAGGGTCACATGGTTGTGGACATAGGCGGCGGAAGCACGGAGATCGCAGTAATCTCCCTCGGCGGTATCGTTGCAGAAACGACACTTGACGACTCCGGACTGACAATGGATAGAAATATTATATCCTTTATACGCAGAACTTACAATATTCTGATCGGTGAACAGGTAGCTGAAGAGCTTAAGATCAACTTAGGTTCCGTAACCGAAAGAGAAGTAATGGATTTCATGACTGTCAGTGGACGAGACCTTATTGAAGGATTGCCGCTCAGCGTATCCGTTTCATCTGACGATGTCAGAGAAGCCATAATGGATACGGTCTATAATATCATCGACGGAATTAAAATGACTCTTGAAAAGATCGACCCTGAACTTGCAGCTGATATCATTGAAAACGGTATCGTGCTTGTTGGCGGCGGTTCAATGCTGGACGGCTGGAGCGAACTGATATTCAAAGAAACAGGACTTCGCGCAGAACTTGCCGCAAGTCCTCTTGAAAGCGTTGCCGTAGGTGCGGGAAGAGCATTGGAACTTCTCGGAGACCTCAAGCGTGCCGCAACGGTTTGATTTTGTAAAATAAGACACCGAAAGGAGGCATATTCCCTCAATGAACAATTTTTTCAGAAGCAGATTTTTTGTTGTACTAATAATAATCACCTGTTTTCTTGCAGGATTCATGCTGAATGTGGCTGTTGACGGAGGAGTTATGCCTCACAGAACGATAGTCGGTATAATAACTACTCCGTTTACAACACTTGGAACAAACATAAAAACCGGAGTCTCAAATTTCTTTGCCGCATATACAAAATACGAAGAACTACTCGCTGAAAACGAGGCACTGAAAAAAGAGAATTCAGACCTGCTGAAACGTCTTGAAGACTCATATACCCTTGAAGTTGAAATTAAAAGATTGGAACAACTTGCCAATATTCTCGAAACAACAGACACCTTAGAGCTTATAGATGCTCAGGTGGTATCAGTATCAACAGACGGTTGGAATTCTGTATTTTCAATAAACAAAGGTTCGATGTCGGGAATACGAGAAAAAGATGTTGTTATAGCCTCTTCAGGCCTCGTAGGAAAAGTCCGTGAGGTAGGTCCTAATTGGGCGACGGTTGTGGCATTTACAGACCCACAGATAGCCGTAGGCGCTATGATAACAAGAACAGAAGATACAGCAATGACTGAAGGAACAGTTGAACTGAAAGCGAAGGGGCTCTGTAAACTCTCATATCTCAGCAAAAATTCATCGGCAATACGCGGTGATATAGTTGAGACTTCAGGTCTCGGTGGGCTTTATCCTGCCGGAATAGTGATAGGAACGATAAAAGATATCAGCATTGATGACAACGGATTGACCAAATACGCAGTTATTCAGCCTGCGGTCGATTTTTCAGAGCTGAAACATGTATACGTATCAATAAATTACGCTTCGGAAGAAAGCGAATAAATATATCATGAAAGGATGAAGTACCGTGGTAAAAAAGATCAGCTTATATTCCCTGTGCTTCCTCCTGCTTTTTTTTGTTGAAGCAATACTTCGTCCCGTTACTGTCTTCGGAGTAGGTCCTCATTATGTACTGTGTGGCGTAGCGGCAATAGGTATTTACGAAAAAGAACGTTTCGGGGCAGTATTCGGACTGATCTTCGGACTTTTATGCGATTTTGCGGGCGGATCAGTCTTCGGCTCACAAGCTATCACATTTATGATAACGGGAATAATCGCAGGGGTACTCGTGGAAGTTACCCTTTCACAAGGATTACTCAGTACGCTTCTTATCACAGAATCATCAGTAATAATTTTCAGTGGTATCAGAGCACTTTTATACATAGTTATCAACGAAGTGGAACCAATGTCTGTACTGATATACATTTTATTGCCGAAAATATTGCTGACACTTCCGTTTGCGATCTTAATTTATTTTATAATAAAATTCATTCATGAATACACAGCCATTGGCAGAGAAAGGAAACGAAAAAGACAATGGTAGATAAAAAAAGCCGTGTTTATGTGGTTTTTGTCGTTTTCATCTTAGTTTGCGCAGTATTTGTTCTCCAACTGGTAAAACTTCAGCTCATTGACGGGGAAGACTATGCTGTGAGATCACGCAACAGTGTTATAACAAAAACCGCAGTCAAAGCCCCTCGCGGAGACATTCTTGACAGATATTGCTCTCCGATAGTTCAAAGCGAGACTGTAATGGTCGTGGAAATAGACAGATCTGCGGTAAGATCTCTGAATGCACAGATCGGGGATCTTATAAAAATATTCGAAAAAACAGGAGACTCCTATTACGATACGTTTCCCATATCAAAAACTGAACCGTATATTTTTGACGAAAACTTTCTGGCAAGCACATCAAAGGTAAATACGTTCAATAAATACCTTTCCTCAAAGAAGATATCAACTAAACTAACAGCAGCAGACACGATAACTGAGTTGATAGAATATTATAAACTCAAAGATCTTCCCATAGAAGAGGCATTAAAAATAGTTGCTGTACGGTATGAAATGGAAGCCAGAGGTGCTTCAAACTACTACAATTTTGCAAGTGAAATATCAATAGAAACAGCGACCGTGATCAAAGAAAACAGTGAAGATCTGCCGGGTATCTATATAAATGTTGAACCTGTAAGAACATATATGGAAGAATTTTTCGCATCCCATATTATCGGACATGTCGGCATAATCTACGCTGAAGAATATGAAACTCTGAAATCCGAAGGCTATTCCTATGACGATTATGTAGGTAAAGACGGTATAGAAAAATATGCGGAAAACTACCTCCGCGGAACAAACGGTTACAGGTATACGGTCAGAGATGAAACGGGAAGTGTGGTCGATACGATCGAAGACATTGCGGCAACCCCCGGAAATGATGTCATATTGACGATCTCAAAAGATATGCAGAAAGTCACAGAGCAAAGCCTTGAAAAAATAGTTAAAATGCTCAAAGACCAGAACGGTGAAGAGGCTGCAACTTCGGCAACGGCAATATTTATGGATATCAATACAGCTGAAGTTCTCTCCATGGCATCATACCCGACATATAACCTTGAAACTTATAACCAGGATTTCAACTACTACACAAACAGCGGCTTAAAGCCTTATGTAAACAGAGCGATCTCAGGTCTTTTCCCACCGGGTTCCACTTTCAAGACCATAACTTCGGTTGCGGCATTGGAAGAAGGAATAATAACCCCCGATGAGATATTCCTTTGCGAAGGTAAATATACTTACTACGAAACATATCAGCCCTCATGTTATCTCTACAGCCAATACGGACTGACTCACGGAAAGATAACAGTTAAAGAAGCACTGATGAAATCATGTAACTGTTTCTTCTTTGATGTAGGCAGACAGCTCACCATTGAAAACATCACAAAATACGGTAAACTTCTCGGTTTCGGTGAAAAAACAGGTATAGACCTTTACGGCGAAAGTAAAGGTATCCTTGCAAGCCGTGAAAACCGTGAAGCATCCGGAGAACAATGGCAGTACGGCGAAACACTTATGGCTGCGATCGGTCAGTCTGACAACACTGTCACCCCGATCCAGCTTGTAAACGCCATAGCAACCATTGCAAACGGAGGCACAAGATACAAACCTCATATAATCAAAGCTGTAAGAGACCGTGACAGCGGTGAGCTTATCATGGAAACAGAGATCGAAGTTCTTGAAAAAATAGATCTGAAATCGTCCACCGTTGATGCCATAATCGAAGGTCTCAGACTCAATGTTGTAAACGGGGGTTCTGCTTACGACGGTTTTAAAGATTTTGATGTAGTTTCTGTCGGAGTAAAAACAGGTACGGCAGAAGTTTCAAACGGACTTCCCACAGCCTTGCTTGTAGGTGTTGCCCCCATAGAGAATCCTCAAGTAGCATTTGTTGTCGTAACAGAAAACGGTGGTTTGAACGCTGCCGCAATAAATGCAGAACTTGTAAAAGATGTTCTGTCCTATTATTTCCGTACAGATAACAGCGATAAAGCGACATCTTCGGGTCAGCTTATCCAATAGACTTTGAAAAACAGTATAAATTCCGATAAAAAAATCGAAATATTTCACAAAAGACTTGATTTTAACTGCAAAATAATATATAATGTAAGGTACAGTATTGTTTTCTGTCAGATATTGGAAAATGACAGCACTTAAAATGAAAAAAGCATTGGAGGCGAAATCTTTGGGCAGAATAATTACCGTAATTTCAGGTAAAGGCGGAGTAGGAAAATCCACATTTTCAGCAAACACAGCAACATATCTCGCAAAAATCGGAAAAAGAGTTCTGCTCGTAGATGCCGATATAAATCTGAGCAACCTTGATATGATTATGGGAATTCAGGACCAAGTGCTTTTTAATGCTTCAGACGTAATAAACGGACGTTGCGACAGTAAAAAAGCCATAATGAAAAACGTATTCGACGGTCTGGACTTTCTTTCAGGAGCAATAACAGTCGGAGATGATCCGACAATCGCATTAAACGGAATATGCGAACTCCTGAAAAAGATCAAAAATGACTACGATATCATTCTGATAGACTGTCCTTCGGGAATAGATTCCACCGTGAAAGCTTTGGCTAAAATTTCAAATGCTTCTGTGGTAATAACGACCCCTGATATTACGGCGATCAGAGACGCAGGAAAAGCCGCAGCGCTGATATACGGTGAAAAAACCAATGATGTTCGTCTCGTCGTAAACAGGATCAAACCAAAACTCATCGAAAAAGGACTTGCGCCCGATATTGATGAAATAATCGACAATACTGAAGTCAGACTTCTGGGACTAATTCCCGAAGATGTAAAGATTCAGGTATATTCAAACAGAGGAGTATTGACTCCCGACATAAAGAAATCACGATCCGCAAAAGCTTTTGAAAATATTGCGGAAAGAATAACGGGAAATGAAGTTCCGTTATATAAATTCTGGTAAAAATATGAAATATTGAATGAAAGGTGGCCCACAAAATGCTAAATATTGCGCTCATGGCACATGACAAAAGAAAAGAATTGATGGTTCAGTTCTGTATTACCTATTGCAGAATACTTTCAAAACATAAAGTCTGCGCAACAGCAGTAACAGGAAAGATCGTAAGCGAGGCCACAGGTCTTGAAGTTGACAAATTGATGTCAAGATCGAATGGAGGCGCACAGCAGATAGCGTCACGAATCGCAAACAACGAAGTTGATCTTCTCATTTATTTCAGAGACACATCTCACACATCTCAGGAAAACGATGATGACATGACGCTCCTCAGGATCTGTGATGTCCACAACATACCTGTAGCGACGAATATCGCAACGGCGGAAGTTCTCGTCAGAGCCCTTGAAAGAGGAGATCTGGACTGGAGAGAGGTCTACAACATAACAAAAAAGAAACCGGGAGATCTGTTCTCGGAATAAAAAATAAAATTCAGCGCAGTAGACAGCCGTATTTTCTGTCTGCTGCTGCGAAAATTGAATAAGAATAAAATAACGAATTCAAATATATGCCGTAAGGCACATGAAAGGGTAATTACCATGGCAGTTAAAGCACCGAGAGGAACGCATGACGTTCTCCCCTCAGACTCCTACAAATGGAGATATGTAGAAGAAACAGCGGACAGAATTTGCCGTTCCGCAGGTTACAAAGAAATAAGATTCCCCACATTTGAAGAAACCGAGCTTTTCCAGAGAGGTGTGGGAGACACAACAGACATCGTACAGAAAGAAATGTACACTTTCACGGATAAAGGCGAAAGATCTTTGACTCTCCGCCCCGAAGGTACAGCTTCAGCAGTAAGACTTTGCGTTGAAAACGGACTTCTCACAGGAGCTCTTCCCGTAAAAGCTTACTATAAGATCACTGCATTCCGCTACGAAAAACCCCAGCAGGGCAGATACAGAGAATTCAATCAGTTCGGTATGGAGCTTTACGGAGCTTCCGCCCCCACAGCTGATGCAGAAATGATAAGTCTTGCAGAAGATTTCATCAAATCTCTCGGTATCAAAGGCGCAAAACTGAGAATAAACTCCATCGGTTGTCCCGAATGCAGAAAGGGTTACCACAAAGCTTTACAGGAATATTTCTCTCAGTACAAAGAAGAACTCTGCGAAACATGCAACACACGTCTTGAAAGAAACCCCATGAGGATACTGGACTGCAAAAGCCCCATATGCAAAAACATCACTAAAAACGCACCAATCATCACGGATTTCCTTTGCGACGACTGCCGCGCACACTACGAAGAGCTGAAAGCACTTCTTGATAACTGCGGTACAACATATGAAGAAGATCCAGGTATCGTAAGAGGGCTCGACTACTACACAAGAACGGTTTTCGAACTTATTCACGATAAAACAGGTCTTGCACTTCTTGCAGGAGGTCGCTACGACGGTCTCGTAAAAGAGATAGACGGAAAAATGGATGTTCCGGGAATCGGTTTTGCAAGCGGTCTTGAAAGACTCGTTTCCGTTATGGAAGAAGAAGGCCTCTCTTTCGGTGAAGAACCAACAACAGACCTTTATATCGCCTCCATCGGAGAAAATGCACTCAGATTCTCCTCTGCTTTGGCAAGAAAGCTCAGAAACTGCGGCATAAATGTTGAAACGGATATCATGGCTCGTTCTTTGAAAGCTCAGATGAAATACGCAGATAAG
Organism: Oscillospiraceae bacterium; assembly: GCA_015067305.1. Classification (GTDB taxonomy): domain Bacteria; phylum Bacillota; class Clostridia; order Oscillospirales; family UBA644; genus HGM12619. The sequence goes on along the minus strand of SVMT01000015.1, from coordinate 26,009 downwards.
ATCGCAGCAAAATACTCGGTAGTTATCGGTGACAGCGAAACCGAAAACGGCGAAGCTGAACTGAAAAATATGCTGAACGGTGAAAGATCCAAGGTCAAACTTGATGAATCTCTGGCTATAATCATCAGAAAAGGCTGAGATTCGGAAATTCATTGAATTAAAACAAAAGTACGACACAAATCTGACGATAAGATAATTTAAAATAAAGAAGGTAGAATTATGGCTTATATAAACAGAACCGACTATTGCGGAAATTTCAACGCAAATGATATCGGCAAACAGATAACTGTTGCAGGTTGGGTACAGAGAAGAAGAGTTCTCGGCGGTCTTATTTTCATTGACCTCCGCGACAGAACAGGTATCCTTCAGCTCACATTTGACGAACAGCTCAACAAAGAACTTTTTGACATCGCTTATACACTCCGTTCCGAAGACGTTATCACAGCTTCCGGTACTGTAAGAAGCAGAGGCGAAGGTGCTATCAATAAGAATCTTCCCACAGGTGAGATCGAAGTTCTTGCAGATACGCTCAAGGTTCTCGGAAAAGCAGAAACTCCCCCATTTGAAATCGTTGAAAACTCCAACTGCAACGAAGAACTCAGACTCAAGCACAGATATCTGGACCTCCGTCGTCCCGACCTCCAGAAAAATATTCTTTTCAGACATAAAGTAACAAAAGTTACAAGAGACTATTTCGATGAAAACGGCTTTATTGAGATCGAAACTCCCATGCTCATCAGATCCACACCCGAAGGAGCAAGAGACTACCTCGTGCCCAGCCGTATTCATAAAGGCGGTTTCTACGCACTCCCCCAGTCTCCTCAGTTATACAAACAGCTTTCAATGGTTGCGGGTTTTGACAGATACATGCAGATCGCACGTTGCTTCAGAGACGAAGATCTCCGTGCTGACAGACAGCCTGAATTCACACAGATCGACCTTGAAATGTCTTTCGTTGACGTGGAAGATGTTCTTAAGATCGGTGAGGGTTACATTCAGAGAGTATTCAAAGAAACTCTCGGTGTGGATATTCCCCTCCCCCTGCCCAGACTCACATATAAAGAAGCTATGGAACGTTACGGTTCAGACAAGCCCGACACACGTTACGGTATGGAGATCGTAAACATTTCCGACATTGTTAAGGATTGCGGTTTCTCCGTATTTGCGTCCACGGTTGCAAACGGCGGTAGTGTTCGCGGTATCGTTGCAAAAGATGCAGCGGGAACACTCACAAGAAAAGAAATAGACAAGCTTACAGAATACGTTAAAGGTATCGGCGGTAAAGGTCTTGCATGGATAAGAAGAACAGCTGACGGCGACACATCTTCCTTTGCAAAATTCATGAGCGAAGACGAAATGAACGCCATCTACGAAAAGATGAACGTAGAAAAGGGCGACGTTGCAATGATCATTGCAGACACAAACAACAATCACGTTCTTTCTCAGCTCGGTCTTCTCAGAATCAAAACTGCGGACAGACTCCAGCTTAAACTCGAAGGTTTCAACCTCCTTTGGATCGTTGAATTCCCCTTCTTCGATTTCGACGAAGATACTCAGACATATGTTGCAATGCACCATCCGTTCACATCTCCCATGGATGAATGTCTCGAATATCTTGAAACAGATAAATCCAAGGTTCGCGCTAAAGCTTACGACCTTGTACTCAACGGTATCGAACTTTCAAGCGGTTCTATCAGAATCACAGATCCTGAACTCCAGAACAGAATGTTCAGACTTCTCGGTCTCAGCGAAGAAGAAGCTCATCTCAAATTCGGATATCTCCTTGATGCGTTCAAGTACGGAGCACCTCCTCACGGCGGTATGGGTATCGGCCTTGACAGACTTGTTATGCAGATGCTCCAGTGCGACAGCCTCAGAGATGTAATCGCTTATCCGAAGGTTCAGAACGCTTCTGAACTTATGACAATGTGTCCTGCGGAAGTTGACCCCAAACAGCTCGAAGAGCTTCATATTCAGTTGCTCGATAACTAAAAAAACAATGATAAAGTAGATATTCGTATTTATATCTACTTTATCAAGTATAAATTCAGACATAATTATCAGGAGGCAAATTCTATGATCACGGTTTCCGGGCTCACAAAACGGTACGGAAAGAAGATTGCAGTCAACAACGCAAGCTTCACCATTAACCGCGGCGATATCGTAGGTCTTCTCGGTCCTAACGGCGCGGGAAAAACCACGACAATGAACATGATAACCGGTTATATCTCCTCAACCGGCGGTAAGATCACCATCGGCGGGTTCGATATTTTGGAAAATCCCAACGAAGCAAAAGCTAAGATCGGTTATCTCCCCGAACAGCCACCCCTTTATCACGATATGACCGTAAAGGAATATCTTAATTTCGTATATAACCTCAAAGGCTGCTCAAAAAAAGAAAACATAAAGATCAAAAGCGAACATATCAGAGAAGTCTGTGAAGTGGTAAAGATCACAGATGTATATCACAGAATGATTAAAAACCTTTCAAAAGGTTACAAACAGAGAGTAGGTCTCGCGCAGGCGCTTATCGGCGACCCTGAAATTCTTATTCTTGACGAACCGACTTCGGGTCTCGACCCCAAAGAGATCGTTGAAATCAGAAACCTCATCAAGAGACTCGGTACAAGAAGAACTGTTATTCTAAGCTCTCATGTCCTTTCCGAAGTGCAGGCTATCTGTGAAAGGATCATCATTATCAACGAAGGTTATGTTGTAATGGACGCTCTCACGGACGAACTCTCCGAAAATATGGGTCCCAACAGCCGTTACGGTATACGCCTTGCGGCACCTGAAGAAGATGATGTTGCAGGAGTTCTCGGTTCACTTATCGGTGTTTCAAAGGTCGAATACGTGGGCAGTTACGAAAAAGGTACAAGAGACTTCATCGTTGAAGCCGATAAAAACGTGGATATAAGAAGAATACTCTTTGACGAATGTGCTAAGAGAAACTGGTATATCCTCATGATAACACCTCTCGGCATGTCCCTTGAAGATATATTCATCCAGCTCGTAAACAAAAACTCCGAAGCTAAACAGCTGGCGGATAAAAAAGAAGTTTCCGAAGAAATAAAGGAGGAGATCGCAGATGACAGCAATACTGAAGCGTGAGCTTGTGGCGTTCTTTAAGAACCCCATCGGTTATTTCGTAATAATGATCTACGCATTTCTTTCCGCATTAGCTTTCTTTTGGTTTGTAGTATGGCAGAACACAAGCTACCTCGGCAACCATTTCGGAATGTGGCTTTTCGTTGTTGATATCATAGTAATTGCAATACTGTCAATGCGATTTTTCAGCGAAGAAAAGAAAAACAAAACAGATCAGCTGCTGCTGACCTCTCCGATAAGTCTTTACTCTCTTGTTGCGGGAAAATTCCTCGGCGCATACATAATACTCCTTATATGCACAGCACTTAACATCGTTTATGTTTTGATAATTGATGCTTTCGGTGTCATTGACTATGGTTCACTGCTGACAAATACAGTGGGAACACTCCTTATTCTTGCGGCAATGACATCTATCGGCATTTTTATCTCATCACTCACAGATAACCAGATTGCAGCGGCTGCAGGCTCATTTGCAGTCCTTTTAATGCTGATGATCATCGATGCTTTTGCAATCTTCGTGCCAACATGGCTTGCAAAAGCGATGATCCATCTGAATATTTATTCTCAGTATGAAGACTTCACAAACGGCATTATCAGCCTTCCTCCCGTTATCTACTACATCAGCGTTACGATAATATTCCTGTTCCTCACAGTAAAAGTTATCGAAAAACGCCGTTGGAACTGATTTTACAATTAAATGTAAGAAAGGAATGACGGTATGAAAAAGAATAACAAAAACGAAAACGTTCAGGCAAACGAAGTCCATGAGCTTTCGGAAGTTGAAATAAAATCCAATGTTCAGCTTTCAGCTGACCTCGGTCAGCCTCAGCAAAAAGTCAAGATAAACACTAAAAAGATCAAATACAACTCTTTAACAACAGTTTCAACAGCTCTTGTGTTGGCGGTGATCATTCTCATCAACGTAGCTGTGGGACTTGCAGGTGAAAGATTCAACCTGAGTATCGACCTTACGGAAGAAAAAGTATTCACCCTTGATGCGGACACAATAGAATACCTCAAATCCGTTGAATCTCCCGTAGAACTTATTGTTGTAGGTGAAGAACAGGCATACAGCACCGCTGTTTCGGAATCAAATGCGATCTCTCCAGAAAGATACGTTTACGAGACCCTCAATAACTACGCAAGAGAAAATTCAAATATCTCTATCCACTATGTGGACCCGAGATACAATCCCTATTTCTTCAAATCAAGAGGCATTTCTCTTGATGACGGTACTGATACTGCTGAAAATATTTTCCTTGTAGTTTACAGCCCCGAAACTCAGAGATTCCGCTACATCAAAGATACTATTTTTGAAGATCTCCAGTATGTAGGTCTTGAAAGAAGAGTTACTTCAGGTATCCTTTATACAACAAAAGAAGATATCCAGACAATAGCATTCATTAAAGGTCACGGCGAAGGCGACTACGCTTATTTCCAGCAAACTCTTATCGAAAACGGCTTCGATGCAAAGCTCATAAATATTCAGGACTTTGACACTCTCATGGGTTATGATATTGATATTCTTGTTATCGCAAACCCCACGAGAGGATACAGCGTTGACGATATCAACAAGATCGACGAATGGCTTTCAAACAATGAAGAATTGGGCAAACATCTGATGGTATTCACAGACCTTAACATGAGTTCCAATAAATACCTTGAAGAATATCTCCTTGAATGGGGTCTGTCCCTCGGTACTGAAAGCATTTTTGACACAAGCAACAGTTATACATTTGTAAATGCAGTATATCCTCTACTTAAGGTTCAGTACGGCGAAGCAACTTCCATAATCGCTGAAGAGCTCGCAACAGGGAACTATAACCAGTTCGTTCAGCTTGGCTCCGCAAGAGCTGTTTATGCGGAATTTGATTCAAAAGACTCAATGCAGACTTACCCAATGATAGTAACTGCTGATACGGCATTTTCCAGATTCACAGCATCTACCAATATTGATTCTTCCGACTGGAAAAACTTCAAGAAACAGGAAGGCGACACTGTTGGTCCGTTCAATCTTTCCGTTCTCTCACAGAAAAAAAGATATGAAGGCACAACACCATACTCTTCAAGCGTTTACCTCTGCGGTTCAACCTCTTTTATTGATGACTATTTCATGAGTAATATTGACGGCAACAACAAACAGACAGCCGAATACATGATAAAACTCATCAAATATCTTGTATCCTCAACTCAGGGTTATGACACAGAGATCCTTCCCACACAGCTTATCTTCAGTTCGCTGAATTTCACAGAGACATATCAGATCACAGCCGTATTTATCGGTCTTGTATTCGGTATTCCTCTCGCATTTGCCATCATCGGTATAATTGTCCACAGGAGACGTAAATTCTTATGATGACCAAAAAGAAAATAATACTCATTCTTGTATCGCTCCTTCTTTTGGGAGGAGTGATAGCAGGAGTTATGTGGATCTCAGGGTTTGAAGTTCTTCCTGATGAAGAAATTCCGGATTCACATATCACGATAGACTACCAGCGTGAAACTCTGCAGATATATACATGTAGCCTTGACAATGTTGATTATATCAGCGTTTCAAACAAAACAGGTGAATATAAAGTCAGCAGAAACGAGGAAGGAACGGTATATTTCCACGGTCATGCGGAAGTTCCGCTTCTCCCCTATTCATCGGCAGGTCTTTTTGAAAGTGTTGCAAATATCAGATGTGAAGCACTCATTGAAACTGACTGTACAGAGCTTTACAAATACGGTCTGGAAGAGCCCTCCGTTGTTATTACAGTAAAAATGAAAGACGGAAAAGAAAATGTTTTCCACTTAGGTGACGCAGCGCCTCAGGGCGGAGGTTATTATTTCAGAGATACAACAAATAACGACGTTTATCTTTCGGGCACATATTTCTCAGAACGTTTTGTAAAGAATCACACTCAGTATTATCAAACGACTATTTCAAAAGAGTTTGAATATACGGGATTCCAGACACTCAGCATTCAACCGCATGAGGGTGAAGAGATATACGTGAGAACTACTACGGGCGACGAAGCAACCGATATCCGTTTCATGGGTGGTACGATCGTAGAGAAACCCTTCTTCTCGGCAGGTGACTCCACTCCCGTTCAGGGTATTATCGAAGTTCTCGCACAGCTCAAAGCTGAATATGTAGAAACAGACATTCTAAGTGCTGAAAACCTCACAAAATACGGTTTTGACACTCCAACAACGGTTACGATCACAGCACTTGTAGATACATCATCGATTCTCAGCAATATAACGGGGCTTGAAAACCCCTATTACGATCCAAACGGCAACGGTGAGCAGAAACTCATAACCATCAAATATGTTATCGGTGGCACTGTTGACAATATTACTTACGTAATGTTTGACGATCAGTCTGTAATTTACGCTGTAAACAAGGCAAACTTTGAATGGGTCGTAAACAATACAGTAGACATATACTGCCAGAGAATGATCTATATCAGGTATCTGAAAGAGCTTAAAAACGTCATCGTTGAAGTCGACGGTGAAAGACATCATTTTGCTATTACCGACCCTGAAGCAGGTGATGATATGGAAGTAATGTACAACACCTACACAAAAGTAGATCAGGCACAGTTCAGAAACTTCTATACATCTATTATCGGTGTAACACATGACGGTCTCGGATACGAACCTGAAGAAGGTTCCGAACCTTATCTGAAGATCACTTATATTCCCATTGAGGGAGAAAATATCATTCTTGAATTCTATCAGATAGAACCGAGAAAATATGTCCTCAAAGTTGACGGAGAAGGCAGATTCTTCGCTTACTCCTCAAAGATCGACAAGATCGTAAAAGATATGCACAAGCTTATTAACGGAGAAGAGATCATGAACTGATTTCTGTCTCATAATATAAAAAAGAAAGGTAATGAAATAATTATGGTAATTGAAAATCTCGAAGAAATGAAAGTGTTTTGGCACTCTACATCTCATGTACTTGCTCAGGCAGTAAAAAGACTTTATCCCCAGGTAAAACTCACTATCGGTCCCGCAATCGACAACGGTTTCTACTATGACTTCGACAGCGATGTGGCTTTCACACCTGAGATCCTCAATCAGATCGAAGCTGAAATGAAAAAGATCACAAAAGAAAACCTTAAGATCGAAAGATTTGTTCTCCCCAGAGAAGAAGCTCTCGAACTGATGAAGAACGAACCCTATAAGATCGAACTCATCAACGAACTTCCCGAAGGCGAAGAGATCAGCTTCTACAAACAGGGCGAATTCGTAGACCTTTGCGCAGGTCCTCACCTCAACTATGTTTCCAAGATCAAAGCATTCAAACTCACACAGTGCACAGGTGCTTATTGGAGAGGCGATGCTTCAAAGAAAATGCTCCAGAGAATCTACGGTATCTCTTTCCCCAAAGCATCTGACCTCGAAACATATCTTGCAGATGTTGAAGAAGCAAGAAAACGCGACCACAATAAGCTCGGCAGAGAACTCGAACTCTTTACAACATCAGACCTTATCGGTCAGGGTCTCCCCATTCTTCTTCCCAAGGGCGCAAGAATCATTCAGACACTCCAGAGATTCGTTGAAGACACAGAGCAGAAACACGGCTGGCTTCTCACAAAAACTCCTTATATGGCAAAGAGCGACCTCTATAAAGTTTCAGGTCACTGGGATCACTATCTTGACGGAATGTTCGTTCTCGGAGATCCCGAAAAGGATGACGAAGTTTTTGCGCTCCGTCCCATGACATGTCCATTCCAGTATCAGGCATACCTCAACAGAGCAAGATCTTACAGAGATCTTCCCCTCAGATACAACGAAACTTCCACACTTTTCAGAAATGAAGCTTCAGGTGAAATGCACGGTCTTATCAGAGTACGTCAGTTCACGATTTCCGAAGGTCACCTCATGTGTACTCCCGAACAGCTCGAACAGGAATTCAAGGGCTGTCTTGAAATGGCTATTTATATGCTCAAAACTCTCGGTCTTTACGAAGATGTAAGCTACAGATTCTCTCAGTGGGACCCCAACGACAGATCTAAATATATCGGAACTGAAGAACAGTGGAACGAAGCTCAGGATATGATGGCTAAAATTCTCGACCACCTTGAGATACCCTATAAAGTAGGTATCGGCGAAGCTGCATTCTACGGTCCTAAGCTCGACATCCAGATCAGAAACGTATTCGGCAAAGAAGACACTCTTATCACGATCCAGATCGACCAGCTTCTTGCTGAAAAATTCGGCATGGAATACGTTGACAGCGACGGTTCCAAGAAAAACCCCTACATCATTCACAGAACATCTATCGGTTGCTATGAAAGAACACTTGCGCTTCTCATCGAAAAATATGCAGGCGCATTCCCCACATGGCTCGCTCCCGTTCAGGTAAAACTTCTCCCCATCGCTGACAGACATCACGCATATGCCGCTGAGATCTGCAAAAAACTCACAGAAATCGGTATCCGTGTTGAAAACGATGACAGAAGCGAAAAGATCGGTTATAAGATCCGTGAAGCACAGCTCGACAAGATCCCATTCATGCTCGTTCTCGGCGACAAGGAAGTTGAAAACGGCGAAGTTGCAGTAAGAAGCCGTAAAGACGGTGACAAGGGTTCAATGAAACTCAGCGACTTCATCACAATGCTTCAGGGCAGAATCGCTTCCAGAATCATTGACTAAAACCATGATAAAAGAACCTAAAACATTGGAAACAGAGAGACTCGTCATCAGACGAGTCTACTCTACTGATATTGAACTTTTCAGAGCCACTTCAGATAACGAAGTAACGAAATACGAACCGTGGAAACCCCATGAAGACGTGACACAACTGATGGAGTACATCAATCAGGTTTTCGACCGCTACGAAAATGGCGACATCACCGAATGGACCATTGAACTGGAAGAAACGGGAGATCCCATCGGTATGATAAATATCCACAACGTAAGCAAGGTCCACAATCACGGAGAATTGGGTTTCTGGCTGGCAAAGGAATATTGGAACAAAGGTTTCGCCACAGAAGCATGCAAAGCGGTTCTTACTTACGCATTCACAGAACTTGATTTCCAACGGATCCACAGTATAACGGCTTCCGAAAATATCGCCTGCAAACGTGTTCTGGAAAAAATCGGAATGGCACACGAAGGGACTTTCAGAAAATATATGTATCTCAACTGCACTGACAGAAAGCAACTTTCTGATGTTGAGATGTATTCTGTTCTGAAAAATGAAATTAACTAAATTCTGACACAAGTCTGTTGAGACACTCACGAATTTTGGGTGTATAATATACTTGTAAAATAAAAAAGAGAAATTTCAAAGAAAGGAAATGCAATATGGATAACGAAAACAACATCACGCCCGAAGAAAATGTCAACAACTTAACCGAAACGGAATTTGAAGTTGTTCAGCCTGACAGATCGGCGACTCAGGGAATTTACGACAACATCCAAACAGATCCGTTTGCATCTTCAAACGTCCATGTAGAAACTGTTGAAACAAAAAAGAGATCGGGAAAAGGCTTCTGGGTAGCAGCAACAGCTGTTTTGCTTGCGCTTTGCATCATAACCTCGTCAATAGCATTTATTGCGGTACAGAAAAACGGAGGGCAATTCAAACTCCCCACCCCAAGCACCCCCGAATATGCCCCGTTGACAGCATATACAACTGACGATCTTCTTACAGTTTCACAAGTTTATGATAAAGTAGCAGAAAGCATCGTCGATATAATGATCACAACTCCCACAGGCGGCGGTTTTGCAACAGGTATAATTTACACAACAAACGGTTATATCGTAACAAATGCCCACGTTGTTGATTCCGCAAAAACAGTAACTGTAAGACTTCTTGACGGTACTGAATATCCCGCAGAAATAATCGGTTACGACTCCTATACAGAAGTTGCCGTGATCAAAATAGAAGCAGAGAACCTTGTTCCCGCAGAATTCGGAGAATCTTCCAAGCTTGTTGTTGGTGAACAGATAGTCGCTATCGGAACACCTTACGATATAACTTTGACACATACCACATCAGACGGTATAGTTTCTGCGATCAGAGACGATTTCACATTTGAAGACCTCGGACTTACGCTGAATCTCATTCAGCATACAGCGTCCATAAATCCCGGTAACTCGGGCGGTCCCCTTCTCAATATGTACGGACAAGTTATCGGTATCAATACGATCAAGATCGTTGACGACTATGAAAATATCGGTTTTGCGATCCAGATAGAATCTGTATTACCTATCGTTGAACAACTCATGAACAACGGTAAAGTTGACAGACCTCAGATAGGCATTTCAGGTTACACAGAACCTACTCTCGGTGGCGTTGTTGTTGCAGAGATAGTACCCGGCGGTGCTGCATCGAAATCCGATCTTAAAGTCAATGATATAATCACAAAGATCGACGGTGTAAGAGTTAAAACAATAGAAGAACTCATCACACGCCTCGGCGGTTACAAAGCAGGAGACACGGTGGAACTCTCAATTCTCAGAGATGTAGATGTCCTCACTATCACGCTGACGCTCCAGAAAGCCGCTGAAACAAACGAATAAAGCTTATTCCTCAAAATTCTTTTCATAAAATTCTCCCCTTGATGCCCTGCATGAGTTTCGCCGCTCATGTGGGGCATCACCCCGTCCGAAGTAATTTTTCAAACAAAAAAGTCATATCATTTACAGATAATAAAAATGAACGGACTGACGGTTTTGAAGAAAAATAAATTTATTTCAGATATGATAATCACAACGGCGGTGTCTCTGATACTGACATTGATGGGGATGATTTTCCGAGTTTACATCTCCAACGAAGTAGGCTCGGAATGTATGGGGCTTTATCAGCTGGTTTATACGCTCTATATTCCTGCCTGCACGGTAGCCGCTTCGGGTATAAATTTAGCAGCTGTGAGGCTGATCTCCGCAAACGAGGCAAAAGGAGAAACGCACGGCGGAAATATAATGAAATGCTGTTTCGGATATTCGTTTTTCTTCGGCTCATTAGCCCTTTTACTGCTGTTTTTTCTGGCAGAACCTGCAGGAAAATATCTGATAAAAAATGAAAACACCGCGTTTTGCTTGAAGATATTATCTTTCGGACTCCCGTTTCTTTCTGCGGCAAGCGCCGTCAACGGTTATTTTACCGCCAAAAGAAAAATACTGAAAACACTGATAATACAAGTGACGGAAGATATTTCAAAAATAGCTGTCACAGTATCAGCTCTTATTCTATTCAAAGGAAGTTCGTCTGAGACGCTTTGTGCTGTACTTGTGTTCGGTTCCGCGGCAGGAGAAATAATTTCCTGCATAATAGCAATTTTATTCTACTGTTTTGAAAACAAAGCAACTGCAAAAAGTATAAAAAACAATCAAAAACTTCCATTGAAAAATTTGCTGTCAATAGCACTGCCGACCGCAATAAGCGCATATATAAGATCAGGACTGTCTGCATTGGAAAATATGCTCGTACCTTTCGGTTACAGAAAATACGGTTACAGCGAATCAGAAACGCTCTCGCATATAGGAGTTTTCCGAGGAATGGTAATACCGCTGATGATGTTTCCTTCAACACTTCTGGGTGCAGCGGCAAAACTACTCGTTCCTGAAATTTCCTATGCATATGAGCAAAAAGATATAAAAAAAATCGAATCTATCGCCGTTAAAGCGATCTATTCGACTTTGCTGTTTTCATTTTTCGTTTCAGGAGTATTTCTGTTTTTTGCAGATGAGCTATGTGATATGCTTTATAAAAACGAAGAAGCAAGCATCATTCTCATGCTACTGTCCGCACTTGTTCCAATAATGTATCTTGACGGTATCGTAGATGCGATACTGAAAGGAATCAACCAACAGATCGCAACAATGAGGTACAGTATCATAGATTCAGCACTCAGTGTAGTGCTCATAATCTTCCTGCTACCTCGTTTCGGTGTAAGAGGGTACATCGTAGTAACATACATCACAAGCTCCCTGAACGCATTTTTAGGGATCTCTCGATTCCTCAGAATAACAGATATAAAACTCTCTGTCTATAACTGCATCATCGTTCCTTTCATGTCTGCAGCGGCGGCACTTCTGCCTGTATTTGTTTTTGGCGCAGTTACAAATATAACTGTTCCCCTTGTGGCTGACATTTCGGTTTCTGCCGTTTTGTACATATTTTTTCTGCTGTTTACAAAAAGCGAAAGCCTGGAAGTACGCAAAAAGATCTCAAATCTTTTCAAGCATTTCTTTCGACATTCGGAGACATTCACCCCTGTTGAGACTTGGATCAAGAGCAAGACCTCCGATGGCTAAACGTTCAAGATATGTGACTTTATTATCAGTTGCGGCAAACATCAGCTTAACCTGATGATATTTTCCCTCTGATATTTCAACTACAGCCGCTTTTTCACCGTCAGGACGCAAAACCGCGGGTTTAAACTCCGTACCGTCACGCATAACGATTCCATTTTTAAATTTTTCAATATCGGACTCTGTTACGGAACGCTCAAGTTCTGCGCGGTAAGTTTTAACTACATTTTTATTGGGAGACATCAGCTCATGGGAAAAATCCCCATCATTTGTAATAAGGAGCAGACCTTCTGTATCTTTGTCAAGCCTTCCAACAGGAAAAAGTCCCTTGCGATACATCTCAGACGGAACTAATTCTATAACATTTTTCTCGCCCTCGGTAGCACTTATATATCCTGCTGGCTTGTTAAGCATGATATACACAAATTTTTCCGTATCCAGAATCTTTCCGTCCACGGAAATAACATCGTTTTCGGAAACTTTGAGAGAATAATCTTTGACCGTCTGTCCATTCACGGACACACGGCCTTTTTTAACCATAATTTTGATTTCGGAACGGCTGTACGCTCCCGAATTTGAAATAAGAGCATCAAGTCTTGTCATTTTACAGTTCACTTTTTTCGATATGATATTTTTTGCCGCAAAGCTTACAGCTGATTTCAAGAACCTCTTCCATATTTGAAAGATCCTCCCCTGAAAGCGCCGCAACCAATGCTTTTTTTACGCTTCTTTTCGTGCAGGTGCAACCGTAAGAAAGCTCGGATTCTTCGACAAATCTGAATCCGTCAGCTTCGGTCAACGCTTCGGGAGAACTGTTTGATTCAAGGACTTTCAATGCCTCGGCACCCTTTTCGATTATGCTCGTAAAAGGAAGCTCTTCCGCAAGCACTGCGCAATTTCCGTAAACTTTAAGCAAAGCCTTTCGCTGCATACTTCCCGTAATATATTCATCAATTACAGCCTCTACGGTACTACCGCAGACAACACTGCTGTAATCTCTGCCGATACCTGAACGGCGTACAACCTCAAGGATATAACCGTCATTCAGAACTCCTTTGGTGTAGCCTCCTACAGCTCCGCAAACTCTACCGTCCTGCTGAGCTGTAACACTGTATGATACACATTTTTCAACATTTCTGAGCATAACTGTAACAGAAGAATTTGTCTCTTTCAGGTCAGACGCAAGAACTGCCGCAATGGAAGCTGCTGTGACAGATTCAAGCCTGTTTTCCGGAGTATCAAATTCTTCGGGGAAATATATTTTTTCGGGAATCTCTTCCATGACCGCCATATGAATACGAAGGTCATCGCAATAAATAATTTTATAAAGCTTATCCATTATTTTTTCTTTCCTGTTTTTTCAATTCGCGAAGTGATCCATATCTGTCTGTTACCCATATTATAACGCTTGACCGTTGCAAACCCTGCTTCCGCTAAAATGGATTTAAGGGTATCAACGCTGTAATAGCGTTCTTCGATCTCGCTTTCATATTTTTCAAAAAGCCCGTCTTCTCTTGCCTCAAAAACAGATATTGCATAAAAAGCGACATCTGAAGAAAAACTTCCTTCGATCATGGCAACGGAACCGTCCTCATGCTCAAAAGTCTGCATTCCTACGGTTTTCTTGAAAAATGCGGAGGTCTTCACATCAAAAACAAAAAAGCCTCCGGGTTCTATAAAATTGTAAAGCTTCCTGAAAAAAGACTTAAGATCACGCTTATACAGAATATGGTTTACAGTATCGAGTGAGCAAAAAGCAATGTGATATGCGCCGTAGAGATCAAGGTCTTGCAGTTCCTGACACACAAGATGAGGTTCAAAACCTGCGTTTTCAATTTTTTCACGGGCAATATTCAGCATTTCAGGGGACATATCAACACCTGTACAGTTGAATCCCCTCTCACTCAATTCGCAAATGAGCGTGCCGGTTCCGCTTCCGCAATCGAGAGCCAAACCACTTTCAGGTAAAGCGTCACAATGTGCGAAAACGGAATCCAAATATTTCTTATAATCAAAGCCGTCCGTAAAACTGTCATATACGGAAGCAAGGCTGTCATATTTCATATATACTATTTAGAAAGTTTTTCGATAGCATTCTTATATCCGTCAGCACCGTAAAGGAGTGCACGGTTTACTCTTGAGATAGTAGCGGAAGAAGCGCCTGTTTTTGCAACGATCTCGGCATACTGGCATCCTTCTTTGAGCATTCTTGCAACTTCAAAACGCTGCTCCAGACTCTTGAGTTCGGAAACAGTGCAAAGGTCATCAAAAAATGCGTAGCATTCATCTTCTGTTTCAAGGTTAAGAATAGCCTTCATAAGTATCTGCATCTGTTCGTTCTTTAATTTTTCGTTCATGATTAAATTCGCCTTTCTGATTGTTTTTATATGATCAGCGTTTCTTCGCTGAATTGTTTACAGTTTTCTTATGTTCTTCACGAAGGATCATGTCACTCCTGCTTTCCTCGTACATTGCCTGACGACGAAGTCTGCGCATTCTGTCTCTGCGCTTACGTTTGGCATTGGAAACAAGGAACATTATAATGATTATACCTATAAAAATCAAAATAACTGCAAGAATGATAAGAATTACTTTCACAAACACAGGGATCCTGAAAGTATTTTCAGAAGGTTTGGCAGATGCCTGACTGTCGGGATTCAAAGGAGTCGGAACATCATGTTGTTGGGTCGTAAATTTCAGCGCAACATCTCCGATATTCGAATACATCAGCGAAGATGAATCCGTAACAGTCAGAGTAAGACTCGGCTGAATATTGAACTGACTGTATGCTTCGGGAATATTGGCAGTCACGTTTACCGAACTTTCGGCAATATCGTTATGAAGAAGATAATAGATATCGCTGTTTGTGTAAACGGTAACAGTTGCAACAATGCTGTCATTTTCAACAACATTCACAGTACGGGGTTCAAACATTGAAGTTGAAACGGTCTTTTTGGAGAAATTATCAAAACCGTAATCAAGCAGAGCCGCAAGATCCGAAAATCTGTCATTGGCAGAATCCGCTTTAAGAGTTACGGCGATAAGTTTTATTCCGTTCCTTTCAGCAACTGCAACTCCTGTATAGCCTGCATCGGGAATATAACCCGTCTTACCGCCGATAATGCCTTCATAATAAAGAGGATTATTCGGTTTCAGCATTTCAAGTCCGGTGGCAACAGGGAAAACAACTTTTCTTATGTTATCGGGAGCTATCTCATAGCGAACCGTTCCGAAAACCTTTGTGAAATATGTATTTTTTATAGCCTCACGGGTGATGAGAGCCATATCATAAGCTGTTGTATAATGGTCTTCGGCAAAAAGTCCGTTGGAATTGGAAAAATTAGTATTTTCGGCACCAATCTTTTTTGCCCTGTCAGTCATTTTCTGAGCAAATGAGTCAATCGAACCGCTTATGGATTCCGCAATACCGTTACAGGCATCATTGGCAGAAGCGAGAAACGCACCGTATATAAGGTCTTCCATTCTGACTTCCTGACCTGTGGTAAGCGCAATATGAGATGAATCTCTGGGAACAGTAGTAACTGTGGCATATTCGGACATTGTAACCACTGTATCGGGATTTGCTTCCTCGCAGGCAAGAAGGATAGTCATTATCTTTGTAATGCTTGCGGGATACATTCTCTGATTCATACCCTTCTCAACAAGGACCTGTCCAGTTTCTGCATCCATGAGGACATAAGAGTCACTGTTTATCGTGGGAAATGCCGTAGCGAAAGCACTTACTCCGCATCCGAGCATCAAACCGCAGATCACAGAAATAGTCAAAACAACGGAAACCGCACATACGGCAAATTTTTTAATATTCATTTTATTTATTCCTTTCTCAAGGTTATAATTCATACTGTCAGCAATGTAATTATCAATCACATTAAACGCTGAAAAACATCCTACTTATATTATACATGAATTTTCTTGATTAGTCAAGTATTTTTATGAAATTTATATAAATAATTCTGTAGCAAAATATCCCAAAGACATCATAACGAGCATATAGACCCCCGTTCCCACCGTTGAACACATCAAATATGAACCTAAATTCATTTTTGCAAGTCCTGCAGGAAACGAAACAAATACCCTGGCTACAGGAACAAGACGTGCCAAAAACAAACCTGCAGTCCCGTGCTGTAGGATAAATGAATCGGCTTTGATATAAGCTTTTTCAAGGAATTTATACTTGTGGCAGACTTTATCCACAGTGTTATGAAATAGTGTACAGATAAAATACAGCACAGTCTGAGACAGAATTGCGGCAATAAGTCCGAAAAAATATGCCTCGAAAAAATTCAGCTCCCCGATCCTTGATATTACTCCTGCCGCAGGAATACTAAATCCTCCGGGAAAGCCCGGAATACACAGATATTCAATAAAAATCAATGCAAAAATTATGAAAGAACCGTAGTCCTCCATAAAACTCATAATAGTTTCAATAGTCATAACGTTTATAGTCTACGCAAAAACAACCGAAAAATGCCTCAAAGACATTCTTCGGCAATATTTTTTACCTACTTTCTATTTTACTGAGCTTCCATCTGCCGGACTGAACATAAATGAGTCCGATCATAGCAGAACCGAGGGACGCAATGGGACCACCAAGACCTATACCTAACATTCCCAAACTGAAAACTTTACCGAGAAGTATTGCAAAAGGAGCTCTGAGAAGAACAGCTGAAAGCATACCGTTGAAAAGTGAAAATGCTGTATGACCTGCCCCGTTAAGCAAACCGTTAACACTGAATACAATAGGAACGATGATATAGTCAAACGAGAAAGCTCTGATATACTGAACGCCGTATTCAACAACTTCGGGCGTGTTGTCAAAAATAGAAATAACAGCAGATGGGAAGATCTGGACGAACAGGAAAATAGCGCCACCGATAACAAAGGATATCTTAATGGAAGTTTTCATTGTATCCAAAGCTCTGTCGTAAAGTTTAGCACCGATATTCTGTCCTGCCATTGAAGCCACGGACATAGACATAGCGAGGATGGGAAGGATCGCAACGCTATTGAATTTACCTGCAATACCTGCCGCCGCAGAAGCGTGAACACCGTAACCGTTTACAAGTACATTTATTATCATAAAAGAAAGGCTTGTAACAACATTCTGAATTGCTGATGGAAAGCCTATCTTCAGTATCTTGAATAAAGTATCTTTATGTATTCTGAAGCTTTTCAGTCTGAAATCAAACATAAAACCGTTCTTTTTAAGATAAATAACGGAAATAATGACACTGATAGCCTGAGAAATAATAGTTGCCAAAGCCGCGCCTGCCGCAGACATCTTGAAAGCACCAACGAGAAGGAGGTCAAGAAAGATATTTACAAAGCAAGCGATAGCCACGAAAATAAGAGGATGTTTTGAGTCTCCGAGGCCACGCATAACACCACTTATGGCATTGTACAAAAATGTAAAGATTATACCGTAAGAACAGATCCTTACATAGTCCAAAGCTGCATCAAAACTTTCCTCAGGAGTCTGGATAAGACGCATGATCGGTTCAGAAAGGAATGCCATAATAACAGAAATGGCAATACCGCTGATAGCCATCATTGTAAAAACTGTAGCAACTGTCTTTTCAGCCTCTTCGTGACGTTTTGCACCCACATGCTGTGCAACAAGAACCGTTGCGCCTACAGCAAGTCCTGCAACAAAATTGATTATCATCATGGTGACCTGTCCGCCATTGGAGACACCTGAAATACCTGCTGAACCGTCAAATTGCCCTACAATAAACATATCTGCAATATTGTAAAGAGCCTGGAGAAGATTTGAAAGAAGGAACGGTATACAGAATTTAAGAAGCTGTTTGCCTACACTTCCGCCTGTCAAGTCGCTACCGAAATTGTTACTCATATATTTTAATTTAAACCTTTCAATTATTTATTCCGAAGCAGATTTTCCGCAACGGGAAGATCTTCGGGAGTTGTAATTTTAATATTGGAATAAGAACAGAAATAAAGTTTTACTTTATGACCGAGAGCTTCTGCCATTCCGCTGTCATCAGTGAATTCACTGAAAGAAGACCTGAAACGCTGAACCATTTCATTATATATCTCCCTTGAAAAGGTCTGCGGAGTGGAAACTGCAACCAAAGAAGAACGGTCGGGAGTTTCTGATACAAAACCCTCGCTGTCCATGATCTTTATCGTATCTTTTACTTTTGTTGCGCAGATCGCACAGCCGCAAGAGAAAGCATCACGGTTGACCCCATCGATCTCTTCGGGAGAAATAAGAGGTCTTGCACCGTCATGAACTGCGACATAGTCGCAATCAGGAGCTATCTCACCAAAACCTATGGCAGCAGATTCCTGACGGCAGGAACCGCCTTCAACGGCTTTCTTATATTTGCTGATACCGTATTCCGATGCAATTCCGTCAATCTCTGGAATAAGATCTGCTCTTGTAACAACGATTATCTCTTTAACAGTCTCTGCTTTTTCAAAAGCAAGAAGTGTCCTGCCGATACATGGAATACCATCCAAAGGCAGAACTATCTTGTCTTTACGCATACGGGAAGCACTTCCCGCCGCAACGATCACAGCGGATACAAATTTATTCTCTGACATTTTATTCGTAAATAGGATCAGACTCTAATGTTAAATAAAGTCCTCTTCTGATCTTTCTGTCAGCTTCCATTGCAATACAGAATGCTTTGAAAGCACTTTCTATTGTGGGGAAACCTTCTGTATCATTTTCGATCATGTCGATCAAAGTCTGAAGCTGGGCATACATATCTTTGTACTGAGCCTTGATATTTATAAATGAATATTCTTTTGTTTCATCGTTATAAACTTCAAGGAGGTCGCCCTCTTCCTTGTGATCTTTACGGTAATCACGAAGGATAAGTCTGATTCGACCCTTTGTACCTACAAATTCTTTGATATTTTCGGAAGAAGTGGAGTTTGTCCAACCTGCTTCATAATAAGCCATACCGCCATTTGAAAGTCTCATTGCAATAAGTCCGTAGTCGAAACCACCTTCGGGAACATTTTCCTTATTAACTATAGCACCCATGCCGCTGACACTTACAATCTCACAACCTGAGAACCAATGAACAACATCAATATAGTGTACGCCACAGTCAACAATGGGAGAACAGTCATCAAGAAGTGACGCATATCTGTCACGGTTCATGATATGATGATTCTGAACCATTCTCATAAGTCTGATATCACCGATGACACCATCATGGATAAGTTCAGCTGTCTTGATATAAGAAGCATTATGACGAAGGATATGAGCGATTAGAACTTTCTGTTTGGAAGCCTTTACCAGCTTATAGAATTCTTCACCCTCCTCAAGGCTTGAAGCGATGGGTTTTTCGCAAAGAACATGTTTACCTGCTTCAAGACAATCTCTGAGGATCTCAAGATGAGTTTTTACATATGTAGCAATAATAACAATATCAACATCGTCACGTTTTATCATCTCATGATAATCAGTGTCATGGAGAACTACCTGTCCGCAAGAATACTTTCTTGAAAACAGCTCAGCTCTTTCAGGAACGAAATCCACTACGCCAACGATCCTGACATTTTCTCTGTAATAAATATTTTCGATATGTTCCTGTCCGATGTGGCCACATCCGATAAGAACAACTCCGTATACTTTACCCATATCGTATACCCCTAACATATAAGAATAATTTATGTACACAATTTACCGAGTCAGTACGATAATACGTGTTAACTCATCTTAAATTATATCATAAATCGACAAGAATATCAACGGGTAAATTAAAGGTTCAAATTATTGTCAACAAAAAACCGCTTACATGGACAAAAAAAATTCCTAAACCACTTGATTTCCTACAAATTTTGCTGTATAATTGTGGTATAGAAATTTTAAGAAGGCGAAATAGAATTGATTATAGATTTTCATGTGCATACCTTCCCCGACAAACTGGCGCCTAAAGTCATTCCAAAACTGGCTGAAGCGGCAGGAATATTACCTCAGACAGATGCAACAGTCGGAGATACTCTCAACAAAATGAAAGAGTGGGGTATAGACAGAGCAGTTATTCTGAACATCGCAACTGCACCGTCTCAGCAGAACACAATAAACAATGTGGCTGCGGAGAACAATAAACTCCCCCTCTATACCTTCGGTTCAGTCCATCCTGATGCTGAAGATAAAATATCGGAGTTGAAGAGAATAAAAGATCTCGGACTTTACGGCATAAAGCTTCATCCCGAATATCAGCAATTTTTTGTTGATGACGAAAAGGCTCTTCCTATTTATGAAGAGTGTCAGGCTCTTGGATTGCCAATAACGTTCCACGCAGGCTGTGACTTAGGATTCGGCCCACCCGTTCATGCAACTCCTGACAGGATCAGAAAAGTTATTGATATGTTCCCGAAACTTACAGTCATTGCGGCGCATTTCGGCGGCTACAGGTGTTGGGATATGGTGGATCATTTCCTTGTTGGCAAGAATATTTACTTTGACACATCGTTTACAGCCAATGAAATAGATCCCAAAAGAATGAAAAAAATGATCCTGAAGCACGGATCGGATAAAGTTCTTTTCGCTTCCGATTGCCCATGGAAGAAAATGTCAGATTCTGTTGCCCACATAGAAAGAATGGATCTTTCCATATCAGATAAGGAAAGGATATTCAGCGGCAATGCATTGGAGCTACTGAAAAGATGAGAAAGTCCGACAAACCTTCCGCAGGGATCGTAGAGTTAGACATCCACGGAATGAACAAATATCAGGCGAAGATATTCATTGAAAGTCGCCTGAAAAAATCCGACAAATCTGTATACAGACTGAGGGTAATCCACGGTTATCACGGCGGTACGGAATTGCGGGATATGGTCAGAAAAGAAATCGGTCAGAACAAAAAAGTCCTCAGAGTTGAAATGGGGCTGAATCAGGGCGAAACTGACCTTGTATTAAGAGAACTATTTTAAAATATAAATTTAAAAGCAGAAAGGAAAAACTAAAATGGCAGAAAAAAGAATTATCGGAGACTACCCCGTTATTGGAATCAGACCCACCATCGACGGAAGACGCGGCGTTTTGAAAGTACGCGAAAGCCTCGAAGATCAGACTATGGGTATGGCACTTGCGGCTAAAAAGCTGTTTGAAGAAAATCTTAAATATTCAAACGGTGAACCCGTCAAAGTCGTAATTGCAGATACTACCATCGGCAGAGTTGCAGAAGCTGCTGCTTGTGCTGACAAATTCAAGAAAGCAGGCGTTGATATCACTCTTACAGTTACACCCTGCTGGTGCTACGGCGCAGAAACAATGGACATGGATCCCATGACGATCAAAGGAGTATGGGGCTTCAACGGCACAGAAAGACCGGGTGCTGTTTATCTCGCTTCCGTACTCGCTACACACGCTCAGAAAGGACTTCCTGCATTCGGTATCTACGGTCACGACGTTCAGGATGCTGACGACAAAACTATCCCCGCAGACGTTGAAGAAAAACTCCTCAGATTCGGTCGTGCGGCAGTTGCAGCCGCTACAATGAGAGGTAAATCCTACCTCCAGATCGGTTCCATTTGTATGGGTATCGGCGGTTCAATCATTGACCCCAACTTTATTGAAGACTACCTCGGCATGAGAGTTGAATCCGTTGACGAAGTTGAGATCATCCGCAGAATGACAGAAGAGATCTACGACAAAAACGAATACGAAAAAGCTCTCGCATGGGTAAAAGAAAAATGCATCGAAGGTTTCGACAAGAATCCCGAAGAATATCAGAAATCCCGTGAAGCAAAAGACGGCGACTGGGAATTTGTGGTTAAAATGATGTGCATCATCAAAGACCTCATGAACGGCAACCCCAATCTTCCCGAAGGCAGAGAAGAAGAAATGGTTGGCCACAACGCCATTGCCGCAGGTTTCCAGGGACAGAGACAGTGGACAGACTTCTACCCCAACTGCGACTTCCCCGAAGCTATGCTGAACTCCTCTTTTGACTGGAACGGCGCACGTGAACCCTACATTCTCGCAACAGAAAACGACGTTCTCAACGGTCTCGGAATGTTGTTCATGAAGCTCCTCACAAACAGACCTCAGATGTTTGCCGATGTACGTACATATTGGAGCCCCGAAGCTGTTAAAAACGCTACAGGTTACGACATTGAGGGTGTGGCAAAGGAATCCGGCGGATTTATCCACCTTATCAACTCCGGCGCTTGCTGTATTGACGCAAACGGCGAAGCTAAAGACGAAAACGGCAACGCAGTCATGAAGCCCTGGTACGAAGTTACTCAGGCAGATCAGGACGCTATTCTCGCAAACACCACATGGAACTATGCAGACCTCGGTTATTTCCGTGGCGGCGGTTACTCTTCAAGATTTGAAACAAAATACCAAATGCCCGCAACAATGATCCGTCTGAATCTCGTAAAAGGTCTCGGACCCGTTCTTCAGATCGCTGAAGGCTGGACAGTAGGACTTCCCGAAGAGGTTTCTGACAAGCTCTGGGCGCGCACAGACTACACATGGCCCTGCACATGGTTCGCACCGAGAACCACAGGTGAAGGCGCATTCAAGACCGCATATGACGTAATGAACAACTGGGGTGCAAACCACGGTGCGATCTCCTACGGTCATATCGGCGCAGACCTCATCACACTCTGCTCAATGCTGAGAATTCCCGTTTGCATGCACAACGTACCCGAAGACAAGATCTTCAGACCTGCCGCATGGAACGCTTTCGGCATGGATAAAGAGGGTCAGGACTACCGTGCTTGCGCCGCTTACGGTCCTTTGTACAAAAATATATAATAATTGAATAAAAACTAACTTGTGGGGAAAGCCGAGAATAATTATACTTACTTAAGTGTGAGGTCGGTTTTCCCCACTCTTTTAAAATAAAATTTTTACTCTGCCTCTTTAAAGTATTGACAACGACAGTTCTTTATGGTATAATAAGGTTGCTACACTAAACGAATAGTTTTATTTTAATGATGGGAAAATACCTTGGCAAAAGGTGTTTTCTGCAAGATTCATATACCTATCATTGGAATGAACTATGTTTGTGTAGCAGCTAACGAAGGAAAGCACTTTTTCGTGCGTCCTTCGGGGCGCATTTTTAATATCTAAATTTAAAACGGAGGTATCCAAAAATGGCAAAGAAAATTATTTGTATGTTGCTGGCGCTGTCCATGATGTTGACGGTTCTTGCGGCATGTAACAACGATCCTGTTGTGGACGAGACACCCGACGACGGTCAACAGCAGGAAGACATTCAGGGCAATGACAAAGTTGAAGAACCTTTCGACGGCACATTGAAACTTGTGGTTGATGGAGTTTCCGATTACGTAATTGTCCGTGGTGAAAACGCTTATATTTCTGAAGTTACAGCTTCGACTGAATTGCAGAAATATCTGAAACAGATCAGCGGTGTTGAAATTCCCATCGTGACCGATGCTACAGAACCCGTTGCAAAGGAAATTGTGGTCGGCAAAACAAACCGTGAAGCCGAGGGCGAATTCAACAGAGACGAACTTGGCGACGACGGTCTTGTAATCAAGTCCAACGGACAGAAACTTTTCCTCGTTGGCGGTGAACAGAGAGGCACGCTTTACGCTGTTTACGAATTTTTGGAAAGCTACCTCGGTTGTGGTTTTTATACGAATACCATTGAAAAAGTTCCCGAAATGAAAACTATAACTCTTGAAACAATCGAAGAGGATAAGCAGATTCCCATAATGAGATCCAGAGATTTGGGTTGGGCGGCATATTCCGGGTTTGAAAATATATGTGTCAAAAGAAAGCTCAACGGACATCAGTGTGCAATTTCAGATGCAAAAGGAGGAAGATTTATTTGGAATCCTTATGTTCATACATTTGCTTCTTTGGTTAACTACGGAACTTACGGTGCGGAACATCCTGAATATTTTGCTCACACAGAAGACGGAACTCTGCTTAGTAATGATGGCAGACCACAGTTGTGCTTAACCAATCCCGATGTTTTGCAGATAACCATAGACACCGTAAAATGGTGGATACAAAATACCCCCGGTGTTAAGGTCGTTTCTGTTTCACAAAATGACGGTGGCAGCCCTTGTATGTGTTCAAACTGTCAAGCTGTTTATGCTGAAGAAAACGGTGCATACAGCGGAACGAACATTCGCTTTGTAAATGCTGTGGCAGAAGCTATAAAAGAAGAATATCCCGATGTAATGATCGACACGCTTGCTTATCAGTATTCAAGAGAAGCTTGCATTACCAAGCCTGCAGAAAATGTTATAGTCAGACTTTGTTCTATTGAATGTTGCTTTACTCACCCGTTGTCTGAATGTTCAGTTCAAGCATTCCAGCCTCATGACTCGACTGTAAGTGAAAGTTCTTTTGCCGAAAACTTGCAGGATTGGGGTAAAATATGTGATAATGTTTATATCTGGGACTACACTACAAACTTCTGGTTGTTTACAGTTAATTTTTCATCCTTTAATACTTTAAGAGAAAACATGAAATTCTTTGCAGAAAACAACGTAAAAGGTGTTTTTGAACAAGGTGATGGATTTACCACTTGCGGTGAATTCAATGATCTCAGATGTTATTTACTTTCAAAGTTGCTTTGGGATCCGCACATGAGCGAAGATGAATATTACGGTTATATGAATGACTTCCTTGAAAATGTCTATGGTCCGGGTTGGCAGTATATAAGAGAATATATAGATCTAAAAGAAGCTCACAACCGCAATTTCCATTTAGGTTGCAAACAGAGAGCAGATGAAGTTTTCGAGTACTGTAATATTAAACAAGTTACTGTCCGTGACAAAGCTGAAGTTGTCGAAGGCGTTACTTTGGACATGCTTGATAATTATCAAACCGTAGATTGGACAGATTATATAAATTACTATTCTGAAATTCCTGAGCCTGAATTAGTGACAAAAGGGTATGAACTCTTTGCAAAAGCTATTGAAATGGCTGAAACGGAGCAACAGAAGACTGAGCTGGACAAAGCTTTGATTCAGGTCGAAATTTTGGATTCACATTACAGATATAAAGCAAAAAGCGTATATTCAACAAACCTCAATTTAGTCATCCGAAGCGCTTTATCTTCTATTGAGATGTCCGAAGATAAACATGCTGAATACGTAGCAACTCTGCCCTCGTATTTGCGATATTTCAGTGGAAAATATAATGATGAATATTATCAGTTCAACAAAACTTTGGGTGAAAAGATGATAGGATATGGCATAACTACAGTAAAAGAATGTTGGGATGCGGAAGCTTATTTCTATCCCGGCGAAGCAAATTACAGCAAAGACCCTCGCGAATGGTAAATATTAAAAGATCGATCCCGCCCCCGCACGTCTGTGCGGGGGCTGTTTGGTTTCAATTATTCCCAAAGGATAACACAGTCCCACATAAAACAGCAACCCACCGATTTTCATCGGTGGGTAAATTTATATCATTATATGAGCTGGATAATAGCCATTTCAGCTGCGTCGCCTCTACGGGGACCTGTTTTGATTATACGGGTATAACCACCGTTGCGATCTGCATACTTAGGAGCGATCTCGTCGAAGAGTTTCTTAACAACGTCCTCCTTAGTGATATAGCTGAGAGCCTGTCTCTTAGAATGCAAAGTGTTTACTTTGCCGATAGTAATCATTTTTTCTGCAACAGAGCGAACTTCTTT
>SVMT01000001.1 GCA_015067305.1 Oscillospiraceae bacterium | reverse complement strand
AAATACTGTAATTTTTAATATATTTATATGGGGAACTTTGTTGAAGTTGAGACTTGCAACAGGGCTCCCTTGTGTAAAGGGAGCTGGATTTCCGTAGGAAAGACTGAGGGATTGTCCCATTATCTCTAAATGAGCCAACCCCTAATTCGGTTTTCTTTTTTGGGGTACGGGGTGCTTTTTCTTTTCGCGGAAAAAGCACCCTGCAAAAAGCACTTACCCAAAGGAGGAAGCCCGAACTTTCCGTCCGGGCTTTTCAAAATGATTAGAAAAAATTTAGAGGGGAGATAGTAATTGAAAATATGATTAAAGGAGTTTTCAAAAGGTATTGGCACCAATGATTATATCCAAATCACTTTACGGATATATTATAACCTAAATTTTACGTATAATAAGGTCTGTTCTGTGGCAGAAATGTGGGAGTTTAGGTGTTATTCTTAGGAAAGCGCTGAATTTGTGATTTTTTTTGGAACATGACAGTTTTCGCATTGAAAAAAACGCTAAAATATGATATTATTATAATAAGAATATTTTCTTTAAGGAGAGACTTATGGAATTACTTAAAAATGCTGAATTTGAAGCAAAATGTGCCGAAATGGCAAAAAGAAACGACTATAATCTTTACGATATCGTATTCATCGACAAAGACGGAAAGGCTTATCACTACCAGCATACTCCCGCAAACAGAAGCAACAACTGCTACTCTGCAACAAAAATGTTTACAATGACAGCCTTCGGTTTCCTTTGGGACGAAGGTAAAATCAAGCTTGAAGACAAGGTCTGCGACTACCTGAGAAAATACATAAAGACCGACTACGATCCCAACTGGGAAAAAGTCACTATCGCACATGCTCTCGGTCACTCAATGGGCATTGACCGCCATTATCTTGACATCGACTCCATGGACTGCGGTGAAGACCACATAACAGAAGCTTTTAAAAAGGACCTCACATACGAACCCGGAACAACAAGAGTTTACAGCGATGCGGCTTACTATATTCTCACACGTGTGGCAACTGAAGCTTGCGGTGAACCCTTGGATAACTACCTTAGCCCAAGGCTTTTCCGTCCGTTGAAATTCCAGGAGATCGCCATGACGAAATGTCCTCTGGGATACGTTGTAGGCGGTACAGGTCTATACTGTCCCACTGCCGACATGGCAAAACTTGGAAGTATTTACCTCAATAACGGTATGTTTGAAGGTCAGAGAATCGTTTCCGAAGAGTGGGTAAAACTTGTGGAAAAAAACGAGTACGGTCTTGACAGATGCGAAGCTCGTTCTTATGGAAAAACAGGCGCTCACGGTCAGATGATCGCATACAGCCACGAAACAAACAAAGTAGTTGCATTCCATGCTTATCAGTGCGGCAATTACGATTTCAGAGGCGAAGCTATCAGAGAATTCTGCGACAGCGACTACACATTGGTAAAATAATATAAATCATGTGTTTTTATAACAAAATTGTGATACAATTTTAGTGTATAATTATAGTGTAAACCAGAAAAATCTGATGAATGAAAGGATAGATGTAAATGCCAAAGACAATTTATGTAGTGGACGACGAAAAAAACATACGTCAGATAATTCGTTCTTATCTTGAAAAAGAGGGCTATGCTGTTTCAGAATTTGAAAACGGCGAAGATGCGCTTGCGGGCTTCAATTCAGCAATGCCCGATATGCTTATAATTGATATTATGATGCCCGGAATGTCCGGTTTTGAACTTTGCAACGAGATCAGAAAGAAAGCAAATGTTCCCATTATCATTGTTTCCGCAAGAGACGAAGAGCTTGACAGAATACTCGGTATTGAAATGGGTGCCGACGACTACATTCCGAAGCCTTTCTCCCCCAGAGAAATGGTTGCAAGAGTCAAAGCAGTATTCCGCAGAATAGACGGAATGCAGGGCGACAAGAACAATAATGCAGTATATACATGCCGTGACATCAAAATCTACCACACAGAAAGACGTGTTGTAAAAGTTTCCGGCGAAACGGAAACAGAGCTTGCACTCACTGCAATGGAATTCGATTTCATTTTCTTCATGATATCCAATAAGAACAGAGTTTTCACGAGAAGCCAGTTGCTCACGAACATTTGGGACTACCAGTACATCGGTGACACCCGTGCGGTGGATGACCTTGTAAAACGCATACGTAAAAAATTAGATGCCGCTGCGACTGATTTTGCCATAGAAACTGTTTGGGGTTACGGTTACAAAGTTACCGATAATACAGACTCCCCCAAGGAATAAACAATGAGAAACAGTATCACTGTTAAGTTAATATTATCATATGCCGCCGTCATTTTTATGATGGCGGGCCTTTCCACTAGTTTTATATCACTTTTTTCCGACGGATACATACTGAGCGAATCAAACAAACAGCTGAAAAAATACGCTGATGAGTTTGTTTTGAACCTTACCACGCAACAGTCTTCAATAATCACGGAAATACGATTGGATCTGACTCTGAACGAAATGGCGACAAAAGACTATGCGGTAGCTATTTTCAACAAAAATAACGAGTTGGAAAGACATACACATTACGAATCTTTCTCCATTTCTCTTGAAGATTTCGTTTCTGCCGTGAAACCAAAGATAAACTACGAGGGCGCAAATGTTCTCAAGCACTCGTCAGGGAATTACGCGCTTTTCACCAGACATATCTACGACGTTGACACAGACGAAAGGATCGCTCTTGTCTTCTATATGCAGGTTGACCGTTACGGTATCGACCGTTCACTTTTCACTCTTTATTTAATGTCAATTTGCGTTGCAACGCTGTTTGCCGTATGTTTTGCGCTGATATTCTCCAGCACCTTGACGCTGAACCTGAAGAAGCTGAAAGTCAGAGCAAATATGCTTGCAAAACGAAGGTACGACTGCTCCATAAAGATAGACTCAAACGATGAAGTCGGAGAGCTTTCTGATGCCTTTGACGCAATGGCAAAAAGTATTGAGGAATACGACCTGAGCCAGAAAATATTCCTTCAAAATGCATCTCACGAGCTGAGAACTCCGCTTATGTCCATCAGAGGTTACACGGAAGGGCTGCGTGACGGGGTTTTTGAAAACACGGAAGAGATCTGTACAGAAATTCTTGACCAGACTTCACGTCTCGAAAAAATAATCGAAGATATCATGTATCTGACAAAAATGGAGACTTCCAAAAACGCAGTGGTCCTTGAAGAAGCCACCACGATACAGATAATTGACGAAGCCATTGACAGAGTTCAGGGTATTGCCGTTGCAGGAAACATAAACATCGTAAAGGGAGATATTGCCATAATGAATGTGATGTGTGATGTGGATAATTTCTGCGTTGCCATTACAAATATCCTGTCCAACTGTCTCAGATTCGCAAGAACCGAAGTAATGATCCAAGTTCGTCCCGTAACGAAAGGCGTTTGCTTCACCATATCTGACGACGGTCCCGGAATCCATGAAGAAGACCTTGTACATCTTTTTGACCGCTTCTACAAAGGCAAAAAAGGAAAGCACGGGCTGGGGCTTGCAATCGCAAAAGCAGTAATCACTTCACACGGAGGAGCTGTCCACGCACGAAATAAACAAGGCGGCGAAACAGGCGCGATATTTGAGATATTCCTGCCGATCAAATGATTTTATATATTTTTTAAGGGGGAGCCTTTCTTCTTTTCGCGAAAAAAGAAGAAAGGCTCCCCCTTAGCCCCCTCAAAGAAGAAAACCGAATTGGGGTTAATTTTATCAACAGTTGACGCAAATATACAAAAGAGACATTTTAATATAATCTATAACCAAAAAGTGAATACGGTGCAGGAGCTCCGTCGTCGAGACGTTTTATAGTCAGATAATATTTGTCGCCGTATTCGGTATAAAACGGTTCAAGGATCGCATTTCCGCTGACCTCCACAGACAAGATCAATGGGTCATCATCGCTGTACCTGTTATCGTAAGTTCTGGTACGAACTTCAATCAAATACCTCGCCTCAGGGTCAGCTGAACGGAAATAGTCAAGAACCCATTGGTCGTTGTACTCATAAAACCTTTGACGCCTTTCAGAAGACATTGCTTCTGTATAAAAATAGTCCATAGATGAATACGAATAAGCACCGGCATCAAAATTTTTGCAAAAGTCCGACAACTGCTTATCCGAAAATTGCTCATAAGCTTCAAAACTGATATTTTCGATCTTATTGAAGAAAAAATTCTTTTTAGCAACGGAAATGTCGCCGCCGGAAAGTGTCACGGAAATCTGCCATTCGTAAATATAAGAATCGTTATACATCAAAATCCTGTAATTAGTTCCCGTATATTTCGCCTCAAGAAGCTCTAAATTCAAGGGTTCACCCTCGGTTATGGTGCCGCTGTAAAAAATCTCATTCTCTTTTGAATCCTCGATAATTCGGACATTCATAGTACCGAACCCGTAATTTTCATTCAAAAGCAGAGTGCAATCCACTTTATTTTTGCCTAAATTCAGCTCAAAATCAACGGGGTATTCCGCATAATTATCGTTTATATTTTTCACCACATTATCGTAGTTCAGCGTCCGCTGTTCAGATATACCCTCTTTTACAAGCCGTGTATTCTCAATGGCAATACTCGGGTCTTCGGGAACGAGAATATCCACAACGTCGCTCTTTTTGGGAGAGATCACCTTTACAAGTTCAGCATCGTAAGTCAACTCTTCGCCGCTGATGTCAATGGTGAAACGAGCCAAAGCCAAAGGAGCCTCGTAACCCTTTTTGATAAACTTCGACTCCTGCATACGTTTATCTTCAATGGTATAGCCTGTGGCTTCAAGCTTATCGTTAATCCTCACACTCAGATTTCTGCCGCGATAGAATGGTTTCGAGAATTTATCCCAAACAATACCCTCAAAGCCCTCGCCGCCTATCCCTAAAAGACGTTCTCGTTCAGCGAAAGTCATCTCATCTATGGTTGTCAGGTAATATATATTTTCAAAAAAACGCCTCGAATCCTCATCAAGATCCGACACAAAAGCCTCAAAATCTTCAACTGTCATGAATTTTGAACGATTATTGTAGACTCTCTCCGCAAAAAATTCATGCAACAAAAGAACCTCAACAACAACCTTGTCCTCATTTATCTCCACAAATCGCACAGTAGACTCAAATTCTTTTGTATAGGGGTCATAATAATTTTTTCCGCTACAGACAGCGTATGTCTCAACGATCTCTCCTGAAGAATTCACGCCGTAAATTTCACGTCTGCTGCTGTAATCTTCACCTGTATTTTTATCCACAATCAGCAGTGAAAATCGCTCATAATCTTCAGTATAATATGTGTAACTGACTGTAAAATTATCATTTTCAACAAGCACTACACCGCCCTGAACATCGGAAGTCTCTTCAAGAACAGTTCCCGTCAGAGGATATGTTTCCTTGAATTCATGGTACAGCTTTTCATGCTCGTAAGCAACGAAAATATCCGCACCGTAAACAGTACGTATTGCCGCACCAACAGCGAGGACAAGTCCTGCGAGAACGCAAAACAAAATATACTTTAAAGTTCCGGATTTCTTTTCCTGTCTGAGTTCCATTATTTTTCTCTCCCGTTTATTTAAATTTATCATCTATATTATAGCATCTTTCAACCAATATGTCAACCCGACTTTTATGTTTTTTTTAACGTAACATAAAATTTTGCAAAACAATCCCCCAATCGAAAAAACGACTGAGGGATATTTTTTTATTATTTAATTTCGAGTTGTATCAAGCCTTTTTCGGCAGTAGTTCTGAAGATATTCAGCATGATTTCCCCGTATTCACCAAGATTTTTGAGGATAGAAGATGAATATTTCACTTTGATAAGTGTATTTTTGTCGTAGGTAGACAGTACATCAGCCAACGCATCAAGATTTTTACCGTAATAAGGAGGAAACCCTTTCTTTTTTGCCAGATATTCGTGAGTTTTCTCCTTGGTTTTGCATCTGCGGCCGTCAATTACAAGTGTTTTTTTCATATCCTACTCCTCACCGTACAGCAGCTCAAAGCTCTCGTAGTGGTCCTCTGTGTAATAAATAAGCCCGTCATTGGAAAAAACTATCCGTTTTGCACCGCGGGAGTTCTTACCCAAGGTATCAATGTCGCACTCCGTATACGTCCTTCCGCTTTTCTTGGGAAGAAGCCCTTCGTAGTTTCCGAAGAAGTCGCCACCGATACATTTCCCCGGAGCGTAATCTTCAAGGCCTCCGCCTTCCCAGCCCAGAGACCGAGCCTCATCTTTCGTGATGAAGTTCTGCGGCAGCTTGCCGTAAGTGTGAATATACAACGCGACATCATCTTTAGAAGTGTAAATGCCGTCCTCTGCAACGAGAGAGCTTTCTATTTCCGAAATTTCGGAATCGGTCATAATATCGGAAGACGCAGGATCGTTGACCGTCGGGTCATTTTCGTATCCCTCCAGAGAGTCGGACACGACCTCAGCAAGCTCTCCGACATAATCAAAAATTTCCACGACACCGTCGCAGGCGGTAAATGAGGTCAACGCAAACAGCGCCGACAGCATCAGCAACAATACTTTAGAAAATTTTTTCATATAATCAATCCTTTACATTGTAAATTACGTTTGAGGGAAAACATTTTTTGTAAAAATTGTTTTCCCTCACCCTTTCAAAAAAACTTTAGTGTAAAGCATTTACAATGCTTTACAGGGACATACTACAAATCCAATTATCCCCCAAACTCGCTTTTCTTGAAATGGGTTTGGGGGAAACTGCTAAAGTCTGCGAAGCATATTTGTTCACGCGAAAAGAAGTTTTCCCCATAAAAATTCCTAATCCTCAGAACTCAAGAACAGCACTGACGGGATAGTGGTCGGAGATGAACGCCGCTTCCGTGTCGTAGTTGTTCCAAAGTCGGACATCAGTAGCTTTTACGCCCTTATCCGCGAAAATGTAGTCGATCTTATGCTTGCACTGACCGAAATTATGGAATGTGTATGCAAGGTCTTTTGTAACGTCACAAAGAGGATGTCTTTCAAATGCGAGAGTTTCCGTGATAGCAACGCTGTCGGGTTCTGCATTGAAGTCACCTGTCATGATAACGGGGATATCGAAGAGTTCGCAGTCTTTCTCGATCTTCGCAAGGATCTGTCTCATACCGAGCTGACGAGCCTTTTCGCCCTCGTGATCGAGATGTGTGTTGTAAACAGCGATAAGTCTGCGGTCAACTCTGTCGTAAAAACGTGCCGCAACGCAGATTCTGGGACACATGCTCTGCTCTTCAAAACGTGTGCCGGGAATGGACGGTGTAGGAGAAAGCCAAACCATGTCAAGCCAGCAAAGGTCGAATCTTTCCTTGTTATAAAGTATGGGGTTGCTCTCACCTCGGAGATCAGCATCTCTGCCGCAACCAATGATGCCGTATTCGGGGAATGCGGACTTAAGCCAATCCTGAGCCTCGGGCTGAACTTCCTGGAATCCAATAAAATCAGCTTTTTCTTCCTTTATGGCAGTATAAATATTCGGCATACGCTTAAAAAATCTATCGGGATATCTGCCATGATGTGTGAGAATATTAAATGTACAAACTTTGATTGGTGTGCTCATTTTCTAAACCATCCTTTTTTCTTTGTGTTTTGTTTATTTCTTTGAGAGGGCGGCACGTCGCTGAATGTCTCGTCAAATTCTTCGCTTTCTGCAATAGGTTCTACCACACGGACGACGGGATCGTTCATGTTCGGATATTTTGAACGGTATTTTTTCTTGATCTCCGCAAGGCGTTGGTTTTCGTCCTCGCAAAGCTCCTGCCCGTCAAAAGTCTTCCGAAGACCGCAGATACAAACGTATCCGTTTTCGTCGGCAGTCATAAGCTTTCCGCATTTGCAAAACATTTTCACGCCGTCCTTTCTGTTTTTTTAGTTGAAATATTTATCAATTTCAAGGTTGGGTGTCATATAATTAGCGATAGCGGTATTGTATTTATCCTCATACTGACCGATAACTCTTGCAGTTTTGTCTGCTCCGGGATTTTCCGCAAGCTTTCTCCAGAAGAGGTCCGGACCGAAGTTTCCAACGTCCGCTTTCCAATAAGAATATGTACCGTTTTTGTGTGCAGTCAAAGCAATTTCTGCATCAATGGGGTCAAAAACAACGTTTTCTGCCAAAAATTCAATTCGGGATTCCTCAGTCTCATAGCCCTCCAGAGGTTCACAGAAAGCAGCTATAAGGCGGAATGCGGCTTCTTTGTCTTCGCAAGTGATAGGAACTGTATAACCGTCCATACCTTCAATTATAGCGGGCCAAACACCGTATTCACCACGAGGACCTGTGGGGAAAGGCATTACAACATAATTTTCGACTTCGTAAGCAATGTCATTATATATGTACGATGCAGTAGTCAAGCCTGCCATGGTGTTCTGCTGAATAATAAAGGCATCACTGACTTCACCCCAGTCAATTTCACCTGAGAATTTAAGGGGTAATTTATCGGCATTTTCCGAAAATACCCTGTTATAGAAATTGACGGCTTCAAGCATATTGGCACCACCGAAGTCTGATCTGAGCTCGCCGTTTGAATCTTTATATGTAAATTTAACACCGTTACCGAGGCAAAGAAGTTTCAGCATATCCAATGCTCTGAAAGCAATGGAATAGACCTCTTTGTCTCCGTCTTTGACATAGTAATCGGAAACGACCATTTCAAGAGCGTCCCAATTCCAAGTGCCGTTTTCGATAAATTCTCTGGGGTTTGTTTTACCATATTTTTCAACAAGGTCAAGATTGAACGCGATCATATCCAAAGCTGTAGGCTGATTATAAAGCCAAGACTGGGGAGAAACAGCATATATTTCCCCACCGTAAGCATTTGCTTCCTGAATGGTAGGCGTTCCGTATTTATCAGAATCGCTCAAGTCTACAATATCCCTGTAATCATATACGGGAGTAAGGGCTTTTCCGCGGGAAAGCAGCTGTATAGGTTCGTGCCATGTGTAAAGGATATCATACTTGCGTGCGCCGCCGACAATATCTGCAAGAATTATCTTACTGTCTGCGGAAATATATTTTCTTTCTATTTCGCAGTTGAAAGCTTCCGCAACATCGGCAAATCGCTGTAATGCCAGATCGTAGAAATTGGTATTTGCCTTATATACCAAAAGGCTTTCGTCTTCTGAGGATCTGGTATCTGCCAAGACAAACTTCATTCCGTCGTAATCAATTTGATCCGATGACGCACCGAGGAATGAGATCAGTGTTGGCGCTTCCCCACAAGCCGTCAGCACAGAAAGCATCAGGATCGCAGAGATCAAAAGGGCTGTGATTCTTTTAAGTGTGTTTTTCATTTTGGGTTCCTCCATATATTAAAAATTTTTGACAAGAAGTGTTACCCTCCCCCGAATCGTGAACTTTGTGTAACAATTCAGGGCTTTTACTCTTGATTTATTTTACAAGAATGGGGGAATCGAATGGATTATTCTTCGAAATATTTTTCTATTTCCAAATTAGGTGTCATATATTCTTCAATGGCCTGATTGAAGAGGTTTGAATACATATCGATAACTTCAGATGCAGGACGGTTATTCTTTGCAAGTTCGCGCCAAAGAGTATCGGGCTGGAAAGTTCCAATTTCAGCTTTCCAATAAGAATATGTACCGTTTTTATGGGTATTCATTACAACTTCAGCGTCTTGAATATCATATAAAACGTTTGATGTAAGGAACTCGAGTCTTGCTTCTTCTGTTTCGTAGCCGTCCAGAGGTTCGCATATCATATCGATAATTCTGAAAGCAAATTCAGGTTCATCACAACCATTCAGAACTTCAAATCCTTGCATACCTTCTACTGCGGAAGGCCATATACCGTATTCACCTTGAGGACCTGTGGGGAAAGGCAATACGGAATAGTTTTTGACCTCATAAGATATATCCTCATAAAGCTGCCATGCGGCTGTCAGACAAGCCATAGAATTCTGCAACTCAACAAAGGATTCAACAAGATATTCCCAAGAGTCTTTATCTAAATATCTGTCGGAGTATTCATTTTCCAGCTTGCTGTAGAAATCAATAGCTTCAAGCATATTGGGCTGACCGAAGTCTGATTTAATATTACCGTCGGAATCTTTATATGTAAAGCTTACACCGTTACCGAGACAGAGAAGTTTCAGCATATCAAAACCTCGGCAAACAAGTGAATATATCTCGCTCTCATCTTCCTTTATATAATAATCAGAGATAACATGTTCAAGCGCGTCCCAATTCCATGTTCCGTTTTCAAGGAATTCTCTTGGATTTGTTTTACCGAATCTGTTCACATGGTCCATATTGAACACAAGCAACTCCAAAGCTGACGGCTGTCTGTAGAGCCATGAAACAGGTGAAAGAATAACTATTTTGCCGTTATAGGAATTACATTCCTGAATGGAAGGTGTTCCGTACTTGTCATAGTTACGAACATCTATAATGTCGGGATAATCCGAAGCGGGAATGACAAGATCTCCCTGTGCAATATCATGGAGATCTCCATGGTTTCCGTAAAAAGCTTCATATTTCACGTTTCCTGCCAGCAACATAGAAATCAGGTCGGTGATCTGATAGTCAGTCTCTATCATATTGATCTCGCAATTCAGTTCGTCTTCAACATCTGAAAAACGCTGAATAGCAGCATCATAAAGATTTGTATTCTCTTTATACGACATAAATGTAAAACCTTTGCTAGATATATAATCCGCAACATTCAGTTTGTAACCATTAAGATTCAATTCTTCCGAAGTTTCTGTTGTAAACGGAATCAATGTTGCAGTCTCTCCGCACGCCGTAAGAACAGAAAGCATCAGGATCAAAGAGATCAAAAGGGCTGTGATTCTTTTAAGTGTTCTTTTCATTTTGGGGTCCTCCATATATTAAAAATTTTTGACAAGAAGTACTACCCCCCCGAATTATGAATTTTTTCAAACTTGAAGGTGTATTCTCGATTTTTTAAGGGTACAGGGGGATTATTTGCATAATTTAGTTGGGAATAAGTTCGTACACGGGGAAGTTGGGAACGATGAACTCTTCGATAAGCGCGGGGTAAATATTTTTAAGCTCTTCCATTACAACGGAAAGGGCTCTCGGTTTGTCACCGTCAACAGCGCCGTCTTCAATGCCTGCGCGCCAAAGATCGTCAAAGCCGTTTTCTGCGCTATCGGAGAATACCCAATGTGTATACATACCGTTTTTATAGAGATTCATTGCATATTCAGCATCCTCGATGGTAAAAACAACGTTTGTGGAAAGGTACTCGAATCTGTCCTCTTCAGTTTCAAAGCCTTCAAGGGGATCGCAAAGCCTGTCAATGATGGTAAAGTTCGCTTCGGGGTTCTCGCCTGTATTGAAAACAGAGAAAGATTCTGTCGCTTCAATAGCCGAGGGCCATTTGCCGTATTCACCTCTTGGACCTGTGGGGAAAGGAGCAACGCTGTAGTTCTGAATTTCATATACAATGTCATTGTAGAGAATGGATGCCGCAGTAAGACAAGCCACGGAGTCTTTCAGGTCAATGAAATGCTCGTTTACATCAACCCAGTCACCTGTGTCGGGCGCAAAGTTTTCGGAATATTTCGCTCTGAGGTCATAGTAGAACTGTGCAGCTTCCATCATATTGTCAGCGCCGAAGTCTGTTACATAACCGTCAGCCGTTTCGGTCGCAAGAACGAAGCCGTTACCGTAAGCCAAAAGCTTGGCAACATCAAAGCCTCTTGCAGACAATGAATAAATGGGAGTTTCTTCATTGTCCTTGTTGGAAGAATTTGCAATGAACTCTTCAAATGAATCCCAATTCCACACACCGTTTTCGATGTATTCCTGAATTCGGGGAGTATTGTACTTACTGCGAAGATCTTCGTTGATGACGATAAGCTCAAGGGCTCTGGGCTGCTTGAACATCCACGTAATGGGAGAAACCGCATAAAGGTCACCATTAACAGCGTTCATTTCCTGAATATTTATCTCACCGTATTTTTCGGTGTTTGTATAGTCGATATAGTCGCCGTAGTTGTTGACTTTTTCAAGGTATCCCGCAGCGGCAAGATATTTTCTCGTAAGAGCGTGCGATGGAGAATAAAGAACTTCCTGCTTTACACTATCAGCAAAAAGCTGAGCCGCAAGAACATCCCCATCGACATCAATAAGAGAAAGTTCAATGCTGCAGTTCAAGTCGTTTTCGATATCGGAAATTCTTGCAAGAACAGCGTCTGCAAGTTCAGTATTTTCCTTGTAACCGAAAGGATTATTTTCGTCAATGAGCATTCCGGTATTGTCAGACAGAGTATACATACCGAGCTTACAAACATAGCCGTCAAAATCTGTCTTTCCTGTGTCTGCCTCGATAAAGTCAAGGAGAGTTACTTCCTGCGCGCAAGCAGTAAGCGCGGAAACGGACATAATTCCTGCAACGGCAAGCGCCGCCGCCTTTTTAAAAATGTTTTTCATTTTGGGGTCCTCCATGTTTTTATAAAAAATATAATTAACGAAGTGTCCCCCCGAATTGTGAATCCTTCGTAAATTCGAGGGGTATGGCCTCAACTTTCAAATGGAACGAGATATTGTTTGCTTAATAATTATCGTAGAATGCCTTACAGAGTTTGTGCATCATGTAAATATCGGTCTTTGAGGCAAGCTCGTATGGTGCGTGCATGGAGAGCATTGCAACACCGATATCAACAACTTCGATATTTCTGTCAGCGATGTACTGCGCAACTGTACCGCCACCACCTGCGTCGATCCTGCCAAGTTCGCAGAACTGATAAAGAACTTTGTTTTCGTCAAAAATTGCCGCAAGTTTTGCAATGAATTCGGGACAAGCATCGGAAGCGCCTGCTTTACCGCCGTGACCTGTGTATTTGCAAACAGCAGGACCGCAGTTGATGTGTGCAGAGTTTCTCTTTTCGTAGACAGCAGGGAAAGTGGGGTCAAATGCGGCACTTACGTCAGCAGAGATAGCCGCAGAATTTTTGAACGCAATTCTTGCGTTGTAACCATCGCAAAGAGCAAGCAGGAAATCTGTGATAAACGCACTTCTCATACCTGTAATGCCTGCGCTGCCGATCTCTTCTTTATCAACAAGAACAGCAACGGATGTTTTTGTGGGATTTTTGAGAGTCAAAAGTGAAGTCAATGCAGGATAAGAGCAGATCCTGTCATCGTGACCGTATGCACCAACGAGGCTTCTGTCAAAACCAACGTCTTTTGCCTTTGCGGCAGGAACGATAGTCAATTCTGCTGTCTGGAAATCACATTCGGAAATACCGTATTTTTCATTAAGGAGCTTCATTACGGACATTTTGATTTTGCTGTCCTTTTCGTCCTTGTCGTAGCTTGAACCGATCACGATATTAAGATCTTCGCCGTGAATGGGTTTAGCATCCTTTGCAAGATGGGGAAGAAGGTCGGTGATATAGAAAACAGGGTCGTTTTCGTCTTCACCAATGTTTATATTAACAGTAGTACCGTCTTTTTTGCAAATCACGCCGATAAGAGAAAGAGGAATGGCTGTCCACTGATATTTACGGATACCGCCATAGTAATGAGTCTTGAAATAAGCCATGTTTCCGTCTTCGTAAAGAGGATTGGGACGGATGTCGAGACGGGGGGAGTCAATATGACCTGCGGTGATATTGAAGCCTTTTTCTGGGCTTTCAGTGCCGATAACAGCAAATATCGCAGATTTATTCTTCTGATTTACATAAACCTTGTCGCCCGCATTGTATTTTTTACCGTCAACAAATTCAACAAAGCCTTTAGCTTTTGCAAGTTCGACAGCGTAAGTTACGCAAGATCTCTCTGTCTTGCCATTGTCAAGGAATTTCTTGTATCCTTCGCAGTAGTCATAAGCCGCTTTGATCTCGTCTGCAGAAAGAATATCATAAGCATTTGTGGGATTGTACAAAAGTTCGTCCATTGTAATTTTCTCCTTTTAAATATATGTATTATTTAATAATGTCATAAATGGGTAAATTGGGGATTATATAATCTTCCAGATACTGAGGTATCTTTGTCTGATATTCACCGATTATCTGAGCAGGTGTTTTTTCATCAAGCATACTTGAAGCATCTCTGTACAGATCGTTGATATTGATCGAATGTTCCTCTGACCAATAAGAATATCTGGCAAAATCGTGAAGATTCAAAACGATCTCTGCATCTTCAACACTATAAAGAACAGAATTTCCAATAAAATCAACAAGGGATTCGTAAGTTTCAAAACCTTCAAGGGGTTCACATATTTTATCAATAATAGAAATAACAGTTTCAGGTTCATCGGTGTTTTTAAACACAGCAAAACATTCCTGACCCTCTATAATACCTGTCCATTCGCCGTAATCACCACGAGGTCCGCAAGGGAAAGGAGTTACAGCAATATTTTTAGCTCTGTAAATAATATCATAATAAAGGATATCGGGAGCAGTAATACCACACATGGAAGTTCCTTCGCAGATAGCATCTGCAACATCTGTCCAACTCAAAGCATTAGTTGAGAAAAAATTACCCTCAAAAGCGTCAATATTTTCAGAAACAACATCTTTGTACCACTGAAGAGCTTCGATCTGAGCTTCAGAACCGTAATTCAACACAAGTTCCCCATTGCTGTCAAGTTGAGCAAGTTCTACACCGTTACTCTGAGCAAGAAGTCTCGCAAAGTCAAAATTTCGAGCCGCAAGAGAATGAATTTCCTTTTCGCCCTCAAGAACATAATAATCCTTGATTATAGCTTCAAGTGCATCCCAATTCCAAGTGCCGTTTTCCAAAAACTCCTTGGGATTAAGCTTTCCGTACTGGCTGATAGGATCCATATTATAAACCATAAGACCGATAGTTCTGGGCTGTTTATATGGCCATGAAACAGGACAAAGACCATAAATTGAACCATGGAAAGAAACTATTTCCTGAACATTTACAGCACCGTATTTTTCTGTATTGAGTAGATTTGCATAATCCATATAATCCTCAAGAGGAAGAAGAATTCCCGAATCTGCGGCTTCCAAGGCACCGTCATGGTCTGCGGAATACATCGCATCGTATTTAATATTGTTTCCCATATATCTCAGAATAAGGTCTTCCTGCTCAATATCTTCGTATGAAATATTTATTTTGCAGTCATAAGCAGATTCAACATCGCTGATACGCTTGAAAGCAGCATCTGAAAGTGTTGTAGTTGCGGGGTAACCGAAAAGATTTCCCTCGGAAAGATCTCCGGATCCTGTATCGACCTCCTGCAACTGTAAAAGCTGCAGTTCAAAACCGCCGAAAGTAGAACT
The DNA here is from genome assembly GCA_015067305.1 of Oscillospiraceae bacterium. GTDB lineage: Bacteria > Bacillota > Clostridia > Oscillospirales > UBA644 > HGM12619. The sequence goes on along the minus strand of SVMT01000001.1, from coordinate 151,891 downwards.
TCCACCTGTCGGGTCTATAAAGTCAAGAAGCGTTACCTCTTCCGCACAAGCAGTAAGGGCAGAGACAGAGATAAGCGATGCTGCAGACAAAGCTGCAATTCGTTTAAAGATGTGTTTCATTATTAAGATTCCTTCATTTTTATATTTTCCCCTCAAAAGCTTTTGTAATTTTTCAAGGATTACAACTTTAAATAGCCTGCAAAGGGATTTATTAACAAATTATTTTAATTTACAGTTTTCAGCAAGAACAGCTTCAATTTTCGCTTCGAGAGATCCGATATCATCGTTAATTATGGTGAAATCAGCGTTTTGGATATAGAATTCTTCTGATTTTTGTCCCGAAAAACGAGCTTCCGCACGTTTATCATCAATTCCGTCACGTTTTTTGACTCTATCAAGACGTGAATTCCAATCGGCAGTCACAGCAATTATGAAATCACAGTTAGCTTTTGCGCCTGCTTCAAAAAGTGCCGCACCGTCAACAGCGAAATTAAAAATTCCTTTTGATCTGTTTTCATCCATAATTTCGGAAACTTTCGCCATGATGGACTTATGGGCGATCTCATTGAGTTTTTTCAGATTCTCCTCGGAAGAAAAAGCCTTTTCACCGAGAATCTTCCTGTCAACACGACCGTTTTTATCTGTTACTTTTCCGAAAACTGCTTCCAATTTCGGCGCACACTCGTCGATCATATCATGCCAGACTTTATCGGTATCAATGTGAAAAAAGCCTTTATTTTCAAGGATCTTGCAGAGAGTTCCCTTCCCTGCTCCGCTTTGTCCCGTCACTCCGATGACAAGACCTTTTGCCGCAGAATCGCAATCAATTACCGTAAAACTTGCCGCACGGAGAAGCCTGTTATACACAGCTAAAAGTACACCGTTCACAGACTTTTCGTCAATTTCGGGGATACGGACATAAATTTTTTCGCAGTCGAGAGCATCTGCCTGACGCAACGCATCAAAAAGATTTTCCGCAAGCTCTTCAAAATCGTCGCTCTTTCCGTAAGGAATAACATTACAGCCTGCAAAAACAGCCTCTTCTCCATTAAAACAGATAACGGTTTTCTTGATATTTCCGTCAAGTTTCACATATTTCAGAGCGTTTTCGCATAGACCTTTAATACAGACAGTTCGAGCTTTGGGAGCATAATGTTTATGTTTAAGCCCCGGAGAGAGAGCTTTTTCGCTGTTGGGAAGCTCTTTTAAGACAGCTTCTGCAATTTTCAGGTTCGGAATAACTGTTCTGAGCATATCTGCCGTAACAAAACCCGGTCTTAACAGACAAGGAGTACCATTACAGAGACTCAAAACTGTGGATTCCACGCCACATTTACATTTTCCACCGTCAATTATTGCCGCAACATAAGGATTTTCGCGGAAATCGTCGATAACGTGCTGTGCGGAAGTGGGACTGGGTTTTCCTGAAATGTTTGCAGAAGGTGCCGCCAAAGGCAGACCACTTTGAGAGATAATCTCCCTTGCCACGGGATGTTCGGGCATCCTTATGGCGACCGTATCCAGCCCAGCGGTAACCGCTGTTGGAATGCAATCACGTTTCGGAAGGATCATTGTCAGCGGTCCGGGCCAGAATTTTTCCGCTAATTTATAAGCGATCTCGTTGGGAATTGCAAATTTTTCCATGTCAGAGGCATCTGCGATATGCACGATTAGAGGGTTGTCAGAGGGGCGGCCCTTTGCCTTGAAAATCTTGCTGACAGCCTCAGGATCAAGCGCATTTGCCGCTAGTCCATAGACCGTTTCAGTGGGGATAGCCACCACATTTCCTTTTTTCAGTTCTTCAACAGCGACAGCAATGTCGCCTGCTTCATTTTTGAGTATTTGCATTTTCTTTACCTTTTTGGTTTATTTAAATAATGAGGGATTTCGATGTTTTCTTTATATAAAACTGTTTTTATTTACAGCGGATATGTATTTATAGCCATATTGGCAGGATTTTTACTGTCAATTTCAGTACCTGAGGGTAAAATCTGCCGTCAGATCACGGGATTTTCCATGGAATTTGCGTCAGGCTTCACGGTTTCGATAATATTTTTATACCTGATCCCTTCTGCATACGCATTTTGCAAGCTGCCCGAGCTACTTTTATTCTTGATTTTAGGGATATCCACCGCAATGTTGATGCAGGAAAGGTTGAAATACCGACACCGTAAAATGTCAGAAAAAAACAGAATAGCTGCTACGGAAAAACTCTCCGCTTTGAGTTTCGCTATAAGCAGCTTTATCCGAGGCATATCTGTCGGTACGGGTTTCGGATTATCTGCGGGACTTGCTTTCGGGCTGGGTTCAGCCTCCGCTTTGGATACTTTCTCTGAAAGTTCGGCAATTTTCATGATGTCAAAAACTTCGGGAAAACCCTTGAGAAAACGAATCCTCTGCTGTTTCTGTCTCGCAGTACCTTTCCTTTTAGGTTCTTTATGCGGAGCAAATATCGGAGTCTCAGACCGTTCATGGCTCATAAGAATGTTAATATTTTCAGGTGGGATAACCATGTATTCCGCCGTAGGAGACGTAAGTATCGAATCAAAACTACTTTATCGGGGGAGATATATCCCAATATTCAATATTTCAGGCATGATTTTCGGCATAGCTACCGTACTTTCAGGCTGATTTTTCAAAAATCAGATATTTTATCAGCCCCAAAGCTTCTTTTTGGGAGAATTCACCTTGATTCCGGACAAGTCTTCCACAAAATCGAGGGCAGCACCCGTACCTCTTGCAACGCAGGAAACAGCATCATCGGCAACATAAACATTTATGCCGACACGTTCTGCAATCATCTTGTCAAAACCGTAGATCAGACAGCCGCCGCCAGTAAGAATGATACCGTCAGTGGAAATATCGCCGATAAGTTCGGGCGGTGTACGGCTGAGAACATCATGAATAGCTTCCGCAATGACCTCTCCGGGTTCGGAAAGAGCCTCAAGAGCATCATCGGAAGTCATCGTAAATTCTTTGGGCAATCCCGTTGTAAGGTCACGACCTCGGATAGTAATGGAAACTCTTTCGGGACGAGGAGAAAGACAGCCGATCTTCATTTTGATATCTTCAGCTGTACGTTCACCGATAAGAACGCCGTACTCTTTGCGGACAAATTTCACGATAGCCTCGTCGAACTTGTCCCCTGCGACCTTTACACTTTCTGAAACGACAACATCGCCCAGCGAGATCACCGCAACATCGGCAGTTCCGCCGCCGATATCAATGACCATGATTCCTCTGGGCTTTGTAATGTCAAGTCCTGCACCAATAGCTGCTGCCATCGGTTCTTCGATAAGCTCAACGCTTCTTGCGCCTGCGTTAAGAGTCGCATCTCTTACAGCACGTTCTTCAACCTCATTTATTCTTGAGGGCACACAGACGACCACGTGAGGCCTGAAAAGAGACCTGCCGTTTACTTTTCTGATAAAGTAACGGAGCATACGTTCCGTCGTTTCGTAATCAGAAATTACCCCGTCTCTGAGTGGTCTGATAGCCACGATATTATCGGGAGTTCTGCCCAGCATTTCCTGAGCTTCAACGCCTACTTTCAAAAGTTTTCCCGTCGTTCTGTCAATAGCAACAACGGAGGGTTCACGGAGCACTATACCCTTTCCTCTTACGTAAATGATGACAGACGCTGTGCCAAGGTCTATACCTATATTTTTAGCAAACATTTTTATGTACCAACTTCCTGAATTTTAAAAAATCAATTCTTTGCAACAGATTTTCGAATCTTTGCCGTAACGAAAATTTTTCTGATACAGCAAAGAGCGATTCCCAGCGCAACGATATATTCGATATAAAAATCAAAAACAAAAGTAAGGAAAATTGCAACTACTGTTGAAACTATCAGCAGAAAATCGTATTTATAGTCGATTATCTCTGCAAAAAGGACCGACTTTTCAGCAATTTCTTCGTCGTCGGAGAGGAGCATCGACAGAGATGCTTTCACAAAAAACACAATGATCGGAGGAATGAGTCCCCAGAAATCGACCGCATCTTTTGCATATCCGATGGTTAAATGTACACTGTAGACGGAAGTCCACGCCATCAACGCAGAAACAAGCGCAAGCGCAAGATATCCGAGATCTGCAAGTTTTGCTTTCGGAAATATTTCCATTGAAGCGACACAATACACGCCGACAATGGAATAAAGTCCGAGTATCGTCATTGCAAGACATGAGGACAGGAGTCCGAAAATAATTTCAAATACCGCCAATGCGGATTCCGCCAAAAGGTACTTTTTTGTAAGGTTCAACGCTTTCAATTTTTAATTATCCTTTCATTTTTTGTTTTAGACTTCATTTGAACTAAGCTTCATTGGGTTATATTTTCCCCATATCATTATACACCATAAGAGCGACCGTGTCAAGTGTGTTTTTTCAAATAATATCAGACTTTTTAAACACTGTAAGCGTTTGCTTGCGGGAAGCCGGTACGGAATAAACAAAGCGTTCAATGTTTTTTTCTTTTATAAAATATTTATACTCTTCAGGAGGCAGAACAGGGTCTCTGAAAACATCTACAATGGAGAGTTTTATTTTCATTTTATCCGGAACGATGCTTTTTATGTACACAGAAACTCCCGTTCCGTTTTTCAATTCGGAATACTCCCCAAGTTCGGCGAGTCCTGACAAATTCGGAGTAAGTTCCACAAAGATACCGTAATCTTCAACTGAACGCACACAGCCTGCAACAGTCTGCCCCGGAGCAAAAAGAGCCGCATTTTCCTGCCATGTGCCCAAAAGTTCCTTATGAGTAAGAGAGAAGCGTTTGCTTTCAAGATCCTTATCCTTGACGACAACACGGATATCCTGCCCGATATAAAATCTGTCGCTTGAATGTGATATTCTGGAAACGGAAATATTCTCAATGCTTATAAGTCCCACTATCCCACAGCCAATGTCCGCAAAAGCGCCGAAACGGTCAAGATGGGTTATCTTCGCATCTATTATATCGCCGATATCGCAATGGGCGAAAAGGTGATCGAGCGCCTGTTGCTGGGCATCGGTGCGGCTGAGAATGGCAAAAAGTTCACCGTTTATCTGCCTGAAACCCTTAACTGTAAAACAGCAGATCTTATTCACACGGCTGATGATCGCAATGTCCCGTGTCGTGCCTTCTTTTATGCCCAAAGCAGCTTCCTCTTTCGGAATAAACCCCTTCATACAGCCCAAATCGAGTATAAGGTTGTGGTTTTCGTCGCAAAGACGCACTTTCGCCTCAAGGATCTTCCCCGTCAGCATGGCGCGGTCAAGGACAGCCTTCGTGTAAATAATATTTTGCATGGTTCCTTCAGGTTTGAATTCATTCATAATTATCATTTCTTTCTTTTTGATAGTATTTTCACTGAAAATATATGAAAAAAACGCTTAAAATATGAACATAAAAAGAATCAAAAATATTTTTGCCGAAAAACTAATTGTGGCCCATATAAGCAAGCCGCCCCCGCACGATGTGCGGGGGCGGGATCGATCTTTTAATATTTACCATTCTCTCGGTGATTTACCGAAGTTTGCTTCTCTCGGATAAAAATCATTACCCTCATTATTTAAAGAGGTTATACCATATCCGACCATTTTATCAGCCAATGTTTTGTTGAAGTTGTAATATTCATCAGTATACTTTCCACTGAAATATCGCAAATATGAGGGTATAGTTTTTTGGTATTCAGCATATTCTTCTTCGGAAATATCAGCGGAAGATAAAACACTTCTGATTACTAAATTAAGGTTTGTTGAATATACGCCTTTTGCTTTATATCTGTAATGTGAATCCAAAATTTCCACCTGAATCAAAGCTTTATCAATCGCAGTCTTTTGATAATCAGTTTCTGCAATTTCCATAGCCTTTCCAAAGAGTTCATAACCCTTTGTCACTAATTCAGGCTCAGGAATTTCAAAATAATAGTTTATATAAGCTGACCAATCTACAGTTTGATAATTATCAATCATTTCCAATGTAACGCCTTCGGGAATTTCGGTTTTTTCACGGACAGTAACTTGTTTAATATTATAGATTTCGTAAACATCACTTTGTCTCATCATACAACCCGCATGATAATTACTGTTATATGCGTCTTTCAAATCAATATACTCTCTTATATATGTCCAACCGGGACCATAGATATTTGCAAGGAAATCATCCATATATCCGTAATATTCTTCCTCTGTCATATATGGGTCCCAAAGCAACTTTGAAAATAAATAAACTCTGAGTTCATCGAATTCGCCGCCTACGCTATTGGAATTCCCAGGACCTTCTTCGAAAACACCCTTTACATTATTTTCAGCAAAGAAACGCACGTTCTCTCTCAAAGTATCAAATGCAGAAAAGTTTACGGTATAAAGCCAGAAGTTTGTAGTATAATCCCAAATATAAAGAGTGTTGCTTATACTTGCCCAATCTCGGAGATCTGTAACAAAAGAGTTCTCGCTGACTACTGAGTCATGAGGGTAAAATGTTTTTTCATCACACTCAGACAAAGGGTGAGTAAAACAACTCTCAATCGTACAAAGACGGACAATAACATTTTCTGCAGGTTTGGTAACGCACACATTTCTTGTATACTGATAAGCAAGTGTTTCAAATTTAACATTGGGGAATTCATCTTTAAGTGCTGTAGCTATGGCATTAACAAAACGGATAACTGCGCCGCTGTATGCACCGTTTTCTTCCGCATAAACCGCCTGACAGTTTGAACACATACAAGGTCCGCCGCCATCATTCTGAGAAATAGAAACGACATTGACATTAGGCGTGGAATTTATCCAATTTCTGACAGTTTCAATAGACATTTGCAAAACAGTTTCGTTTGTAAGGCAAAGCTGCACAAGATTATTATCAACTATCGTGCCGTCATCGTAATGTGCAAAGTATTCGGGGTGAGTTTCGGAATACTCTGCAAAACTTATAAGATAGTTGAAAGTATGTACAAATGGACTAATGCTAAAACTTCCGCCATATTCTTCATAAATAGGAGCTCCATTAAGAGAATTTCCATTTATACGTCTCTTAACAGAAATAACCTGATTCCTAGGAACAGCCCAGTCTGTATATCTGTATTCAAAAACAGGAATCTGCTTGTCTTCTTCGATTTTTTCAAGAGTAATGGTCTTCGTTTCGGGAACGAGTTCAAAATCCGCTGTATAGAAACGGCAACCGAGGTAGCTTTCGAGGAATTCGTAAACGGCATAAAGAGTACCACGCTGTTCGCCGCCAACGAGGAAAAGTTTCTGTCCGTTGGACTTGATTACAAGACCGTCGTCGCCAAGTTCGTCTCTGTTGAATTCGCCGTCCGATTCACGGTTGGTTTTACCGACAACGATTTCCTTTTCAACGGGCGCTGTTGCGTCTGTCACGATGGGAATTTCCACACCGCTGATCTGTTTCAGATATTTCTGCAATTCAGTCGAAGCTGTAACTTCAGAAATATAAGCGTTTTCACCACGGACAATTACGTAATCGGAAACTCCATCAACTACAAGTTTCAATGTGCCGTCGAAAGGTTCTTCAACTTTGTCATTGCCCTGAATGTCTTCCTGCTGTTGACCGTCGTCGGGTGTCTCGTCCACAACAGGCTCGTTGTTACATGCCGCAAGAACCGTCAACATCATGGACAGCGCCAGCAACATACAAATAATTTTCTTTGCCATTTTTTTACCTCTTTTCATTTTATTTCTTTGCAAGTGTAAGGTAATTATATTATAACATAACTGCGGGTGAGTGTCTACCCCCCCGCAAACTTTCTGTAAACTTTACTTGACGAAATATCGAACAGCTCAAGACTGCCCTATTAGTTTTTTCCATTCATGTTGATGTCAATGAAATATTCTTGCATTACTATACAAACTTTAATAATTTTCTGTAAACTCTCAAACCGACATCAGATCTTCATCTTTCACTTCGACAGCGAAAGAATCAAAGGAGATAGTTCCGTTTTCGCTGAACATTCCAAAGAAACATCCCGTGAAAGACATCGGGAAAATCGTTTCTTTGCAAAGTCCTGCGGTCATGCCGCGACCCAAAAGAACCCATTCACCATCAACTTCATAAAAGAAAGAGTGAAAATCCTTTGAAGTATCTATGCGAAGACGGATCCGCCCGTTATAGTTGACTTTCTGACGCTCTGTGATCACGTTGATATCAAAGACCTGTTTCCGCAAATTAACGTAAAAGCCGTCATCTTCCCGTGAAACAAAGATATCGTAATGCGCAGACTGATTGTAAAAGACAGTAATTCCCGAAGACTGACCGGGAACCATATCCCCTTCCATAGTTGCCGTGACACGGTTTTCAAACGCCTGCTGACGAACAGCCAGCATCGTAGGATTTCCGCAAGGGGTTGAAAGGGTGACATCTGAACCTCTGAGAAAAACCTTTCCGCCCCGGAGCTCATAATTTTCCATCTGCGGATTGCGGATATAATTCCATCTGAGATCAAGAGTATCTCCGTCAAAATCATCAAAAAAGCTGTATTTTTCCTGAACCGAAGACTTTTCGGCAGTTCCGGGAATAGGTCCTTCCATAACAGGATCAAGACATCCGTTATTGCCGATTACAGGCCAACCCTCTTCATCCCAGACAAGCGGAGCTAAAAAAGTTTCCCGACCGAGATTGTGGTACAACCCACCTATGGGACGGAATCCGAGACAGACAGCCCACCAGTTTCCGTTCTGATCTTCAATAATATCAGCATGCCCTACACCCTGAATTTCGCTTGCATAATCACGGTTAGTCAGAATGGGGTTACGCGGACACGCCTCATACGGTCCGCAAACAGAATCCGACCGAAGGATCTTGACCATGTGTCCGTATTCAGTTCCGCCTTCCGCAATCAAAAGATAATATTTTCCGTGAATCCTGTATATATGAGGCCCTTCAGTAGCCGTGCCTCCGCAACCGTGAGAAAGCAAAACAGGTTCACTCAACAACTTTCCGGTAAACGGATCGATCTTATAAAGATAATGTCCTGCTCCGTCTTCCTTCCAATGAATACAAACCAAATAGCATGTGCCGTCCTCATCCCAAAACAAAGAGGGGTCGAATCCGTGCATATTCAGCCATGAAGGCTCGCTCCATTCACCTCGGATATCCGACGTATGAACAATGAAAGTTCCGCCACCGCTTATGTTTTCGGAGATCATGAAGAACACCCCGTCGTGATATCTGATCGTAGGGGCATAGATCCCCTTCGACGGAAGACAGCCCTGCAAGGGAAGCTGTGACTCACGTGTAAGGCAATAACCTATATGCTCCCAGTTGATAAGATTTTTGCTGTGATAAACCGGGACACCGGGAAAAAACTCAAAGGTAGAGGTTACAAGATAAAAATCCTCCCCAACACGACAAATACTCGGATCGGGGTTGAACCCCGAAATAATCGGATTGCTGTATTTCATAATAATCTCCATTCTATATAAACCAACCGAAAAAATCTCCCAATCGGCTGTCTTAATTTTATTTTTTCTTTTCAACCTTCACAGCGGTAATGCCGCTTCTCATAACAAGAAAACGAAGGAACGGCGTACACAAAACGAAAGATTTAAAACGTTTAAAACGTAATTTCCACCGCAAACCGCGCATTTTTTGGCGGTAAGAGCTCAAAACGGAGCAGTTCGGATCAAACATTTTTCCCAGCTCCGACCCGCTGATGATCGCGCTGCTTATCCCCTCAAGAGAACTTGGACTGATAAGCCCTGCAGCTTCGCCGATAAGATAAATATTTTCATTTTTCGCACCGAAAACGAATTTCTGACGCCCCTTACCGAAGACAACATTGCATGCCTCCGTAATTATGGGCCGGCCGAAAGAAATCCCGTATTTTTCAAGCTTAAGTTTTTCAGATTCAAATCTTTCCCTCGAATTCTGCTTGGGATAAGCCCCTCCGAAAGCGATTTTACCGTCTTTTGTGAAGCTCCACGCATAAGAATCAGAAACCGAGTTATCAAAAACGCAGGAAAAGGCATCAAATCCCTCATGCCCCGAACATTCAGAAGCCCAAAACCATTGTTGAATGGCTATATACATATCATTTCTGTGTTTTTCGCCTAAAAATCCGCGTCTGATAACAGAATTTGCCCCATCCCCACCGACAATACTACGGCAGAGCAGAAACTTCTCATCATTTCCGTCAAGGAATTTCACACGGTAATTTTCTCCAAACCGCTCAAACCCCACACAAAAGCCGTAATAAGCATCGCATTTCCCGTCCGAAAGGGACATCAGCCACTCGTCAAACTTTTCCCGATCGACATTCACATAATCACGGGGATAATATCGGGTAAATCCGTCACGAAGATCCGTTGTTCGGATAACCTTGATATCGGGGCAAACCTTAACCTTTTCAGGCACTTCAAGCCCCATTTTTGCAAGAGCTTTTACGGCTGAGGGCGACAAAAGCCCCCCGCAAACTTTGCGGGAAGCTTTTTTACTTATAAATGCGACCTCAAAACTGTCGGAAACCGAGTTCAGAAACGCTGCAGCCGCAGGTCCCGAGCCGATCACGACAGCATCATAAACTTTTTCCATTAATTATTTCCTCGGATATATGCTTATGCTTAATATTTACCTTCAATATAGGTTTTTCCTGCAATATTTTTAAATTTCAGCAGAACTGTGCTTGAATCCTCGTCCCACTCGAAGCTTATATCCACGTCGCGGATGCCTTCGTTGCCGTCACGAGGCTCAATGGCATCTATTTTTGCGGAAACACTCTTGGGAGCTTTGGGCAATTTCAGTCTGATCGCCGCATTGCAGACAGCACCTGTACCCTCGAATCTGAATCCGTCGGAATCGGACTCAAAAGCGGTGGCACGGATAGAAGTTCCGATGATCTCATATTCTTTATCCTTGATGAAATCAAGATCGTACAGGATAGAGGACTCGCCGATCTCCACAACTTTTTCCTTGACAGGCTTGAAGTCAATATCAAGCATATCAACGAAATTACCCTTATGAACAAAGGGGCTTTCGTCCTCACATTCGTCCATGACGGCTGTAAGATAATACTCGCCGCGGCGAAGTGAGATGTAGTTTTTATCAAGGGGAATATCAAGAAGCTCGGAAACCTTATTTCTGTAATCCGCCGCAAGATCCTTTTTCACGCAGAGATCTGCGGGGCTTGTTTTTATAAGCATGAATTTGCCTTTGCCGAACCCGTAAACACCGTCGGGGGCATCGGTCGGAATACCCATTACAGTCAAAAGATGCTCAAGGGCGGTGGGGTATTTATTTTTACCAGTGTTCCACCATGATCTGACATTGTGGAAAGGATCAAGACCGTCACCCACATATACAAGCATACCGCCCTCGCTGACATAGTTTGCCAATGCGGTATTGACATCGGCGGTCAGAGGCTTCATGAATTCATAACTCAGAATAAGCATCTTGTAGTTATCAAGATAACCGGGGTATCTTGTTACATTTTCAAGCTGTACGGGACGAACGGGCAAACCGCCTTTGAGAAGCGGAAGAGCCATTCCGTAGAACAGGGGGAATGCAAGGGATTCGTAAAAATCCAATCTGCCGCCTGCTTCTATTTTTTGCATTTGAATATTTCCCGCGTCATAACGGAAGTGATTCCGTACATTTATTTCGCCCATAGGCGCATATTCATCCTTGCGAGCAAGTACATCATCGGGGAAATTACGCTGGAACATTGCCGTATCGGAGAGAAATACGCCGACATCGGGCATTTTGTTTGTATAATCAAAATCAGTCGTGCCGAATGTACCCTGCATCTGGAAAATATTCGCAAGGAAAGTTCTGTATTCTTCCGGCATGGGTTTTGCATTGGGGTCATTGCTGGGATATTTAACACCGGGGGAGAAAATTCTGTGCGGCCAGGGACAACACTGGTAGGTGTTGATGTGCGGCTGGAGAAGTTCGCCCATGAGAGTTCTGAGATAATGCTGTTTGTAATTTACCCAAGTATAGATGGGAAGATCTTCAATGGGGTCGTTATCGAACCACATATCTCTGCCTGTACCTCTTACCAATTCCTGCATGACACCGTATTCAAGGAAAGCGGTCTCAAAAGTACGCTCCTTGTAAACGCCGTTATAAACATTACCTTCACGGGATGTTCCCATCCAAACCTGTGCCTTGTAACCGTCAAGTGATGGGATATCGGTCATGGTACCCTCGGGAGAAAGGACTTTCCACTGAGAGTAGTTAAGAAGGCTGTGAGTGGGAACATAAAATCTCAGGACTCTGCCGTATTTATTCATGGCATAGTCGCGCAGATCCTGGCTTACACGTTCAATAGCTCTTCTGTAAAGATAAGCCTTGAGCTTTGCCGCCTTGTAGAATGCGTCAACATTTTCGTGAGGTGCGACCCAGTCTTCGTGGTAATAGAGCTTGTATTCTCTCTTGAAGCCTTCGCTGTAGCCTGCGGCATTGAGAAATTCGGGTTCTTCCACGTGAATGGCTTCAACGCCCGCATCGACTGCGACTTTCAGTCTTTCCACAAGGAATTTCAGATAATTAAGCGTGGGGACATAATAACCGTCCCAATGGATATCTTCGCCTGTCAAAGAACCGTCTCTGCTGTGCTGGAGCTCATCAGTGTGGTCCTGTCCGTCCCATTTTCCGAAGAAATAGTCATGCCCGCTACCCCAGGCAATACCCGTCATCAGGTGGATCCTGTATCCGCGTTCTCTGAATTTTTTAACTCTGTCAGGCATACCGGGGTCAACGCCGTAAACACAGGCTATGTCAAGCCCGAAATCTGTTTCTCCAATAAGAGGTGCGGCTTCCTGATAAAGAGTAAGCTCTTCTTTTCTGTCTCTGATATATGCCATAGCAAACACCATGCTTTCTTAAAAATGTTTATTTCAGCAAATATGTTTCAAGTACAATAATTATTTAATTTTTTTCGTTCATTATTTCTGCGGAAACCTTTTCCACAGCCTGTGGAAGAATTATCCATTCACAGTTTTCCATAACTCTGCGCTGAAGAACTTCGGGAGTGTCACCCTCAAGAATATCAACCGCCTTCTGAGCGATTATTCTGCCCCCGTCAACAACTTCGGAAACAAAATGAACAGTAGCACCCGTAACTTTAACACTGTATTCAAGAGCTTCGTCATGGACTTTCAAACCGAAGAAGCCTTCTCCGCAGAAAGAAGGAATAAGTGAGGGGTGTACATTGATGATTTTTTCGGGATATGCCGCAACGACCTCGTCGGAAAGAATGGTAAGAAAACCTGCAAGAACTATAAGTTCCGAGCCGTTCTCTTTGAGAACCTTCAAAAGTTCCCTGCCGTAACCCACATAATCTTTTCCGAAGTTTGCTCTGGGGACAACTGCTGTAGCTATTCCTGCTTTTTCAGCTCTTTCGAGAGCCTTGACACCGGGTTTATCGGAAATTACAAGAGATATTTCGCCGCTGTGAAGAATACCTGCCTGCTGAGCATCAATAAGTGCCTGAAGATTCGTACCGCCACCGGATACGAGAACAGTAATTTTTGTTTTCATTATCTGAATCTCCGTTTCTTATTTTAAGTATGTGCCGCAGAACTTTATCGGACTGCGGCACGCTGTGACTGTCTATTATTTTATAATAACTTCTTTATCGCCTTCAATGATCTCACCGAGAACGAATGCGTTCTCCCCTGCGGACTTGATAGCTTCGATAGCCTTATCAGCATCCTCAGCCTTAACAACGCAAGCCATACCAACGCCCATATTGAATGTATTGAACATATCTCTTTCGGGAATGTTGCCGACTTTCTGAAGTACGGAGAAGATAGCAGGTCTTTCAAAATCCTTCTTGCAAACAACGGAAGCACCGTCAGGAAGCATTCTGGGAAGGTTTTCATAGAATCCGCCGCCTGTGATATGGGAAATAGCTTTAACTTCAACAGCGGAAGTGAGAGCCTCAATAGCTTTTACATAGATCTTTGTGGGAACGATGAGAGCTTCGCCGAGAGTTGTGCCAAGTTCATCGTATTTTGTCATGAGATTATCGTATGCCTTGTCGGAATTGAGGTCAAAAACCTTACGAACAAGAGAGAAACCGTTGGAATGAACACCTGAAGAAGAAATGCCGATAACAACGTCACCTTTAGCAACTTTGGAACCGTCGATAACTTTAGCCTTATCAACCATACCTACAGTGAAACCTGCAAGGTCGTATTCGTCTTCGGGATAGAATCCGGGCATTTCAGCTGTTTCGCCGCCGATAAGAACAGCACCTGCCTGACGGCAACCCTCAGCAACGCCGCTTACGATTGAGGCGATCTTTTCGGGGATAAGCTTTCCTGTTGCAATGTAGTCAAGGAAGAAGAGAGGTTTTGCACCGCAGCAAAGAACGTCATTTACGCACATTGCAACGCAGTCAATACCTACGGTGTCGTGCTTGTCCAAAAGGAACGCAAGCTTGAGCTTCGTACCAACGCCGTCAGTGCCGGAAACGAGAACGGGTTCGCTCATACCTGTAAGATTGGGCATAAAGAGGCCGCCGAAACCGCCGATATCCTGAAGAACACCGTCATTATATGTGCTTTTAACGTGCTGTTTCATCAATTCTACGCTTTTGTAACCGGCTGTAACGTCAACACCGGCGCTTTTGTAACTGTCGCTGTAACTTTTCATGTCCTGTATCTCCTCAATTTTACTTTATTTTCTGTTGATATTTATTTTCTGTCTGATTTGTGGGGATTTCAATGGGGTATTTACCTGTGAAACAACCTGCGCAAAGACCGAGCTTGCAGCCTTTTGCGATATTAAATACTGAATCAACATCAAGGAAGCAAAAAGTATCTGCGCCTATCTGCTTGCAGATTTCATCTATTGTAAGTCTGCAAGCAATAAGGTTTTCCTTGGATTCGATATCTGTACCGAAATAGCAGGGGTTAATAAACGGCGGTGAAGCAATTCTCATATGAATTTCCTTAGCTCCGGCTTCACGAAGAAGTTTAATAGTATTTGCAGTAGTTGTGCCTCTTACGATAGAGTCGTCAACAACAACTACACGCTTGCCCTCAACGGCAGATTTGAGAATGTTCAATTTAATTTTAACGGAACGCTCCCTCTGAGCCTGAGTAGACTGAATAAATGTTCTTCCGATATATCTGTTTTTGATAAAACCTACGCCGTAAGGAATTCCGCTTTCAAGGGCATATCCGAGAGCGGCATCAAGACCTGAATCGGGAACACCACAAACAAGATCTGCCTCAACGGGATAAGCTTTTGCAAGGGATCTTCCTGCCTCCTGACGAGCAAAATGAACGGAAGCGCCGTCGATAACAGAATCGGGACGCGCTGTGTAAATATATTCAAAACAGCAAAGACCACATTTTGACTTATCAATGGATTCGTCCTTTAACTCCGTGATGCCTTCGTTGGAAACGACGATGATCTCACCGGGTTCAACGTCTCTTATAAATTCTGCGCCGAGAGTATCAAACGCACAACTTTCGGAAGCAAAAACGATACTTTCTCCGATCTTACCCATGCAAAGAGGTCTGATCGCCTTGGGGTCACGAGCCGCAATGAGTTTACTTGGGCTCATAAGCACGAGAGAATATGCTCCTTTAAGTTTTTTCATGACATTTTTCAGAGCCATTTCAATGGAAGGACAGTTGATTCTTTCACGCGCAAGAAGATAAAGCATTATTTCCGCATCGTTTGTGGTCTGAAAGATAGCGCCGGTACTTTCAAGTTCGGCTCTCAATTCTGCAGAGTTTACCAGTGTACCGTTATAAGCGAGAGCAAGAGTTCCTTTTTTGTACTTGGAAACGAGAGGCTGTGCGTTTTCACGGTTCGCAGATTTTGAAGTAGCGTAACGGCAATGACCGACCGCCATAGAGCCTCCCTCAAGATGCTTCATTACCACAGGATTGAAAACATCGGGAACAAGGCCAAGGTCTTTGTAGGAAACGATAACTCCGCCATCGTTTACCGCAATACCGCAACTCTCCTGACCTCTGTGCTGGAGAGCAAACAGCGCAAGATATGCCTCTTCGACAACCTTGATTTCGGGATCTTTAGAAAAAATACCAAAGACACCGCATTCTTCATGAATTTCGTCAAACATTTATTATATTCCCCATTCTGCCGCAGTAGCGACATAAAAATTTAAGTGAAATCCGTATGAGGTTTCCCTATATACGAATCAAAATTATCAGATCTGTTCGTTAATCTTGGAATCTTTTTCAAGAATTTCCCTTTCCATATCTTCCTTGTACTTAACAAGTTTTGCACTGAGTTCGGGTTCTCTGAGCGCGAGCATCTGAACAGCAAGAAGCGCAGCATTTGCACTGCCGTCGATAGCAACAGTTGCAACAGGAATACCTTTGGGCATCTGAACTGTGGAAAGGAGGCTGTCAAGTCCGTCCATTGTGGAACTTTTTACGGGAATTCCAATAACAGGAAGAACTGTATTTGCAGCCATAACGCCTGCAAGATGTGCAGCTTTGCCCGCAGCACAAATAAGACAACCGAAACCGTTTGCCGCCGCATTCTTCGCAAAGGATTCCGCAGCTCTGGGAGTTCTGTGTGCGGAGTAAATGTGAGCCTCAAACTCAACACCGAATTTTTTCAGAATATCAAATGCGGGCTTGATAACGGGAAGATCGCTGTCGCTGCCCATGATAATAGCAACTTTTTTCATTTTCATTTTCCTTTCGATTACCGCAACGACGTAGGAGCGCTTCCAAATAAGAAAACACTTAAGCGGTTCATTTTTAAAAATCGCAAAGATGCTGCAATCGGCAGTACGACGCAACATCTTACTACAATTTATTATATAATATATTCCGTGTCATTTCAAGAGGTAATTTGCTATTTAACACTTTTTTCGTTTTTAATACGGATTTTGTCACGTTCTGCGACGAATTTCCGATGAAATTTCAATTACTTCAGTCCTGCCGTACCACTGTTCTTCGAGCATCTGAAGAATTTTCGGATATTTTTCCGCAGGCATCTCAACATAAAGTGTGACCTTATCTGAAAATTCACGGTCAATAGGTTCCAATTCTTCCAGCCTGAACAGTCGTTCCATACTACTGTGTAGGTCATAACCGTAAGTCACCGATATGGTTTTATATTCAATAACATCGGTTTTGCCTGCCTCTTCAACAGCGCCTGCCGCACCTTTTGAATACGCACGGACAAGTCCGCCTGCTCCGAGCAAAATCCCACCGAAATAACGGGTCACAGTACAAACTACATCTGCTATCCCGTTGGTGTCAAGCACATGAAGTATGGGCATGCCCGCCGTACCCTGAGGTTCACCGTCGTCGGACGCACGTCTTTGAGTTCCTCCGCAAACGGAATACGCCCAACAGACATGAGTCGCATCGGGGTGAGCCTCACGGACTTCCTGAACTCTCGCCAAAGCCTCCTCAATGGTCTTCGCATAGAATACCTGTCCGATAAACACAGATTTTTTCTCCGTGAACTCGTATATGGAATCTTTCTTAACCGTAATCATAAAATTCTCCTGATTTTGGAAATACTAAGGGAGTTTATGGGGGAACCATTTTTTGTAAAAATTGGTTCCCCCATACCCCCTCGAAAAAAACTTTTAGACATGGAAAACAATATCATTTATGTCAAAGCAATAGTGTCATGTTCCAATAAACTCTTTATCACAACAAGTCGATTCAGAGAATGACAACCAAGATTTTGTATTCCATAACTAAAAATTTTTTTGGAAAGGGTTCGGGAAAACCTATTTCACACATGCAAGCAAGTGCAAAAAAATGGTTCCCCCCTAAAAGGGTTCCCCCCTAACACACAGGTCGGCGGAAAAACCGCCGACCCATAATAGTTGTTGTTTATTAACCAACAAGACCGCTTCGTTCGATACCCTGTACAAAGTTTCTCTGTGCAAAGAGGAAGAGAATAAGAAGGGGAGCGATCATCAGCAAGGAACCTGTATCGAGAAGAGTCTGCTGCTGCAGAATATCTTCAACACCCTTTGTAACTTTGAAAAGTGTGTTAGAAAGGATAACCATATCAGGCATAAGCATGCTGTTGTATGTTGTGTCTGTCCACTGCCATGTGAAGGAGAAGAGGAAGACTGTTGTCATCATGTTGTATGCGTTGGGAAGCATGATGGAAACGAATGTTCTGAAAGGACCTGCACCGTCGATGTACGCAGACTGTTCAAGTTCCTTAGGCATGCCTCTGAAGAATGTGTTCATGAGGTAGATATAAAGACCGTTTTTAAGGCCGAGACCTGTTGCGGACATTATAGCCAAGGGCCAGAAGGAGTCGATAAGACTGAGGTTACCGATGAAGTATCTGAAACGTACATAGAGGGGAAGCATGATCGTCTGAGGAGGAATAATAAGAGTGATGATGATAACAAAGAACAGCAAGTTATGACCAACAAACTTAAATCTCGCCAAACCGTAACCTGCAAGACAGCTTACGATAAGCTGAAGAACAGCAACGATAAGTGACAACCAGATCGAGTTGACGAGTGAGCCCCAATAGTTCATGTTCATGACCGCACGCTCGATAAAGTATGTCGAACCTTCACGGGGAATGAACATTACCGTTTTGTCGGTAAGGTCGTTTGTTGACATGAACGAAACGATGATCTTAACGAGGAACGGATAAAGGATCATGAAGCAAATACCAACGATGATGATCGTTCTCATAATAGCCCAACAGAATCTGCCGAAACCTGCAAGAGTGAGGTTCTTTCTCTTCCATCTTGCCCAGTCGATACCCTCAAATTTTTTGGGAGCGACTTTTTCAAGGAATTTTTCCAAGAAGTTTCTGTTATCTACATGGACTTCGGATTCAAAATTTAACTGTTTCATTTCAATTTCCTCCTTAATCCTGGTAAATAACCATTCGGTTGATCAGCAAGAATACAACTCCGACAAAGAGAAGTACCACCAAAGTGTAGATCCATGAAAGTGACGATGCAAGAGCGTAGCCGCTGGAGTTCGCCAGCTTTTCATTGATGAATGTAACTGCGAGGTTGTCAGACTTAAGGAACTGGTCGATAACAGTATAAATTGTGTTAACGAGGATCAGCGGGCTTACGTAGGGGAAGGAAATTTTCCAGAAAACTTCCCAACCTGTAGCACCTTCAACCTGTGCAGCTTCGTACATCGAAGTGGAGATACCCTGAAGACCTGAAAGGAATACGAGCATCTGAACACCGGAAGATGTGATGATTGAATAGAGACCGTCAATAGCGCCAAGAACGATATTTGCAAGGTCAGTATTATTAAGAGTCTGAATAATAAGGTTCGCAAGTGCAGCGTAGTTGAAGACATTACCTGAACCGGAAGCGGAACCGATCTCCATCTTTTCGGAAGAGGAGTAAATGTCGATCATGGAGCTCATGCTTTCAACTTCAGCGATAATACCTGTGGAGATAATAACGGGGATGAAGAAAATAACACGGGCAGCTGTTTTACCTACGAATTCCTGATTAAGAACGTTAGCCATGAAGAATGCAAAAATAAGAATGATAGGAATCTGAATGAGAATTCCTGCTGTTGATTCAACAACGGTTCTGATAAAGCCTTCTTCAACGAACAGTGCTTGATAGTAGTTATCCCAACCGCAGAAGACCGTTTCGAAACCGTTTTCGGTTACGTTGATCTCACTGAAGGAATAGATAAGAGACTGTACAACAACGGGAATGTAAATGAAAGCAAGACCGAGAATTACGGGAAGAACAAATACATATCCGTAGAGGTTCTGTTTTCTCTCAAGAGAAACTCTTTGTCTCTTTGGCATTTTTTCTATAGTTACTTTACTCATTTTACATTCACCTCCAGATAGCCGTTAGCGGGAACAACTGTTGTTTCATCTGCAAGTTCAACATCGAAGTCATTGTAGTTAACAATGAATTTAACGGAACCGCCGTATGTTGTAGCGTAAACGTTGCCTACTTCGATTCTGTCGTAGGAAGCATTGAGTTCGCCTTCAACATAGTTTTCGTCGCCTTCAGCGTAGTAAGTTCTTTCGCCTTCGTAAACGTGGTAAGCTTCAAGAATTTCGTGGTTTGTGATAGGTTTGTTTGCAACCTTATTCATAAGAGCAGAAGCTTCTTTATAAAGCTCAACAGCGATGTCGAAAGAGTCATTATAGTTTACAGAATACCAATCCATGAATACATAGTCAGTATTGTTGAGGATGCTGTTTTCAGCGCCCATCCACTTGAAGTAAACGCCGCTACCTGTTTCGAGCATTTCAAGAAGTGCTGTGGAGTAGTCAGCTGCTTCATTAAGAGGATCGCCTGCGTAGTTGATATAACCGTGGAGAACCATCTGGATGAAGGGGATAGCTTCAGATGTGGACATATACTGGCTGGAGCCCAAGGGAAGATTGAGGATATGAGAAGCGTACTTCCAGGTATAGTCGTTACCTGTCTGGATCATCATATCGTAGCCTTCGAATTCGTTAAGGGCTTCGATGTGGTAATTGAGAGCCTGAGTTCTGTTGATGATACGACCGATCTTATAGTTGGAGTCGATTACAGAACCGATAGCACCGAGAGAGATCTGCTTGTTGGAAAGAAGCTTTTCAAGGTCAGCCTTGAAGCCTGCTGCCATAT
Source organism: Oscillospiraceae bacterium (assembly GCA_015067305.1). Taxonomy (GTDB): domain Bacteria; phylum Bacillota; class Clostridia; order Oscillospirales; family UBA644; genus HGM12619. The sequence goes on along the minus strand of SVMT01000001.1, from coordinate 131,352 downwards.
TGGGGATCTTGTCTGCAGAAATAACTGTAAGATCATAGCCATTTCTCCAAGTATAACCCGTAGCGTAGTCTCTCATAAGGTTTCTGGAAACTGTCATGTCAAGACGTCTTGCAGCGTCCTGAGAATAGTTCATGGAGTCGAATGCTTCGTCTTTTACAACGTAGATGAAGTTTGCATCGGGATAGAAGCCGACATTCTTGCTCTGGAGGTATTCGGAAACTTCCTTAAGTTCGGAAGCGGAACCCATGGGAGAAACAAGATCAACTTTATCATAGATAGTGTTATAGTAACCGTCGTTTGCCCAGTAGAGGTATCTCATATTAACATTTTCAACACCTGCATCCATGAGGGCATCAGCGATTTCTTTAACCTGGTTGTATGTTGTAAGAGCAACAACGTGGTCCATAGGAACACCGACAACGGATTCTGTCTTATTGATAGCACCGAGAACATCAACATAGAAAGGAACTGTGGAGTCGGATTTAGCATTTGCGGGAAGGATCTCTTTATTGATGAGGTAATCTCTGTAGAAGTTTGCATAGTCAGCATATGTCCAGTCACCTTCATTGAAGAAGTAATCAACTGTGAATACTGCGATGTTGTCTTCTTTAGAGAGGATAGCACCTGAGCTGGAATTATCCTGAGATGTAGAACCTGTGATCTGTTCTTCGCCACCCTGACCACCGGAGTATGTAAGATAGCTTCGTTCAGCATAAACAAGGTCGAAGTTGATTGAAGCACCGGGGTTGTTTGTGTTGTTGGAAGGTCTCGCAGTAGCATATGCCTGAGCACCGCCATTGGAGAGGATCGCAACCATACCACCCTGAGCAGAACGGTCAAACGCAAGGAAAGGAGTTACGACCTGTTCTTCAGGAGTGATGTCATATTCAACCTGGAAGGAATCATCCAAGCCGTAAACACGTCCTGTGAAAACGTCTGTTGTAAGATTACCGCCTGCAGGCATTATAGCACCGGAACCGTCGGGAATGATAATATACTGTTCGTTGTTTATAACTTTACCGGAGGAACCTGTGATCTTTGAGCCTACAACTGAGGGAGATACAGAACCGAATGCTCTGTTGAGGTAGATCTTATACATCTTCTGCTTCTGAGGAGCAAGGATAAGGTTGGAGTCAACAGTTACGCTGAGACCGTCTTCTGTGAGAGTAAAGTCAACAGGGATAGTAAACATAACTGCTCTTGCGGGACCGCTGTATTCAACTGCGTCCATTTCCTTTTTAAGCATGTCGGCATTGAAGCCTGCTGCTTCCATAGCGTCCTTAACAAGCTGTTTCTGACGAACGTTAAGTGTACGAACGATCATCATGGGGAACATTTCGATTGTGGGATAGTCATCAATGAAACGCTCTTTATCTTCAAGGGTAAGTTTATCGGGTTCAACACCCTTGTAGCAGTTTTTGAGGTTAGCAAAGTGTTTTGCGCCGCCATCGACATTGCCAAGTCTTGCTTCGAGCCAAGCCCAAGTTTCCATTGTAATAACAGGAGGAACAAGGTCAGCGTCGGGGTCGTTACCGATAGTGTAAATAACTCTGATAGTGTCATTGTCCATCTTAACGATCGTAAGGCGTTTAGCACCTGCACAGTGCTGCATGTAGTTGAATTCATAACGCTTATTGGAGATATCGTAAGCTTCGATAGCAATAGGCGAAATGATGGGATCGGATACTTTAGCATCAACAGAGTTGAATGTAGAGTATGCACCTGCTGTATCAACAGGGTTAGAATGGTAAACATGGCCTGTAGCCTTGTCAACAATAGCGAAAGAACTCATGTTTTCGGAGTCTGTTTTGTACTGGAGATGCATGTAGAACTCGTAGTTCTTATTCTCCATAAGGAGAACCATGTTTTCAGTACCGCGTCTTACGCCGTCAACAGTGGCATTTTTATTGCCGACTTCTTTGTTTTTGTAAGCTTTTGCTATAACCCATTCTTCTTCAGTCTTGATGATCTCCATACCTGTGTCATCAACTTCGACTGTTTCGGTTTTAACATTTTCAGCGATTATCTCTTTATCGCCGATAAGCATCGCAATGTGCTCTTCTCTCTGTTCATCTGTGATGTAGCCTTCGTTTACATCCTTTTCACTGCAGGATGTGAAAGATACAAGAGATGTGATCATGATAGAAAGCAGCAGAACGAAAGAAAGTATTTTTTTCATTTTAAACCACGGCCTCCTATTCGTTAAGTCTGAAGCTTATTTCTGTGTAGAGAGAGGAAACGAAACCGAATACCTGCTGGCACAGATAGAAAATAAGCACAGCGATAAAGATAATTACCAACATACCGACAATTGAAAGAACTGCGGTAGCGATAGCTTTTGATACTGAATACTGGTGAGTAACGAGCATTCCGAGGAATACCATACCGTAACACCAAACGTAGCTGAAACCAACGATGAAGAGGTAGATGCCTTCTTCTTCGAGAGTTACGAAGTTACTGATGGGAACAAGGAGGAAGTTGCAGATAGTCATGGGCAATGTAGCAAACGCTGTTGCACAGAAGATATCTTTAAGACTTCCATCACCGTCCATAAGAGAGGTGAAACACCAGTTAGCAAGTGCGAACAGAAGGAACGGAGCTACTGCTTTGAGAACTTCAAGACCAACATTCAGATAGAGCTGATCGCCGGTACTTTCAGTAAACAGGTAACCCGTGAGCTGTCTCTTAACGATAGAAGAGATAGCAAGCATAACGAGCAGGAAAACGGAACCGGAAACAGTTCTTCTTTTCGGGTCGTTTTTCAGGTCAAAGAATCCGTCAAAGGGATGTGCAAGAATATAGAACGCATAACCAAGTCGTTTGAACATTGTTGCAGTTCCCGTGCCGAATCTTTTAAAATAAGAACCGATTGACTTCATTGTTTAAGCACCCCTTTTACTCTTTTTGTTTTTTCTGACTTTTGAAACAACATAGAGTGCGATACCGCCTGCAACAAGGACAACTGCAACAACTATGATGGTTGTAAAGTTTTCGGAAAGGCTGTCTTTACGCAATTCCTTGAAAGTCTTGGAATAGTAGGATTTTTCATTCGCAAGTGTGAAATACTCAAGAGCCTGTTCGTAGCCTTCAAGATCAGCGTCAGCCATCGCAATTCTCATCTGAGCTTTACCAAGACCTGTGTATGCGATGTAAAGACCTGAGTTGTAGTCAAGTACATTCTTCCATTCAACAAGAGCTTCGTCGTAGCGGCCGTTTGCACTTGCGCTAACTGCCTTGTTGATAACTCTCGCATAGTCTGTGATCTTGTAAACTGTAAGAGTATCGTTACCTGTGTCGGATACAACGATGTCTTCTCCGTAGAGAGCGATTGAAGCAGCGTTCTTAATACGACCGAACTGATTCGTGGAAGAACCGCCACCGATGTAAAGCAAGTTACCGTCTACATCATATGTAAAGAAACGGCCTGTTTTAGCATCAAGGATAGAGTATCTGCCGGATGTTTCTTCAATAGCAACGTCTACTACCTGAGGAGGATCCATTACGTTAAACTCAAGGTCGGCGATGGGTGAGAACATACCGTTTCTTCTGAGAACGTCAGAACCGGAAGGACTGAGTCTCTGAACGGGAGCAGCTGCACCTGTAACACCTGTATCGGAGTCCTTGTAAGTTATATAGTCGGAAGCCATTTTTTCTGCGTCAACAGTTGCGATAGTTGAGTAAATAAAGCCTTTTGAGTCAATGCAAATATTGGAGAATTCTGTAGGAACGTTTCTGACGAGCTTTTTCTTCTGTTCGTCGGAAGCGATGAGTCTCCAGAACCAGTCAGCAGCGTTAAAGCTTACTGCAGGAGCACCGAAGAATGTACGGAATTCACCGTCGGAGTTAACTTCAAGAAGACCTCTGTTGACAGAGTAAGCGATGATCTGCATGGAGCCTGTTCTGTCAACTGTAATCTTGAGGGGTTTGAATACGTAGTTGTCAAGAACCGAGGGACTGATACCCTGGTATACATTGTAAACAACACCTTCTTCGTCACATACTACAACACGTCTGTTTTCTGTGTCGCAGATGTAGATCATTCCATCTTCTGTTACGAAGATACCTTCAGGTTTATTGAGAACCTTATAGTTATAGGAATCAACGACTACGTCGGCTTTCTGTTCGCCGTTTTCGTCACGGACCCATCTGTAGAGAGCAGGGATCTTGTATCCGGGCTGATCATCTGTTGCGGGTCTGTCTTTGAGAGCTCTGATAGTTTTAACGAGCTGGTAGTCCTTATCAAGAATAAGGATCTGGCTGTTGCCCTTATCAACTACATAAAGTTTTTCAGCAGTTGCAAAAAGATCAACAGGTTCAAAGTTCGCTGTGATGCCATAATCAAGTGCGGAGAGAACCTTTTCAGCTTTGTAAGCAACGGGAGCTTTTACGGACACACCGTAGTAGTCATATATGTAGTTATCTGTGATATCGGTATTCATGGGAAGGGCAAAAGAGGAAAGTGCTGTGGATGCAAGCATGATTACGAGCATTGCGCCGGTCAGCAGTGATTTAACGTGATTTTTCATCTCATTCTGCTCCTTTCTTTAGTCTTTCATACCGGATGTAGCCATTGTTTCGAGGATGTTACTCTGTGTGATAAGGAATGTGATAACAGGAACGATCATCATAACAACTGAGATAGCCATCGCAACGCCCTGACGAGCGATACCTGCGGCAGCAACCTGGCTGAGCGCGTAGTTAAGAGTTTTAAGTTCTTCTCTGTAGATGTAGATCGTGGAACCCATGTTCCAATATTCCTGAACCGCGAAAACGATAAGTGTCATCCAAGCGGGTTTCAAGTTAGGCATAACGATCTGGAAGAAGAGTCTGAATTCGCCTGTACCGTCGATACGAGCAGCTTCAAGAACTGCATCGGGGAACTGGTCAACGAAGTTTTTAACAAGGTAAACTGCCATGGAAGAACCGATAGCGGGAACAAGAACTGCCCAATATGTATCGATCCAACCGAAAGCTGACATTGTCATGTAGTTAGCGATCTGTGCTGCGGGAGCCGCAAACATAAGAGAAAGGGATACGGTCTGCATGATGACTGCTTTACCGGGGAAGTTTCTCTTAGAGAGGGGGTACGAAGCCATCGTACCGAAAATAACTCTGAGGGTTGTACCCACTGCTGTGATAAATACAGTATTAAATATGTACTTAGACAGAGGAACAAGGGAGTTGGACATGATGTTGAACAAATCCGTATAGTTCCTGAATGTGGGGTTCTTTACGATAAGGTTCGGGGGGAACAGGAACAACTCGTACAGAGGTTTGAGTGAGTTACTGATAGCGAAGATAAGGGGGAACGCCATGAATGCGCCACCAATGAGGAGGAACAGGAACATGAACAAGTCGCCGCCGAAACTTCTGTTAACTCTGGACTTAAAGAGCTTCTTCTTTTTGTAGTGAATCTCTCTGCCTTCTTCGTCGTACTTCGGTCTTTTCTTGAAGATACCGACCATTTCTTGCTTCTGGACAACGCCATCAACAACTACGACATTTTTCTTTTTAGCCATCTTGTTTTCCCCTCCTTATTTACCGATTCTACCAAGGATGAACTGGAATACTTTGTTTGCTACGAAAGAGATAACGAAGAGGATCGTTGCGATCGCACAAGCGTAACCCATTTCGAAACGGACGCCGCCGTAGTCATCCAAGTGGTGCATGATTGTGTGAAGATTGTAACCGTTTGTCGGGAAACCGAATACCGCTGTGATAACGGGACCGATACCGAATGAACCGGAGATGTTAAGAACCGCACCGAAGAGCAACTGACCTCTCATAGAGGGGAGAGTGATAAAGTAGAGTTCCTGCCATCTGTTTTTGATACCGTCAACCGCGCCTGCTTCGTAAAGAGTACGGTCAACTGTCTGAAGACCTGCGATAAACGTAAGGAACGTTGTACCGAGAGCCTGCCAAAGAACGATGATAACACAAACAATGAACATTGTCTGTTCTGCCTGGAGCCAGATGATAGGTTCTGTGATGATACCGAGGTCAATAAGGATACCATTGATATAACCGTAGCTGTCACCGGAGAACATAAGCTGCCAAACGTAAGCGAAACCGCCCGCAAGTGAAGGTGCGTAGAAGAGAAGTGTCAGGAACGCACGTGGCTTCGGAGGAACTTCGTTAATGAGCCAAGCGAATGCGAAACACATAATGTATGAAAGAGGACCAGTAATGAGGGCCAGGATCATTGTGTTTGTCAAAGCCTTTGAGAAGATATCGTCGTTAAGGAAAAGCTTCTGATAGTTTGTAAGACCTACGAAATCGGGGATCTCAAGCATATTGAAGTTTGTAAGACTGATACCGAGTGAGATGAAGACCGGGAGGATCGTAAATACGAAGAATACCAAAAGGAACGGACCAAGGAATACTACAACGTCAAGATTCTCGAATCTTTTACTCTTTTTAAGTTTTTTGACTTTTACTGCGTCATTTTTGTTTTTCATTTAGAATCCCCCTCCCATCAATCTGTAATATACGGAAGACCGAGTTCTTCACGTTTGTATTCAAGTTCGTCGTTGATCGGACGGATATAGTCAAGAACAACCTCACGGGGATCGAGGTTATCAACAACAACGTCGTTGAATGCGAAGGCAAGGTAACGAGTTACCTGGTAGCTACCTACGTACTGAGGATAGCCGACTGCAGATTCAAGCTGAGCAAGGAGAGATCTGAGTTCAGATGCTTTCCAAGGCATAGCGGACATAGCTTCGATGTTAGCTGTGTTGTAACGTGCTGCGGAACCGAGGATAGACTCGATTTCTTTACCGAATTCTGTCTGAGCGTCAGCACCTGTCCACCACTTCATGAATTCCCAAGCGGAATCCTTATCATCAGCTTCAGCCATCATTACGCAGCCTACATAGTTTGCAATAACTGTGTTATTGATGGAGCCGTCTTCCTGTTCAACACCGGGAACTGTGGTGAAAGACCAAAGACCTTTGATTTCGGGAGCAAATACGGAAATCTTGTTATAGAAATCGAAGAGCTGCATACCGATAGGCATTTCGTTGAATCTGAAACGGTTGGAGAAGTCGAAGGAAATAGGAAGTTTATAACTTGTATAAAGGTCGGTCCACTGAATAAATGTCTGAATGGAGAGCTCTTCATCCATGTTGATCTGAGAACCGCTGTTCTTATAGAGTTCGCCGCCGTTCTGATAGAGAAGTGTCAGGTAATCCGGTGGTGCGAAGTCCATATACTGCTTCTGGAGAACTGCGATGATATCGTAAACGTCATCCCATGTTTTGGGAAGTTCGATACCGAGATCTTTTACAGCGTCTTCACGGTAGAAGAGTACGTTATATGTAACAGTTTCAGGAAGTGCGTAGTCGTAAACAACACCGTCGCCCCAATCTACAAATGTAGATTCGAAAGCGGATTTGTGGAAGGATTTCTTAACTTCTTCGAGGTCATCGAAAATGTTGAGTTCCTGGAGTGCGTTACGAGCCGCATAGTTTACAATGTTTTCGGGAACAAGGTTCATCGCTACGTCAGGACCTACACCTGCAAGAACTGAGGGAAGGAGGGACGCTGCGGGAACGAGCTGGAGGTCGACGTCGATCTCGTAGTCGGGAATAAAGCTTCTGTCTACGATCTGTCTGAGGATCTGAGCCTGGTCACGTGCGTTTGTCATCCAAACGGAAACCTTCTTGTCGTAAGAAACTTCGTTCACTGCGGAGATAGCATTAACGTCTGTAAAGAATGAGGAGAAGAACATTGATACCTGATGTCCGAAGTTAGCAAAGAAGCCTTTTTCTGCTTTAGGTGCTTTGTAATCGGGTTCAGCTATAAGGATATAGTCGATTTCAAGGGGCTGTTCTCTGGAAGAGATGAGCCAAGAACCGAGAGTACCGATGTTGTTCTTGAATGTGCTGTAATACTTAGCAATATCTTCGGGATCATAGTGCATCTTATAAAGATGTTCGATGATCGTATAGAGCTGAGCTGTCTGAGAACCTGTCTCTCCGAGGAGGTTGATAAGCTCGTTATATATTTTTGTGAGGGTGTCAGCCTGTGCTTTAAGGTCAGCAATAACTTCGGGAATTTCGTTTTCGAAGTCGTAGTCTCTGTACTGGTCAGGAACGTTACCCATAAGCATAACAAACTTACGGTTATCAATGTTGAGTTTTTCGATAACAGCTTCAACAGCGTTTACAATATCAGTCATTTCGCCAAGAACAGCTTTAACTCTGATAATGTTTTTACCTTCGTTGAAGTGGAAAAGAACAGGAGCATTGTATTCGTCAATGGGGGTAACCATTTCCCAGTCAGAAGAATAGTTGAATCTTACGGAAGAAGCAACTTCATAGGGGAGTTCTCCGTTTACTGTGATCTCACGGCTGGAGAAAGCACCACTGTTTACATTCTGTCTGGAACGAATAGCAAGCTTGTAATAACCTTCTGTGGGAATATCTACTTCGTATTCAACCCACTGACCAACAGTCTTCCAAGTAGCAGAACCGTTTGTACTACCGAGGATGTTCATTTTAACAGTACCTGCGGAAGCGGGGCTTGTAGCAGCAGAAGATCTGTCTGTACCTGCGAAGAGAGTAGCATCGGATTTAGCGGAGGGATATTCAGCTTCGACTGTAGCGATAAGCTGATCGCCGCCGAAGTTTATACCTTCATATTTAGAATAAGAGGAACTACCGGAGAGCCACATCTTGGAAATTGCAAGAGGTTCTCTTACAGATTCGATAGTGATAGTGTTTTCACCTTTAACAAGGTAGAACTGGAGCGCACCGGAATAGCTGCCGGAAGAGTCCTGATAATACGCGTTCTTAAGCCAAACAGGTTCTTCTGTCTGGGACGGTCTTATCTGGTTGCCGGAAGCGTCTTCTGTGAAATAGTTTTCACGGTCGGAACGATCTGCAACATTGTCGACATAGCGACGGTCGAGAGAAGCAGCATTTGCTTCTGTGTAGGGGACTTCACCGTTAATGTAGATAGCTCTTTCGATCGCAGCGCCTTTACCCTTGATGGGGTAATAGTCGAGGAAGATCGAATAGAAACCTTCGCTGGGTACATTAACTGTGTAAGTGACTGAGCTTTCTTCTGTTGTGATAAGGCAGTTTGCAACGCCGTCTACGGTACCTGTGGTAACATCGTCCGTAGCGTCGGTGTAACCGTGAATATCAATTTCAACTTTATCCTTCGCGATAGCAGCTCTGGAATAAGTCTGTTTGTATTCACCGTAAGAACCTTCCTTATAAACAGGGACGAAAGCGGTTAACGCGGATTCCTCCGTAATAGATGAACTTGCTGAAAATCCTACTGCGAACAACTGGATAACAATTGCCACCATAAGCATAACAGCCGTACATTTACTCTTGCGAATCTGCACTGTGAACACCTTCCTTAAAATGTATTCTTAACTGGATTTTACCCGGTCGATTTTGTTTTCCGGGTCAAAAAAGGGTGCAAAACCACACCATATGCGGCTTGCATACATATATTATAATACTTTTCCGAGCAAATGTCAAGAACAAGTCTAATTTCTTCCGAATTTAAAAAGTCGCATCTTTCGGTGCCATTTGTTGAAATCAACCAAAAAAAGCACGTTATATAACATCAATTTATGAATATTTACACATCAAAAGCAACATGCTGTTATGCATGCTTTACAGCACACACACAACATATAGATTTTTGAAACCTTTTCAGACAATCGGAACCCACATATTGTGGTCAATCCTTGTTTTTGACAAAAAGTTGTTGTGCAAACCTACCAAACTTTTTAAGTGTTGTAAATTATGCGCAATTCAACTCGGTTTTTTCGCCGATTTTCCCGATTTAATCCCCGTATTTGCGGGTTATAAGCTCTGCAGCAAGGTAGATATTACCGCAGCCGAGGGTGATAAACAGGTCTCCGGGCTGTGCCATCTCCTTAACTCTTTGTGCAATATGCTCAAAATCGGGCTGGTATTCGCCATTTGGCAACAGCGCAACCAGATCCTCTGCATAGACATTGTATTCGTCATTTGTTTCTCTTGCGGCATAAATAGGCGACACTATAACGTGGTCAACCTGAGACAGGACTTGGGCAAATTCCTTCATCAGCATTTTCGTTCTTGAAAACGTATGAGGCTGATGAATTGCAATGACCCTTTTGAAGCCTAACTCTCTTGCGGTTCTGAATGTCACATCATAAGCGTCGGGATGATGAGCGTAGTCATCAGCAACAACAGCTCCGTTCACCGTGCAATGGTATTCGAACCTGCGTTTTGTACCCGCGAAATCATGAAGTCCTTTGCTGATCGCTTCGGGAGATATTCCCAGAACGATACCCGCCGCCGCTGCCGCCAATGCGTTTTTCACATTATGAGCACCGGGAACAGAAAGGGAAACATCACAGAATTTTTCACCGTGATACATGACCGTAAAGCTGTAAAGTCCATTTCTCGGAAAAATGTCAGAAGCTGTTACCGAACCTTTTACAATTCCGAATGAAACTTTTTGCCCCTTATAGTCGTCTATCATAGTGAGAGAGTTTTCACACTCGGCATTATAGACCACTGTGCCACCTTCTTTGGTGTTGCGGAGATATTTCTTAAAGGATCCGATAAGATTATCGAGTGTTTTGAAATATTCCATATGGTCTTCCGCAATATTCACAATGACGGAAACGAAAGGATTGAAATTCAGGAAAGAATCCTTGTATTCACAGCTTTCGAAAACGCAAACATTATCTTCTCTACCTATTATATAGGAAGAATCCAACTGTTTGACTTTTCCGCCGATGATCGCACTGTAATCTGCGCCGGAAGCGGCAATGATTGAGGCGATCATACCTGAAGTAGTGGTTTTGCCGTGTGTTCCCGCGACACCAACGGGAGTTTTGTATCCGTCGAGGATCATTCCGAGAAGTTCAGCTCTTCTGTGGACGGGAATACCCGCCTGCAAAGCATAAGCAATTTCGGGATTATTTTCCTGAACAGCATCGGTTCGTATGATAACTTCCGGACATTCATTTTTAATGTTGTCCTCGGAGTGACCGATATAGACCTTTATGCCAAGCGAAGAAAGTCTTTCCGTTGTTGCGGAATTCTGCATGTCAGATCCGCTTACGGAATAGCCCCTGTTGAACAATATCTCGGCAAGACTGCTCATAGACGAGCCGCCGATCCCTGCCAGATAAACTTTTTTAACACCATCGAGAGTCACGGTAAAAAGCTCCTTTTTAAATGAATTTTTGCAGCGACGGATTTTCGGTCCAACCGCAGCTTTGTTTTTCCAATATCAGTTTATGTAAAACCGACACGGAATATTTGACGTTTTAAATAACATAATATCAATAGGATACTATGTCCGTCAGTCCTTGACCTGCACCGAATCAGAAACAAATCAAATTCAACTTCTATGGAGGTAAATCAACAAATGGAAATCACAAACATTAATGTCAGAAAGATCTGCAGCAACGACAAAATGAAAGCAGTATGCTCTGTGACCTTCGACGACGCACTTGTCATTCATGACATCAAAATAATAGAAAGCGACAGCAAGACCTTTGTGGCGATGCCCAGCCGTAAAAACAAGAACGGTCAATACTCGGATGTTGCACATCCCATAAATTCGGAACTGCGCACAAAGCTTGAAAAAGCAATTATCGACGAATACCAAAAAGCTCTTGAATCAATGACTGAATAATACCAACACAAGATTCTTCTATGCGGGAAAACCCTCTTTTATAAAAGACGGTTTTCCCGTACCCTTTCCGAGAAAATTTTTAGTTTGGGAAAATAAAAATCTTAAATCTCCATATCCGTCAGGGAAATCGCTACGCGGCGGAAGGAGCAAGCGCTTCAAGAACCCGAATCCGACTAAAAATATTCTTTAAAAATCAAATCTTCCTATTATGTTATGATTTTCCGAAGCTCTTTTTATCTGCCTTCGAAAACATCAAGCGTTTTGGTGGAAAAATAGAACACCAGAATAAACGCGATATTAACGGGCAATGCGATAAGATTAGAGCTGAAAGGAAGCTGAATAAATTGAAGAACAACATAGGCAGCAGCCAATGCCACATACAGCATGAAGAACACCGTATACGTCACGGACCAGCCTTTATGTCTTATCTTGTCAGCCTCGGACATCATAGCGAGACTGAACAAAGCCGCAAATACCATAGTGAGAGCATAAATAATGCTTCCGATATGGTTGACGCCTGCGGTTATCAATGAAACAAACAACGCAAAGACTTTAGAATCAAGGGTGTTTGTCCAACTGAACAAAAATTGGATCTGCGAAAGGAAAACAAGAACGCTGACTACCAGCATACCAACGCCGACGGAAAGAGATTCTCTGAACCATCTGCCGTTAGACTCCTGCTTTTCCAATGCAAAATAGAGGATAAGATATCCCACAAAATCGGGAAGAATGTCGATCATGACATTCGCACCCAAATTGGTGCTGTAAAATTCAAAACCGAAATTCACAAGCACGCAAATCAAACCGAAAAGAACGAGTGCCATAAAAACCTCCTTTATTAAATGCAGAATGCAGAATGCAAAATGCAAAATGAGGTGTTAGGTATTAGGTGTTAGTATATATCTATTATCTAAAACCTAAAACCTATAACCTATTACCTATTACCTGATACCTAATGCCCAACCTTTATGATTCATCATCAGAAATTTTGTGTACTACGGAATTCGTGAAGCAAGCCTCTCCTCTTTCAACAAAAAGGCCTATTTTCCCGTGGTGACGTTCAGAGATGTGGTGAACCGTCAGTACGTTGTCAACGTATACCTCGATGGTATTACCTACAACAAGAACCTTCAGATCATAGCTGTCTTTTTCAAAGTCAAACCTTCTTGCATTGATTTTCGGATAATTTCTTGCGCTTGTAAGCCAGACCTCGTTTTTCAAATAATCAAGAAGAACTACACGGTTCCAGATATACAGATTGTCTGCGAAGACATCGAAGATCACTCCTGCGCTGACGGCATCCTTACGCTGTACGGTAGTTTCGATAACGAAGTTTTTAGCCTTTACGTCAAAGATCTTTACCCCTACGTCGGATTTAGCCTTGACGGAGACTTTACCGTCTCCAAAGCTCCATTCATTCAACGAACCCCATTTGCCTGAATTATACGTATTTTCTTTACACAGAGGCATCTCTTCAGTATAAAGGGATTCGATTCCCGAAAACCATTTCACACGCAGCTTGCAGTTTTCGTCCGCATCAATCTCTTTGGGGTAGGACATTGCGTTTTCAATATTTTTGCCTTCACGCCACATAGACTGTGTATAAAATATATACCTTTTTCCATTATGAAGTACGGTTTTAGCGCAAGCGCCACTCATATACATGGAACCTATGGCTACATTATCCTCAAAGCACTCGGTATACGGACCTTCAGGCCTGTCCGCCATAGCATACAGAGTAATATTTCCGAAAAGATTAGGGTCATACGTGGGATTTCTTTGCCCATACTGATTTCCCGTAAGACACAGCATATACCATTTATCTCCGATTTTAAAAACATCCGGTGTCTCAACGCAATCGTATTTATCAGGACAGAAACACGGCGGCAACTGTTCCCAATGCAGCAAATCGTATGATCTGGCAAGTCCTATGCAACAAGTATTGCTACACTCATCCGCAGGTTTTCTTGCGGCGAAAAATCCCCACCAAAGCCCATTTTCCTCGTCCCTTACAACGCAAAGATCTCTGCATTCCGCATTGTTTTTAACAGGACTGTCTTCTATGGTAAGTATCGTTTTTATATCATCCTGACAATAAAAACGTTTATCGGGAACTATAATAGGATTATCCTCATATTTCACCCAATTAACGCAATCGTCGGAAACAGCCACGCTTATGGTATTACCCAGATGATCCGTATCCCGTCTTGATGAATAATAGAGATAATACTTCCCGTCGTGTTCGACAGCACAGCCGGACCACAGATCAAGAGCGTCATAACCGCCTTTCTCACCGCGTTTCAAAGCAGGAGGCAGTTCATCCCAATGTATTAGATCCTCACTTACAGCGTGGCCGATTGAGCCGCTTCCATCGTCAGAAAAACAATCATTATTTAGTCCCTGCAGATAAAAGCTGTGTACCTTTTTTCCATCGGAAACTTGCCACGTATCCCCGATATTATATTTTTCAGGTTTATAACTCACTCCGCTTCACACCCTTCTTTGTATTCACCGATATTTACGCAGTAAACAATTCACCATTCATTCCGAGTCTGCGATGATGTTCATTTTTCATTATTATATGTGTTTAACTTCGTGCAGCACTCTCATGCACTTTGCGCCCTCTTCGAGAGATATCCAGAAAGGTTCACCGTCATGGAGTTTTTCGTAGAAGTCGGAAATGAGAAGCGTATGAGCATTACCCCAATAAGCCTTTGCACCTGTTGCAACAGTCTCATTTTGGAAAGTTTCAACTGTTCCGTCCTCATGAGTTACTTTAAGATCTCCGCAAAGAGTGAAGACAGCCTTTTCCGTAACTACTTCAAGGAAAATGGGTGAATCTTTAACATAGCCGACAGTCGCATAGAAGATACCTCTTGCACCGTTTGCGAAATCCAGCATTATTTCAGCTGTATCTTCGGTGTCGTTGATATGCTTGAAACGGTGATTTACCGCAGTACCTTCAACATTTACGATATCACCGAGCACCCACTGCATAAGATCAAGGGTATGTATGGACTGATTTATGAGTACACCGCCGCCTTCTGTAGCCATCTGACCTCTCCAGCCGCTTTCGGTGTAATAAGCGTCGCCTCTGCACCATGTAACGAAAGCTCTTGCGCCGAGGATCTTTCCGTATTTACCTGAAGAAACGTATTCTTTCAGAACCTGAGACGTTTTATTGTATCTGTTCTGGAAGCAAATGCTTATTTTCGCAGAGCTGTTTTTCGCAATTTCGCACAGTTCAAGCGCCTGAGGATAAGTCATCGTAGAGGGTTTTTCCAGAACCACATTGATATTGCGCTTCATACATTCCGCAGACATTTCAAAATGCAGATAATGAGGCGTACAAACATGAACCACCGTGGGTCTTTCCTCGTCAAGCATCTGAATGTAGTCCGTGTATGCCTTACAGCCATACTTTTCAGCCGCAGCATTTGCCCTGTCGGGCTTGATATCGCAAACCGCAACAAGCGTTGTTTTATCGGCAATAGCTTCTATCGCCCCCAAATGCATGGTAGAGATCGCGCCGCAACCGATAACACATGATTTTTCCATATGAATAACCTCCTGTAGGTTAATTATTTTTCAATTTTACATATCTGAAGCCTTTCGGCAAAGATAACACTTCAACAGTTTTGATTTTCACACCGTATTTTTCTTCAAGATACAGAATATTCTGCCGTTTCTGACCGTTCATTTTTGAAATACAACCCTTTTCAACTTCAAAAACAATGTTTTTATCTGAAACTCCCCTTTCGGAAAGCTGTTTTTCAGTCTCTTTCAGATAAAGGCGGGAAATGACCATTTCACCAAGTGCGGGATGGAAACCTCCGCCGAGAACAGAATCATCACGGACAAGATCCGAAGAATGAAGACCTATACGGAGTATTTTTATACCCTTTTCAATGAAAATTTCCGCCATTTCCGCCGCACGGAACACAGCCTCATCAACAGTCAAAGGCTCATACTCCCCGGAGCGCATCATGTCCGCAAGGCATGTGTCTTTCACCACAACGCAGGGGTAAATTCTCACCGCATCAGGTTCAAGATCCGCCGCAGATTCAGCAGTGAAGAGCGTTTTTTGCCTTGTATCACCGGGAAGTCCCGTCATAAGCTGAAGAACAAGGGAAAAACCGTACTTTTTTATAAGTTCCGAAGCTTTCACGATCGCTTCTGCCCCATGTCCTCTTTTTGAAAGCTCAAGGACATCGTCACAAAAGCTCTGTGCCCCCAATTCCACAGCAGTCACGCCGTATTCTTTCAAAATATCAAGGATATTTTCATCAATATAGTCGGGACGGGTAGAAAGCCGTATTCCCGTAACTTTCGGATTTTCCTCCATTACTCTTTTCGCCGCGCCGAGATATCTCCGCATCTCGCTTTCACCGATACCCGTAAAGCTTCCACCGAAAAAAGCAATATCCGCAGAGGTAAATCTTTCATCAAGCTCCCCTGCCGCCTTCGACAGAAAACCGTAAACATCGGTCATGACCTCGGCTGTGCCTGAAATTCTGCGCTGATTGCAAAAAACGCAGTCATTTGGACACGCCAGATGAGGCACAAAAACGGGAATATTCGCATGAAGATCTGTTTTCATCAGACCTCAACTCCCATAACGGAAAGAGCTTCTCTTGCGGCAGACTGCTCAGCCGCTTTTTTGGAGTGACCGCTTGCAGTTGCCATAACATTTGAATTTATCTTCACACAGCAAAGGAATATCTTATCATGGGCAGGGCCTTCCTCACCGATGATCTCGTAAGAAAGCTTGTCTCCCCTGTTTTTCTGAACGATCTCCTGCAAAAGAGTCTTGTAATCCCTGAAACCTGCGGCAGAATTTTTCATCGCGTTAAGCTTTTCCTTTATATAAGGTAAAATGAACTTTTTCGCCTTTGTCATGCCGCCGTCGAGATAAATAGCACCGAGAACAGCTTCCACAGCATCGGCAAGAGTTGACGCACGATGTCTGCCGTCCTGAGTTTCACCTTTACCGAAAAGGAGAAAATCTCCCAAGTCGAGCTGTTTTGCAAACTCGTAAAGTGATTCTTCGCAAACAAGAGCCGCACGAATTTTCGTCAGACTGCCCTCGTCCTCCCTTACGGTTTTGTAAAGCAGTTCGCCCGTAATAAGCGAAAGAACGGAGTCGCCGAGAAATTCCAGACGCTCGTTGGAGACCACTATCCCCTTGTGTTCATTCTGATATGAAGAGTGTGTTATCGCATCGAAGGCAAGCTGTCTGTCTTCGAAACGGTAGTCAATTTTCTCTTCGAGAAGTGTAATTTTGCGTTCCGCTTCATTAAGAACGCTTTCGATCATTTCAATATCAATCCTTTCTTTCAACTATTTTCCACGTATTTGCAAAGATCCGCGACGGTAGAAACTTTTTCAAACTCATCTTCATCGGGAGTAATGTCAAATTCCTCTTCGAGGATCATAGAAATTTCCACCATGTCAAACTCATCAGCCCCGAGATCCTCAAAAAGATCCGTTTCGGGAGTGATGTCGGAAGATTGTACATCAAAGATCTCTTCAAGAATCTGAGTTATTTTAAAAAGCACTTCAAGATCCATAAATAAACCTGCTTTCTTTTTAATATATCAGTCGTTAGCAACGGACTTTTCGATATCTTCAATAATGGAACTGTTTGCAAAAGTCACCGCCTGACGAATAGCACCGAAAAACGCACGCTGGTCGCTGCTGCCGTGAGCTTTAACTACAGGCTTTGAGATACCAAGAAGAACTGCGCCGCCAACTTCTTTGTAGTCAACTTTTTTCTTCATTATGCCCACTTCCTTGCTGGCAAGAAGGTAAGCAATTTTAGTGCGGAGATTTGTTTTGAAAACATCCTTAACTGCGCCGAAGACCATAAGTGCCGCACCTTCCGTGCATTTGAGAATAAAGTTTCCTGTAAAGCCGTCACAAACGAGGACGTCGCATTTGTTGTACATAACATCTCTGCCCTCAATATTACCGACGAAATTGATCTTTTTATCTTCTTTGAGGAGCTTATGCGCCTCAACGTACATGGGAATACCCTTGGATTCCTCAGCGCCGTTGTTTGCAAGACCTACACGGGGGTTTTCAACGCCAAACATTCCTTTGATGTAAACAGAGCCCATTCTTGCGAAAAGGTCAAGCATTTCAGGGGTGCATTCGATATTTGCGCCGCTGTCAGCGAGGATAAATTTACCGTGGACAGAGCAGATAGTGGGGGCAAATGCCGCACGTTTAACTCCTTTTATGCAACGGACAAAAAGTGTGGAACCAACAAGAAGTGCTCCCGAATTGCCTGCGCTGACAAAAGCATCGCCTGCACCGTCTTTCAACAGATAAAGCCCCTTAGCCATTGAGGATTCCTTCTTGTGGCGGACGGAAATAGGCTCGTCGTCCATAAGAATTTCTTCCTGAGCGTCAACGATCTCGATCCTGTTTTTGGAAAGCCCTTCTTGGGCAAAAACTTCTTCGATTTTTTCCTGCTTGCCCACGATGACGATGTCTGTGTCAAGCTGTTCAACTGCCTGAACGCAGGCTTTTACGATTTCAAGTGGGGCGTTGTCGCCACCCATACCGTCTACGATGATTTTCATAATTATTTCTCCTTATTAAACTAAAAAAATACAAAATGCAGGGTGCAGAATTTATTATAAAGTCAATATCTAAAATTGATTATTCATTTTCTTCAAATGCTTTGAATTCTATGCTTTTAACAATAAGTTCGGGGAATTCTCTTTTTAATGTTTCTATGGCTCTTTCTGAGTGGAGCAGCTTTCTGTCGGCTTTTTTCACGCGGCGTTTACCTTTGGGTATGTCAACAGGTGGGAAGAGACCGAAATTTACGTTCATTGGCTGGAAATCCGTGGTCAATGGGTTGGAAATATAGGACGCAAGTGCGCCTATTGCGGTAGTATTCGGAAAGATCACGGGTTTTTCAAGGTCTGGAATGGCATTAAGTGCCGCAACGAATCCCGAAGAACAGCTTTCGATATAGCCCTCAACACCTGTCATCTGACCTGCGAAAAAGAGACCTTTCCTTGCCTTTGTTTCGTAAGTGGGCAGAAGCTTTCCGGGGGAATCTATGTAAGTATTTCTGTGCATTACACCGTAGCGGACAAATTCGGCATTTTCCAATCCGGGAATCATTTTGAAAACACGACGCTGTTCGGGGAAAGTCAGATGTGTCTGGAAGCCAACCATATTATAAATTGAAGCGGCGGCGTTATCCTGACGGAGCTGAACCACGGCGTGGGGAGTCTCCCCCGTTTTGGGATCTTCAAGTCCAACAGGTTTCAGCGGACCGAAAAGAAGAGTGTCCTTGCCGCGTTTTGCCATGACTTCAACGGGCATACAGCCCTCAAAAACATTGTTTTCAAAATCCTTTATTGCTACCTCTTCAGCGGAAACGAGAGCCTCGTAAAATCTATCGTATTCAGCCTCGGACATAGGGCAATTTATGTAATCGGCAGTTCCCTTTCCGTAGCGGTTTGCAAGGTAAGCCTTGGTCATATCAATAGAAGAAGCGTCAATAAGAGGTGCGGCGGCATCGAAAAAGTGAAGACCTTCCATACCGAAAAATTTGCGGATCTTCTCAGCGAGAGCATCGGAAGTAAGAGGTCCGCTGGCGATAATTGTATTATCTTCAAAATCAAGAGAAGTGATTTCCTTTGCAACTATTTCGATGTTTGGGTGGGAGCGAATACCCTCGGTAACTGCTTTTGAGAATTTCTCTCTGTCAACCGCAAGAGCGCCGCCTGCGGGAACACGGGTCTCATCCGCACAACGCATAACGTAAGAGCCCATCATACGAAGCTCCTCTTTCAGAAGTCCTATTGCATTGGAAAAGCCCTCCGCTCTGAAGGAATTTGAGCAACAAAGCTCGCAAAAATCGTCTGTACTGTGGGCAGGAATTCGTTTTTGAGGCTTCATTTCGTAAAGAGTTACCTTTACGCCTCTTTCCGCCAACTGATACGCAGCCTCGCAGCCTGCAAGACCTGCGCCTACAACATTTACGTGTTTCAAAATTTATACCTCGTATTATATTTGTATTATAAAATGGTTTTAGATCAGGGGTAGGGGGTAGGTTTTAGGTGTTAGGTTTTAGGTTCTAGGTTCTGGGTTTTAGGTTCTGGGTTCTAGGTTATAGGTTCATAGGTTTAGGTTCATAGATTTTAGATAATAGATATATACTAATACCTAACACCTAACACCTAATACCTATCACCTATAATCTAATTACTCCCACCATACTTCGGGGAGAATAAGAGTTTCATAAACAGTTCCCAGGTCATTCTGTTTGCCGTTGATGATCTCGTCAATATATCCTATATAGTATTTGTTTCCGTAACGGTACATATGCTCTGCTTCTCCGACGAGATTCGGGATCGGAGCCTTTTCGATATACACATTATCGTAATCATGAATCGTTATATAGTTCTGTCCGAATGTAGGATCGGGGGTACTTCTTGAATGCCCCGTATCCCAGTTTACATTATATCTCACATCATAAATATATTTTCCGTCAACGAAAAGTGTCTGAGGCGTTCCGTCCATGTCACCGTAAGGAAGCTCTTTGATATAATTAAAATCCTTATCAAAAATATAGTGTATCCAATTCACTTCAACAATGAAACGTTCGTTTGCATTATCATACTCAAGACCCCAGCAATCAATGGGAGTTTCGCCGTAGCTGACAACCTCAAGCGTATTGGGATCAACATAAGCAAAGCCTCTAACATCACCGTCGGTACAATGAGCAACAGTCAAAAGATTTTTATCCTTGATATAGGATATTGCATTTGAGTGCTTGATAAGGAGAGGATCTGAAACCTCCACAAGCTCCCAGTCAGGAAGAGAATATTTGAATATTCTGCCCATATCTCCCGGACCGTCTGTACCTACATATCCGTATTCACCGTCAGTATAACCGCCCTGAAGACCTTCGTTATAGTCGCTCAGATTAACGCCATACCATACAACAGGAAGCTCAGCAACCTTTTCCGTAATAGCAAAATAAGGATTCAATCCCTTTCCGATAAGATCTGTGGGGTCGGGGAAAACATAATCCTCGGAGGGAAGAATTTTTGTACCGACAGCCAAAACGTAGGATTCGGAAATTCTGATCTCTTTCAGAAAATCGTCGATAGCCCAATAAAGAGCCCATTCGTCGGAAGCATTTATGTGAAGACCTTCTTCGTCTACCCACATTGAAAACATGTTTGCAGTGCCGCAGAATTTAGCCCATTCTTCCTCGGTGTCTAAAATAAAAGGCAAAAGTCCTTCGTATTTTTCGTTAAGATATTCGACATAAAGATGATTGTCATACTCACCGCCGATGAAAATTCTGTAGACCCAGGAGGATTTCAGATATGACTGAAACTCGCTGCTGGCAGTAACTTCCGAACCAATGGTTTCGGAGAGCCGTTCGGCAAAAGTCTGCGCATATTCAACAATAAGAGCATTTGAACCGTCGGGATAAACGATTTCCACTGCCGCAGACTGTGACTTGCCTGAAAATTCGATACTCGGCCCGTTTTCACCTTTCAGAACAAAGCTTTCGGGCTTATCAGCCGCCGCACCAATAAGAGAAACCGCCGAAAAAATCGAAAACATTACCGCTAAAAATTTCTTCATACAAATACGACCTTTCCTTTAATTTTTAGGTTCTAGGTTTTAGGTTATAGGTTTTAGATAATAGATATATACTACCACATAATACCTAACACCTAATACCTATTACCTATAACCTAATTACGCCCACCATACTTCTGGGAGCATAAGGAATCTATAAATTATTCCTACGGGATTTTCAACTCCATTGATCACATTGTGAAGGAATCCGATATAATACATATTTCCATGTCGGAATATGTATTCCGGTTCACCTGTAACGACAGGAATATGAGCTTTTTCAACATATGCATTTTCGTAGTCGTGAATCATTATGTAATTTTGAAAATCACAATCCTTGAAAGGAATTCCCGAATATCTCAACGAATTCATATCCCAACGGACATCGAAAATGTAGTCACCCTCAATATACAAAGACTGCGGCGTGCCGTCGGAATCCCCGTAATTAAGCTCGTCTATAAGATTGAGATCCTTATCAAAAATATAGTTTTTCCAATCCGCCTCAACAACGAATCTTTCCTTGGCATCGTCATATTCCAATCCCCAACAGCTTACGGGAAAAGCACTGACGCCGACAACTTCAAGCGTATTCGGGTCAACATACGAAAAACCTTGGTCTTCATCTACGCAATGAGCAACTGTCAGAAGATCCGTTTCTTCAATGTATGAAATATCATTTGCATGCTTTAAAACGACAGGTTCGGAAATCTCAACTAACTCCCATTCAGGTAATGAATATTTAAAAATACGACAAAGATCACCGCTGCCATCGCCTGCAATGTAAGCAAATTCGCCGTCGGTACCGCCACCCTGCATACCTTCGGAATAATCGAACATATCTATTGAATCAAAAACGTAAGGCAACTCCGTAACACTTTCCATTACAGCAAAATACGGATTCATTCCCTTACCGATAAGATCTGTAGGGTCGGGGAAAATATAGTCTTCACCGGGAAGAATTTTTGTTCCTACAGGCAAAACATAAGTTTCGGAAATTTTGACTTCGTTTAAGAAATCACCAATAGCGCAATAGAGGACCCACTCATCAGAAGCATTTATGTGAAGGCCTTCTTCGTCCACCCACATTGAAAACATGTTTGCAGTGCCGCAGAATTTAGCCCATTCTTCCTCTGATTCTAAAATGAAAGGCAAAAGTCCTTCGTATTTTTCGTTAAGATATTCAACATAAAGACTGTTGTCATATTCACCGCCGATAAATATCCTATAAACCAAAGAAGACTTCAAATAAGATCTGGATTCACTGTTCGCAGCAACTTCCGAACCGATCGCTTCGGATAATTTTTCAGCAAAGACCTCCGCATATTCAACAACAAGAGAATTTGAACCGTCGGGATAAACGATTTCCACCGCCGCAGACTGAGACTTGTCTGAAAATTCGATACTCGGCCCGTTTTCACCTTTTAAAACAAAGCTTTCGGGCTTATCAGCCGCCGCACCCATAAGAGCAACCGCCGCAAAAATCGAAAACATTACCGCTAAAAATTTCTTCATACAAATACGACCTCCATTATTTATAATTTTGCATTTTGCATTCTGCATTCTGCATTTTATCCCCATCCTCCGTCCACGCCGAGAACTTGTCCCGTGACGTAGCTTGAATTTGCCAAAAACCAAACCGCTTCCGCAACCTCTATGGGTGCGCCGAAACGACCTGCGGGGATCTCTTCGCAAAGAGCGGAAACGTCGGAAGCGCTGAGATGAGAATTCATTTCCGTGGCAATGGCACCGGGAGCTATGCAGTTGACCTGGATATTCGACGGTGCAAGCTCCTGAGCAAGAGCTTTGGTAAAACCGATAAGTCCTGCCTTTGAAGCACTGTAAGCGACCTCACAGGAAGCCCCTTTTACGCCCCAGATCGAAGAAATATTTATAATTTTACCTTTTTTGTTGTGTATCATGCCACCGATAACTGCTTTTGCACAGAGAAAGGCAGATTTCAGGTTTACATTCATGATATTGTCCCACTCTTCATCGGTGGTTTCATCGAAAAGCCTGATAAGAGAGATACCGGCATTATTTACAAGAACGTCTACCGTACCGAATTTTGCTTCGACCTCGGAAATCATTTTTTTAACATCTTCGGAAGAAGTAAGATCAGCCCGAAATATCTCCGCAGAATACCCCTCGGAAACAAGTCCGTCACAGACTTCCCTTGCGGTAGTTTCATTTGAATTATAATGTATTGCCGTATTATAACCCCTTGAGGCGAAAAGTCTTGCGACCGCAGAACCGATGCCTCCCGAAGCCCCCGTCACAAGAACGACGGGTGTTTTTTTATTGAAAATATCCATATCAGTCATTTTTACCTGCAGGTTTGCCCTCGAAAGTACAGCCTTCTTTTTCGCAAATGAGTTTACCGAATTTCTTGAAGAGCGTGGAACCGCAAACAGGGCAATTTTCCTTAGTGGGAAGATCCCAGGTCATGAAACCGCAGTCCTTGCCCTTTTCGCAGGCGTAATAAGTCTTACCGTTCTTTGAGCGTCTGACGGTCATTTTGCTGCCGCATTTGGGGCAGTTACCCTCGGATTCAACAACGATAGCTTTTGTATTTTTACATGTGGGATAGTTGGGACATGCCAAAAATCTACCGAATCTGCTGACTTTGTATACCATTTTACTGCCGCAAAGCTCACAGACGACGTCACTTTCCTCGTTGGGAACTTCGATCTTTACGCCGTCAAGTTTCTTTTCCGCCTCGGAAAGCTCAACGGAGAAATCCTTATAGAAATCGTTCATAACGTCGATGTAGGAAGTTTCGCCCTCTTCGACCTTATCGAGATTTTTCTCCATATCTGCGGTAAAAGTCACGTCTACAATGTTTTTGAAGTTCTCTTCCATAAGCTCAGTCGTAATAAAACCGAGAGCCGTGGGTTTGAGAGCTTTTCCCTCTTTTTCCGTATAGCGTCTGCCGAGAATAGTTGCAACAGTCGTCGCATATGTGGAAGGTCTGCCGATACCGTTTTCTTCCATCGCCTTGATAAGGGACGCTTCCGTATATCTTGACGGGGGCTGAGTAAATTTCTGCTCGGAAATAACTTCCTTGAAATTCAGAGCTTCGCCCTCATTGAGTTCAGGCAATTTTTTCTGGGACTCTTCGCCCTCTTCGGTGTAATTGTAAAGAACTGTAAAACCGTTGAAGACCATCTTGGAGTCGGAAGCCTTGAGGATATACTCTGTCTTTTCAGCGGAATTTACGGCATTTACTTCAACGCTGACGGTATTGTAAATTGCTGACGACATCTGGCTTGCAGTAAATCTGTCCCAAATAAGCTTATAAAGTTTGTACTGTTCCGTGGTAAGGCTGTCTTTTATTTTTTCGGGAGGAAGTGTCAGGTCTGTGGGACGGATAGCTTCGTGCGCATCCTGGGCATTGCTCTTTGTCTTATAAATTCTCGGAGTTTTGGGGTAATACTCCTCACCGTAAGTTTTTTTGATGTATTCAGCCGCAGCAGCCTGTGCATCTTCGGAGATTCGGAGAGAGTCCGTTCTCATGTAAGTGATAAGACCGACAGGGCCTCTGCCCTTGACTTCAACACCTTCATAAAGCTGCTGAGCCACGCTCATTGACTTCTGCGGACGCATATTGATCCTTGAAGAAGCATCCTGTTGGAGTGAAGATGTGGTAAATGGAGGCTTCGGAGCTTTCGCCTTTTCCTGACGTTTTATGCTGTCAACCGTAAATACGGAATTTTCAAGCTGAGCCTTTATTTTATCTGCGGTTTCGCCGTCATTTATTGCAATCTTTCCGTTTTTATCGCCGAAGAAGTTTGCGACCCATGTCTTTTTGGCTGTATTGAACGAAACATCGAGGAGCCAGTATTCCACGGGAACGAATGCCTGGATCTCACGCTCCTTGTCAACGACCATTTTTGTAACGACAGACTGAACTCTGCCTGCGGAAAGACCTGTTTTAACCTTTTTCCAAAGGAACGGGCTTAATTTATAGCCCACAAGTCTGTCAAGCACACGGCGAGACTGCTGTGCATTGACGATATTCATATTAACTGTACGAGGATCGGAAACACCCTCTTTAACAGCGTTTTTTGTAACAGAGTTAAAGGAAACTCTTACTTTGCTTTCGGGATCGAGACCGAGAACCTGCGCAAGATGCCACGCAATAGCTTCACCTTCACGGTCAGGGTCAGTTGCGAGAAGAACTCTTTTGCTGTCCTTTGCTGCTGCTTTGAGTTCCTTGATAACAGCGGCTTTACCGTCTTTACGGGGAACGATGTATTCGGGAGTGAAACCGTTTTCAATATCAACGCCGATACGGGACGCAGGCAGGTCACGGATATGTCCCTTTGAGGACAGAACTTCGTATTTACTGCCTAAATATTTCTTTATTGTCTTAGCTTTTGCAGGAGACTCCACGATGAGAAGATTCTCGTATGCGGGAGCTTTTTTCTTTGTGGCAGAAGCCTTTTTTGTTGTTTTTGAAGTTGATCTTGAAGAGGTTTTCTTTGCAGTTTTCACTGCGTCTTCCATTTCAATTTCTTCTGCTGTAGTCTTTTTAGTATTTGCCATTATATTCTACCTTTCAGGATGTTTTGGAATAATTTCTTTTTTAGGTGTTAGGTGGTAGGTATTAGGTGTTAGGTATTAGGTGTTAGGTATTAGGGGTTAGGTATTAGGTGGTAGTATATATCTATTATCTAAAACCTATAACCTAAAACCTATAACCTAAAATCTAAAACCTAAGACCTCAATCTGTAACTGCCGCCGGGGAGAGACTCCACGTAGCCGTTCATCTCGAAGCCGTTGAGAATGGACACCACCTGGGGAAAGATTATCCCCGTAATGTCACAAACCGCATCAACGGAAAGAGGTCCGTCCTTTAGCGCATTGATGACAAGTTCCTCTTTTTCACTCAAAGCACAGTAAAGTATCGGTTTTGGAATGGGAGAAGCCACAGATTCGGGCTTTTTCTCTTCCGAAGCTTTTACGGGAGCAGATCTTGCCTTTTTCGGTGCAGGCTCTTTAGTTTTTTGAGGTTCGGGAACATGAACCGTTTCGGAAATTTTCGCAGAACGCTTGGGACGCTCAAATTTCTGTCCGAAAAATATCTCATATTCGGAAATAACATCCTCGCTTCCCGTACAAAGCGTTGCACCGTCACGGAGAAGATGATTTGTACCCTCACTTGTCTTACTGCTCGGACTTCCGGGTACGGCAAATATCATTTTGCCCTGCTCTAAAGCGTGACGGACGGTTATCATTGAGCCGCCTTTCAGACCCGTTTCCACAACGGAAATACCCTGAGAAAGACCGCTTATGACACGGTTCCGCAGGTGGAAATTATAAGGTCTGCACTGAGTTTTTGGCAGATATTCGGAAATCACCGCTCCACTGTCGCAAATACGCGCATAAAGCTCGGCATTGCTTGAAGGAGTCGCAATATCCACACCGCTTGGAAGAACAGCCACAGTCTGACCGCCCGCAAGAAGAGCTCCTTTGTGGGCGTATGTATCAATACCTCTCGCCATACCGCTGACGATTATAAAACCGGTCTGAGCCAACTCATAAGCAAGTGCCGCCGCAAATTTTCCACCGTAAGGGGAACATTCACGAGTACCCACAATACCAAGAGTAGGACAGCTCCTCATGGGAGGCAATTCGCCCTTCACAAAAAGTATCGCAGGAGGTTCTTCTATCTCACGAAGCTGAGAGGGATAAGCCTCATCGTAATATGTAATTATTTTTATGCTGTTTTTCTCGCAGTATTCAAGATATTTTTCCGCATCTGCGGTATTTTTCGAAAAGAATGAATCTATCTGATCTTCTTTAAAGCCCGAATCGAGAAAAAATTTTCTGTCGGCATTGAAGATATCTTCCGCATCGTCGAAAATTTTCAGCGCACGGTAAACTCTTTTAGCACATTGAGGAGCATTCGTCACAAGACGAAGCATTAAAAATCTGTTGTCTTTCATTATTTCAAAGAAGCACGGTACATGATTATACCTGCCGCAACTGCCGCATTGAGAGACTCAACGCCTTCAATGGGAATATATAAAGTCTTGTCGCACATGGAATAGAGTTTCGGGGACATACCCTTACCCTCGCTTCCGATGATAAACGCCACCCTTTCTCCGAAATCTGCCGCAGCCGCTTCAAGTTCACAGGAATATTGGTCAAGGGCTGTGCCGTAGATCTTATAACCCTGTTTTTTCAAAGCTTCAACAGTTTCGATCATTGGAACTTTGCGGACATATGTCGTAAGGCACGCACCTGCGGAACTTCTGACTGATTTTTCAGAAAAAGGGTCTGCCCCACCGCCGCAAATGACACCGAAACCGAAAGCCTTTGCCGTCCTGACGACCGTTCCCACATTTCCGGGGTCCTGCACACAGTCAAGAAGTATCAGCTTTCTCGGCATGGGCGGTCTTGTTTTGCGGACCACCGCAAGGAGGGTTGAAGCGGATACCGTTCCCGAAAGCTTTTCCATAACTTCGGGAGTAACGACAAAAAGCTTTGCAGTATCGGAAAGCTTCGCAATAAGAGCTTCGTGCTTCAGCTCATCGGTGACAAAAAGCATTTTTATGTCAGATGGATCTATGTCATATATGAATTTTTCGCCCTGGAGAAGAAATGCTTCTTCCGAGGGTTTGGAACGAATATCGTTCACTTGTCCCACAATGGGATTTTTTCTGCTTGTAATATTGAATTTCATCATTTTACCAATTTATTTATATCGCTATTAGAGCCGATAACAACAAGAATATCGTTTTCTGCAAATGTATAATCGGGATGAGGAGTTACATTGATCTCATCGGAATATCTGTTTTTGAGAGCTACGATATTCACACCGTAAACGGCACGGATATTGAGCTGTTTGAGGGACTTACCGTACCACGACTTAGGGGTTTCAACTTCCACGATCGAGTATTTGTCGGAAAGGTCGATATAATCCAGAATACTTGACGCAGTAAGGTTCTGAGCAAGCTTTTCAGCCATATCTTTGTCGGGGAAAACAACTTTATCTGCGCCGACCTGTCTGAGGACCTTTGCGTGTAGATCTGTAACAGCTTTGCTGACCACGTATTTTACACCCAACTCCTTGAGCATTGATGTGATTAGAATGCTCGCTTCAACATTTTCGGAAATGGTTACGAGAACACAGTCAAATTCAGTGATTCCAAGAGACCTCAGAGAACTCTCATCGAGAGCATCTGCGGCAACCGCCTGAGTTACAAAATCGGCGATCCCCTGAATGTTTTCCATATCATTGTCGATGGCGAGGACTTCGTTGCCGAGAGAAGAAAGTCTTTTGGCAAGGCTGTTGCCGAATCTGCCTAAACCTATAACAGCAAATGATTTCATATGAATATATCCTTTCTTAACCAATAAGCATTTTAACTTCGGGGTATTGCAGCTTGTTTGAAACTTCTGTTCTGCGCAGGAAAAGCGCATAAGTGGCAGTCATAAGCCCCACTCTGCCGAGGAACATAAGGAGCATCAGCAGGCAAAGGGAAAAAGGAGAAAGAGTTGGAGTTATCCCGACTGTAACCCCGACGGTACAGAATGCGGAAGTGATTTCAAAAAGACTGTCAAGGAACGGAATACCGTCTGCGGCTGAAATTGCAAGAGTTCCGACGATTATCACCGCAAATGAGACGGAAACAAGTGCGAAAGACTGCATTACCGTATCTCTTGAAAAACGTCTGTTCATAACATGTACCTGACTTTCGCCTTTAAGTACGGAAATGATCGCAAGAACTGCCACAGCAAAAGTTCCGACCTTAACGCCACCGGCAGTCGAACCTGAAGAACCGCCCACAAACATGAGCATACACATTATCACCATGGAAATATCGGACATTGCGCCAAGATCAATGGTATTGAAACCCGCAGTTCTCGCTGTCATGGATTGGAAAAACGACGCCAGGACACGGTCACGGAAATTCATATCCCCCATGGTTTCGGGATTATTGTACTCAAAAATAAAGAAACATATCGCACCGATAAAAAGCAGGGAAAAAGTGGTAACAAGAACTATCTTAGAAAAAACGGACAATTTTTTAAAGCTTCTCGCTTCGGCAATTTCAGCCCAGACAAAGAATCCGAGACCACCGATAAATACCAGAGCCATAACGGTAAGGTTAACAACCATATCTCCGCTGTAATTTGTCAGAGATGAAAAAGGAACCGCATCACCCATCAGGTCAAAACCCGCATTACAAAAAGCGGAGATCGCAATAAATACACCTCTGCCAATGCCTCCAAGCAGTCCGTATTCGGGAATAAACCTCACAGACAACACCACAGCCGCCGCGCCTTCAATGGAAAAAGTCCCCACAAGGATAGTTTTTATCATGCGAAGCACATCGTTCACATCAAACAGATTCAGGGACTGCGCCATGAGCATACGCTCTTTCAAGCCTGTCCCTTTGCGCATCAGCAGCGAGATCAGACCTGCAAAAGTCATAAAACCCAGACCGCCTATCTGAATAAGACAAATGATGACCGTACGCCCGAAGATGCTCCAATGAGTATAAGTATCATAAACTACAAGCCCCGTGACGCAGGTTGCCGAAGTGGAAGTGAAAAGCGCTTTAAGGAAAGGCGTATATGTGCCCTCATTTGAAGACACGGGCAATGACAGAAGAATTCCGCCAAACAAAATTATCGCCAGAAATCCGAAGACCATATACCTTGTCGGTTCGGGTCTGCGAACGGTTTTATAATGACGAAAGACTTTTTTACGGAAAAGCACTTCCCTTCACCCCATTTTCAAGCTTATTTTTTGCTTCCAAAAGATAGAAACAAAATCTCACCTTATATAATACCATTAAAATTGAAAAAGGTCAATACTTTATTTTTTGAAAATTTTCGCACCAAATATGTTCTTACGAAATTTTACTTGAAATTACAATAATAATGTGCTATAATAATGTAGAAAAGATATCCAAAACACAGTTTTTGATTTGAAAGGAAAATAATTATGAAATTTATCAGATTTGCGCCTGAAGGTGAATACAAAAAACTTTGTATGGGAGCTCTTGCGGAAAAGGACCTCATTTCCGAAGACGGAGCTTTTTACGGAATTCTCACAGAAAACGGTGACGCAGAACTTCTTTACGAGAACTATATGGATTCCGTTGAAAAAACAGGCGTAACAGTTCCTGCGGAAAATTTCAGACTTCTCCCCCCCGCAGTTCCGGGCAAGATCCTCGCTGTAGGTCTCAACTACTACGACCATATCAAGGAATTCGGCGACAGACCCGTTCCCACATATCCCACACTTTTCATGAAGATGCCCCAGAATATGATCGGTCAGCACGACGCTATAATCGGTCATAAAGGCACAAAGGAAGTTCACTACGAGGGCGAAATGGCACTTCTTATCTCAAAAGACTGCGACAATGTCCCCGAAGAAGAGGCTCTTGACTGCATTTTCGGTGCAACATGCCTCAACGATGTAACAGCAAGAGATCTCCAGAGAGCAGACGGTCAGTGGATCAGAGGTAAAAATCTGCCCACATTCTGTCCCGTCGGTCCCTGCATCGTCACAGACATCGACTACGGCAATCTTAAAATTCAGACAAGAATAAACGGAAAGATCGTTCAGAACGGTACTACCGCTGATATGATCTTCCCCCCTGCAAAACTTATCAGCATGATCTCCGAATATATTCCCCTGAAAAAAGGAGACCTCATCACAACAGGCACACCTGTCGGCGTTTCAGCACTCCACCGCGGCGACGTTATTGAAATTGAAATTGAAAACGTCGGAACACTCAGAAATATTTTCAAAGACGCGGAATAATCAGGTGTCAGGTATTAGGTAATAGGTATTAGATTTCCTAAAACCCTCCTCTTATGTACACTTTCCGCACATCAGTAAGTGAAATGTGTCACAACACCAAAACCTAAAACCTAACACCTAATACCTAGAACCTAATACCTAAAAGGACGGAAATCACTATGAAAAAAACTTTCATCATCTTGTTAGCACTTACTTTTATCCTCACAGCCATTTCGGGTGCTGCAGGAAAATCTGAAAATATTATACTCAAAGGCGAAGGCGCTGCGTCAAATGCCGCTGTTATATATCCTGAAAACTGCAACGACCTCATAAAACAGTACGCTGAAGTTTTAGCGGAAAGACTTTCAACCATTACAGGCGCTGAAGTAGTCGCAACAAATGTTACGTCTTCCACAGTTCCCAAAATTTTCATCGGCGAACCATATGAAGAGGATATTGATGCATTTCTTGACGAGATCAAAGCGCAAAACGGCGGACTGTTGCCCTTCATTCTCGAATCGGAAGAGGATTGGGAAAAATTCTGCGGCTACAGAAATGCTTATTCCGTGGAAGTCGAGAATTCAAACCTGCATATAAAAGGTTCTGATGAATATACACTCTACTGTGCCATTGAAGACTTCCTCAACGAGGTCAGAAGCTCCGAAACTTACGTTCTGGAAAACGGATATAAGTACGTGACACCCGACGAACACATTTTCAAAGACCCAAACAAGGCGATCGAAACAGGCAATGCTTATCTCCACGCAGCTGAACCCGTAGCAATATTACCTTATGAATATATGCCCTACGTAGACGCAATGCAGGGCGGCGGTACTGACGGAGAATTCGCTTATTACTGCGGAAGAAATGACGCTTATTCAAGAATTTTCCGATACAACCTCAATACCTGGGAACTTGACTATGTTTCCGAACCTGTACATTCACGCCATTCCAACGACATCACATATCTTCCCGAATCCGATACGCTTATGATATGCCATTGCGAAGACGAGGAAAACAACTCTCAAGGCGTAACTTATGTCGATGCAGAAACTATGAAAGAAACTCTCGATACGCTTCTTCCTGTATGGGCAAGCCGTTTTGAATATCGGACAGACAGAGAAAAATATTATATCCTTAAAGCCGATTATGTTTATGTTCTTGACAAAGACCTTAACGTACTCAGCGAACAACGCAGTGAAGACACTCGCGGAACACCTCAGGGATGCTGTACAGATGAAAAATATCTTTACGACATCAGATGGGATGTTGAAGGCGACGGAAGACTTTACGACCACGCATTGATCTACGACCTCGACACAATGAAATTCCAATTCGCCGCAGAACTCACAGGTTACGACGAAGAGCTTGAACCTGAAAACATCTTCAAAGACGAAACAGTCTTTTATATCTGTTTCCACCACATAAAATACGGAAACCTTGAGCTCGGAACAGTCTACCGCTTCGTTCTGCTCCCCGCAACCTGGTGGGCAGAATAAAACAAGGACATAGGCCACAGGGCTTAGCGTCAGGAATCGAACCTAACACCTAACACCTAAAACCTAACACCTAAAACCTAAAACCTAAAACCTAAAACCTAATACCTAAAAGGATGGAAATTACCATGAAACTGAAATTTATTCCGATTATTTTTATTATGATCTTAACCCTTTGCGCCTGCGGCTCTGCCACATTTGAGGGTAACGAACACTTTTCCCCCGTGGGAGAAGCTGTCTGGGAAGACGCGAAAAATTTCTCCGAAGGCTTTGCCGCTGTTAAAAAGGACGGTCTTTGGGGCTATGTTGACGAAAACGGCGATATTGCCATCGAACCTCGCTTTGAATCCGTCTGGAACTTCTCCGAAGGTCTTGCAGCTGTTCAGATAGACGGTCTCTGGGGTTACATCAACACAAACGGCGATGTTGTGATCGAACCAGTTTATCAATCAACTTGGGGCTTTTCCGAAGGTCTTGCGGCTGTTCAGTCTGCAGAACTTTACAATTACTACGGTTACATCAACGCAAAAGGCGAAACTGTCATTGAACCTCAGTTCAAATACGCAAAAAGCTTCAAAAACGGTCTTGCCCTCGTTCAGGGTGGAGAGCTTGTGGCTACAGGTCATAAATTCGCTTTCGTAAAAGCGGACGGAAGCATTCTCGGTGATTTCCAATGGTTCGGTGCGGAAGAATTCTCCGAAGGTCTTGCGGAAGTTTTCATGACTTACGAAAGTGCTTTCGTTGACACAGACGGAAACATCATAATTGACTACATCATCGACGACGCAAAGAAATTCTCCGAAGGTCTTGCACCCTATGCTGAAAGTATAAAATGGGGCTACATGAACACAAAAGGCGAACCTGTTATCGAAGCACAGTATGATGATGCGGAATCCTTCTCCGAAGGTATCGCAGTTGTAAAAAAAGACTTCAACTACGGATTTATTGATAAAAACGGCAATGAGCTGACAGAGATCGCTTATAAATATGCTTATTCCGCAAAGGACGGCAGAGCAAGAGTAGGAAAACTCGAACTTCTCACAGCCAAATTCGGATATATTGACCTCGAAGGAAATGAAGTCATAGCACCCCAATATTTTGACGCAAAGGATTTCTCCGAAGGCTATGCGGCTGTCCAGCCCGCAAACGGTGGTAAATGGGCAGTAATTGACATTAACGGAAACACAGTTATCGCCCCGACATTTGACGGCATAACATCTTTTGAAAACGGTTATGCAGTCTATAAGATCGGCGGAAAATACGGACTCATAAAAGTGCAAAATGCAGAATGAAGAGTTCAGAATTGAGGTATTAGCGTGAAAGATAGATTAATAAAACTTTTTTGTATCTCTGTTTCACGCTCAAATTCAAATTAAAAATGGGACCCAATCCCATTTTTGTTTGTAAACAAACCCATTTGAATTTAATGTAGTATTTGTGCCGCCGCTTGGCGGCGGAATGGAGATTACAATGAAAAAATTGTTTATTGGCTTATTTATCCTCACACTTACAGCGCTTGTTGGATGTGGTATTGAAGGCGTTCCCGTCAAGATAGAGCTTAAAGGAGAAGCTTCCGTAGACCTCGTTGTGCTTGTGGATGAGCCCAATTATGCCGTTTCCGAAATGGCAAAAGCTTTTGCGGAAAAACTCAGCGAATATACAGGAAAAACAGTTGGAATTGAAGAGTTTTCAAATTTCAGAAGCAGTGAAAACGTGTATCCCATTTACATTGACACCGTAAAAGAAGACGGTTCAAATCTCCCCTCTTTTGATGTACATCTGAGCGCAAAAGAAGCTGATATGATCACTTGGGTAGATAAAGCCATTGAAACTTACAGTAAAAATTACGAGTTTATATACGAACAATACTCCGCGCAGATAATCGCTCCCGATGAATATTGGCTCTATTTTGCCCTTGACAATTTCCTCGGCAACTTCAAAAATGAAATATACTCCGTAATCGCAGGAACAAGGAACCTCTACAGCGGAAATCTCATAAATGAAGGTTCCGTACCCATGACGCCCGCACAGCTCATTACCGAAGCAGGAGAAGTTCAGTTCCTTTTCACCGAACACAAAGTGACTTTTGTTTACGACCGTTATGATGCTCAGTTTGCAGGAACAGCCCTTCTCGTTGACGGTGACGGAAGAGACGGTATGCAGGGAGCATGCACCGACGGAAAATACGCATATTACGCACTCTACGAAGACGATATTGCAAATATCTATAAATTCGACCTTAAAACATGGGAGCTGGTTGATGTTTCTGAAGCAATGCCCACAGGTCACTCAAATGACATGACATACATTCCCGAAAAGAATCAGCTTATGGTTGCAGGAAGCACCCCCGAAAACGGTTGGTTTGCAATTTCTTACGTTGACGCAGAAACACTTGAATATCTCGGTCAGGAAACTTTGCCTTACAGCTGCGGCGGTATCCAATATCTGCCGGAACAAGAAAAATTTGTTATTCAGAACTGCTACGATTACAATATCTGCGACAGCGACTTCAACCTTATCAAAAATTTCACCTGCGGATACTCAAAAGATACAGACCAGGGACTTTACAGCGACGGAACTTATATTTACGACTCCCGTTGGGGTGAAAAAGACGCCGCAGATCACAGCGGACAGAATCACTTGCTTATACATGACCTCGAAGGAAACTTTATCAGCCACGGAGAGATCCACGGCGACCCATGCAAAGATGAAAGCGAAAACGAAAATGTTTTCATTCACAACAATTTCTTCTACATTGGCTACTACAACAGCCCCAGAACTATAAACGAATACATAATGGTCCCCGCAAATATGTTTGAATAAACAGAATAAAGGAGGTAAAACTCTATGGAAAAACACGAAATCATAAGAGATTTCAAAAACCGAATAAACAGCTTTGTTGAGCGAACTCTCACGGGATATGTCGTTCCGCCGTCAGGCGAAAAAGTTATCCACGACCCGATATGGGGTTCCGTTCTCTATAAAAGCTGGGAGATAAAGCTCATCGACTCCCCCCTGCTCCAGCGTCTCCGTGATGTTCATCAGCTTGGCATGGCAGACCTTACCTACACGGCAGCCCGCCACTCCCGTTTTGAACACTCTCTGGGAACTACAGCCATCGCAGGCAGAATGATCTCCCGTCTCCGTGAAAGATACGCAGACAACGAAGAGATCACCGTCACAGATTCCGATGTGAATATGATCCGTCTTGCGGCATTGCTCCACGATGTTGGTCATTGCTTCTACTCCCACCTTTCGGAAACGGTCTACGGCGATATGTCACAGTTTCCCATAATGATCGACCATATCATGGGCGAGGAGAACGCTCCGAAAAAGCCTGCACCACATGAACTGTTTTCCTATCTGATAATCACCTCCGATGCATTCGTGAAATTCTTCCATACTCATATCGACTACCCTAACAAGGGTACGGAAGAAAAATGCAGAAAACTGCTCCGTGACTGTGCAAGAATGGTCATCGGAGTTCCCCTCAAAGGAACATACGGCGAGACTCTGACATATATGACCTCGATAATCAACGGCGAATTTGATGCCGATAAGCTGGACTACACACAGAGAGACAGCTACACCGCAGGACTTGCAATGACTTATGGCATTGACAGATTCCTTCTGAAACTCATTATCTGCAGAGATTCAGACGAAAACGGTGATAATTTCAGGCTTGCAGTAGGCGCAGATGCATTGACGATAATCGAAGAACTTCTTTTCAACAGATACATACTCTATGTTTACATGTACCGCCACCAAAAGGTTCTGGCGACGGAAAGCGTTATCAGGGATATTATCCGAGGACTTGTCCGTTCAGGCAGACTGACTCACCCATGCGACTTCCTCTACTGCACCGACACATACATGGAAAAACCTGAAAATAACAGCATTTTCCCCTATCCCGACAAAGACCCGTCTCTTACTCTGGGAATGCTCATGGGCAGGATCAAAAACCGCCGTCTTCCCAAGCGAATTTTTGAAACAGACCTTGAAAAGCTGAAAGAATCGGGGTACATCGACATTACCGACAGACTTGAAGACCTCTGTGCAGATGCGGTTTCTGAAGAAGACCCTGCAAAAATTCTTGCTCAGATGAAAAAACTTTTCGCGGAACGCTCCGAAGAAATGCTTTATGAAAAAGAACTCTCCGATCTTGCTGAGTTTTTCGGCACAAAAAACACAGAAAGAGCAAAGGAAGTCAGAGAAGAATATTTCGAACTGCTGAAAGCTGAATACGAAGCCAACGGCAAAAAAGCAGATTTCTCCCTCTACGACCTTCACATCTGTTTCCCCAAACCCTTTGGAAACACCTGCTCCTTCTTGCTCGTAAACAAGGACGGCAAAATACGCTCTGCCGCCGATATCGCATATATCAATAAATGGTTGTCCTCATTCTCTGCGGAAAAATGGAAAGGCTACGTTTTCTGCAACGCAAATGTTGATAAAGAACTTGCAAAAAACGCCTTCACAAAACTCCTGCGCTCCCGCGACCCCATGATAAAACTCTTCAGAGAAGAAGAAATACCTAACACCTAAAACCTAATACCTGAAACCTAATACCTGAAACCTAATACCTAAAAAAGGAGAATAAACTTATGTCCCTCACATTTTCCCCCTTTATTCCCGCATATGACGGCGGCAAACCCGCTGCAAATCTTTACAACGCAGGAAACATGATAACCGACGACGAAAAAGATTTTACCCCCGAAGACTGCCCAATGCAGCTCATCACAGAAACAAACGAAGCGGAATTTGACGCTTACATCGAAAAGCTGCTCGCAAACGGTTTTAAGATCGTTTTTGAAAATAAAAATGATTCCGTCAGCGCAAAACAGCTGAAAAAAGGCGATGTTATCCTCTATGTTTACATTTCCCTCCTTGTGGGCGAAGTCCGCATCACCGAGGACAGAGCAGGCGTTACCGTTCCCGAATTCACATACAAATGCGGCGGTGACAACTGTGAGATATACCAGTACGGTCTTTGGTATCACCCCACAAACGGCCACTCCGAAACAGAAACAAACTGCGGTATGTTTTACATCGTAAAGCTTGCAGATAACAGTCTTTTCATGATCGACGGCGGAGACCTTTTCCAATGTTCAGTTGAAGCCGTTCAGGGCATGTACGATTTCATTCATCAGATAACAGGCGCAAAAGAGGACGAACAGATAAGAATTTCCGCATGGTACTTCACCCATGCACACAACGACCATATGTCCGCCTGCATCAGACTTCTCCGTACATATCCGGGTAAATTCAACATTGAAAGAGTCATGTTCAACTTTCCTTCCGCCCATGTCCGCAGAGGCAACCACGAAACTTTTGTTTTGAAAGAAGCTCTCAGAGAATTTTGTCCCGATGTCAAACAGCTCAAACTTCAGACAGGTGAGAAATTTACCCTCGGAAACGCCGAATTTGAAGTTTTCTACACACAGCAGGACGCTGTTACAGCGGAAGAACCCGTAACTTACAGCTTCCTGGATTTTAACTGTACCTCCCCCATCATCAAAATGACAGTAAACGGAAAATCGGTAATGTGGCTCGGAGACACAAATGTTGAATGTGAAGCCCTTATGACAAAGATCTCAACACGTGAGATGTTCAAATCCG
Organism: Oscillospiraceae bacterium; assembly: GCA_015067305.1. Taxonomy (GTDB): domain Bacteria; phylum Bacillota; class Clostridia; order Oscillospirales; family UBA644; genus HGM12619. Next base: position 93,189 of record SVMT01000001.1, on the reverse strand, counting down.
ATGTCGTTCAGATCGCGCACCATTGCTTCAACTTCCTCACGACCCTTTACGATTGGATAGACGCTGACTACGCAATGCTCCCCAACTCCTATTACGGCGGCCACGCAGGCAGCAACAAAGACAAACTCCAGGATGTAATCGACCACCTGCCCACAGAAGACAACCTCTGGTACGGTGACAAGACCACAGGCTTCCGTTTTGAAAACGGCGAATATAAAGTAATTCTTGAACGACCTATCATCGGCAGAGACCACGACGGTATTGATTTTTACGGAAATTACACCTCCTTTGAAGAGAGAATCTTCAACGCATGGTACGGTTTCCACAACGGTGAAGGCTCTTTCTATGAAAAACAGCTCGGTTTCGACCTCGTTTATGACGGCGACCGCTTCATGAGAGTTAAAAAGACCGTTGAAAAAGAAGAAAAAGACAACACCGTAACCACTGTGTACACCTTTGAAGACGGCATAAAAGTCACGAATATCCTCACAAAGCACGGAGACGCTTACGAATGGGTAAACTGGCTTGAAAACCCCACAGACGAACCCTCCAAAATATTCTCCAATATCCGTGACTGTAACGTGATCCTCCCCATGCCATATGAAGCACCTGCACAATACAGATCTTTCCAGCCCGAATTCGAAGACATCACCGCAGTTTATGCTCCCAAAGGTTCTGACTGGAGCTTTGAAGAATTCACATCATTCCCCGACAGAAAAAAGGACAACCACTACGAAGGACATCTCCCCGTAACGGCAGAAAAGAGATTCTCCTCAAGCGGCGGCAGATCAAGCCAAGGAAATGCACCTTTCTTCAACATCCACAAAGACGGCAAAGGCTACATTCTTGCAATCGGTTGGTCAGGTCAGTGGAACTGCTCAATTAAACGTTACACGAACAATGTTTCCGTAAAAACAAAAATCGAAAACACAAATTTCAGACTTCTTCCCGGTGAAAAGATCAGAACCTCTTCAATCGTTATCATGCCTTATGAAGGAACTGTTACCGAAAGCCAAAACAAATGGCGTAAACTTGTAAAAGAGAATTTCTCCCTCATCGGCAAAGAAGGCAGAGACAAATACGGACCTCTTTGTGCATCTGTTTGGGGCGGAATGACTTCAAAGACCGTTCTTGAACGAATCGACACTCTCAACAAAAACAACATTCCCTACGACTACATCTGGATGGACGCAGGCTGGTACGGCGGACAAACAGCTCCTACCCCCGATGAATTTGAAGGCGACTGGCCCGAACACACAGGCGACTGGAGAGTAAGCCCCATAATTCATCCCAATGGGCTGAAAGATGTATCGAAAGCAATCCATGACGCAGGCAAAAAATTCCTCCTTTGGTTTGAATGTGAAAGAGTAAGAAGATCAACACCTATTGCAAAAGAACACCCCGAATACTTCATTTTCCCCGACTGGGAAGACGAAGAAAACCTGCTTTTAAACCTCGGAAACCCCGACGCATGGCAGTATTGCTTCGACACCGTCAGCGGAATGATCGAAGATATCGGAATCGACTGTTTCCGCGTGGACTTCAACTTCAACCCCTTAGATTATTGGAAGATCGGCGAAGATGACGACAGAAAAGGCATCAACGAGATCAAATACGTCAACGGATTATACAAACTCTGGGACGCACTTCTTGAAAAATTCCCCCACCTGCTCATAGACAACTGCGCAAGCGGCGGCAGAAGGATCGACATAGAGACTCTCCGCAGATCGATTCCCCTCTGGAGAAGCGACTACCAGTGTCCCGCAAACCACATACCCGAAGGCGTACAGTGCCACAACCTTTCATTCAATAACTGGATGCCCTATTCAGGTTCGGGAACAGGCAGGATCTACGACACATACAGAGTCAGAAGTGCTTACAGCACAGCGCTGAACTACGGTTACGCATTCAGCGAAAGAGAAAACTTCGGCGACGATCCCGAAAAGATTGAATGGCTCAGAGAAATTCTCAACGAGTACCTGACGGTTCGCCCCTATATGTCCGAGGACTTCTACCCCCTCACCCAGGTCAGCGACAGAACCGACATCTGGAGCGCCCGGCAGTTTGACAGACCCGAACAGGGCGACGGCATAATCCTCGCATTCCGCCGCGACAACTCCCCCTACGAGACCGCAAGCTTCACTCTCGGAGGCATCGACGAAAACGCCGTTTACATATTCACCGACGCAGACACCCAAACCAAAACAGCTCTCAACGGCTCAGACCTCATTGCAAACGGTTTCCACGTCACCATCGCAGAAAAACACGGCTCAAAAATAATCTTCTACAAAAAAGCATAATAAAACAAAAAACCGTATGGGAAAAACTCTCATACGGTTTTAAATATTGTAAAATTACGCTGTCGGTTCGCCATACTCCCTCAGCATGGCTTTTTGAGAAACGACCCACTGTTTTCCGAACTTGCAGACATCTACTCCTTCAACAAGTTTACCATAACTTATAGCCTTTCGCAAAGTGCTCTCATTCAATGACCAAAGAGCAGTCGCATCACTGAAAGCCATAAGTCCATCGAAAGGGGTCTCAACACTGACACCGTTTTCCCAAAGCTCGTCGCAAGAAAGATCGAGGTCGTCGTTCCAAACTATTCCGTGACCTCCCACATCAACGCAGACATCAGAAAACAAATTCTGATCTTTAAGCTCATTGAAAACAGGAATCAACTCAAACAGCGGCTTCACATCATAAATTTTTGTACAGCCCTCGGAAAACTGAACACTCAAACGGTAATCGGCCAAAGCCGAAACATTTTTTATTTTATGAAACATCACAATTCTCCTTTATTCCAATGGTGGTAATTGTTTAAATTCCTGACTTTCCCACATCTTAAGAAGTTCAGATCTATTAACCGTTATCCATTCTCTGACCAATTCCAACGCCTTTTTAGGCAAAGCACCTTCCAAAACTGTTCCATCACCAATAGTGATCGCAGCAACATCTTCCCCATAAATCGCATGAATATGCGGTGGATTATGTTCTTTTTGCAAAAAATACATACGAATTATAATTCCATAAAATCTTGACAATACAGGCATCTGAATCATTCCTTTCATAATCATTATATCACGATACCGTGATTTTGTCAATAGCTCAAATAGAACAATTTTACAAAATAAACTTAAACAATCGGACATACTTAACTCTGTTCCCTGCACACTCTCACAGACCGCCAACCTGCAAAAACAATAAATTTTTTCAACACAAACTTTGCACCTTAAACTCTGAAAGTTACTGTACTTTACGCCTTAAGCCCAAAACCCGTACGCACTTCACACCTTAACCACCGAAACCCGTACTTACTTTGTACCTTAACCGCCAAAACCCGTACGCATTTTACGCCTTCTCCCCACCCCCCAACCGCCGAGACCGCCCTGCAAATGCAGGGCGGTCTCGGCGGTTGGGAAGGAGTTATTTCGTCAGCTCCTGATACATTTTCATAAGTTCCGCGACGCACTCGGATTCAGAATTGAGTTTACCCCAGAACCCGTAAGCTTCCATAACAGCCTTGTCGTTAAGCTGATGAGCCTTGCGCAGTTCGGGCGGCATAGTCAATTCATCGTAAAGGTCGGCAAGGGAACTGTCAGGATATAAAGCCCTCGCGTCAAGAATAGCCTGCGCTGTTTTTTCTATCTTTTGTTTTTGAGCTTCTGTAGGTGTAGGCCAGGGGAAATTATTGTAAACAATATCCTTAGAATAACGATAGCTCGGACCATAATACCCACAAGTTGAGCGCATCCATGCCATATGAACATTTGATGTCAATACTCCAAAATGATAGATATTTCCATTTGGAATAATTTTTACTAAATTACTGCATATTATTTCTGGAGTTAAAAAACCCATAGGAATATATCTTCTTGTAGATATTGTAGCTTCTGGAATTAAAATATAGTTATCTGTCGGAAAATTCTCAACATGAAAGCGCGTAGGTTTTTCTGCCAATTTCCTTGTTCCAGAACTTGAACTTTGCAATCGATAATTTCTTACAGCTTCAATGCGTTTTAAACAATGAGGCAAGGACTTTAACTCTTTTGGTGAACAATTACCAAGCCACAAACAATATCTCTTTTTATCATATAAAAATTCATTAGCTCCAAACCAAGGATGAAAATATTTTCTTGCTTGTGGTTCATCCTTTAAAAACCCATTCATTTCATCTTCAGTAAATAGATAATATCCACCATCAATAGGTTTATTACCTATACCAATTTCAGGAACATCACAAATTGGTTTCGTTCTGCTCTCCACAAAAACATTATCAGCATCAACCAAATATGCATTTATATTAGACACTTTTTTCTTATAATTTTCCTCATAAAGATACTTATCTTTTTCTATGGAACAACTATATCCTATAATTACACAATACACTAAGGCTTTTATACTTGCCTCATTACCCCATTTGAAAGTCCTATACGCAAAATCTATATGTATTCCAAACTGTTCATATATTGGTTTCCATACAGCAGAAACCTGTTCGCCTTGAGTAATAGAATTCGTCGATACAAATGCAATTCTTACGTTCGTATTATAGCAAAAACTTGCAGCTTTATAAAACCAACCTGAAACATAATCTATAACCCCACAATTTTTGCTATTCCCATATACAGCAGAAATCTCTAAACGCTGTTGAGCTGTCATAAATTTTGATCCCACAAACGGCGGATTACCCATAATATAGTTCAGCTTATCCTTTGGCACCACGGTCTCCCAATCAATGCGCAGGGCGTTGCCCTCCACAATGTTTGCGTAGGTTTTGAGGGGCAGGAAGTCTATATTGCGCTCAAGAATTTCCGCTGTTTCTTTCAGCATCTGGTGTTCCGCTATCCACAGCGCCGTTTTCGCAACGGATACCGCAAAGTCGTTTATCTCAATGCCGTAGAATTGACCGATATGTACCTTTACCGTGTCGCCGAAGTCCATAAGGACCTGGTCTGAATATTTGGCTCTTAAAGCCTCGTTTTCCAATCTGCGCAGAGAAACGAATGTCTCCGTTAAAAAGTTGCCCGAACCGCAGGCAGGGTCAAGGAACGTAAGACCGCCAAGCTTTTCTCTGAATGTTTCAAGCTTCGCCTCACGTGTCTTGGTAACTTTCTGCTCCAGAATTCCGTCAAGCTCCTCACGCAAATCGTTGAGGAAAAGAGGGTCGATGACCTTATGTATATTTTCAATGGACGTATAGTGCATACCGCCGCTTCTTCTCGTTTCGGGGTTCAAGGTGCTTTCAAAAACCGCACCGAAAATTGTGGGGCTGATACTGCTCCAGTCAAAGTTTTCGCTTGCACCCTCCAGAAGAAGTTCCGCAATTTCCTGCGTGAAATTGGGTATTTCTATATTTTCGTCCGCAAAAAGTCCACCGTTTACGTAAGGAAACGCCGCCAGATCGTCGTCAAGATATTTGTCCCTTTCCTTTACGGGAGTATCCAAAACCTTGAAAAGGTCAATGAGACCTCGGCGCATATCTTTCACAGACAGGGATTTCATATAATCGTGGAACATTGTGTGGCTGCCGAAAAGCCCTGAGTCTTCCGCATACAAACAGAAAACCAAACGCACGCAAAGCATATTCAGACTGCGCAAAGAATCCTCGTCTGGGTCTTTGTACTGCGCAAGAAGTGCATCGTAAATTTTACCCACACGTGTACCCGCTTCAACGGAAACCGTCTCCTCTTTTTTCGTCAGAGCGCTGTTTTCCTTAACGATAAACTGCAGGCGATAATATTCCTTTTCCAATTCGGAAAGAAGGATTTTTTCAGGGTCGCCGTGGGGATTGTTCATATCATAAATAAAAAGCTCTTTAAAATTACAAGTTATTATCCAGCGAATTCGGTCATCGTATGGAAGTACATCTGCATATCTTTTAGCTTGGCCGTAAGGACTCATTAACGAACCGTCAGATTGCTTTATACCTTGAAGCAATCCAACATTTCGTCCTTTTTGCTCAATTAAAATATGAGTACGCGCAATATATCCATCAATAAAACCTCGTCCACCATTATTCAATTTTACAGGCACTTCAAATTCAATATATTTTGTAGGGTCTTCCACACCTAAAACATCACCTAAAAGCGACAGCCAAAACTTTTGTCCTTCGCCCTTTTCATAGCCTTTATCTTTCCAATATTCGGCAAATTCTCTCGCCGCTTTTGCTTTTTCTATCTCAGTCATTTATATCACCCCAAAATCTCCTTCGCCTTCTTCATATCGCCCACGTATGCGACAGCCCTACCGCGGACCTGCTGGGTGGTCTCCTGCCCCTTGCCTGCCAGAATTACCACGTCGCCGCTTTGGGCGTTTCCGACAGCATAAGCGACAGCCTCTTCACGGTCCTCGATTGAGATAAATTTCACAGGAGTTTTGCGCAATTCCACCTCAACCTCGCCGATTATCGCCATGGGCTCCTCATTGGCAGGGTCATCCGAGGTCAGCACCACCATGTCGGCACGGTTTCCCGCAACTTCGGGCAATTCCCTGCGGCGGTCAAGAGCCTTGTTGCCCTGGCAACCAAACAAACAAATTTTCCTGCTGTCGGGGTAAAATTTATCCACAAAATCAAAAACAGCCTCAAAACTCAGCTTATTGTGGGCGTAGTCAACCAAAACGGTCACGCCGTTTTTCTCAAAGATCTCCATTCTGCCCTCGGCGGTGGCTTCCGCAAGCCCCTTTTTCACGAATTCAAGTCCTATGCCCATGGTTTCGCACACGATTATCGCCGCCAATGCATTGTAAATGTTGAATTCGCCCGGCATTTTCAGGGTAAATTCTTCCCCTTTCACCGTGAAAGACGAGCCGTATTTTGTGAGAATAATATTTTCCGCACGGAAATCGCACTCATTTTTGATTCCGTAAGTGTATGTTTTTTCGCATTTTGAGGCTTTGAAAAATTCCTCGCCGCTGGGGTCGTCAATATTCACCGCACCGAAACGGCAGTTTTCCAGCAGTTTCAGCTTAGCCGCCTTGTAGTCCTCAAAACTGCTGTGTTCCGTGGGACTGATGTGGTCGTTGGAAAGGTTCAAAAAAACGCCTGTGTGGAATTTTATGCCCTCAACACGGTCATATTTCAGTGCCTGAGATGAGACCTCCATCGCTGCCGCAGAAATATTTTCAAGGGCAAATTTATTCAATATTCCGTAAAGTTCCAACGCTTCGGGAGTTGTACCGCTTTTTTTCAGCGGCTGAGTTCCGCACATCGCACCGTTTGTGGAAATATACCCGTACTTTTCAGCCCCGAAAGCCGCCTCAAAAACGCTTCGGAGCATATAAACAAGACTTGTTTTACCTTTCGTACCTGTCACCGCCGCAAGTTTGTACCTTGAAACGGGATCACCATAGAAAAATTTAGCCCCGTAAGGCATTGCTTTTCGCACGTCAGAGACCTTCACAAAAGGAATATCAACGCCCAGGTCGAACTCTGAAACATAGGCAACAGCGCCGTTTTCCACAGCGGAAAGAAGATATTCGGGCTTGAACGCCACCCCCTTAACGAAAAAGAGAGTATTAGCCTTCACATCTCTGGAATCACAGCTGATATGTGCAATTTCCACATCACTACAGGGGTTTTCAACAACAAGTCCCTTTTGGGAAAGGTAAGATACGATTTCTGATAATTTCATTTTCCAATTTCCTTTTTCAAATTTTAGCGGCACACCTGTGGAAAACTCTCCCGAAAATACCGTTTTCAGGAAGCTTTCCACAGCAAAAAACCTTATAAAATCAAGCTTTTCCACGTTTTAAACAGGGTTTTCCACTCTATCCACAGACTTTTCCACAGCCATTTCAAAGGCCAGTTGATAATTTTGTGGAAAACGTTGAAAAACCTTACAACCGTGCAGAATTTTTAATATCCGCTTTTCAACTCCGTGGAGTCGTCGTTTTCGATCCAGTCCTTTTCAACATTCACAATTCTGTACTCTGTTGGGGTGTCACGGATTATAACTGTCTCGATACCAGCATTGATAATAAGTCTGCGGCACATGGAGCAGCAGCTCGTACCCGGATAAAGCTTACTGTCAACGGAAATACAAGCAAGATAAAGCGTGGAACCGAGCATCTCCTCACGTGAAGCGGCAATTATAGCGTTAGCTTCCGCATGTACGGAACGGCACAACTCATAGCGTTCACCTGCGGGAATATTGTATTCCTGGCGGAGACATTTTCCGAGGTCGCAACAATTTGCTCTGCCCCTGGGCGCACCCGCATAGCCCGTGCTGACGATCGAATCGTTTTTAACGATAACCGCACCGAATTTTCTGCGCAAACAAGTGCCTCTCTCTGCAACGGTCTGCGCAATGTCAAGATAGTAATTTACTTTGTCGATTCTGTCCATTTTTGATCTCCAATCATATTGTCTGTTTTTTAAGAATATTATACCTTTTTTCCCTTCACTTGTCAAGTAAAATTCCGTAACCCAAAGCAAAAAACGGATTTTGTCACATTTCACTCACTCGATGTGATAATTTCTTCTACAGTATTCAAAATATGTGAAACAATATCACCAAGGTCATTGACGTTATTCACAATTCGTGTTATTATATAAATATAAACATTCACGAAAAGGAGATGAGACATGACGACTGAAAAACGAACAGGCTTCCTTCTCGGTCTTGCGGCGAAAGGATTCCTCAAAGGAAGCGGCGGCGAAACTTTCGTCACTGCAAAGCTACTCAAACCGCAAAAATGCAAAATAATTTTAGAGATCCGCGGAACAAAAGAAGAGGTATGAGGTATGAGGTATTAGGTGTTAGGTATTAGATGTTAGAATATATGCTGAAACCTATAACCTAAAACCTATAACCTGAAACCTATAACCTAACACCCAGAACCTAAAACCTATCAAGAAAGGAGAAAAAATGGCACTTTATCAAAAAATCATCACCAGCGACTACAACACAAACACCACGGCGGCGATGACCTCGTGGGCAGCAAATCTGACGGATTTTATCAATGAATCCACGAATATCGGAGCTACATACAAAGTGACTTCTGAGGCAACGAACAAACTCGCTTTCGTACTGACGATCCCCCTTGAGAACTCAAAAATAACAAGATTCGGCATAATCATGACCACAAACTCCTCAACTGCGGACCACATGGGCTGTTTCATTTTTAACGGCTCAAACTACGGCTACGACACTCAGGGCAACTGGTTCGACTATGAAAAATACTACGCAAAGCGAGTAATCATTCTGCACAACGATGACACCCTGTATATTCTTGCGGAAAAGAGCGACAGTTCCTTCACCACACTTGTTGCGCTGAACAAGGTCACGGAAGTAGCAACAGGTGACGAATACTGGGGCACAAGGGGTTTTGTTCCCACTTCGTCAACAACGCACACTGTAGGGAACCTGACCGCATACAGAAGCAGCGGTTCAGCATCGGGCGGCGTAACAAACGACATCAGCATTGCAAATGCGTTCACGGAAGACGGAAGATACATGGTCAAAAATCTTTACGCATTCCACGCGCCTGTCACCACAAATCTGCCCACATTCATGAAATTCGCAGTAGAAGACGAAAACGGAGACCTCCGATATGCAATACTGCTCGGTTCGACCACAGTAAAAGTCAGCTCGACCCTCTACGGCGCAGGGGAATTTCTCATGTTTATTGATTAAATTTGTGAGGTATTTTTTGCGGGGGAACATTTTTGTAAAATTGTTCCCCCGCACCCCCTCAAAAAACTTTTACCGAGCAAAGCTCAAAATACAAGCTTTCATGAAAACAGCTACCGCAGATTTTGTTGCGGTAGCTGTAATTTCTTATCAGTAATTTACTAAGGCCTACGGCCTATGGCCTAAACCCCACCTTATATTCAACAACTTTCCGACTTTTCATCGTTTCCTATTGACATTTAAACACCAATATATTATAATAGTAAGGCTTATCGTTCAAGGTAAGTATATGTTTTGAGTCTAAACGTAAGATAGATTCTCAGAGCATTTCCTTGGGAACTTGCGTGCAGAGATGTACGCGCGACAGCAAAGGGTTGTCGATCCGAACGGTTCCCCAAAGTCCAGAAGGAGGTGTATTCGTAATGACCAACAAATATGAAACAATTTTCGTTCTCAGCACAAAAACTTACGCTGATGATGCAGCTCTCGAAGCTACAACAGAAAAGTTCAAGGGTATCATTGCAGATAACGGCGGCGTTGTAACAAGCGTTGACGTTTGGGGCAAAAGAAGACTCGCTTATGCTGTAAACTACGAAACAGAGGGTTACTACGTTGTAGTAAACTTCGACGGTTCTGCTGATCTTCCCAAAGAACTCAGCCGTAACTATCATATCACTGACGGTGTTTTGCGTTCCATTATCGTTAAGAAATAATTGACGCACAAGAATGAACAGATTGGAGGAAACGAATTATGAACATTAACAAGATAATCCTTATGGGAAGACTTACTGCTGACCCTGAACTCAGAATGTCACAGTCAAATGTACCCAACATAAGATTCACAGTAGCTGTCAACAGACGCTTCACAAGACAGGGCGAAAACCCACAGGCAGACTTTTTCAGCTGCACAGCCTTCAGAAATCAGGCAGAGTTCGTTTCCAAGTACTTCAAAAAAGGCTCGCTCATCATCGTTTTCGGTAGCGTTCAGATAGATACATGGACAGACCGTAACGGCGTTGAACACAGAACCCCCAACATCATGGTTGATGAAGTACAGTTCGGCGAATCCAAATCAAACGGCTCAGGCTCTTCAAGAGGCTTCGACCGTGCGGAAGAACCGAAAAAAGAAGGCGACGCTTACAGCAATGCCCTTGACAACGAATTCTTCGCTGACATCAAAGACATTGAAGGTGAACTGCCTTTCTAAAAGCTTAAATTACGAAAGGAGAAACTATCATGGAAAATAAAGAAGTACAGCAGCCCAAAGAAAACAAGGAATTTGTAAGAGATAACAGCTTCAACGCAAAAAGAAGACCCAAGAAAAGAGTTTGCCAGTTCTGCGCTGACAAAAATGCAGTTATCGACTACAAAGATGCAGGCAAACTTCGCAAGTTCCTCAGCGAAAGAGGCAAGATCCTCCCCCGCCGTGTAACAAGCACTTGTGCTATGCACCAGAGAGAAGTTACTGCTGCAATTAAGAAAGCAAGAGAAATTGCTCTTCTTCCTTACACAAACGACTAATGTATATAACGGCGACGCTATTGCGTTGCCGTTTTCTGCTTTAAACAGAAAACGGCAACAAAATGCAGAATGCAAAATGCAAAACGCAGAATTATTGATTCTGTTTTACACAATTCTCAAAGTAAAGATTTTCGGAGTATTTTATGGAAAACGACAATTTAATTTTAAACAAAACATTTGATTTTGCAGTTCGAATAGTAAATCTTCATAAATATATTTCCGGAAAAGAGAAAGATCCGGTATTATCTCGACAGATTTTACGAAGCGGAACGAGTATCGGAGCAAATGTTCACGAAGCGGAAAAAGCTCAGTCCTTAGCCGATTTTTACTCAAAAATGAGCATTGCTTTAAAGGAAGCTAACGAAACATTTTATTGGCTGAAGCTGTTATGTAAAACCGAGTACCTAACAGAATCAGAGTTTATCAGCATGAACCAAGATCTGAGCGAGATCATCGGCATTTTAACAGCAATATGCAAATCCACACAGATAAAAATTGAAAATGCGAAAAAATAACACTAAAAAACGAATGCGGCAGCTTTCAGAATAAAAAATCCAATTTATTTTGCATCCTGCATTCTGGTTTATGTAGTTCGCAGCATAAAAATTTTTGTAAACGAGAGATCTACGGCACAAATATCGGTGCAAACGTTCATAAAGCCGAATACATAACAGCATCAGAGTTTATCAGCATGAATAAAGATCTGAGCGAGATCATCGGCATTTTAACAGCCATATGCAAATCAACACAGATAAAAATTGAAAATACGAAAAAATAACACTAAAAAAGAATGCGGCAGCTTTCAAAATAAAAAATACAATTCATTTTGCATCCTGCATTCTGCATTCTGAATTTTAAAAAACGGAGTTTTTTTATGAGGATCGGTTACGGTTACGATGTCCACAAGCTGGTGGAAAACAGAAAACTTATTTTAGGCGGAGTGGAAATTCCCTACGAAAAGGGACTTTTGGGTCACTCAGACGCAGACGTGCTGGTTCATGCGGTGATAGACTCCATTTTCGGTGCGGCGGCGCTCCGTGATATCGGATACCATTTCCCCGACAGCGATGAAAAATATAAAGGTGCGTCCAGCATCGTTTTGCTGAAAGAAACTGCAAGAATTTTAAAAGACGCAGGCTATAAGATCGAAAATATTGATTCCACGATCGTTGCTCAACAGCCGAAACTTTTGCCGTACATTCCGCAAATGATAAAAAACATGGCAGAAGCCCTTGAAATCAACGAAAATCAAATCAACGTAAAGGGCAAAACCGAAGAAAAATTAGGTTTCACCGGCAGCGGCGACGGCATGAAAGCCCACGCAGTTTGCCTTATAAATAATATTTAACGAGGGTCGAAAAATTTGAACACATTTGATATTGCCGTAATCGGCGCAGGTCACGCAGGAATCGAAGCGGCACTTTCTGCGGCAAGACTTGGACTTAAAGTCATTCTTTTCACAATAAATATGGACGCAGTGGGCAATATGCCCTGCAACCCCTCCATCGGCGGTACGGCGAAGGGGCATTTGGTGCGCGAAATTGACGCTCTCGGCGGCGAAATGGGTAAAGCTGCCGACAGAATTTTCCTACAGAACAGAATGCTCAACAGAGGCAAAGGTCCTGCGGTTCATTCGCTCAGAATCCAGGCGGACAGACGCGAATACCAGAAAATTATGAAGCAGACCCTTGAAAAACAGGAAAACCTGACCCTCAAACAGGCTGAAATCACGGAAATCAAGCTCACAGATGGTAGGGTCTCCTCAGTTATTACCCATTTAGGTGCAGAATATAACGTAAAAGCCGCTATAATTTGCAGCGGAACATACTTGCAAGGTCGAATTATCGTTGGTCCCGTGTCCTATTCAGGCGGTCCCGACGGCATGTTTGCGGCAATGTCCCTTACAAAATGCCTCGAAAATATGGGCATAAACATTCTCCGATTCAAGACAGGTACCCCCTCACGAATAAACCGCCGTTCCGTTGACCTTACACAGCTCGAACCACAGTACGGTGACGAAAAAATCACTCCTTGTTCCTTTGAAAATGAAGATAAATACATCGGTGAAAACACAGAGCCATGTTGGCTTTTATATACAAACGAAAAAACACATCAGATAATCAAGGACAACCTCCACCGTTCACCCCTTTATTCGGGAGATATCCACGGTGTCGGACCACGCTATTGCCCCAGCATAGAGGACAAGATCGTCCGTTTTGCAGACAAAGAGCGTCATCAGCTCTTCCTTGAGCCTATGGGCAAGGACACGGAGGAAATGTACCTGCAGGGTATGTCCTCGTCCCTTCCCGAAGATGTTCAGATAGAGATGATCCACTCTCTGAAAGGCTTTGAAAATGCGGAAATTATGCGAATCGGTTACGCAATCGAATACGACTGCATCGACCCAACACAGCTCCGCCACACACTGGAATTCAAAGAAATTCCGGGACTTTACGGAGCAGGTCAGTTCAATGGAACTTCCGGCTATGAGGAAGCTGCGGCACAGGGACTCATCGCAGGCATAAATGCGGCGCAGAAAATTCTCGGCAAAGAGCCCCTTGAGCTTGACAGAAGCACTTCCTACATCGGCACGCTTATTGATGATTTGGTCATCAAGGGCACACCCGAACCCTATCGAATGATGACTTCCCGTTCCGAATACAGACTTTTGCTCCGTCAGGATAACGCCGATGCTCGTCTCACTCCAATCGGACACGAATTGGGACTTATTTCCGAAGAAAGATATGCAAAATTCCTTGAAAAACAGGAGAAAATAAAAAAAGAGGTCAAGCGTCTCAACGCAACTCATGTTCCCGCAAGCGAAGAACTGAATCAGATCATGGCAAAATGCGGAACCACATCACCCAAAGAAGGTGCAGCCCTTGCGGCACTTCTCCGCCGACCTGAAATTTCTTATGAAGACTTAACTCCCGTGGACAAGAATCGCCCCGAACTTCCCTACAGCGTGACGGAAGAAGCGGAAATTCTCGTAAAATACGAAGGCTACATTCAAAAACAGCTTCAGCAGGTCGAGCAGTTCAAAAAGCTTGAAGTAAAGCGTCTCCCCCACGATTTCGACTACAACGAGATCAAAGGCTTACGCCTCGAAGCAATTCAGAAACTGAACAAACAGAAGCCGGAAAATATCGGTCAGGCAGGCAGAATTTCAGGCGTCAGCCCCGCCGACGTTGCCGTTCTTTTGGTTTATTTTAAATATATTTAAGACTTTTTAGCGGAAACCTTTCTTTTCGCGGAAAAAGAAAGGTTTCCGCACCTTCCAAAGAAAACCGATTTTGGAGGGATGAAAAAATCTTAATTGCACCGAAATTATTTATTGAAAAAATCAACCTCTCTTTATGCGGAAAAAGAAAGGCTTCCGCACCTTCCAAAGAAAACCGACTTTGGGGTCTTACTTAAAAATCAAAACAAACCCGCCATCCCACACAACAATTCATAAAATCAAACTTGTGCGAAGCACAGCAAAAGTTTTTTTGGAAAGGGTTCGGGGAAACCTATTTTTACAAAAAATGGTTTCTCCGCAACGTAAAATTTTATTATAAAAGGAAAATACTATCATGAGAGCAAGAAAAAAGAAGAACACAACTCCCCGCCTCGAAAAATGTGCGGAATACATAACTGAAGAAATCGTCGTTGGCGACCGCCCTCTGTGGCTTGAGATCGGTTGCGGAAAGGGGAAATTTGCCGTTGAAACTGCTGCTCAGGGCGACTGTGACTACTTCGCACTTGAAAAAGTCCCCGACGTTATGGTAATTGCCGCTGAAAAAGCAGCTGAAGCAGGCTCGGACAACCTTAAATTTATTCTCGGTGATGCCGAAACCCTCGATAAGATCTGCCCCTCCGATTGCGTTGATATGCTTTTCCTTAATTTCTCAGACCCATGGCCAAAGAGAAGAGACGCGAAACGCCGCCTGACCAGCCGCGGATTTTTGGAAAAATACAGAAGGATCCTCAAGCCCGACGGAATTTTGGCAGTTAAAACCGATAATAAGCTTCTTTTCGACTTCACCGTTGAAGAGCTTCAGACCAACGGCTACGAGATCTTCGACTACACCGAAGACCTGCACAACAGCGGGATCTTCAATTTTTCCATGACCGAGTACGAGATTCGCTTCACCGAACTTGGTCAGCCCATTTACCACGTAAAGGCTCGTCCCGACAAGAATTTCAAGCCCCGTGAAGGCAGAATTTTTGAACCCATTGAATCTTCCTGCGGTATAGTCTGCTCTGCAAGCGGATGCGAAAAATTCGGCAAGACCTGCAACGGCTGTAACGGACTCCCCGGCGAAAATCCCCTGCCAACAGGCGCTTGCGAAATCAAAAAATGTATCAAAAAACAAGGCATTGCTCACTGCGGAAACTGCGAAAGCTTCCCCTGCGACACCTTTATGAAAATTGAGCACACCATTGGACTCTGCACTGCCGAAGAAAGACTGGAGAAGTGCAATAAATGGAAGAAACATTAAGCCGAATTACTGAACTTATCGACATCATCCATCCGATAATCGTCTGTGCCGTCATGTTTTTTATGGCGGTTTTGCAGTATTTTTTCCCACCTGTACCGTCTGACACCCTGCTTGTGGCGATCGGTGTAATTTCAAGTTCCGATATTTTTCTTGGCTTGCAAATGTTCATCGCCTACGCCCTCGGTGCAATGGTCGGCTCCTGCGCCCTTTATGAGCTTTGCCTGTTTTTAGGCGAAAAGGCAAAAAAACTGAAGTTTGTCCAAAGCATGATCGAAGGCAAAAACCTTGACAATGCTCAGGAAAAGCTGGCAAAATACGGCGGGATCTCATTTTTCATTCTCCGCTTCGTGCCCACAATGCAGGTTATAACTATAGTTGCCTTCGGAATTTCCAAGGTCCACAGAAAAAGGGTCTATACTATCCTCATTGCCGTGGGATTTCTTGGAAGCTTCGTCTATGCCCTCATCGGATACCTGCTTGGCGACAACTTGCCACTCATTGACAAACTCATGAGCGAAATGGGCGCTTTCGGTTGGATACTACTTGGAATCATTGCAATTGTAATCGCTTCAATTTATATTATGTATAAGCTGAAAAACAAGAAGAATAAATAAAAAGGATCTGATCAAATGTCTGAAAGTACACTTACGGGAAACGCTGTCATCGGACAGTCAGGAGGCCCTACGGCGGCTATAAACGCAACTCTTGCAGGAGTCGTCAAAGGGGCAATGGAACATAATGAGATCAAGGAAATTTTCGGCGCAAAACACGGAATCGTAGGCATAATGAACGAAGATTTTGTAAATATGCGCGAAATTCTCCAAACAGAAGATGATTTTTATACCCTTGAGTGTACCCCTGCCGCAGCGCTGGGTTCATGCAGACACAAGCTTCCCCCACCGGAAGAGACTGAAGTTTACGAAAAGATCTTTTCCGTTTTCAAAAAACACGATATCCGTTACGTATTTCTCATCGGCGGCAACGACTCCATGGACACAGTCGCAAAACTCTCCGCTTACGCAGAAATTACGGATTACGAAATTCGGATAATCGGCGTACCCAAGACGATCGACAATGACCTTGAATTGACAGACCATACACCGGGCTTCGGTTCTGCGGCAAAATACGTTGCCACCGCCGTTTCCGAAATTGCCAGAGACTGCTCCGTTTACATCGTTCCTGCCGTAACAATAGTCGAGATCATGGGCAGAGATGCAGGCTGGCTTGCGGCTTCTGCGGCAATCCCCCGCCTTTACGGTCAAAGCACCGCAGATCTTGTCTATCTTCCCGAAGCGCCTTTTGACTACGACTGTTTCATCGACGACATCATAGAGCTTCAAAAAACAAAGCCAAATATCGTTGTTGCTGTTTCCGAGGGCATAAAGGACGAATACGGACGTTATGTGGGCGACGGCACCCAAAGCGGACTTATAGACAATTTCGGACATAAATACCTTGCAGGTGCAGGTAAAATTCTGGAAAATTACGTTCGCCGCAGGATCGGCTGCAAAGTTCGCTCAATCGAACTCAGCTTGCCGCAGAGATGTTCAGGTCACTTGCTCTCAAAATGCGACATCGACGAATCCATACTTGTGGGCAAAGAAGCCGTTGCCCTTGCAACCAAAGGCGAAAGCGGAATAATTCCCGTTTTCAAAAGAGAGAACAGCGACGAATATAAAGTCAGAATAGTCCCCGTTCCCGTCGAAGCGGTCGCAAACAAGATCCGCAAAGTCGATACAAAATACATCAACGAGCGTTCAAATAATGTCTCCGACGACTTCCTGAGAGTCCTCGCTCCACTCATCGAGGGCGAAATCGAAATTCCAAAAGTCCACGGCGTACCAAAGCATTTTGTAATTAAATAAAATTTTTACTGCATAAATGCGGGGGAAGAACCTTTTAAAAACAAGGTTCTTCCCCCGCGCCCTATCTCCAAAACTCGTAATTTATGATTACGATTTCTCCACAGGCATCCAAATCTCAATATACCTATTCCGATTCTCGTCAATGGGAGTCTGACGGTAGTACGCAATTTCAGGCGCAGCCGCAAATTTATACCCGGAACTCGGCAGCCACTCCGTCACGATTCTCTGCCTTATGTCAAGATATTCCCCCGTCGGACGTCTCTGAGGCTTCGTTCTGAAGACCGCATAAGTCGCCGCAGGCACGGTAAAATGTTCCAGCTCAAAAAGTTCCATCAGCCCATCAATACCCGTTTCTTTAGGATTTTCAATGGTTTCCCTGTCAAACTCATCAAGCGCCGCCGCAATGTAAAAATCGTACCCATCATCATCAACATTGTCAACCACGCAGTACCAGCCGTTGCGCTCCTTAGAAGCACCGAAAAGCAGCCATTGCCCAGCTCTCGTAGTCATGAACATCTCACCCTCTTGTTCCGAACGCTCCTCGCCAAAAGGCACGCCTGTAAATCTTCTTTTGTATCCGGTCAAAATCATTTCCGGCTTGTTTTCGATTCTGTAATCCATAGTGTTACCGCCTTCCAAAGTAATTTTGATGTTCAGTCGGGCAAAAGAACGGAGTTTCGCCCCCGGTTCGCGCGCCGCCGACGGCAAAATACCGTGGAATTTCAAAAAGGCTCTGGCGAAGCTGTCAGGATTTTCATAGCCGTATTTCAACGCCGCATCAATCACCTTGATTTCTCCCTTGCTAAGCTCTGCTCCCGCTAAAGTTAAACGTCGGTTTCGTATATATTCACCTAAAGTGTAACCGCTTAACAGACTGAAAACTCTTTGAAAGTGGAATTCCGAAGAAAAACTGCGTTTTGCAATTTCTCCATAGTCCAGCTCTTCCGTCAAATTTTCCTCAATGTAATCTATTGCCTTTTGTATTCCCGAAATCCAATCCATTTCCTTTCCCTCCTTACAGTAATATTATAATGATTATAGAAATTCGAAATACAACCTGAAAGGTTGTATTTCAATAGGGTTGGCTCCATTTTAAAGGTGCTTAAACAGCCTAGTTAGTGCTAAAAGAGCCAATCCCATCAAATTTTCCTTGAAAATTTGTCTATACTCATTTCAATGAATGTCGAGTTAATTCAAATTGATAACAATTTGAATTAACAAAAGCCGATTTTATCGGCTTGTCGAAACGGTTTAGCGTTTCGACTTTCGATAATCATTATAGCACAAAATCAAACACTTTTCCCGACTTCTGCTGCTGACAAGTGTATCTCCAATACAGAATTCCACCCCCGAAGCATTGAAAATGCTTCACTAAAGTTTTTTTGGAAAGGGTTCGGGAAAACCTATTTTTTCAAAAAATGGTTTTCCCGCCAAAAAATACCATATTTACAACTCTACCCATTCGTCAGATCGCCATTACCGCTGACGGGGATCACATCGCCGAGATACGTGGGTTTCGGCTGAAAAATACAATAAAAGAAATCCTTTACGATCGCAAGGCATTCTCTGATCTCACGGGAAAAACTGCCACGATAGCTTTCCAGATCAGAAGCCACCCCGTACGCATCAATGCCCATGCTGAGGGCGTTGTAAATTGAACGGTAAAGGTGATATTTCTGGGAAACGATCACCGTCTTTTCGACCTCAAAGATCGCCGCCGCACGGTACATACTCTCGTAAGTTGAGAACCCTGCGTGATCCATAAATACATCTTCAGACGCAACACCGCGCTCCATAGCGTAATTTTTCATTGCGTTGACCTCATCATAATTCACCCTGCCGTGGTCACCCGACATCAGGAGTTTGGGAGAAGCTCCGCTTTCGTAAAGCGCAAGCCCCTTATCAAGCCTGTCTGTCAGGACTTTTCCGGGCGTTCCGTCAAGCTTTATACCGCTGCCCAGAACAAGAATACAGTCAGCTTCAAGCTCTGTCGCCTCTTCAACAGACAAAATACGCTCCGAAACCACATTCCGCACGTAAATATTTATTCCAAGGCACGTCAGTCCGCCCAAAACAGCCAGACACGCACCGATAATTACCACACAAATAATAATTTTTTTCCAATTTCGCTTCATTTCAAACCACCTTTTCTTTTTAATATTACACTAAACTTGTGGGAATTGCCGCACAGCATAGCAACTTTTCTTTTAACTTTAATTGATGTAAAACTCCTAAAGGAAAACTTTTTCTTTTCGCGAAAAAAGAAAAAGTTTTCCCTTAAACCCTTTCAAAAAGAAAACCGACCTTGGGGTTCAAATTTAAGAATATGACACAATATTTTTTAAGCAAGTAGCTGAAAAACATTCTTCTTTTCGCGGAAAAAGAAAAAGTTTTCCCTTAAACCCTTTCAAAAAGAAAACCGAAACAAGATTCTTCAAAAAGATCTTCGTATCGAAATAAGCAAGTTTTTTGCAAAGATTAAGTTTGAGTTGGCGGAAACAAGTGTTACCAATTTTGCATTCTGCGTTTTGCACTTTGCATTTATTCCCATCCGCTTTTCTTGGGTGAGGGTCTGAGGGAGAGGGGCTTCTTTTCACGCGAAAAGAAGCCCCTCTTCCTTTAAATTCCACTCAAAATCACAAATCATCCCAAAGGCATCGGCTGAGGTGTCGTTGTCGGACCGTAAGTCTCTAACCTGTCGATACCCGACTCTGTCGGAGCAAATCGTGCCTTGTCAACACAAACTCTTCTTACCTCAACTTCGGTCAAGGTCTTATGCTTATGATATACAATAATCAATTCCCCGTCGGGCGTAGTTGTAAAGCAGTGATGGGCTGTCCCGTGAATAGTAGTATTTCCCAAGTGAATCGGATTACCCTCATATTTTTCAAAAGGACCAAGCGGAGATTCAGACACAGCGTATCCAACAGCATACCCTTTATATTGATAGTCACCACCCGAATAGGTCATATAATAAAGTCCGTTGTGCTTAACCATATACGCGCCTTCAACAACTTCATTTCCGCCTACTGAGCCACCCTTGCCGTATGTTTCCCAGTCAAATTCGGGCACAAAGCAACAAACTTCAGAAGAATAATCCATCTTTCTTGTTTCAAAATCAAATTTAGCCCCGTAAATGCCGTAAGGTCTGCCCTCATAGTCAGTACTGTAATAAATATAAGCCTGCCCATCATCGTCAACAAAGAAATGTCCGTCAAAAGTTATAAATCCCATAATAGGCTCAGGGTCAACAGTAAACGGACCAAGAGGAGAATCAGCAACAGCTATAACCAAAGTTCTGTCTATAGTACAAGCCATATAGAATTTTCCGTTATAATATTCAACGTCCGGCGCCCAACAAGCTCCGGGATGATCAAGACATTGACCTCTATGTTCCCAATTCACAAGATCTGTAGATGAAAAAACCTGATAGCCCGGGCCCATAGTTCCATACAGGTAATATACACCATCGTAGTACAGAACATCAGGGTCAGCTAAATCATCTTTTACAGAATTCACATAAGTTTCTTCAGAAGCAACCTTCCTGCATCCGCCCACAGTCACACTATTCAAAACAGTATCTCTGCCATAAAGGTCCATAGCTCCGACACTCTTTCCGGTACAATCTTCAACCCGAAGCTCAAATTCAGGCCAAGGTTCAATTCCTTCCATGTCGTCAAGCCAATATCCACGAACAATATCGCCATCATATACATCAATCTGAAGACCAACTTCGCTACCTTTATCCATTCCCAAAATAACTTTTGATGCAAGTTCCTGAATAGTATCATCTATACGATAAAGGGTCAAACGTCCGCTTTCTGCAATAAGAACAAGCCCCCTGACTCCCCAGGAAGAACTCTGGTCCAACTCACCGACATAAAGAGCCGGCCGTGCCAGTACATCATTTAACGTAAATGTTGCTTTAAAGGAATCTGCTTGTCCGACAACACCCATATTGCTGTAAATATTCGGAATCTCTTCTGCCGAAAGCTTTGCAACTGACGGTGCAGGATCATCAACGATCTCAAAATCGCAGAAAATATCACCGCTCTGTCTTAATTCATAATTTGAAATAAATTCCTCGTCAAAAGTATAAATCACATTTCCGTTACTGTCTTTTATGCAGATATTATCGAAATAGCAAACATTAGTGCCGCCGTTTGTCAAACCGCCAACAGAAAAACGGAACATCTTGGAACTTTG
The DNA here is from genome assembly GCA_015067305.1 of Oscillospiraceae bacterium. GTDB lineage: Bacteria > Bacillota > Clostridia > Oscillospirales > UBA644 > HGM12619. Next base: position 71,481 of record SVMT01000001.1, on the reverse strand, counting down.
TGCCTCAGAATTCTGTAAATCAAAAAATCTGTGATACCAACGGCCATAAGCAGCACTGCTGAGATTGGTAGTCACGTAATTCGTGATACCTGCCGCATCCAAAGTCAGTGCCGAAATATACTGACTGCCAAGCCTCATGTCGAAAACACCCATACCTACAGCCGCAGTTTCAAGATATACATCATATTCCAAAGTAGAGCCTGCAGGGACAATAATTTCTTCAGGCAAAGAAAAGATCAGCTGCTTAGAATCAGTATCTCCCTCACTTTTTGCAGTAAGCTTCAAAACTTTTTCAGGAGTTTCCACCTCCAAAGGTTCTTTTACCGAATTCAAATCCATATTCAGAACAACAGTATTTGCATCGGAGATCCATTCTATAGGATCTTCGGGTTTTGGATCTTCAGGTTTTGGGTCTTCGGGAATATCCCCCTGAACTACCTGCTGACCGTCGGAGTTTTCCACATCATCAACAGGCTCGCCTCCGTTATCGCACGCTGCCAAAGCCGATACCGACATAAGCGCCGCCAAAAGCAAACTTAAAATTCTCTTTTTCATACCGTAAATACCTCTCTTTTTAACTGTTTACCACAGTTTGTTATATTGTATCACAAAACCATGATTTTGTCAAGTATTTTAAACCCAAAAAACACCCCCAACCCGCTTTTCTTGGGTGAGTCAGATAGCGTACTTTCTTTTCACGAAAAAAGAAAAAGTTTTCCCTTAAACCCTTTCAGAAAGAAAACCGAAACAAGATTCTTCAAAAAGATCTTCGTATCGAAATAAACAAGTTTTTTGCAAAGATTAAGTTTGAGTTGGCGGAAACAAGTGTTACCAATTTTGCATTCTGCGTTTTGCACTTTGCATTTATTCCCACCCGCTTTTCTTGGGTGAGGGTCTAAGGGAGAGGGTATTCTTTTCACGCGAAAAGAATACCCTCTCCCTTTAAATCAACTTATGAAAAATCAGTTCTGTTTTGTAATGAGTTCTTTGCCGCCGAGGTACTTTCTGAGAACTTCGGGAACAGTTACTGTGCCGTCTTTGTTCTGGTAGTTTTCCAAAATAGCAGCGACAGTTCTTCCGACAGCAACGCCGGAACCGTTAAGAGTATAAACGAATCTGGGCTTTTCTTTGGAATTGATGTCTGTCTTGAACTTGATATTCGCTCTGCGTGCCTGGAAATCGGTGAAGCAGGAGCAGGAAGAAATCTCAACGTATCTGCCGTAAGAAGGCATCCAAACTTCGATATCATATGTGATAGCGGAAGAGAAGCCAAGGTCTCCACCGCAAAGGCGTACAACTCTATAAGGAAGACCGAGGAGCTGGAGAACTCTTTCAGCGTCATTTGTAAGGCTTTCAAGCTCGTCAAGTGCCTGTTCTGGTGTTGTAAATTTAACAAGTTCTACCTTATTGAACTGGTGCTGTCTGATAAGACCTCTTGTGTCTCTGCCCGCAGAACCAGCTTCGGCACGGAAACAAGCAGAATATGCGCAATATTTAATAGGCAGCTGATCTTCGGAAAGAATTTCGTCAGCATGGTAGTTTGTAACGGGAACTTCAGCTGTGGGAATGAGGAAGTAGTCGTTGTTTGTCTTGAAAGCATCTTCTTCAAACTTGGGAAGCTGACCTGTACCTGTCATGGACTTTCTGTTTACCATGTAGGGAGGCATAATTTCTGTGTAGCCGTTAGCTGTATGTGTGTCAAGGAAGAAGCTGATTATAGATCTTTCAAGAGCAGCACCTGCGCCACGGTAGAAATGGAAACGTGTACCTGTAACTTTTGCAGCTCTTTCAGGGTCAAGAATGTTCAATGCAGAACCGATATCCCAATGAGCGAGGGGTTCAAAATCGAATTTTGTGGGCTCGCCGTATTTGCGAACTTCAAGGTTATCGCTGTCGTCTTTGCCATCGGGAACGATATCAAGGGGAATATTGGGAACGGAAAGAAGGAAAGCGTTGATCTTTTCATCGTATTCCTTGATCTTAATGTCGTTCTCTTTGACCTTATCGGAAAGAACTTTCATTGCGGCAAAGAGTTCAGCTGTATCTTTACCTTCCTTTTTGTACTGGGGAACCATTTTGGAAGTAGCGTTCTGCTCAGCCTTCATTTGTTCTGTTTCAACGAGAAGAGATCTTTTTTCAGCGTCAAGATCAAGAAGGGGCTGAAGATCAATGGTCTTGTTTCTCTTATTCATACCGGCGATTATTTTTTCAGCGTCGGTTCTGATGTTTTTAATATCCAACATTTTGCATTACCTTACCTTTTTTGAAATTATATCAAGTAAATTATTAAAATCTTCGTTGTCGTAGAACTCAAATTCTACCGTGCCTTTAACTTTACCGCCTTTTGAGGCGGAGGAAATTTTCACCTTGCGACCCCACTTATTTGAAAGGTCCTCGGCGATCTCTTTGAAATAAATATCCTCATCTTTCTTTTCGGGAAGAGGTTTTTCCTTTGCTTCAGCATTTTTCTCCATGCGTTTTGCCATATTTTCAAGCTCACGGACGGACAGATTCTTATCTACAGCCTCATTTGCGATATCTATAAGCTGAACCTCATCGCAGTACTTGGAAAGAGCAAGAAGCGCACGGGCGTGACCGGAAGTTAATTTTCCAACGGACACATAGGAAAGTATCGCCTCAGGCAACGCCAGAATTCGCATTGCGTTTGCAACAACGGGACGGGACTTCCCTACCCTTTTGGATATTTCCTCTTGCGTCATGCCGAAATCTTCAATCAAAGATTTATAACCCTCGGCTTCTTCGAGAATATTCAGGTCTTCACGCTGGAGGTTTTCGATAAGACCGATTTCCAAAGCCTGCTTGTCGTCAAGTTCCTTTAATATTACGGGGACTTCCACAAGTCCTGCCATACGACAGGCTCTCCAGCGGCGTTCACCGGAAATTATCTGATATTTATCATCGACTTTACGTACAATGATGGGCTGAAGCAGACCGTGTTCGCGTATTGACGAAGCCAATTCTTCCAAAGCTTCTTTATCGAAATGCTTTCTCGGCTGAGCCTTGTTTGGTTCAATGTCGGAAATTCGCAATGTCATTCCGTCTTTTGCCGAGCCTTCGGTTTCGATCTCGTTATCCGCAAACAACGCGTCAAGTCCACGCCCTAAACCGGATTTTTTCATATATTTCACCTTGTTTTCTGATTTATAATTTGAAATGTTTCACGTGAAACATTATTTCTGACGGCCAAGAAACTCCTCCGCAAGCTGATAGTAAGCCGAAGCTCCTTTAGCAAATTTATCGTAATAGTTTATGGGCATACCGTGAGACGGAGCTTCTGAAATGCGGACATTTCGTGGAATTACCGTTTTATACATTTTGTCAGCAAAATATTTTTTCAATTCTGCGAGGACCTGCATTGTCAGATTCAATCTGCCGTCATACATGGTAACAAGCACACCTTCGATCTGCAGTGCCGCATTGTAGTGTTTTTTTACCTGTCTGATAGTATTCGTCAGCTGAGAAAGACCTTCAAGAGCATAAAATTCACACTGGATCGGGATCAGAACGCTGTCAGCGGCTGTCAGAGCATTCAAGGTCATAAGTCCCAAAGACGGAGGACAGTCAATAAAAATATAATCGTAATCAAAAAGCTTGTCCGTAATACGTTTAATTCGCTGTTCCCTCTTGGTCGCATCGGTCAGTTCAATTTCTGCGCCAACAAGCTCCATGGTGGAAGGCAAGATCGAGAGGTTCTTGAATTTCGTTTCCTTTATACCCGTTTTAATATCGTCTGAAGTAAGTTCATCAGCCAGAAGCAGGTCATAGATTGTGGGGGACGCTTGTTTTTTATTCACGCCACAACCCGAAGTTGCATTGCCCTGAGGGTCAAGATCTATGAGAAGGACTTTTTTGCCGTGTTTCTCCGCAACACATGCGCTGAGATTGACGGCGGTAGTGGTTTTTCCAACGCCGCCTTTCTGGTTGGCGACGGCAATTATCTTTGTCAACAGATTCAATCCTTTCAAAAGGTCAATTTTTATGTACCTATATATTATAGCACTTATAATATGAAAAATCAATAGCTAAATGAAAAAAACTTAAAAAATCCATACATTTTGTTTCACGTGAAACAATTCACGAAATCTGTCGAATCCACATAGTATATAGTGAACAGTACAAATTCTTGAAAGGAGAGAATGTTTCACGTGAAACATTTGTAATTATATGGAACTGTTTTTTCAATGTTTGATTATCGGGCTGGCAATAATGGGGCTGTGGGTCATGATAAATGAGATAATGAAGATATACGGCGGAGGTAAAGTTGAAGGACGAATATATATCCTGTGCGTTCCGCATACAAAAAATCTTGAAGGATTTTGTTCGGAAGTTCTGAACAGGTTCAGACGAAACGGTTTTGGAGAAGACATAATCGTTTGCAGTGAAGAAATGACAGATGAGGATAAAAAGATCGGCAAACTGCTTGAGTCTGCCGATAAGGGGATCTATTTTATTGAACCTGACGATCTGCCAAAGATCGTAAAATGATTTAGCTGTCTTTCAGTTTCGCACGGAGAGCCACCTGTACTTCTTCAGCCAAAGGGCTGCCGAATTCGTCGATAAAATTGGGCTGTGCGTTAACGTCGTCAACGATAATTATGGAAGAAGATGCGAGAAGCTTCCCCAATTCACTGCTCATAATTACAACATCGGAAAGCTCGCCCACGTGGATCTTTCGTACCCCGTTAAGGATCGTGGGGTCTTCAAGTATCTGCGTATCGGAAATGAAACGGACCTTTTTACCGCTTGAAGAGGACATATTCTTATAAGCGTAATAATAGAGGTCGTGCATATCCTGCGGCGGATTTTTCAGGAGAAAATCCCTTGTATTTATCAGAATTACGTCTGTTTCATCGTGGAGTTTTCTTTCGGGGGCAGTTTCTGCGGCGGTTTTATATCTGGAAAGATATTTCAGACCGTAAGTCTGAAGGTCTTCAAGTTCCCAATTTGCAGCATTTATATATGAAGCACCGGAAGAAACAGATTCAGCGACCTGCTCAACATAACCCTCAAAAGCACTCTCCCCTCTCCATGAGCCGTCAGTTTCCATGGCGATAAATTTGTCGCCGACAAAGGATGAAAGCAGATCTATGGAAAAATCGTGCGGCCAATCAGGTGAGTCGCTTATCTGAATTATATCAACATCAGATTGACTTGAAAGCACATACGGGTCAAAAACACCGCGATAGAACGAAGCGGATGTGTCCCAGATACTGCTGAGCTGAAGAGACACGGGAATGTCGGGATCAGCGATCTTGAATATTTCCGTGTACATATTTGAGATCTCAATGATCGTGTGCTGTTTGAAAAGTTTCCAGTCATATTCACACTTTTGCGCAAGCTTCACACCGTCAAGAGCACTTATGTCGTCCCAGGATGCGAGGCTGTATCCGAAATGCGAATTAAAAGCGGTGGGAGAAATATACTTTTCTTTCAAAAAACGTTTAAATGCAGTAATTGCGCTGGGAGAATAGTCAAGATCGACCAAAGAAGAATATTCCATCTCTGCATAAACGCTGGTTCTTATATACCAACGGGTAATATTTTCTTTATATTTACCGTCAACATGTGCGGCGAAATATTTGAGGGTATTTTTCATAACTTCGAGGTTTTTCTCGCTGTTCAGGGCAAGGAAATGACTTCTCGCCTCGTCGTAAACGTAAACCTCTCCGTCGGAAGTCATCTGAAAATCAAGTTCATCACGCCATTCAAGACCTTCTGTCCAGAAAAGTATGCTGAGACTGATCCCAAGATCCTTTTCGACAAAAACATCAAGAATACTGTCGAGATATTTCCAATCAAACTCCCCTTTTTGGGATTCAAATTTTTTCCATTGTACAACAAAGTCAATGCCGTCGAATCCGAGGGCTTTCGCTTGTTCCGCATACTGTTCTGCATATTCCGCAGAAGGAACCTGCCAGCTCCAGACCGTTAGATTGACTTCATTCTGGCTTTTATCGGTAAGCACACGGAGCTGCACATCTTCTTCCACGGGCATATAGTTGTCAAAATCGTCCGCAACCGGGAAATTCGTATCAAATTCCGGGACACATGCAGTACAGCCGAGAGCCATGACAGCCGCCGCAAACAACGACAACAATCGTTTAGGGTTTAATTTATTGCTGAATTTCATTATTTTCCTCTCAAACAAAAACTAACTACAAGTATTATACTATATAAATATGAACTTTTCAAGATGGTTGTGGGTATTTTTATTGGGAAAACGTCATTTCACATAAAAAAAGATAAACCGCCTGCTCTTCCAAAGTAAGCGGTTTATCTTTAAACTATGAGGGACTACCGTCACGGCAGCTCCACTTTTGTTTGCTAATATAACATATCAGACGGTTCGACATCAGATCTCAGTTTGTCGCTAATACCTAAAAACTATTCCCTATTCTGTTTCCGTGCAAGGATTCTCGCGCGGCGTTCACGGATACGACGTTTTTCTTCCTTTTTCGCCATTGCATAGCATACGGCAGAGACTCCGCCGACAAGTGCAACGGCAATTCCTGCGGCAACCGCAATTTCCTTGGCTGTGTGGGTATCAGTTATGGGTTCGATAACTTTTCCGTCCTCGGCAATGCTGAGAACGCAGACTTCCGTGTTATCAAGCGCTACAGTCAGGTTTGCGGCACTGTTTTTGTTGGCGGTTATGCGGAATTCCGTGATACCCTCAAAAGTGAAATCGTTGACAACATTATCGGTTTCAGCCGTTTTGAAATTAAGTGTCAATCTGTTCCAGCCCTTTTTGAGGGAAATATCACCAAGATCCCATTTATAAAAAACAGGCTCTTCGGCAAAAATGACTGTAGGTTCTTCACCCTCAACAGGTTCGGTTTCAGTAGTATAGATCTTTTTACCGTAAAAACCGATCTCTCCACCAAGGAAACTGCCGTCACGGGCTTTGATCGCGGAAATATCATCAATATAAAGAAGCAATTTCAAAGAGAGAGTAGTAACGTCAAATTCCACAGTGGGCATGGAAGTCACCTGAAAAGATGCGCTGAGTGAGGTATTTCCTTTACCTGAATTGAAAGATATTACGTTTTTGCCGTTGCGTTCAACGGAATTTGAAGAAACGGTCGTACCTTCCGCACCTGTCCACTCTGCCCTGCCTGATGTGTTGACTGTGTAACGGCTGATATAGCCTGAAACTGAATCGGTTGCCTTTGTGGGAGTTGCTCCGAAAGTGAGGAAAAAAGACATTAGAATCACTCCTGCTGTTTTGAAAAATTTATTCATAAATTTGCCTTTCTTTTTGGGGCTCAGACGATAGTCCGATTCCAATACTTTTTGTCGAGACTGCGGAAATATACTGCTTCGGAAATGTGGTCGGCTTCCACGGTCTCTTTGCCTTCAAGGTCGGCAATAGTCCTGCCTATTTTGATGAGCTTATCATATGCACGCATGGAAAGCGCCGTTTTCTCAAAAACATCTGAAAGCACTTGCGTAGCCTTGTCCGTGAGGTGGCAATGCTGACGTATTGCGGCAGGCGACATTTTTGCGTTGCAGTTGAAATTTTCGTTTTTGTAGCGTTCCTGCTGGATCTGACGTGCTCTGTCAACACGTTTTTTGATCTCGGCGCTGGTTTCCGCAGGTCTGGCGGATTTTATCTCCTTGATTGGAACGGGCGGCATCTCAACCTGAAGATCAATACGGTCAAGAAGAGGTCCTGAAATTCGGTTCATATATTTTTCCACCTGCTGAGGCGTGCAAGTACAGCGCAAAGTCGGGTGTCCGTAGTTACCGCAAGGGCAAGGATTCATTGCACATACAAGCATAAACGCCGAGGGGAAAGTCACGGTACGCTTCACACGGTTGACGGTGACGGTGTTATCCTCAAGTGGTTGGCGGAGAGTTTCCAGGAGTTTTACCGAAAATTCCGCTATTTCATCGAGAAAAAGCACACCATTGTGCGCAAGAGAAATAAGTCCCGGTGTGGGAGAAGAGCCGCCACCCGTCATACTTGCAATGGAAACATTCTGATTCGACTTGACAAAGGGACGTGTCACAACAAGAGGTTTATCCTTGGTGAGTTTTCCTGCGATCGAATAGACCTTACTGCATTCTATCATTTCGTCAAAAGTCATTTCAGGCAAGATCGAGGGAAGGCTTTTAGCTATCATGCTTTTGCCCGTACCGGGAGGACCGATGAGCAGAATATTGTGACCGCCTGCTGCTGCGATCTCGCAGGCACGTTTTGCGCCGTGCTGACCTACTATTGCGGAGAAATCGGAAAATCCAAGCTGTGCATCGTGGCGAAGCTGAGAAAGATCACGTTTCAACGGACTTATCAGATTCTCACCCTTGATGTGATCCGCAAGCTGAGAAATGTTTTCCACAGGATAAACATTTATACCTTCAATAACTGCGCCCTCGTCGGCGTTCTGGGCAGGCACGAAAATCTCCTCAAAACCGTGATTTCTTGCGGAAATTACCGATGCAAGCACTCCGAAACAGGGACGAAGCTCGCCCGAAAGGGAAAGTTCACCGATAAAAGCGGCTTTTGGGCTGACCTGAGGTAACTGACCCGTGGAAATGAGAATACCGAGAAGTATGGGCAGGTCGTAAACCGTGCCCTCTTTTTTGATGGACGCAGGGGCAAGGTTTGTGATTATATTACATTCGGGGATACGATAGCGGTTGTTGTAAATTGCGGAACGGACACGGTTCATCGCTTCTTTTACGCTGGTGTCAGGCAAGCCTACCACATCAGTACGTGTCTCCGCCGCAGGACGTGTATCTGTTTCGACTTCAATAACGTAGCCGTCCAGACCTTCCAACCCGATACTGTTAACTTTTGAGACCATATTGCCCCTCTTTTCTTTACCTATTATAACATACATATATTGTACACCAAAATCAATGAAATGTCAAGACATCGGGGCGGTGCAACAATTATTTCAAAGTTAAGTTTTAGAATTTCGACCTTAGTGTAAAATAGATAAAAAACAGGGGGTAGCTCAGTTAGATGCAGAAGGCGCGATTTGGTTCTCGTCGGCGTACGTGGGTACGGTAGAGAGCCAAATCGAGACTAAAAAGCCCCATATAATTGAAGGAATCCACCGAAAATTCGGTGGATTTCAACATTTTAAAAATATGGACAGTATTTTTTTAGTTAAAAATTGTCTTAAATTTCAAGGGGGGCTTTTGTTCTGCGCTAAATGAGCCAGCCCCTTTTATAATTAAAAAATTGTAACCTTACCAAAACTAACACCTATAACCTAATACCTAAGCCCTATTCATTCGCTCCGCAGCATTTTTTGTACTTTTTGCCGCTTCCGCAGGGACAGGGGTCATTTCTGCCCACTTTTTCTGTGGAATTTTTCTTTACAGGTTCTTTTGGTCCGCCGCCCATGCCTGCTGTTGTGGCAGGATCGGCTGGTCTTGCAACAGAACGACGCTGGATCATTTCAGGACGCACTATTCTGAGGCAGATGCAGTTTCTGACAGTCTCGAATTTGATAGTATTTATCATTTCGTCGAACATGTCAAAACTTTCAAATTTGTATTCAAGAACGGGGTCACGGTTGCTGTACGCACGGAGTGAAATACCTTGTTTCAGGTCATCCATTGCGTCGATGTGTTCCATCCAATATTTGTCAACGGTCTTCAGCAATACAACACGTTCAAGTTCACGCATTTTTTCGGGTGTGTTGTCGTTTTCACTGCGCTCATACGCTTCTTTTGCTCTGCCGCGGAGGAATTCGTCAACATCCTTTTTCTTGAGCTTTGTGAGTTCTTCATCGCTGTATCTGAAATCGTCTTTTCCGAGGAAAATACCCATGAAACGCTGACGGAGACCTTCAAAATCCCAGTTTATGGGCTGTTCGTCTGCCATAAACTGCTCTTCCGCATTGGATATAACATCGTCGAGCATCTTGAGAACTGTGGCTCTAAGGTCTTCACCGTCAAGGACCTGTCTTCTCTGTTCGTAAATAATATGTCTCTGCTGGTTGATAACATCGTCGTATTCAAGGACACGTTTTCTGCGTGCAAAGTTTACGCTTTCAACCTTTTTCTGTGCATTTTCAATAGCATTTGAGAGAATTTTTGCGTCAATGGCTTCATCTTCGGGCAGATTCATCATTTCAGCCATGCGGGAAACTCTTTCGCCGCCGAAAAGTCTCAGAAGGTCGTCTTCAAGGGAAAGGAAGAAGGTACTTTCGCCCACGTCACCCTGTCGGCCTGAACGTCCGCGGAGCTGATTGTCGATTCGGCGTGATTCGTGTCTTTCCGTACCGATGATGCAAAGACCTCCGGCAGCCTTAACTTCTTCCGCTTCAGCTTCAACAACAGGTTTGAACTGCGCATAAAGCTCTTCGTATCTTGCTCTCGCATTGAGGATATTTTCGTCATTTGTATCAGCTTTGCCCGTAGCTTCAACGATGAGGTCATGTTCAAAGCCCTCTTTTTCCATCTGCGCTTTTGCCAGATATTCGGTGTTACCGCCAAGCATGATGTCCGTACCACGACCTGCCATGTTTGTGGCAATGGTCACAGCGCCTTTTTTACCTGCCTGAGCAATGATGGACGCTTCTTTTTCGTGGTATTTTGCGTTCAAAACATTATGTTTGATGCCTTCTTTTTTCAATATTTTGCTGAGAAGTTCGGATTTTTCAATAGTAACCGTACCAACGAGAACAGGCTGCCCTTTTTCGTTACATTCTTTGATCTTTCCTACAACTGCGTTGAATTTTCCCATTTCTGTCTTGTAGATCTGGTCGTTATTATCCATACGTATCATTGGCTTGTTTGTGGGAATTTCAATAACGTCAAGGGAGTATATCTCCTTGAATTCCTCTTCTTCAGTCAGCGCCGTACCTGTCATACCTGAAAGTTTTCCGTAAATTCTGAAGTAGTTCTGGAAAGTTATAGTTGCAAGGGTCTTGGATTCGTTTTCGATCTTTACGCCCTCTTTTGCTTCGATGGACTGGTGCAGACCGTTGGAGAATCTTCTGCCGTACATCAGACGACCTGTAAATTCGTCAACGATAATAACTTCGCCGTCTTTCACAACGTAGTCAACATCTCTCTGCATTGTGCCGTGAGCTTTGATCGCCTGATTGATATAGTGCTGGAGTTCAACATTTGCGGAATCTGCGTAGTTTTCCACATTGAAAACTCTCTGAGCCTTTTCGATACCGTTTTTGGTCAGAACAGCAGTCTTGTTTTTCTCGTCAACGATGTAATCTTCGGCAATATTATCGGTGGATTCCTTGTTGTCGATCTCTTTTACACGCAAGCATCTCAGTCTTTTTACGAAAGCATTTGCTTTTTCGTACATATCGTCGCTCTGGTCGCCCTGACCTGAAATAATAAGAGGAGTTCTTGCTTCATCAATGAGGATAGAGTCAACTTCGTCCACGATAGCAAAAGCATGACCTCTCTGAACCATGTGTTCCTTATAAAGAACCATATTATCACGGAGATAGTCGAAGCCGTATTCGTTGTTTGTACCGTAAGTAATATCAGCGGCATAAGCTTTTCTGCGGTCGTCGTTATTCATGTCGTGGGAAATAATACCGACGGAAAGACCTAAAAATCTGTAAACTTTGCCCATCCACTCGCTGTCACGGCGTGCAAGGTATTCATTGACTGTAACAACATGGACGCCTTTTCCTGTAAGCGCATTGAGGTAACAAGGAAGAGTAGCCACAAGTGTCTTACCTTCACCTGTTTTCATTTCCGCAATTCTGCCCTGATGCAGAATGATACCGCCGATAAGCTGGCAGTCGTAATGTCTCATGCCGAGAACACGTACCGCCCCCTCTCTCACCGTCGCAAAAGCTTCGGGGAGCATGGAATCGAGGCTTTCGCCCTCTGCGTAACGTTTCTTGAATTCTTCTGTTTTGTTGCGGAGTTCCGCATCTGTAAGCTTTTGGAAGTCAGGCTCCAATGCATTTATTTTTTTGATGATCGGATCGATCTTTTTCAGCTCTTTTTTGCTGTAATTTCCAAAGAAATCAAAAAGTCCCATTAAAATGTCCTTTCAAATCTATGTTTTCAAAGCCCCAAAAGGCATAATTATAATTCTACATTTCATTATAGCACAAAATTAAGAGAAATACAATGGAGAAATCAGTACATTTTAGTGCTAAATTAGGCTTCAATAGGGTTTAGGTGCTAGGTTTTAGGTATTAGGTTTTAATTATAACTTTAATCTTCGAAGCCCTTTGTATCTTGACATTTCCCCAAAAGTATGCTATAATAAAATCAAGCTTACCACGCTTATTTGTATAATTATATATTTTCAACGAGAAAATACCTTGGTAAAAGGTGTTTTCTCTCGATAACCTATCTCGTTGAAAGATATGATTATACATTGCGTGGTAACAATGGAGGAAGCACTTTTTCATGCGTCCTTCGGGGCGCATTTTTTGTTGCTCAATTTAATTTTAATAGATAAGGAGATCTTATTTTTCTTTATATATTGACAAAACCCATAAAATATGGTATAATCATCATGTCACACGAATTTAATATTACTATTTCAAATCATAAAGGGGAAAATACCTTGGTAAAAGGTGTTTTCTTCACTTCTCAATCCCTTTGTGTGATTTGAAATACGTTCGTGTGACAGCTAACGGAAGGAAACATTTTTTCATGCGTCCTTCGGGGCGCATTTTTTATTAACGAAAGAAGGTATTTTATGAAGTACAAGGTTGCATTGAAAAGCCAACATGCGTTTGGGAAGATCATAAGAGAATTCAGAATAAAAAAATTCGGATACTATAAAATGTTCGGTGAAGAATTTTATGATTGGTCAGAACGGTTTACATTCTGCGAAAACTGCGGACGACAAATTACACATTGCAATATTTGCCTTTATTGTGGTTTTGACCGTGAACCTTTATTAAGAAGGCAGACAGCACATTTTAGTGAGGAATTCAAAATATTAAAAACAGGGGTCAACAAAATACTTCTTGATACATTCACGCCGTTTTCCCATCATTATGCGTTTAAGCAAATGTGCAATACATTTGTTTTTGTCAGAGAAGAAAATATTGAGGGCATTTATTTCGGCTTCGGAGACAGACCGGGAACTTTGCATAGATTCAACTTGCGTTATAATGAGATAAAATGGGTCAACGCCTGTGAAGGAATGCTTCTTATTTGTCCTAAAACCGAGGAAAATCTTTATTTTGTCTTAGCCGTCGACTCAGAGACAAAGGCTCAGGAACTGATAAATATGAAGATAAAAGAAAATAAAACGGGTAATATGCAAGCCGTAATTACAGATACCAGGGCATAGTAGGTGTTAGGCCACAGGCCGTAGGGTTTAGTAAGGTTGCATTTTTTTAATTATAGAAGCTATCGCAACGAAAATATTGCGGTAGCTCTTATTATTATATCATTTTACACTAAGGCCTAAATCCTGTGGCCTATTTAGTATAAAGGGAATTATTTTTTGTCAGCAGATATACGCAATATTGATTCATGCTGACACCTTCCTCTTTTGATTTTTCCGAAAGTGTTTTATGGAGTGATTTGGGCAGACGGAGTTTGAACTGACCTGAAAATTCGTCTGCAGATGTTGGTTCGGGGATCTCGGAACCGTCCTCCATTGCGGCAAGAAGCCACTGGCGCTTACAATCCGTAGAAACAGCAGCAATATCGGACATCGAACTGCAACAAGTCAAGCAACCTGGAAGTTCGGGGAACTTTACAACATAGCCGCCTTCAATACTATCGGGGATTATCTCCATTTTATAAGGAAGATTCATATAAAAATCAAGAGTTTTCATTATTTTCCTCCATTTCAATTATTTCTTTTACCATAAGAATATATACAGTTTTTATCGGTTCATGCATTGGGATTGTGATTGGATTTCGTCCTTTTTTTCGGAAAGTGCAATGGCTGCTTCCTCCCGAAGGACTTCGCATTTCATAACCGTAGCTTTCAAGAATCTTTTTCAACTCCGCAAATCTCATGTTTTTATCAAGATTTTTTATTCTGGAAAGAAGCTTTTCCCATTTTGACACTTTCATCACCTCTTGATAATATTATATCATGGTGTCATATATGGTGTCAATATTGATCTCCTCGAATTCAGAAAAAATTCGAAACTTAAAAACGGAATGATTGGTTTCAGCATATCGGTAAATGTACCTAACACCTAATACCTGATACCTGATACCTAAACCCTATGGCCTAAGGCCTAACCCCTGAGGCCTATGACCTAATCCCTATCTCTCCATAATTTAGCACTAAAATGTACTGTTTTACCTCTTGTATTTCTTTGAATTTTGTGCTATAATATTAGTAGATAGAATGGGTCAATGTTTCCCATAGGATTTGGAGTGTTACCAATGATTGACAGACATTATGAAGGTTGGGAAGGGTTCGAAAAAGGAACCTGGGCAAGAGAAATAAATTTAAGAAGTTTTATCAACCATAACTATACGCCTTATGACGGCGACGAGAAGTTCCTTGAGGGTCCTACGCAGAATACCATAGACCTTTGGGAGCAGGTTCTTGAGCTTTCAAAACAGGAACGCGAAAAAGGCGGCGTTCTGGACATGGATACGAAAGTGATCTCAACGATCACGTCCCACGGTCCGGGCTATTTGGATAAATCAAAGGAAAAGATCGTCGGTTTCCAGACGGACAAGCCTTTCAAGCGCGCACTGATGCCCTACGGCGGTATCAGAATGGCGGAAAAGGCTTGCTCAGATAACGGTTATACGGTGGATCCCGAAATCAGCGAATTTTTCAAAACTCACAGAAAAACACATAACGCAGGGGTTTTTGATGTTTATACACCTGAAATGAGAGCTTGCAGAAGCAGTCATATTATCACAGGTCTTCCCGATGCTTACGGCCGAGGAAGAATTATCGGCGACTACAGACGTGTTGCGCTTTACGGCGTGGACAGACTTATTGAGGATAAAGAAGAGCAGAAACAGACAACTCGCTCCACCATGTATGAGGAAATTATCCGCGACAGAGAAGAGCTTTCGGAACAGATACGTGCTTTACATCAGCTGAAAGCAATGGCGAAGAGCTACGGTTATGATATTTCGCTTCCTGCAAGAAACACTCAGGAAGCTATCCAGTGGCTTTATTTCGGTTATCTCGGCGCAATAAAAGAGCAGAACGGTGCGGCAATGTCATTGGGCAGAACTGCAACTTTCCTTGACATTTACGCTGAAAGAGACCTTGCAAACGGAACATTTACGGAATCGGAAATTCAGGAAATGGTTGACCATTTCATCATGAAGCTCCGTCTGGTTAAATTTGCAAGAACACCCGAATACAATCAGCTTTTCTCAGGTGACCCCCAGTGGGTAACGGAATCTTTGGCAGGTATGCTGGTTGACGGCAGACATCTGGTCACAAAAATGACTTATAGATATATACATACATTGGAAAATCTCGGCTCGGCACCTGAACCGAACCTTACAGTCCTCTGGTCAACGAGACTTCCCGAAAACTTCAAGCGCTACTGTGCGAAAATTTCCATAGAGACATCGTCTCTCCAGTACGAAAACGACGACATGATGCGTATTACACGTGGCGACGACTACGCTATCGCTTGTTGCGTTTCGTCAATGAAGATAGGTAAGGAAATGCAGTTCTTCGGCGCGAGAGCAAACCTTGCAAAATGTTTGCTTTACGCAATAAACGGCGGTGTGGACGAGGTTTCACGCAAGCAGGTCGGTCCCGAATATACGCCCATCACTTCCGAATATCTTGATTACGACGAAGTTATGCACAAATATGACGCTATGATGCGCTGGCTTGCGGAAGTTTATGTAAATACGCTGAATGTTATCCACTACATGCACGATAAATACTGCTACGAAAAACTACAGATGGCGCTCCACGACAAGGATGTCAAGCGCTGGTTTGCAACAGGTATTGCAGGTCTTTCCGTTGTAGCGGACTCACTTTCGGCTATAAAATATGCAAAAGTTAAGGTCATCAGAGACGAAACGGGTCTCGCTGTGGACTATGAAGTTAAGGGAGACTTCCCCAAATACGGAAACGATGATGACAGAGTTGATAAGATAGCAAGGGATATCGTCCATATTTTCATGGAACATATCCGCAAAAATCACACTTACAGAGACGGTGTGCCCACGACTTCGATCTTGACTATCACTTCAAACGTGGTTTACGGCAAGGCGACGGGTTCAACTCCCGACGGCAGAAAAGCAGGCGAACCTTTTGCACCGGGTGCGAACCCCATGCACAGACGTGACACACACGGTGCGGTAGCTTCATTGGCTTCCGTTTCAAAGCTTTCGTTCCTCGACGCGCAGGACGGTATTTCAAATACATTCTCCATAATTCCCGGTGCGCTGGGCAAGGATGACAAGATCTTCATGAGTGACCTTGATTTGGATCTGGGCTGTGTGGATGGATCTTGTATGTCCCCCACCCTTTTCGAGGGACTGGATATTGACGAAAACGACCATAATGTATAAAGGACGGTAAAAAAAATGGATGCAACAAAAGATCAGATAGATAACCTTGTTTCACTGTTGGACGGCTATGTTCAAAAAGGCGGACACCATCTGAATGTCAATGTTTTCACAAAGGAAACTCTTCTTGACGCGCAGAAACACCCTGAAAAATATCCGCAGTTGACAGTTCGTGTCAGCGGCTATGCGGTAAATTTCATAAAACTGACCAAAGAACAGCAGGATGAAGTCATTGCGAGAACTTTCCACGACAGCATCTGAGGTAAAATAGAAAGCTTGGTAATCGTATGAACGGATACATCAGGCAAACAGAAAGTTTCGGAACAGTGGACGGCCCCGGGATAAGACTTGTAGTCTTTTTTCAGGGCTGTCCTTTGCGCTGTAAATTCTGCCACAACCCGGAAACATGGAAGATCGGCGACGGAACGGAGATGTCTGCGGAGGAAATTTTAGAGCTTTATAATAAAAATAAGGCGTTTTATTCCAAAGGGGGCATAACCGCGACGGGTGGAGAGCCTCTTTTGCAAATAGATTTTCTGACGGAGCTGTTCCAAAAGGCGAAAAAAACGGGAATTCATACTTGTTTGGACACTTCGGGAATAGTTTTCAACAGATTCAACAGCGAAAATTTGCAAAAAACAGAGAAATTGCTCAAATTTACCGATCTTGTGATGCTTGATATCAAGCATATTGACCCCGAAAAACATAAGGCGCTGACAGGCATGAGCAATGAAAATGTGCTTGATTTTGCGAAATTTGTCAGCGAAAAGGGTGTAAAAATGACCATCAGACACGTGGTAGTGCCGAATTGGACGGACGAAGCGGAGGATCTGCGTGCGCTAGGGCGGTTCATCGGGGGTTTGAAATCTGTGAAAACGCTGGATGTACTGCCATACCACACCCTTGGAGTTCACAAATACGCAGAACTTGGAATTTCTTACCCATTGGACGGGGTGCCACAGACTTCACAAGAAGCGGCAATCAAGGCAAAGGAACAGATTCTAAAGGGAATTAAAGAAATTAGGGTTTAAACCACAGGGCTTAGGCTTTAGGTGTTAGGTTTTAGTAGGTTACAGTTTTTTAATTATAAAAGCTACCGCAACAAAATTAGCGGTAGCTGTTTTTTTAATTTATTTTACACTAAGGCCTAACACCTAACACCTAAGGCCTAAGGCCTATCATTTGCCTACGCAGAAGCGGGAAAAAATGTTCTGCAGAATGCTTTCGGAGGCGGTCTCCCCTGTCAATTCGCCGAGGGCGGAAATTGCCTGCTCTACATCGTAAAGAAGTGCATCTGGGGTGATCCCCATGTTTGCAACGGCATTTTCAAGGCTTGCGGTGGCACGGCAAAGAACGTCGTACTGGCGGGCATTGGTCATGAAACTTCCGTCCGCAGGAGCATTGAAAGCAAAGGATTCCTTGATAAGGGTCTCCAATTCTTCAAGTCCTGTCTTGTTTTTCGCGCTGATCCTGATGATATTTTCAAATCCGCTGAGGTCGTACTCATAGGTATCGGAAATGTCAGTCTTGTTGACGACGGCGATCTTCACAGCGTTGAGATTCTTGATGTTTTCCACAATTTCCACATCTTCAGCGTTCATTTCACGTGAGGAATCGAAAACTGCGATGATAAGGTCAGCCTGCTGGAGCTGTTCGTAAGATTTACGCACGCCGATGGATTCGACAACGTCATCTGTGGCACGGATCCCTGCGGTATCGGTCAGGACAAGTTTCATGCCGCCGAAAACAACAGTCTCTTCGACCACATCACGGGTGGTGCCTGAAATATCGGTAACTATTGAGCGTTCATAGCCTGCGAGGGCGTTGAGGAGACTGCTTTTGCCCACGTTTGGAGTACCTGCTATGACGGTCTTGACACCGCCGCGGACATATCTGCCGTAAGAATAGGTTTCCATTATCTTTTTGGAGTCGGAAATAGCCTTATTTATGGCATTTTTTATCTCTTCGTACTCGGTATCCTCGATCTCGTCGTCAGGATAATCAATAAACGCGAAAAGCTTTGCGGAAAGTTCAACGAGGGGTTGGCGAATGTTTTGAATCTTCTGAGCCATTGCGCCGCCGAGGGTTTTTACCGCGTTTGAAGCCTCTTCGCGGGTCTCAGCGTCGATAAGGTCAATTATTGCTTCGGCTTGGGTCAAGTCAAGCTTGCCGTTAAGGAAAGCTCTTTGGGTAAATTCACCGTTTTTGGCGGGAACTGCGCCGTTTTTGGACAAAAGTTCGCAGACAGCGGAAATCACAACAGCGCCGCCGTGGCAGGAAATTTCGACTGTATCTTCGCCTGTGAAGCTCTTGGGACCGCGAAATATTGAAAGCATTACCTCGTCGACTTTGTCCGTTCCGTCAAGAATGAACCCGTGGTAAAGTCCCTGTTCTGCGGCGGAAATATCGCGTGAAAAAATTTTATCCACAATTTCAACAGCTTTGTTGCCGGAAACTCGGATGACGCCGATGGCAGAGCGCTGAGGTGCGGTGGACAGGGCGAAAATAGTTGAATCTGAATAAAGCATAATGGCTCCTTTAATAATGCAAAATGCAAAGTGCAGAATGCAGAATAATTTAAGATGAGTTTTTTTGCGGGGGAATTTATAAAATAAGTTCTGATACCCTTTAATTGCACTTTCTATAAGCTAATTATAATGATTATAGACAAATTTTCAAGGAAAATTTAATGGGATTGGCTCTTTTAGCACTAACCAGGCTGTTTAAGCACCTTTAATATGGAGCCAACCCTATTGAAATACAATTTCGAATTTCTATAATCATTATAGCACTTTTTTGAAGAAATGTCAATCAGTAAAATCAAATTCATTTCAGGATCTGAGAAACAAGGTTATACTCGTTTGTCAGGATCGTGTCGATGCCCATGTCGATGTAGCGGCGAGCCTCGTCGGGGTCGTCTGCCCAGAAGACATTGCAAATAATGCCGTGTTCATGGGCTTTTTTGATCATTTCCTCATTGAAAAACGGCTTGAAAAGCTGGACTTTTTCTGCACCGTACTTGATAGCTCGGTCAACGATCTCCCAGGGTCTGTCGCTGTCATGACCTACGCAAACGGGAATTTTCGGAGCAAATTCCTTGAACATGGGAATGTATTCGTCAACTTCAAGCATGAAATACACGTGGCGCTCGCAGTCGTATTTGCGGATAAGACCTACGATATTTTCCATAATTTTTCTGTCGTAATTCTTGCCTGTGGGCTTGATGTGGATATTCATTATGGTCTGACCGCCGAATTTTTTCAGAATTTCTTCGAATTTTACTATACGCAGACCTGAGAATTTTTCGCCGAATTTAGCGCCGAAATCAAGGTTTTTCAGCTCATCATATGTTTTTTCCGTTATTTTACCCTCGCCATCGCTGACTCGTTCCAAAGTCTGGTCGTGGCAGGAAACGATCTCTCCGTCCTTGGTGGGCCAAAGGTCAAATTCGATCTCCTGAGAGCCCATTCCGATGGCGGCACCGAATGCGGGCATTGTATTTTCGGGGGCAACGGTGCTGAAACCTCGGTGCGCGCAGATGCGTGGGTACTTCATTTCAGTCTCAAAAGGCACGGTCGAAGAGCCGCCAACACGATATTGCCAGGGTTTTCTGCCGTATTCGATGTATTCATGGTGTGCCGCAGGCGGATTTCCGAATCCTGCAGGCTTGAAATGCTTGTCCGTTGGGTCAAATTCAACGATTTCCTTGCCGAAACGCCCTTTCATATTCGCAATGACCTTGCCGTAAGGCGAAACCGCCATACTTGCGCCGCAAATTTCGCTGTTTTCATCGAAGCTCACGGAACTGCGCAAAACGTAGGCGTTGGTATTGTACGCCAAAAATCGGCACATGATCTCGATAGCGTCGTGGTAGTCGCTTCGCTGGAGGGAGCAGCCGATGATGATATCCACATTATTTCGCGCAATATTTGCAAAAGATTCATAAAAATAGAAGTCGTAGCAAGTCAAAAAAGCGTACCTGAGTCCCTCGATCTCCAGAATAAACGGCTCGGACGGCTCAAAAGTGTAATCGGAATCCAGATTCAGGACTTCACGTTCAAGGGGCGGAAGGTGTTTTTTGAAGTATTTTCCCAACAGTTCGCCGTTTCTGCCGTAAGCGAAAGTAGTATTTCTGTAACCGCTGTTTTCCTTGCTCAAAGCATTGACAAAGACGAGAGAATTACATCTTTTTGCTGTACTTTTGCACTTTTCATGGAGTTTTTTCGCATATTTTTCATGCCAGAACAGTGTATCTTCAAGATTTTCAGTAGCGCATGGTACGTCGCTGTACTCAGGAAGCACGATAATGTCAAGTTCTTCGGTACATTCGTCAAGCATTTTCAGCTTAAACTCAAAAAATTCATCGGAAAATGACGTTTCCCGACCGTATGGCGGCTGTATAATACAAGCTTTCATATGTATGCTCCTTAGTATATGTTTAGTAATTTATTTGCGGGGAAACCCCCTTTTAGGAACAAGGGGGTTTCCCCGCGCCCTTTCCCCTAAAACTCGTTGGTGGGAATTTATAAAATAAGTTCTGACAGCTGACGCTGATAATTTGGTAACTACTTTTATGGTTGCGTTAGATCCCTTTTTGGAAACAAGGGGGTTTCCCCGCGCCCTTTCCCCTAAAACTCGTTGGTGGGAATTTACAAAATAAGGTCTGACAGCTGACGCTGATAATTTGGTAACTACTTTTATGGTTGCGTTAGATCCCTTTTTGGAAACAAGAGAGATTCTTGTGCCCTTCCCCTAAAATTCATTGGGAATTTCTTAATAATGATCTATAATAATTATAACATTTTTTATATATATTGTCAATCGGTTTTTCTGAAATATTGATTATAAAGTTTTTCCCACCCCTCTCCGCCCTCGCACGTTGTGCGAGGGCGGAGAGGGGTGGGAGAGGCCGCAAACTCAGTTCCGGAAATAATGAATGGCCACGCAAAGACGGTGAGGGTGAAATACAGTTTGAGATTTTAGTCTTAAAGAATAAAAACTAAGGGTCAGGGCTGACTACTCAACTTTTTCTCTATTACCTAATTCTGCACTTTGCATTTTGAACTTTGCATTTAAAAAGGACCTTTTTCAAGGTCCTTTTTGTATTACTGTTTATCTTCGGGCTTATAGATGGGGAAGAAAGGTTTTACGTCAGCGGGTGTTTCCTGGGGAACGAATTCCTTGGGTTTTCTGTCGCCGCGGGGCTTGCCGCCCTTTTTGCCGCCTTTTTTATAATCACCCTTTTTATCGGAGATGTTGGGAGGGGTGAATTTGCGGGGCTTCTTTTCCGCATCGGGGCCGTTGTAAGCGATGACGACCTTTCTGTTGGGTTCTTCGCCTACGGAGAAAGTTGTGATATTTTCAACTTCCTGGAGTTTGGAATGGATGATCCTTCTCTGGTAAGAACTCATTGCGTTAAGAGTTACTTTTCTGTGAGATTTTTCAACCTGACCTGCGATCTTCATCGCAAGTGCTTCAAGTCTGATCTTGGTCTTTTCTTTGTAGTCGTTGATATTAAGGGAAACTTTGTAGTGCTTGTCTGTTTCCTTGTTGAGGGAAAGGGAGATGAGCATCTGCATAGCTTCGACTGTATCAAACTGTTTTGTAACGAAAAGGGAAGCCTCTTCGCCGTCCACCTGAACGTTGATGTATTCGCCTTCGGTGGAAATTGTGGTTTTGTAACCGCTTACACCGCAGAGAGCGAAAAGTCCGTCGATGTAATTTTCGATCATTTTCTCAGGGGATTCTTCATAGAAAACCTTTATTTTAGATGGTTTTGCACCGATTCCGAGAAAACCTTTGGAAGGATATTCCAAAATTTCGTAAGTAAATTCGTCTTTTTTGATGCCAAGTTCTTTTTCGGCAGCTGCAAGAGCTGCTTCAAGGGTTTTACCGGTGTAAATATTTTCCATTTATATTTCGCCTTTCTTAAATCCGCAAAAATTATTTTCCAGATTTTTTATCGGATCTCTTGGACTTTACTTCTGTCTGATCTTCCGCAGACACTTCGATGGCGTCAGTCCAAGTTCCCTCGCGTTTCATTTTTTCAATTTGAGTATAATTAAGCTTCTTTTCTTTTTTCTTTTTAACTTCCTTTTCGGCAGGTTTCACAACAAGCTTGAGAACTAAAGACTGGAGCATATTGAGAAGGTTGGATGCGATCCAGTAAATGCCGACACCTATGGGGAAGGAATAACCCAACCAGATAGAGATAAGAGGCATGGTGTAAAGAAGCATGTTCATAGAACCGTTCTGAGAATTATCGGAAGTTCCGTTGATCTTCTGGATAATGAAACTGCCGAGGAAAGATGTAACACCTGAAAGAATGGGGATAAGTGTTGTGAGGGCAAGCAAGCCGTAATCGGAAGGTTTCATGCCCAGATTCAGACCGAAAAAGCTCATATTGAGAAGCTCAAAATCTTCCGGAAGCACTCCGGAAAGGAGTTCCATATTGGAACCTTCGCCGATGATAGTCGCAAGTCTGATCTCGCTTGATTTAAGCCAAGAAACGACTTTATCGGGATCGAGGACACCGTCTACGGCATATTTTTCAAGTTCCGTAACGATGTTCGCAACACCGTTATCATAAAGGGTATGAACTACGGTGTAGAGGGTTTTCTGACCCAGACCGCTGATGTATGTAAGCGGCTGTCTGATAGCATTCCAAAGACCGAGGATAATAGGAAGCTGGATCAGCTGAGGAAGGCAGCCTGCGAAGGGGCTGAATCCTTCTGCATTATAGAGAGCCTGAAGTTCCTCGTTATACTTGGGGTCACGTGTATTTCCTTTGAATTTTTGCTGAAGTGCGTTTACCTTCGGCTGCATTGCAACCTGCTGTAGTCTGCTCTTTTCACCTTTGATACCAAGAGGGAAAAGGAGAACTTTTGTAAGGACTGCGAACAGAATGATTGCTACGCCGTAATTGTTAACGAGCATATAGCACAGCTTCAGCAACAGCGCAAGTGGTACATTGATGATGTCCATTAAGTTTCCCATCTCGCCGAAATACTCTCCTTATTCAGTACAATTTATTTTTTCCCGTTCATTTTTCTGCTTTTGAGTAAATTGACACTCTTTTCCGGAACGGGGTCGTAACCTCCCTTACTCAGGGGATTGCAGCGTAATATCCTCCATGCAGACAATAACAGTCCTTTGAAAAGACCGTGCTTTTCAAGAGCTTGCAGCGCATATTCCGAACATGTCGGAACAAACCTGCAGCATGGAGGCTTGTACGGTGATATGTGTTTCCTGTAGAACTCGATTATTTTAACAAATATCTTCTGCATTTTAACAGCGGACGGATTACTCCGCAGTGTCAGTACTGTCGTTTTCGGAAACTCTAATAAGTCCTGCAGTCCTGAAAGCTCGTTCAAGATCGCTTTTCACCGCGAACATGGTCACCGATGTGGCTTTTGTGCGGGCGACGATAACGATATCATACCCCACCTTAAGTCTGTCCTCCAGAAGCCTGTAAGCCTCCCTGATGACTCTCCTTGCACGATTTCTTTTTACAGCGCACCCTATTTTTTTCGTGCTTGTGAGTCCCAGACGGTTTTTGTGCAGGTTGTTCTGTCTGTAATATACGACTGCGGAGCCGCTTACAGCAGTTCTACCCTTACCGTAGAGTCTGGTGAATATTTTGTTTTCGGTAATAGTTTCCGTATTCTTCATAACAGCATTACTCGGTTAGTTAATTTTTTAAAATCGGATCCATGGAACATACGACAGAGTTGACTCCTTTTCTTAAAAAGTCAACGCCTGCCGTAATAATTTTTTTAATAATTCCTTGTTCCGAGGGGTTAGAGATTAGAGAGAAAGCTGCTTTCTGCCTCTTGCGCGTCTTCTCGCCAAAACCTTTCTTCCGTTAGCTGTCTTCATTCTCTTACGGAAGCCGTGAACTTTGCTTCTCTGTCTCTTTTTGGGCTGATATGTTCTGACCATCGAAATAAACCTCCTTATGCGTTTGTAAGTGCGCTCTTTTTTTATTATATCTAAAATACCCTCAAATGTCAAGTACCGAATAGGAATTTTTTCTTAAATCTCGCAGAAGTTAGAGATTTTGTATTGATTATTTTGATGTTTTGTGCTATAATATATAAGTGGTTATATACTTATAAAAATGCAGGATGCAAAATGCAGAGTGCGGAATTGTAAGTTTAATATATTTTACATGGCTAACGCAAAAAGGAAATTGCGGTAGCTTTTGAGTATTTTTTATTAAGGTTTAATAGGGTTTAGGCATAGTACATTTTTTTACACTTTGCATTATTAAGAAAGGAAGTGTTTTTAGTGCAATCACTTAATTCCATCTGGCAGATGGCTGTAGACAAACTTGACGGGCAGATAAGCGGTACGGCAATGAATCTTTGGATCAGAACAATTACGCCCATTCGTTACGAGGATAACTGTTTTGTGCTAGCCGTTCATTCACCTTTCCATAAGGATATCATTATGTCAAAATACAGAGGTATTCTGAAAGATACTCTTTCGGAAATGGTCGGTTTTGATGTGGATATAAGCGTTCTCTCTTCTGAGGACAAGCAGGAAATACCAAAATCGAAGGCTTCAAATATCCAAACTCATGTTGAGGATAACATGAACAACATGGTGGAGCAGAAACCGTCAGAATATACTTTCGATAACTTCATCGTGGGCGAATCCAACAAACATGCTCATGCGGCGTGCCTTTCCGTTGCAAGAAGTCCAGCACGTTCTTACAACCCTCTTTTCATTTACGGTAATACAGGTCTCGGTAAAACTCACTTACTGAAAGCTATCAGCACGGAAGTACATAAAAATTTCCCCTCTTACAAGGTTCTATATATCAAGGGCGAAGAATTTACAAATGACCTAATCGACCACCTCCAGAACAAGAACATGACTGAATTCAAAAACAAATACAGGACCGTTGATGTTCTTCTTGTGGATGATATTCAGTTTATTGCAGGTAAAGATTCAACTCAGGATGAATTTTTCCACACTTTCAACGCTCTTTACGAGGATAACAAACAGATAATCCTTGCATCGGACCGTCCTCCGAAGGATATTCCCCTGCTTGAATCACGTTTACGTTCACGTTTTGAATCGGGTATCATTACGGATATTTATATGCCCGAATACGAACTGAAAGTTGCGATCATAAAAATGAAAGCGCAGACTTACGGTATCACATTACCCAACGATGTTAT
Organism: Oscillospiraceae bacterium; assembly: GCA_015067305.1. Taxonomy (GTDB): domain Bacteria; phylum Bacillota; class Clostridia; order Oscillospirales; family UBA644; genus HGM12619. Next base: position 45,841 of record SVMT01000001.1, on the reverse strand, counting down.
CGACTTCGTGGCAATGAAGATCAAAAACAATATCAGACAGCTTGAAGGCGTTATCACAAAGATCATGGCGTTCCAGCTTGTTTCAAATATGCCTCCTTCTATTGCCATTGCGCAGAGTGCTATCAGGGATATCGTCAACGAAAACGAACCTCTTCCCGTAATAATCGACAAGATCATCGTGGAAGTAAGCCGTGAATTTGATGTTCCCGCAGACGAGATCAAGGGTAACAAACGTATTGAATCCGTAGCATTTGCAAGACAGATCGCAATGTATATCATGCGTGATATTACAGATATGTCTCTACCTGAGATCGGTCAGGAATTCAACGGTAAAGATCACTCCACCGTTCACCATTCCATTAAGAAGATCGAACAGAAACTCGCAACAAATCCTGTATTCAAGGACAGAGTTCAGCAGATAATCAAGAATGTAAAAGAACACTAAATTAATGCAAAATGCAGAGTGAAGAATCATACATGAACATAGAAATTTTTAATATTACCGTAAAAGACGGACAAAATGTGGTTCTTATAGATAAAAAAGCCGAAAACGGAATTACAGAATATACTTTCAGGCTGACATGGACAGAGAAAAATGCTGAAAACAACGATAAATTTGTTTTCTGTTGGAGTACACCCCTTATCGGAATGATGTACGGTTGGAATCCTAAATGCAGTATGCGCCGTGATATCCTCCGCAGTTGGGACGGTGCTGTAAACCATATGTTTTCCAACGGTGCGCCTATGGGTACATATTATGACGGTCATGGAAAAAATAAATATACCGTTGCTCTTTCCGAAGCTAAAATGCTGACAAGCATTCAAAACGGAGTGAATGAAAGTAACGGAGATCTCCAACTGAAATTTTCCCTCGGTACACAGCAATATACGAAAAAATATGAAACGGAAATAACAGTAAGGATCGACGAAAGAAGCATTCCCGTATATGAAGCGGTAAATTCTGTTACCGAATGGTGGGTAAGTCTTGGTATGGAACCTGCTTTTGTTCCCGCGGCGGCTAAAGAGCCTTGTTATTCTTTCTGGTATTCTCATCACCAGGATATAAACGAAAAAGACGTTGAAGAAGAATGTAAACGTGCAAAAGAGTTGGGATTCAATGTTTGTATCGTTGATGATGGCTGGCAGAATGAAAGAAATAAATACGGCTATGCCTATTGCGGAGACTGGGATCCCAGCCCTGATAAATTTTCCGATATGGCAGCTCACGTAAAACGTGTACATGACATCGGCATGAAATATATTCTTTGGTACGGTACTCCGTTCTTGGGATATTACTCCAAGAGTTATGAGATATTTAAAGACATGACTCTGAGACAGAGAGATAATCACAACGGAAAAGAATTTATTCTTGACCCAAGATATAAAGAAGTAAGGGAACATCTCACAAATAAATGCGTCAAAGCACTTAAAGAATGGGATCTTGACGGATTCAAGCTTGATTTCATAGACAACTGGGAAGACCGTCCCGATAATGCACCTTATAACGAAAAAATGGATATCCCCTCTTTGCAGGACGCAGTTGATGTGTTCATGACAAATATAATCAAGGCGCTGAAAGAAATAAAATCCGATATACTTATTGAATTCAGACAGAATTATATCGGTCCCCATATGAGAAAATTCGGTAATATGTTCCGTGTAAGCGACTGTCCATGTGACTATATAGAAAACCGTATGGCACTTCTTGACCTGAGAATGCTTATGGGCAAGAGTGCGGTACATTCCGATATGCTCATGTGGCATAAGGATGAAAGCGCAGAACAAAATGCTTTGCAGATAATCGGCATAATTTTCGGCGTTATGCAGTATTCCTCTAAATTGGATTCGCTCAATGACAGAACGAAGAAAATGAGTAAATTCTGGCTCGACTTTATGAAGGAAAAGAAAGATCTTCTCCTTGAGGGTGAGCTCAGAACATATGAACCCAATCTGACATACACATGGGCAGAATCCATAAAAGGCGATGAGGCTTTTTCTGCTGTTTATGCAGTTGATAAATGTATAAAGCCCGAAACAAGAAAAACTACTTATATAGCTAACGGAACAACATGTGACAGAGTTCTCTGTGAATTGAACGGTAGTTATAATATTGAGATTTTTGATTGCTGCGGCGAAAAGGTCGGAGAACAGACAGTTAAAAATGCTGAAAATGAAATCATAAAGATTTATGTACCTGTCGGGGGACTGGCGATACTGAAGCTGTAAGCTTCAGTAGGTTATAGGTGTTAGTGAATACTTATTACTTGTAACCTAAAACCCAGAAACTAATACCTAACACCTGTAACCTAAAACCTTTTTACGGAGGAAACATATATGAATATTGAATTTTTTGATATAAAGTTCCAAGAGGGACAAAATGCGGCTCTTATAAATAAAAAAGATGAAAACGGTATAAAAGAATATACCTTTAAACTGACATGGACAAAAGAAAATGCGAAAAATAACGATGAATTCGTTTTTGAATGGAACCTTCCTCTTACAGGCATAATGTACGGCTGGCAGCCCAAATGCAGAACAGCACATTATATCGACCCCGACTGGTGCGGACCTGTAAGCCATATGATCTCAAACGGCTCACCCGTTCATTCATACTATGACGGTCAGGGCGTAAACAAATGCACAATGGCGCTTTCCGAAGCGAAAATGCTTACAAGAATCAGAAACGGTATAGTTGAAGAAAACGGAAACCTTCAGTTTAAAGTTTCCATGGGAACTCAGCAGTTCACAAACAAATACGAAACAGAGATCACCATAAGACTTGATATGAGAGAAATTCCCACTTATGAGGCTCTGAAAGCAGTATCTCAGTGGTGGGAAAGCCTGGGAATCACTCCCACTTACGTTCCGGCTGCGGCAAAAGAACCCTGTTATTCTTTCTGGTACTCATTCCATCAGGGCGTAAACGAAAAAAATGTCGAAGAAGAATGTAAGAGAGCTAAAGATCTGGGCTTTGATGTTTGTATCGTTGACGACGGCTGGCAGACTTCCGACAACGGAAGAGGCTATGCTTATTGCGGAGACTGGGAACCCTGTCCCGAAAAATTCCCCGATATGGCAGCTCACGTCAAACGTGTACACGACATAGGAATGAAATATATTCTTTGGTACAGCGTTCCTTTTGTAGGACGTTTCTCAAAGAGTTATGATATTTTTAAGGATATGTTCCTGAGACAAAACCACAGAGCAAATGAATTTGTACTTGACCCAAGATATAAAGAAGTAAGAGACTACCTTATTGAGAAATATAAGAAAGCGCTTACAGAATGGGATCTTGACGGATTCAAGCTTGACTTTATCGACTCATGGTGGGATTCCGACGAAAATGCTCCTTATAACGAAAAAATGGATATTCCGTCCCTGCAGGATGCTGTGGATGTATTCATGACAAGCGTTATTACATCTCTGAGAGAAATTAAACCCGATATTCTCATTGAATTCAGACAGAGCTACATCGGTCCCCATATGAGAAGATTCGGTAATATGTTCAGAGTCGGTGACTGCCCCTGCGATTATATCGAAAACCGCATGTGTTCCCTTGACCTGAGAATGCTCATGGGTAACAGCGCAGTACATTCGGATATGCTTATGTGGCATAAGGACGAGTCCGCTGAAAAAGACGCATTGCAGATAATCGGTATACTTTTTGCTGTTATGCAGTATTCTGCAAGATTGGATTCACTTAACGACAGAACAAAGAAAATGAGCAAATTCTGGCTCAATTTCATGAAAGAAAAGAAAGATCTGCTTCTTGAGGGTGATCTGAGAGCATACGATATGCATCTCAACTATACATGGGCAGAATCTGTAAAAGGAAACGAAAGTATCGCTGTTGTTTATGCTGAAGATAAGATAATCAGACCTGAAACAAGAAAAACAGCTTACATCGTAAACGGCACAACAAGCGACAGAGTCGTTTGTGAACTCACGGGCAGCTATAATATTGAAATATTGAATTGCTGCGGCGAAAAAGTCGGAGAACAGGGTCTTGTGAACGCACAGAACGAAATTGTATCTATCAATATACCCGTTGGCGGACTGGCGGTACTTAAATAGTATCAAGAATTCCTGAGGAAACTTTTTCTTTTCGGGTGAACAAATATGCTCTGCATACTTTAGAAAAAGTTTCCCCAGACCCCATCAAAGACCCCATCAAAAAGAAAAGCAAGAGGGATACGTAACATTCGTTACATATCCCAAAAGGAAAAAATAGATACACTATTAGCGGTAGCTTATCATATTTTTAATTATCATTCTGAGCTATGCTCGCTAAAAGTTTTTTTGGAAAAGGTTTGGAAAAACCTATTTTTACAAAAAATGGTTTTTCCAAGATTTCCCCAAAATCATCAACACAAATTAACAATATAAACAGGGACTTATAAACAGTTTCAAACACAGGTTTCCACATTTATCCACAGGAAAAAAGTTTTCCAATTTTTATCCAAGGAATTTGAGAGAGGTTTCAAATTTCAAAAATGCGGAAAAATATTGAAGCTATGGGAATAATTTGAGTTTTCCACAATTTGCACAGGGCCTACTATTACTACTAAATTTTATTATACATACAATTTGTATAATGCAGGATGCAAAATGCAGAGTGCAGGATTGAGATTTAGTAATTCTAAATATTTTCAGAGTAAGAATAGAGATATTTTTGAACCCAAGTCTAAAAGTTTTTTTGGAAAGGGTTTGGGAACACCTAACACACCAATAAATAAAAGGAGACAAATTATGAATTTCATTTGTGACAGAGGGATTCTCCTCGACGCTTGCGGAGCTGCGGCTAAATTCGTTCCGCAAAAGACACCGATCGCAGCTCTTGAGGGTTTCCTTCTTGAGATAAAAGAGATAGAAGGTCAGGGTAATGCTAAGATCACCAGCTTCGACACTGAAGCAGGTATCGAAATAAATATTCCCTGTACGGTAATCAAACCCGGCAGCCTCGTTGTCAACGCCAAGACTTTCACTGAAATAGTGAGAAGCATCGACGAGCCTGAGATCTCATGTATAGAAACTTCGGGACTTAATCTCAGCATTAGCGGCGGTTCCACAAATTTTACTCTCAGATGTACTGAAGCAAACCTCTTCCCAAATCTTCCTGCAGTCATCTCCGAAAAATCTTTCACTTTCTCATGCAATACGCTGAAAAAGATGCTCCGTCAGACACTCTACGCTGTGGCTATCGCAGACCCCATCGGTACTCTGACAGGTGCTTACTTTGAATTTGAAGATAATCATGTTTCAGTTACATGTACAAACAGAATGAAAATGGCACGCAGGGTCGAACCCTATGAAAGAGACGGCGATCCATTCTCATTTATCGTTCCCGGTAAATTTCTTAACGAAATTATCAAGATCCTTGATGACACAGATGATGAAGTCAGACTTTGCCTTTCTTCCAAACATATCGTTTTTGAAACGGATAAATGCAAGATAATCTCCAGACTTCTTGACGGTCAGTTTCTTAACTATAAAGGTTTCCTTCCCAAGGAATTCAAGACCACAGTCAAAGTCAAGCCCGCGGATTTCCGCAGACTCATCGAAAGAGCATCTGTTATTATCATCGATAACGGCAAGCTCAAAACTCCCATCAGACTTTCCATTGAAGAAGAAAAGATCATTGTTTCTTGCAAAAATGAACAGGGTCAGAGCTTTATAGATGAAATGAAGGTCAAAACAGACGGTATGCCTCTTGAGATAGGTTTCAATAACAGAATTCTTATTGAAACAATTTCCGCTTGCGAGGATGAAGAGGTTACGTTGAATTTCAATTCCGCACTTTCTTCACTTTGCGTTCTTCCCGTAAATGGTGACGGATACGTTTTCCTCGTTTCACCCATGCGTCTTAACGACAACAGATAAAAATGATCCTTAAATCCATCGCACTTCGCGATTACAGAAATTTTACTTCGGAAAAAGTAGAGTTTTGTGAGGGTTCTAATATAATTTCCGGTAAAAATGCCCAAGGAAAGACTAATTTAATGGAATCTGTGTGGCTTTTTACGTCAGGTCGTAGTTTCAGGACCCCGAATGAAAAGGAATTTATCCGCAACGGCTGTGATTCAGCTTCTGTAACAGGAGTTTTTTCAAGAAACGGACGTGATTATGAGGCAGAGCTTCGGTTTTTTGATACAAAAACAAAGCAGATACACATAAATGGGATCAAAGTCAAACAAGGCGAAATGCTGGGTAAATTTCCTGCTGTTTTGTTTTTCCCCGAACAGCTCTCCCTTATAAAAAGCGGTCCCGATGTGCGGAGAAAATTTCTTGATATGTCCATAAGTCAGATAAAACCGAGATATTATGAAGTTTTATCCGAATATAACCGTGTATTGGCGCAAAAAAACCATCTGTTGAAAAATGCAGACGGTGCAAATATTGATACTCTTGAAATATGGAACGCCCGTCAGGCAAAACTTTCTTCAATAATAAGTAATACGAGGCGGACATATTGTGAAAAACTCACGGGAAATGCGCTGAAATATCTTGCGGAAATTTCAGGAGATACTGAAACTCTGACGGCTGAATATACGGTCAGTGGCGAGACCAATGACGAATACGAGCTTTTTGAAAAAATCTGTAAGCTGAAAAGTGAAGAGATACATTCAGGTTACTCACAGATAGGAGCACATAAGGACGACTTTGATCTTTTTATAAACGGTAATAGCTCAAGACGTTTTGCGTCCCAGGGTCAGCAACGGTCAATAGTTCTTTGTCTGAAATTGGCTGAGGCTGATATGATCGAAGAAGCTCACGGAGAATATCCTCTTTTGCTTTTCGATGATGTGCTTTCCGAGCTGGACGAACAGAGAAAAGATTTCATAACTAACCGTATCAAGGGCAAGCAGGTAATTATTACTTCCTGCGATGTTCCCGATGGGGTCGGGGATAAGGTCATGAGAGTTGAAAACGGAAAAATAATCAAGTAAGTGTTAGGTTATAGGTTTTAGGTGTTAGGTATTAGGTTTTACTTGATACTAAGGCTTTAGTTAAAAATTAAATATTATATTTGCGGTCTGTTTTTGCAAAAATAAAAACAGCCTGGAATTAATAGAAAATTCCTTTTTGGCTGTTGACAAAGCAAAAATATTATGTTATAATATAAACAGAAAAGGAGTTACCGGTAACGGTCACTTCCTCATATTTGCTTATGATAACCGCAAACTTTGGACGTGTAGGCGGTTATCTTTTTTTATCGTTAGATATGATATAGACAATACTGACAATGGTAAAGATCATAGTGCAAAACTCTATGAGTTCACTTAATGTTATGTATTCCATAGTATCACCTCCCTCGTTTCAGAGGAAGGTAAAAAGATTTCAACTTCCTCTACACAGAGAAAGTGACCGCACCCGTTTGGTAACTCCGGAAATATTATATAATATATTTTTTAGTTTGTCAATGACAAAAGAATAAATAATTTGATTATAACTAATTTTTTAAATAAAAATTTAGTAGGAATCCGGTCTAAAAGTTTTTTGGAAAAGGTTCGGTAAAATCTATTTTTACAAAAAATGGTTTTTCCGAGAAACTCACACTTAATGGAGATAAATCATGTACTTACATTTAGGTGCGAATTACGTTATAAACGATAAGGATATTTTGGGGATATTTGACATAGAGACGACTACGGTGTCTCCGATCACGAACAAATATCTTTCATTGGCGCAAAAGTCTCACAAGGTGGTTTACACCACTTACGATCTTCCAAGATCATTTGTTGTATGCAGTGAAAAAGGCAAAACGACAGTTTATGTTACGCAGTACAACACATCAACTCTTATTAAAAGAGAAATGAAGTTTTAAAAAATGCAGGATGCAGAATGCAAAATTGGTTATGATTTGTAACTACTAATCTCTGCCGCATTTTTTACAGTTTTCCATTTATTTAACAAATAATAAATTTTTATATTTTTTTGTAAGATAAAAATATGTTATAGTTTTGCATCTTGCATTTTGCATTATGCATTTATTAAGATAAAATACGCTTTCATTTTGCATTATGCATTCTGAATTTTGCATTACGCATCCTGCGTTTTGCATTTTGCATTGTGTAAAGCACATAGGAGGAAATATAGCAGATGTCTGATTTCAGTACAAATAAAACCTACGACGAAAACCAGATACAAGTACTCGAAGGTCTTGAAGCTGTAAGAAAAAGACCCGGTATGTATATAGGCTCTACTTCCGTTAAAGGTCTCGACCACCTCGTTTATGAGATAGTCGATAATGCTATTGACGAAGCGCTTGCAGGTTACTGCAAAAATATATACGTTACGATTGAAAAGGGTAATATAGTTACCGTTTCCGACGACGGTCGTGGTATTCCTGTAGGTATCCATCCCAAAATGGGTATCTCCACACTTGAAGTCGTTTATACTATACTTCATGCAGGCGGTAAATTCGGCGGAGACGGTTACAAAGTTTCCGGTGGTCTCCACGGTGTTGGTGCGTCCGTTGTTAATGCGCTTTCCGAATGGCTTGAAGTTACAGTTCATGACGGCAAGGATGTTTGGTTCCAGCATTATAACAGAGGCGTGCCAGAATCCCCCGTTCACAAGATCGGAACTACTGACAAGACAGGTACTACCTGCCGATTCTTCCCCGATGCGGAAATTTTTGAAACCATTGAATTTGAATACGAATCCTTGCTTCTGAGACTTCGTGAACAGGCGTTCCTCAGCGGCGGCGTTCATATTATTCTCACAGACGACAGAGGTGAAGAACCTGTTGTCAATGACCTCCTTTTCGAGGGCGGTATCAAAACTTATGTTGAATATCTGAATCAGTCTTACCAGTGCACAGGTCTCCATGAAATTATCTATATTTCTCAGGAAAATGAAGATAATTCAGCAGAAGTTGCGTTGCAGTATAACGATTCCTTTAAGGAAAGACTTTATTCTTATGCTAATAATATCAGAACTGTTGACGGCGGTACTCATGATGTGGGATTTAAAGCTGCATTGACGAGCGTTCTCAACGATTACGCAAGAAAATATAAGCTTTTGAAAGAAAAAGACGAAAATCTCGCGGGTGAAGATGTTCGTGAAGGTTTGACTGCTGTAATCAGCGTTAAACTTACAGAGCCTCAGTTTGAAGGTCAGACAAAAACTAAGCTGGGTAACAGTGAGATGCGCGGTGTTGTAAGCAGTCTTGTTTCATCCAAATTGGCTGAATTTTTGGAAGAACATCCCAATGTTGCAAAATCTATTATAAATAAAGCAATTATGGCTCAGCGAGGCAGAGAAGCCGCAAGAAAAGCAAGAGAAGAAACAAGAAGAAATTCTGCACTTGATTCAGGTCAGATGCCTGATAAGCTTCGTGATTGCAACGAAAGAGACCCTGCTTTGACTGAAATTTACATCGTCGAGGGTGACTCTGCGGGCGGTTCTGCTACACAGGGTCGTGACTCACGTTTCCAGGCTATTCTTCCTCTTTGGGGTAAGATGCTGAACGTAGAAAAAGCAAGAGCCGATAAAATTTACGGCAACGATAAGCTTGCTCCCGTTATCACTGCTCTCGGCGCAGGTATCGGTGATGATTTCAACTCCGAAAAACTCCGTTATCATAAAATTATTATCATGGCCGATGCCGACGTTGACGGTGCGCACATCAGAACTTTGCTTCTGACATTCTTCTTCAGATTCATGCGTCCTCTCATTGAGCAGGGCTATGTATATTCCGCTGTTCCTCCCCTTTATAAGCTTTCCAGAGGTAAAACTACCAGAGTTGCTTACAGCGACGAGGAAAGAGACGCTATCAGTGCTGAAATGCGCGGCGGAAATCCCAATGTTAAAATTGATATTTCACGTTTCAAAGGTCTCGGTGAAATGAACCCTCAGGAACTCTGGGAAACAACTATGGACCCCGAAAGACGTACTTTGCGTCGTATTGAACTTGAAGATGCGGCTGCGGCTGACAGAATTTTCACTATACTCATGGGTGAACAGGTAGAGCCGAGACGTGAATATATTGAAGAAAACGCTAAATATGCGATAAATCTTGACTATTAAGAGGTGAGTTGTTGTGGCTAAAAGAAAAAATGTAGATTATAAACCGGAAGATATAATGTTTCCCGACCAGGTCATAACTTCCACTGAACTTGTTCAGGAAATGAAACAGAGCTATATCGAGTACGCCATGTCCGTTATCGTAGGACGTGCGCTGCCCGATGTACGTGACGGTCTTAAACCCGTTCACAGAAGAATACTTTATGCTATGTACGAGGACGGACTTACGAGAGACAAGCCTTTCCGTAAATGTGCTACTGCAGTCGGTGACGTTCTCGGTAGATATCATCCCCACGGTGACGCATCAGTTTATGACGCACTCGTAAGACTTGCGCAGGATTTCTCCATGAGATATCCTCTCATTGACGGTCACGGTAACTTCGGTTCTGTGGACGGTGACCCCCCTGCTGCTTACCGTTATACGGAAGCAAGAATGAGCAGAATTGCCGATGAAATGCTCAACGATATTGAAAAAGAGACCGTTGACTGGGATCCTAACTTTGACGAAACAAGAAAAGAACCCCGTGTTCTCCCCAGCCGTTTTCCCAACTTGCTTGTAAACGGTTCTTCAGGTATCGCTGTCGGTATGGCGACAAATATTCCTCCCCATAACCTGAGAGAAGTAATTGACGCTACAAAATTGGTTCTTGATAATCCCGATGCTTCTCTTGAAGAACTTCTGGAATGTGTTCACGGTCCCGACTTCCCCACAAAGGGTATAATCCTCGGCAGAAAAGGCATCAGAGCCGCTTATGCTACAGGTCGCGGACATATTACAGTAAGAGCGAGAACAGAATTTGAAGAATTCGGCAAAGACAGAGTAAGAATAATCGTTACTGAACTTCCCTATCAGGTAAACAAGCGTATGCTTATTGCGTCCATTGCGGATCAGGTTCGTGAAAAACGTCTCGAAGGTATCTCCGATATCCGTGATGAATCAGACAGAAACGGTATGAGGATCGTTATTGAATTGAGAAAAGACGCAAATTCTCAGGTAGTTCTCAATAAACTTTTCTCTCAGACGCAGATGCAGACCACTTTTGCTGTCAATATGCTTGCGCTTGTAAATAACCAGTCCCAGCCCAAGATCCTTTCTTTGAGAAATATTCTCGATGAATATATTGCGCATCAGAAAGAAATTATCATCAGAAGAACACGATATGACTTGAGAAAAGCTCAGGAAAGAGCACATCTTCTCGAAGGTCTCCTCATTGCTCAGGAAAATATTGACGAAGTTATCAGAATTATCAGAAATTCCTACGATAACGCTAAAGAAAATCTTATGGAAAGGTTCGGTCTTTCCGAAGTTCAGGCTTCTGCTATCCTCGAAATGAGACTTAAAGCACTTCAGGGTCTTGAAGAAGAAAAGCTCAAAGCAGAATACGAAGAGCTTGAAAAGAAGATCGAATACTATAAGCAGCTTCTTGACTCCGAAGAAATGCTCATAGGCGTTCTCCGTGATGAGCTTACAGAAATAAGTGACAGATTCGGCGACGACAGAGTTACTGAAATTCAGGATGTTGAGGACGAAATTGATATCGAAGACCTCATCGAAGAGAAAAACTGTGTTTATACGCTCACAAATCACGGTTATATCAAGCGTCTTTCCGAAGAAAACTATAAGGTTCAGAAACGCGGCGGTAAAGGCGTTATGGCTCTCACCACAAAAGAAGAAGATTTCGTTGAAGAGCTTATTACCGCTTCCACTCATACAAATCTGATGTTCTTCACAACTCTCGGCAGAGTTCACAAGATAAAGGGTTACAACATCCCCGAATCTTCACGTCAGGCAAAGGGTATGAATGTGGTAAATCTCCTTTCACTCCAGGAAGGCGAAAAAGTTACGGCGATAATTCCCGTAAATGAGCTTGAAGAAGATAAATATTTCAATATGTTCACCAGAAACGGTGTAACAAAACGCAGTAAGATGACCGATTTCAAGAATATCAGAAAAACAGGTCTCAATGCTGTTGAACTTGACGAAGGCGACGTACTTGTATCCGTAAGACTTACCGACGGTAACCAGACAATGCTCGTTGCGGCAAATACAGGTCTTACCATCAGATACGATGAAAACGATGCCAGAGTTATGGGCAGAAATGCCCGCGGTGTTCGTTCTATCCGTCTTGAAGAGGGCGAATATGTCGTTGGAGCTGTTGCTGTAAGTGACGGTGAACAGGTACTTACAATTACCGAAAACGGCTACGGAAAACGCAGTCCCGTTGAAGATTACAGACCTCAGACAAGAGGCGGTAAGGGTATTATCGGTCAGAACATTACAGAAAAGACAGGTCAGCTTGCGGGTATCAGAAAAGTCGGTGAAAACGATGACCTTATCGTAATTTCTTCCGACGGAAACATCATCAGAACTAAACTTGCGGAAATTCCCGTTTACGGCAGAGCTTCCAACGGTGTTCGTATAATGAGATTTGACGAAGGCGTAAAAGTAGTCAATATCGCAACCATCGCCCAGAACGATGAAGAAAATGAAAATATTGAAAATGCAGAAACAGAGGTAAATGCAAATGAAGAATAATGAAAAAACAATGGAGAAAGTAACCGCACTTTGCAAAAACAGAGGTTTCATCTTTGCGGGCTCTGAAATTTACGGCGGTCTTTCCAATACATGGGACTACGGCCCTCTCGGCGTTGAACTGAAAAACAACGTAAAAAACGCTTGGTGGAAAAAATTTGTCCGTGAATCCGAATATAACGTAGGTCTTGACTGCGCTATCCTCATGAACCCCAAGACATGGGTGGCTTCCGGTCACGTTGGCGGTTTTAGTGACCCCCTTATGGACTGTAAAGCTTGCAAAACAAGACACAGAGCAGATAAGATCCTCGAAGATCTCGGCGTAGTTTGCAACGGTTGGTCCAACGAACAGATGGCTCAGTACATCAAAGAAAACCATGTTAAATGTCCCGAATGCGGCGCTGAAGATTTCACAGATATCCGTAAATTCAACCTTATGTTCAAAACATTCCAGGGCGTTACTGAAGACAGCAAATCTGAGATCTATCTCCGTCCAGAAACAGCTCAGGGTATTTTCGTAAACTTCAAAAACGTTCAGCGTACAACAAGAAAGAAGCTTCCCTTTGGTATCGGTCAGATCGGTAAGAGCTTCAGAAATGAGATCACACCGGGTAACTTCACATTCAGAACACGTGAATTCGAACAGATGGAACTTGAATTCTTCTGCAAACCCGGTACAGACCTTGAATGGTTCGCATACTGGAAAGATTTCTGCAAAAATTGGCTTTTGAGTCTCGGAATCAAGGAAGAAAACCTCAGACTCCGTGACCACGATCCCGAAGAACTTTCCCACTATTCCAACGCTACAACAGACTTCGAATTCGTATTCCCCTTCGGTTGGGGCGAACTTTGGGGTATTGCTGACAGAACTGACTTCGACCTTACTCAGCATCAGAATACTTCCGGTGAAAATATGGAATATTTTGACCAGGAAACAAACGAACACTATATTCCTTACGTAATCGAACCCTCTCTCGGTGCTGACCGTGTTGTTCTTGCGTTCCTTTGCGAAGCTTACGACGAGGAAAATATTTCCACAGACCCCGAAAAACCCGACATCAGAACAGTTATGCACTTCCACCCCGCACTTGCTCCCGTTAAGGCGGCTGTTCTTCCCCTTTCCAAGAAACTCAACGATAAAGCAGGCGTTGTTTTCGACGAACTCAGAAAATATTTCAATGTTGAATTCGACGATGCAGGTTCTATCGGTAAGAGATACAGAAGACAGGACGAAATCGGTACACCTTTCTGCATTACTTACGACTTTGACAGCGAAAATGACGGCTGCGTAACTATCCGTGACCGTGACACAATGGCTCAGGAAAGAATCAAGATCGAGGATCTCAGAGCATATATTGAAAAGCGTTGCGAATTTTAGTGCTTCGCACAATGCAAAATGCAGAATTGAAAATAATATACTGCTTAAATAAATTTAATTTATAAAAATTCCCCCAAACTCGGTTTTGTTGGAAGGGGTTTGGGGAAACCTTATTTTTCCGTGAAAATAAGGTTTCCCCATAAGTAAAAAATCATGACTGAAATTGAAAAATTGAAATCAATAATCCACTCCTCCGAAAGAATAGTTTTTTTCGGAGGGGCAGGTGTGTCCACGGAAAGCGGAATTCCCGACTACAGAAGTGTGGACGGTTTGTATAACCAAAAGTACAAATATCCTCCGGAAATAATGCTTTCCCATAGTTTTTTTGTGGAAAATACGGAAGAATTTTACGATTTTTATAAAAATAAGATGATATGCCTTGAAGCTATGCCGAATTATGCGCATATTTTCTTGGCTGAGCTTGAAAAACAAGGTAAATTGACTGCGGTGATCACTCAAAATATTGATGGACTCCACCAAAAGGCAGGATCCCAGCGTGTTTTTGAGTTGCATGGTTCTGTTCACCGTAATTTCTGTACCAAATGCGGTGCGGCATATTCTGCGGAATTTATAAAAAATTCCGTGGGTGTACCTTTGTGCGAAAAATGCGGAAATGTGGTTAAGCCCGATGTTGTTCTTTATGAGGAACAGCTTGACGGTGAAACGGTCAGCGGTGCGGTCCATGCCATAGAACAGGCGGATACGCTTATTATAGGCGGCACTTCTTTGGCTGTTTACCCTGCGGCAGGACTTATCGACTATTTCCACGGAAAAAATTTGGTTTTGATAAACAAAAGCCCTACAAACAGGGATAATTTGGCAGATCTTGTAATAAGAGAACCTATTGGTGAGACTTTCAGAGGCTTAAGCTTTAAATGAAAATCTCAAAAACCTTAAAACCTAATACCTAATACCTAAAACCTAAATATAGTAAAAAGGAGAATTCCTATGTCAGTAGAATTTTGTACAGCTCCTGCGGTTTTTGCCGTTAAGGACGAATATCAGATAATGCTTCCCGTTAAGAGTGAGCTCCTTATGTGGGTGGAAGTAGGCGGTGAGAAATATTTTGACGAAATAAACGGCATTATACGTTCTTCCAAGAATATCCACAAATTTACCGTTCCAATGGCTGAACTCGATAAGGCTGGCGGCTATGACGTTTGCTACAGAAAGGTGATCGAAAGAAAGCCTTACCATTCCCAAACTGAAGAGCCTGTAAGTGTTCATTATGATTTCAAGCCTCTTCCCACAGACAGAGAGTTGAGGATCTATCATCTCTCCGACACCCACGGCAGACGTGAGCTCCCCGTTGAGTGCGCAAAATTCTTTGGAAATATCGACCTTTTGGTTCTTAACGGTGATATTATTGATCATAGCGGCGAAGAGAAAAATTTCATGGTGATCTATGAGATTTGTTCTGACATCACAGGCGGTTCCATACCCTGTATTTTCTCAAGAGGTAACCACGACCTCAGAGGGGTTTGCGCCGACAAACTTACCGACTGGTCTCCCACAGATAACGGAAATACTTATTTTACCTTCCGTCTCGGAAAAGTTTGGGGTCTTGTTGTTGACGGCGGCGAGGATAAAGTTGACGAAAACGAAGAGTACGGTCATACTATCTGTTGCCACGGTTTCCGTCTCAGACAGACGAAATTTATTGAAAAAGTCTGCGCCGAAAAAGAATATGATGCAGACGGTATCGAATATAAACTGATCATTGCACATAATCCTTTTACTTGGGAAGACCCTACGCCATGCTTCAATATTGAGGGCGATATTTATACAAAATGGTGCGAACTTGTAAAGGAAAACATTAAACCCGACCTTATGCTTTGCGGTCATCTGCACAGAACTGAGATCTTTGAAGTGGGCGGACCCAACGATAACAGAGGTCAGGCTTGTCCTGTTGTTATCGGCGCTGATCTTAAACGTGTTGAAAACGGTTACAGTTTCGCAGCTGCGGGTGTCGTTCTTGATGGCAGACAGGCAAAAGTTGTGTTCACCGAACCCGATAAAGTAAGAGCTGAAACGGTTCTTGAGATTTAGATATCAGGTTTTAGGTTATAGGTATTAGGTTTTAGTAGAATAGATTCTTAATTTCTATAATCATTATAGCGTTAGCTGTGGAAACTGTTGAAAAAAAATTATTCCCCAACTCGGTTTTGTTGGAGGAAGTCAACGAAAAATATTTATATTGATTTAATATGACCTATGTGAACAGCGTGCTGTTCACGGCAAAAGTTTTTTTGGAAAGGGTTCGGGAAAACCTATTTTTACAAAAAATGGTTTTCCCGTAAAAAACAAACTAACAGTATTAAAGGAGATTTTTATGATAATTCTTGATGATTACAGATTTAAGCTGGACGACCTGAGCAAGCAGATCAAGGAGCTTGGTGAAGCGATGAAGCTTGAGTCTCTCAAGGAAAGACTTGCTGAGATTGAAAAGATCAGCGGTGCGGCTGATTTCTGGAGTGGCGACATGGAAGCTTCCCAGAAACTTCTCGTTGAGCAGAAGCAGATAAAAGAAAAAGTTACGGCGTATGCGGCGCTTGAAAGCCTTTGCGAAGACGGCTACACACTTATTGAACTTGCAGGCGAAGAACAGACAGACGAATTCGACGCTGAAATTGTGGAAACTGTGGGAAATGTAGAAAAAGAGCTTGAAAAGCAGACTCTCGAAACACTTCTCAACGGCGAATACGACAAAAATAATGCAATTATTTCCATTCATCCCGGTGCGGGCGGTACGGAAGCTCAGGACTGGGCACTTATGCTTTACAGAATGTATATCCGCTTCGGAGAACAGCACGGCTACAAGGTGAAAGTTCTTGATATTCTTGACGGCGACGAAGCAGGTATCAAGAGCGCAGAAATTCTTATCGAGGGCGTAAACGCTTACGGTTATCTCAAATCCGAAAACGGCGTTCACCGCCTTGTGCGTGTTTCACCTTTCGACGGCTCAGGCAGAAGACACACTTCTTTTGCGTCCGTTGAGGTAATTCCCGAAATCGAAGACGACAACACCATCGAAATTCGTGAAGAAGATCTGAGAGTTGAAACTCACAGAGCCAGCGGTGCGGGCGGTCAGCACGTTAACAAAACAGACTCCGCTATCAGAATTATTCACTTGCCCACGGGTATCGTTGTCGGCTGTCAGACGGAGCGTTCTCAGAAACAGAACCGTGAACAGGCTATGAAAATGCTGAAAAGTAAGCTGATCGAGATAAAAGAACGTGCTCATCTTGAAAAAATTGAAGATATCAAGGGCGACCAGATGCAGATCGCTTGGGGTTCACAGATCCGTTCTTATGTTTTCATGCCTTATACTCTTGTTAAGGACCACCGTACAAACTACGAAATGGGTAACGTAAACGCTGTTATGGACGGCGACCTTGACGGATTCATTAACGCTTATTTGAAATCTCTGAAATAATATGAATTTGACCAATATTTCCGAAATTAAGCCCCTTATGGAGCGTCACGGATTCTCGTTTACCAAGTCATTGGGACAGAATTTCCTGATAAATGCGGCAATTCCCGTGAAAATTGCCGAAAATTGCGGAGCAGGTCCCGAAGATACGGTCCTTGAGATCGGTCCCGGTATCGGCTGTCTGACAAAAGAGCTTGCATTAAGAGCAAAAAGGGTGGTTTCTGTTGAGATCGACAAGAAACTGATTCCCGTTTTGCAGGAGACTCTTGCGGAATTTGACAATGTAACGGTTATAAATAAGGATATTTTGGATGTTGACATTGCTGCTCTGTGCGAAGAATTGGGCTGCACGGAGCTTTATGTCTGTGCAAATCTTCCTTATTATATAACAACGCCCATAATCATGAAACTTCTGGAAAGTGATGCACCCATAAAATGTATCACCGTAATGGTTCAGAAAGAACTTGCCCAGAGATTCTGCTCAAAACCGAATACCGCTGAATACGGCTCGGTTACGGCATCTATAAATTATCGGTCTGAGGTGAAAAATCTTTTCACGGTCTCACCCGGTTCATTTATGCCTGCGCCTAAGGTCTCTTCATCGGTGATTCGATTGGATATCGTTCCGCCTCCCGTTGAGGTCAAGGACGAAAAGACGTTTTTCCGCGTGATAAGGGCTGCATTCGCCATGAGGCGAAAAACTCTTTCAAATAATCTGGCAAACGAATTCAAAATAACCAAGGCTGAAGCCACGGAGATCATCAAAAATTGCGGATATTCGGAAACTGTCAGGGGAGAAGCCCTTTCGATTTTCGATTATGCAAAGATAAGTGATGGATTATATTCTCTCTAAATTCGACAATTTATTGAAAAACAGCGGAATTCGTTGATTTTTCCATAGTAAGGTGCTATAATTATGTTGGACGGTACTTCCGTTTCGACGTTAAAGTATAAAATAAATTTTGTATAAAAAGGAATGAATTTTAATGAAAGTTCTCGTTATCAATGCGGGCAGTTCTTCGATCAAGTATCAGCTTATCGATATGTCCAACGAAAATGTACTTGCAAAAGGTATGTGCGACAGAATCGGTATTGCCGGAGGTAACTTCAAACACAAGGTTCCCGGTAAGGACGATTATAAAATTGATGTTCAGATGGCTAACCACGGTGAAGCTATTCAGATCATAGTTAAAACTCTTACTGATCCCGAACACGGCGTTATCAATTCTATGGATGAGATCAAGGCTGTTGGTCACAGAGTTCTCCACGGCGGCGAAAAATTCTCCGGTTCGGTTGTAGTTAACGAAGATGTTATTGCAGCTATCGAAGAATGCTGCGAACTTGGTCCCTTGCACAATCCCCACAACCTCACAGGTATCCGCGCTTGCGAAGCTATCATGCCCGGCGTTCCCCAGGTAGCTGTTTTCGACACAGGCTTCCACCAGACAATGCCCGACTACGCTTACCTTTACGCTCTCCCCTACGAATACTATGAAAAATACAGGATCCGCAGATACGGCTTCCACGGCACATCTCACAGATATGTCAGCGGCAGAGCTGCTGCAATGCTCGGCAAAGATCCCAAAGATACAAAGATCGTTACTTGTCACCTTGGCAACGGTTCTTCCATTGCTGCTGTTGATGGCGGTAAATGCTTCGATACAACAATGGGTCTCACACCCCTTGAAGGTATCATGATGGGTACACGTTGCGGTTCCATCGACCCCGCTATCATTCCTCTCCTTATGGAAAAAGAAAATCTTACACCTAAGGAAATCGACAATATCATGAATAAGAAATCCGGTATCCTCGGCGTTTCTCAGAAAACAAGCGACAACCGTGACATTGAGCAGGCTGCTAAAGATGGCGATGAAAGAGCGATTCTTATCGAAAATATGATCTGCCACCAGCTCGTTAAATACATAGGCGGTTTCGCAGCTGCTATGGGTGGCATCGACGCTATCGCTTTCGCAGGCGGTATCGGCGAAAACAATCCCCACTACAGAGCAAGAGTTGCTGAAAAGCTCGCGTTCCTCGGCGTTAAGATCGACGCAGAAAAGAATGCACTCAGAGGCAAAGAAATCGACATCTCCACACCCGACTCTAAAGTTCGCATGTTCGTTATCCCCACAGATGAAGAACTTACGATCGCAAGAGATACTCTTGAGCTCACAAAAGATATCGTAAAATAAATATAGGTATTAGGTTTTAGGTATTAGGTGATAGGTATCAGATAAGTCTGCTTCCTGACACTTGATGCCTGATCTGAAGGCGGTGTATCTTTTAATTAAAAAAGGTACACCGTCTCTTGATATTTATAGTAAAAAAGAAAACAACGCGTCATAAAAAGTTTACAATGGAGGGTAGACAAGGGGGGCATAATGTGATATAATAATTGCAAGTAATTTAATACAATAAACTTTTGGAGATTCTACTATGAAAAAAATTTTTGCAATTTTAGCTTTGGTCCTTTGCGTTTTTCTTACATCCTGCGGCGAACCACCGACATTGATTCCTTTTATCGGGGGAACATCGACGGGAGAATTTGATTTTGAAGGATATAAGTTCTATTTTTATTATGAACACAATCCCTCGGCAAATCCTGAATTACTTGTATTTACTTACGACACGACTACTCCACAGGGCGAGGCTCTGCTGAACAGGGTCAATAAGATCGAAACTGAATATAACGCAGAGATTATTTTCAATCAGGATCTTGACGATTCTCAGTTCCAGATGCAGGCAATGTCAGGGGTAGTTCAGGCTGACGTTTGCAACTTTACATATCTGAACGCAATGCAGCTTTTTGCTAAAAACGGATTGCTCTATCCTATTACAGATTTCCCCGATCAGATAGACCTTTCACGTGAAGACAAATACGGTGCTGCAAATATGCTTGAACCGGGTATGTATAACGGCGTTCCTTATGTCGTATGTCCGCTTTATTGGCCCGGATTCCAGGCGCTTGACAGTTTTGCTCTTGTATATAACGCTGAACTTTTAGAACCTGCAGGCATTACAAATTTCCACGAATTTTACGAAAATCAGACCTGGACATGGGACACATTTGAGGAAGAATATCTCAAAAAATTCAGAGTTCCCAACATTGACGGTTATGTTCAGCTCTTTGCGGCAGGAAATATGCAGTATTTCGATATGCTTATGTACTCCAACGGTACGGAATTTATTACAAGAGGCGAAGCAGGCAACAATATTGTAAATACTTTTCCTTTGGCGTTCCAGCATGCTTATGAAAAAGGTGAGGAATGGTATTCTGAATACGGAGAACTTTTTGACCTTACAGATTCATCTTTCTATTTCGGCGATTTCCTTTACGGTGATGTAGGTGTGACTGTTTCCACCGCTGAACACCTTACCGTCGGTGTTATTGCTTACGGTGCAAATTTCAGATATAATATCATGCCGTTCCCCTGCGGTCCTGATGCAACTTACGGCGAATGGGCGCAGTTTATTCAGAGAGCTCAAGGTTTCGGTCTTGCCAAATCAAGTAAAGATCCCGAAATTGCGGCTCAGATCCTTTCACTTCTCCTTGATCCTTTTGAAGAACTTGGAGGCGACGCAGGTCTTTACGATTTTTATTCAAACATGACTTTTACCGAAGAGCTTGACGCAAAGATCTTCTTTGATCTCATGAATTATACACGTTATGACTACACATTCTGGGATAAGGCAGATGTCGGCAGAAAAATGGCGAGCAGTTTCGGTACGGCGCTCAAACAGGGCAAATCCGCCGCAGAAGCTTACGATATGTTTAAAAACTATCTCGATTATATGGTAAATGATTGTATGCTGCCGAACTTTGACTATATGTACGATAATTACTACTCTTTGCAGAACTGAAAATGATAACGAGGCATCTTTACGTCAGAAAGATGCCTCGTTATTTGTTTTTAAACGCTGATTTTCGACAAGTTTTACATTTTTTTCCTTGACTTTCCATTCTAAACAATATATAATACTTATGAGTTACCATACGGTGGCGGTCGCTTCCCTGAAAGAGGAAGTGTAAATTATCTTTTGCCTTCCTCAAAAATGGGGGAGGTGATATAAATGGAATACATAACATTGGAAGAACTTCTTCTGATAGGAACGTTTTTATTAGCGTTTGCAAGGTTCATAATTTATGTCAGTAATAAAAAAAGATAACCGCCTTCTCTTCCAAAGTCTGCGGTTAATCTTTTAACTTATTTCTGAGGAAGTGACCGTCACGGTAACTCCTTTTTCATTTATATTATAGCACTTTTTATGCTAAATGTCAATAGCCTTTAAAAATTTTTCAAAACTGAGCTGCGCTGAACTTTTGTGCTATTATTAAAAATTTTTTTTATTCGTTCCTCCCTCTTGACAATGTCAATGTTTTTTGGTATTATATAAGGTAGATAAAAGAATTTTCCGAAAGGTATTTTACACATGAAAAAACCAGAACTTTTGGCTCCTGCGGGAGACTTGAACAAGCTGATTTATGCGGTTCTTTACGGCGCAGATGCGGTCTATATCGGCGGCGAACAGTTCTCGTTGAGGACGGCTTCCGCAAACTTTACTCCTGCGGAGATGAAGCAGGGCGTGGAATTTGCTCACAATAAGGGCGCGAGGGTATACGTTGCCTGCAATGCTGTGCCACATAATGACGAAATTAAGCTTTTCCCCGAATATCTGAAAACTTTGGTTGACTGCGGTGTTGATGCTGTTATTGTCACCGACCCCGGAATGTTCGCATTGGTGCGTAAGCTTGCCCCCGAAATGGAGATACATATTTCAACTCAGGCAAGTACGGTGAATTATGAGGCTTGCAATTTCTGGCATCAGATGGGTGCAAAACGTATCGTTTTAGGCAGAGAAGTTTCACTCGATGAGATCGCCGAGATCAGAAGCAGAATTCCCGAAGACCTTGAGATAGAATCTTTTGTTCACGGCGCAATGTGCATGGCTCATTCAGGCAGATGTCTGCTTTCCGACTTCCTCACAGGCAGAAGCTCAAACAGGGGTAACTGCGCACAGCCCTGCCGTTGGAAATATGCGGTAATGGAGGAGACTCGTCCCGGTGAATATTTCCCCATTGAGGAAAACGACCACGGAACTTTCATTTTTAACTCAAAAGATATGTGTATGATCGAACACGTTCCAGAGCTTGTCCGTGCAGGGGTTGACAGTTTCAAGATCGAAGGCAGAGTCAAGACGGAATTTTACGTCGCTTCCGTGGTTCAGGCGTACAGAAATGCCATTGATGCTTGCTTTGAAGACATTACTTATTACAGCGAAAATATTGAAAAATTCTCCGAAGAGGTCAACAAGGTCAGCCACCGTGAGTATTACACAGGTTTTTACTACGGATATCAGGGCGAAAAGGGTCAGAATTACAAAAATTCATCCTATATTCGTGATTGGGAGCTGATCGCAGTTGTCAAGGGGTATGACACGGCGAAAAAA
Source organism: Oscillospiraceae bacterium (assembly GCA_015067305.1). GTDB lineage: Bacteria > Bacillota > Clostridia > Oscillospirales > UBA644 > HGM12619. The sequence continues at coordinate 23,020 of SVMT01000001.1, read as the reverse complement.
CGCCTGATCGTCAGCGAAAGAAATAAGTTCAACGCAGGTGAAACTGTTGAGATCCTCGAAGCAGGTAAAAAACCTTACACATTTACTATTGAAAAAATGTACAACGACAAAGGCGAATTCATTCTTTCCGCGCCTCACGCAGAGATGCAGGTAGAGATCGAATGTGACCACCCCGTCGGACCGTATTCATTTATCAGAAGGATGGCAAAATAAAATGAAAACATACAGATACAACGAAAAACCGCTTGAAGTTCACGGAATACCTCATTTTGAGGAGCATGGAAAACTTCAGAGATTATCAGATGAAGTGCTTGAAAAACTTCCTCATTTGAAATTTGTCGGCACACGTTGCGGCGGCGCAAGAATATGTTTCCGCACAAATTCACCGAAATTTACAGTAAAAATGGAGTTTGAAACTCTCGGTTTTGACATCGGACTTTCGATCTACCATTGCCAGTCTGCTTGCGTTTACATCGGTCAGCGTCAGAATGCCAGATATGCAGGTCTCGTGATCCCGCAGAACTATGAGCAGAAAGTTACTGAAAAGACTTTTGAAAAAAGCAATGAAATGGAAGATATAGTGATCTGGATACCCAGAAATGAGATCATGGCTGACATTACAGTTTCCGTCGAAGATGACGCTGTTGTGGAAGCTCCCACTCCTTACAAATATCCGCCCATGCTCTACTACGGTTCATCCATCACAGAATGTGGCTGTGCAAGCAAAGTTTCCAACGGTTATACGTCCATGATAACTATGCATCTTGATGTTGACCATTATAATCTCGGTTTTTCGGGAAGTGCGAGAGGTGAGATCGAGATCGCGGATTATATCAACACGATCCCCATGAGCATTTTTGTGCTTGACTACGACCACAATGCGCCCGATCCCGAACATCTGAGAAAAACTCATGAGCCATTTTTCCGCAGAATTCGTGAGAAAAACCCTGATCTGCCCATAATAATCATGTCCAGACCTGATTTTGAGTACGATGTTCTTTCAGCGGAACGCAGAGAAATAATTAAAACTACTTACAACAATGCCGTTGCTGCAGGGGATAAAAACGTTTATTTCATTGACGGTCAGCAGTTTTTCGGAGAGGTTGACAGAACTTTCTGCACAAATGACTGCTGTCACCCCAATGATCTTGGTTTCTACCGAATGACTGCAGTTGTTGAACCTGTTGTGAAAAAGATCCTCGAAGAGAGATACGGTGAATAGGTAAAAAGGGACTTTGTTATATGAAAAATTACAGATATTCTGATTTACCTTTAGAGGTCCACGGTGTCCCGTTTTTCTACGAAAACGGAAAATTAGAGAGACTTCCAGCCGACGTGCGTGAAAAAGTTCCTTCTCTCGGATTTTTGGGAAGAAGAACTCCCGGTGCAAGACTTTGTTTCAGAACCAATTCTCCCAAATTTACCGTAAAAATTGAATTCGAGACAATGAATTTTGACCACGGAATGTCCATGAAAGCGGCTCAGTCTGCGAATATTCTTATCGGAGACCGCCAAAATGCCCATTTTGCAGGGCTGGTCAGTCCTAAAAACTATAATGAAAAATCTGCAGAAGCGACATTTTTTAAAAGCCGTAATATGGAAGATATCACAGTTTGGTTTCCCAGAAATGAAGTGATTTCCGATATTTCTGTATCGGTTGAGGATGACGCTGTTGTGGAAGCTCCCACTCCTTACAAATATCCGCCCATGCTGTATTACGGATCTTCAATAACGGAAGGCGGTTGCAGTTGCAGGGTGACAAATGCGTATAATGCGGTGATATCCCAGCACTTGGATGTGGATTTTTATAATTTCGGTTTCTCAGGGTCTGCAAAAGGTGAGCCTGAAATTGCGGAATGTATAAGTACGATCCCCATGAGCATTTTTGTGCTTGACTACGACCACAATGCGCCCGATCCCGAACATCTGAGGAAGACTCATGAGCCGTTTTTCCGCATAATTCGTGAGAAAAACCCCGATCTGCCCATAATTATGATGACAAGACCGAATTTTGATCATGATGAAACTGCTCCGGAGCGCAGGGAAATAGTTAAAACGACTTTTAATAATGCCGTTGCCGCAGGGGATAAAAATGTTTATTTTATTGACGGCGAGACGTTTTTCGGCGATACAGACCGTGAATTTTGTACAAATGACGGCTGTCACCCAAATGATCTGGGCTTCTACAGAATGGCTTCTGTTGTCGAGCCTGTGGTGAAAAAGATCCTCGAAGAGAGATACGGGAAATAAAGCTCAAAAATAAATTAAAAAATTCAGGCTCTTTGTCAATAGTTGGGGTAATGCTCAACATTTATTATAGAACCAAAATAAAAGAAGAAAAATTTATTTCGGGAAAAATCCTTTTGCAAAATTGGTTTTTCCCGATCCACAACAATACAACTTCGTTTTGTAGGAATTGTTTTAATATTAGGAGGATCAATATAATGAAAAATAATACTAAAAGAATAGTAAGAAATTATCAAATATTTAAAATTGCTGTATTTGTAACTTTATGTATTGCTTTATTCATTGTATTGATTGTTATAATGGATGTTTCATCTAATCCATTTTTGCTTATTTTAGTGCTTCCTACTTTCTGCTTTATCAATTATAATATTTACAAATTTTATTTTCAAAAGCATGTTTATGGTATTTTAGAAAAAGAATGCGATGCTGTAAAATTTGGCGATGTCATTAATTTAATTGGTAAAAAGGTTCATTGGACTGTTCGTGCAGAGGCAAAAATCGGTTTAGGTGAGTATGAGTCCGCTATTATTCTATGGAAATCATGGTATGCTTGTATAAAGAAAATTGATTTGAAATTTATTATACTTAATAATTTAGCTGTATTTTATTTTGAAATGAGAGATTTTGATAATTTACAGAACATATTGTCGGAAGTTGAGAATCTGAAGAAGCCAAACTATAAGATAAAGCCTATTATTAAATCTAATTTGGAATTGTTTGAGTCGTTTTTAAATAAAGATTTTAATCGCTGTTTTTACATTCTTAAAAAAAGATTGCCTGATAATTCCAAATTGGTTAATAGTCGTAGAAAATTATTTGCTGCTAAATTAAAATATGCGATTGTTTGTTATGAATCAGGCGATTGCGAGAAATCTAAAGAATGTTTCCTCTATATAATAGAGAACGCTCCGAAATTACTTGGTTATAAATATATAGCTCAAAAATATATTGAGGCTATAAATAAAAATGATTCTCAGATTTTAAATTCACTTGATTTCGGACCGGCAATCTATGATATTGAGTTGGAGATTTCTGAACGTAAAAAAGAAATAGTTATACAATATATCTTAACAATTTCTATTGCTATAGTAGGAATCCTTTATGTATTTTTCGTTTTTTAAAGAATAGAAAAAACTATCAGTTAGAATATTTCCTAATAAATAATAGCTATAATATTTCATCTCCGGAAAACTCCGGAGATGATTTTTCTATTCTATTTTACGGCTCTTTGTCAATAGTTGGGGTGTAAAATCCCGAATAAAGTAACAAAACGACATATCATTTCCTCTCAGGGGTACCCCTGAGAGGAAATTTTTCAACTCAGAATCAATCTAAATGGATTATTCTGTTTCTGAATCGTTTGAAATTTCGGACACCATAACTTATTCGTTTTAAAACTTTAATTTTATTGTTCATACCTTCGATCGGACCGTACTTTTTTATTTACAAAAAAATAAATGTTGAGCTTTACCCCAACATTTATTATAGAACCAAAATTCAACAGCTACCGCAAGTATTGTTTTGAAATGCGGTAGCTGTTATGTTTTATTTTATCAGACTAATAATTTCTTATTCCTCGTCTTTAACTTTTTTGGAGAGGAGGATATTTGTAAAGATACCGAGGATGAGGGCGCAAGCGATAGCGGTAATTGTTACCTTTCCGATAGCTATTGCTGTGCCGCCGATACCTGTGATGAGGATAACGGATGCTGTGAAGAGGTTTGCACTGTTTTCAAGGTCAACTTTCTGGATCATTTTCAGACCTGAAACTGCGATGAAACCGTAAAGTGTGATGCAAACACCGCCCATTACGCAGCCGGGAATGGAATCAAGAAATGCTACGAAGGGAGAGATGAATGAAATGATAATAGCCATGATAGCTGTTGTTGTGATAGTTACGATAGAGCAGTTCTTTGTGATAGCTACGCAACCAACGGATTCGCCGTATGTTGTGTTGGGGCAGCCGCCGAAGATAGCACCTGCAATAGAACCTACGCCGTCACCGAGAAGTGTTCTGTGGAGACCGGGATCTTCAAGAAGGTCTTTTTCGATGATGGAAGAAAGGTTTTTGTGGTCTGCGATGTGTTCTGCAAATACAACGAATGCAACGGGAATGTAAGCTACTGCAACTGTTGCGAAATATGTACCGTCAAGTTCGGAGAATCCTTTGAGACCTGTGAGGAATGTGAATTCGGGAACTGCGAAGAATGTGCTGAGTGTTACACCGTCAGCAACGAGAGCCTGGAAAGGTGCGAAGTCAATGATCTTGAGTTCGGGAATGTCAGCGGCAATACCGATAAGTGTGAATACAAGACCTACTGCGTAACCTGCGAGGATACCGATGATGAAGGGGATAAGTCTTGCCATTTTCTTGCCGTATGTGGAAACGAGAACTACAACGAAAAGTGTAACCATAGCGCAGATGAATGATACCCAAGCATTTGTGCTCATGACGTATGCTCCGTTGCCGTCCTGAGGACCGTAAGAGAATACGTCTTTAACAGCCGCACCTGCGAGGGAAAGACCGATAAGGGCAACTGTGGGACCGATTACAACGGGAGGCATGAGTTTGTTGATCCAATTAACGCCTGCGAATTTAACGATTGCGGAAAGGACAACGTAAACGAGACCTGCGAGGATAGCACCGATGATGAGGCCGAGGAATCCGAGAGCCATGGATGTTGCGCCTGCGAAGGCTGCCAACATTGAGTTGATGAATGCGAAGGAGGAGCCGAGGAATACAGGGCTTCTGAATTTTGTGAACAGCTGGTATACAAGTGTTCCGACACCTGCACCGAAGAGAGCCGCAGCTGCTGTCATTCCATTACCTACGATGGCAGGTACTGCGATCGTTGCAGCCATAATAGCAAGGAGCTGCTGGAAAGCAAAGACGAGAAGCTGTGGGAATTTGGGCTTGTCATTGATGTTGAAGATCATTTTCATGTTGTTTTACCACTCCATTTTAATATTTTATATGTTGCGTAAGTTGAAGCTGTTGAAAACTTAAAAAAATACTGCCGAAAGAAATCAAACGGCAGTAATTCTATTAAAATTATAAAAACAGCTGAACTTACTGAATGAAGATCTTGCCAAAACAATACTTGTTTCGGCTAAGCTCTCAAAAATAGAAAAAAGGTCCTCGGAAATAAAAAACGCCCAATTTTTCATTGCCGTAAACCTCCCTTTTCTTTCTGTAGAATATTATAGCAGATTCCGGAGCATTTGTAAAGAGTTTTGAGGGTAAGAATTTTTGAACTTTATTCTGCGTGAAATGGGTCAGAATTCGGTTACTTAATTTATTCCGATTTGTGCGAATTTAAATGCTTATATTTTGGAAATATGGGCTACAAATTGTTGCAAATATCGAAAAAGGCAATTTGTACATAAAAGATAGATACTTTGAATAAATATTTTGTTTATTTTGACGTAAGATTTCCTATTGACAAATCGGGAAAAATATGCTATAATATAGGTGACAAAAAGGAAAGGCGAAAGAGAATAAAAAAGTTCTCAGCCGACAAACAATATGAAATCTTTTAACGTATTGCTTGTTCCGATGTCTGAAAGGATAGGGATTAGACCAATGGCTCAGTGATTTACTGTAAGGAAGTTTCTTTTTGAGGATAGCTTCTCCACCGCGTTGTTATGGAACGGTGAAGTTGTTGCTTAGATCGTATTCTTCATAGAAACTGCAAGAGTAAGTTAGTTGGAACATTGGCTTAATTTGCGTGACATAGATAAAAAAATGAAATAAGAAGTTTCATTTGAATTCTATATAATTTCCTTTTGAAAAAGAGTTTTCACGGTGACGGGAAAAATAAACAGTTGAAAATTTATTTGACCGTAAAAATTGAGTAAGCAAGGCTTGGAAAAGTGTCCGGTTGAAAGACGCAAAGAGATTTATTGCAGACAATAACCTCATCTGGAGTCAGGTTTTTAATCGAATTATGAATTTTTTGAATGGTTGCGAAGATCAAAAATGACTTGTCGGATAAATTGAAAGTGATCTGTTCTGTAAGGCGGACGAAATATAAGTAATAAGTTCCGAGGAAAGGCAGAAAAAGCACCGAAAAGATGAAACGTATTGATTTTCTCTGTTGAAACGGGAAAGACAAGGCGGAAGTCAGAAAACGACATTAACTAAGAAATTACAGTATAGATAGATCTGTAAGGCGTGGTAGAGGTGGAGTAAACCTCTACCACGCCTTGCACAATAATCCACTATTTGTGGAAGTTCAAGTGTTCTATTCCTTTGTTTGTGATATGATATAAATATAATATTAGGAGGTAAATAATAATGAAAAGAATCATTTCTATAGCTTTATTAATAAGTATTATTTTTGTCAATTTTATAACAGCGACATATTCAATGTCTGATTCGGAGTCAGTGAGTGCTGAACTTGTATCCAAAGCTGTTAAGACAAATATTTCAGAGACGTTGTGGGAAGATAATCAAATTACTGCCAACTATACTGCATATGCTGATTTTCAAATCTCTCCAGTGTCAGTTACGGTTGTCGATGGCTTTTGCATATTTACATTTTCCGATGACTATGTTGAAGATATAATAGTTGAAATATATGACATTAATAGTTTTGATACAGTTTATTTTGAAACCGTTGAATGTACAGACTTAATAAAACTGCCTGTTGTTGAATTGGTTGGTGATTATAAGTTCTTGTTTAGGTCTAAATATAATGCCTTTTATGGGAATTTTATATTTCATATAGAAGATGATTTTGTAGTAATAGAAGATGATATTATATATGTTTATTCAGTCAGTGACATTGAGAAATATATTGATATTGTTGATAGTTCTATCGCTACTGTTTCGAAATCTTTTAACCAAAGAAGTGTGTCTGAATCGCAATTATTTAATTCTGTAATAAGAGAATTGCCTTCGGTATATGTAAGTGGTTTGACCTTTACTGAGTCTGAAACAAATAATGGTACTGCAAATGCAGATAATTTGTCAGACGAAGTTATGTTTAATTATACTGTCGTAGGAACTATTACTTACGATGCTGACGATACATTTCAAGAAGTTGATGTGTTCAGAAATTTAAGTCTTCCATTTAATGCGACCATTACAGCAAGAATTGAAAATACTTCTAGTCGTAATAGAATTACAGCAGAATTGTTGACTGGGACAGGAACAGTTGTTTCAACTGGCACCCAATCATCAGCAAGTTCTGCATTAACAGTAAGTAGCCACTATAGTCAGGGATCAAATTTTTATGTTCGAATTAAGCTTGAGCCGTTTTATGTGACAAATAATCCTGAAACAACATATGAGATTACATTTGGAATAGCTTTAGATTATTCCTCTGCTTTAGATGTTGTTAGAAGTCCTTCTGCACCAACTTCTTTCACTGGAGATGAAGATACTGATTGTTATAACTATGTAAATAGAAATCCAAATAGTACATATAATGTTGGTGGGTATCATGGCGTATTTACGGAGGACTTTACATCTGTATCAATGATAGTTAATTATTTTATGGAAGATTGTTATGAAATGACAGGATCTTATCCAGTTTCTGTTGGTGATCCTAATACTTATTCCGGCAATATTCCAGAGGGTTCGTATTTAATTGCATTGTTTACTGGAATACTACAGACTTCATATGCGTATCATTTTTATTTACAAGGATCGAATAAAACTTGGTCTCATACTTATCCGGGCAAAGATATTCTTTATAAAGATGGCTGTGAGTTTAGAGATATAACAATTTATAATCCAATATATAGCTGTAGATATGCTGGTCACTATTATGACAACTTTATAGGGTTTTATTTGATTTCTAGTTATGTCGATTAGTTAAATTGCTTTTATAAGGAGGAAAAAGATGATGAGAAAAAGTTATTTTGTTTTTATGATATTTTGTTTATTATTTTTGTCATCTTGTCAAGCAGCCTCCGGTGAAATTTCTGTTGATGAAATCAGAAATGTAAAATCTCTTTATGGTACTACTAACCTAGATAATGGTGCCATTGTTCGTCGTCAAACCTCACAAAGGCTTATAGAATATTTGGGTGAACCTTATGAAAAATATATTTCTGACGATGGGTTAATAAGGGAATATCATTATAAAATCGAAGGTCTTGACGGGCATACTGTTGTGTTTTCCTATTTTAACTTTGAGATTATTCATCCATTACGCTATTTTGAGGTACTCGTGGGGATTTCGTTGCAAAAAGACGGAGTTCCTTATTATAATCGCAGTGCTACAGTCCTTTCCGGCGGTGCGGATTCTACGCATTATTCAGGGTCTACTCTTACTTTTGCTGAAATAGAATGGTATGCTTTTTGGGATGAAATTGCCGATAAAGTGGGAAAGGAAGAAATGGTCTGTTTGGATATTTTTACAGAACAAAATTCCGTTTCCGAGGAACAGAATTCGGATTCAGAAGATGTTCACCCGTATTTCGACAAAATATTTTTTGGAGAAGAATTTTTTGACGTTCAATTTTTTCTTGGAAAACCCGAAAATCTTACAAGGATGGGACTATTAGGGTTTATTGCAGAATATCCTTTATCTTCCGATAGCAGGCTCGACTTATTTTTTGCTTATGACGAAATTGCTCTTCCTACAGAAGCTCCTGACGGTAGCGATGTCTATAGTGCAAAATTGAGTATGGCATTTCTTTGTTCGGATGCTTTTGAAGATCCTTATTATGAAAGAGTCTTTTTTAATGACGATTATTTTGAGGATAATTCTTTGGATATTTCTACAACTAAGCCTTGGGGTTTAGACGGCAGGGTGAACGAGCAGGTGATTCATCTATATACTAACGTATATGAGGTTCATAATGCCTTTGGTCCGCCTGACAGTACTTTATATTATCCCAATACTATAATTTATATTTATGAAAATGATTGGGGCGATATCTTGTATTATGTGATGCAGAAGGGTGATTCCGGATTAACAGCTTTTTCTTCCAATACTACTTCTCTGCTGGCAGCAGAGCTGGAGATCTTGACAGGGAAGAATTGCGATCTTTCAATCGACGAGATTCGGGAAAGTGATTTTTTTACTGAACTGGAATCAGCTTCCGGACGAATAAAATTTCAAGCACAGTTTCGCCTACATTATGTATACAGCAAATTGGGTTTACCGGCACATGCTTGCAGGCTTCTGTCGCCACGTAGTACACATATTGTGTATGTTTGTGATGGTGAAATAATTTTTATATATGACTAAAACCTCTTGAAAATAATAATTATATGTGCTATAATATAGGAAAGAAATTAATTCCTGAATTTGGAGGTTTTTATTATGAAAAAATGGAGAGTCGGCATCATCGGTACGGGCGGTATCGTTGGTTGTCACAAAGGTCATTATCTCAGAGATTCACGTATCGAAGTTGTTGCACTTTGCGATATCGTGGAGGAAAAAGCTATCAGATATCAGAAAGAATGTTTCCCCAATGCTAAGGTCTACACCGATTACAAGGAACTTTTGAAAGACGAGACCATTGATTCTGTTGATATTTGTACACCTAACTATTTGCATTCGATCATTGCGGTTGACGCTTTTGCCGCAGGAAAGCACGTTTTCTGCGAAAAACCCGATGCTGTGAATGTTGAAGAGGTTCTGAAAATGAACGAAGCTGCCGAAAAAGCAGGTAAAACTCTTATGATAATGAGAAATAACCGCTTCCTTGATGCTTCTGTAATGGCGAAAAAGTTCATCGACAGAGGCGAAATGGGCGAAATTTACTGCGGACGCTGCGGTTGGCAGAGAAGACGCGGTATCCCCGGCAAAGGAGGCTGGTTCACAACAAAGGCTCAGTCCGGCGGCGGTCCCCTCATCGACCTTGGCGTTCACATGATCGACCTTGCAATCTGGCTCATGGGCAACCCCACTCCCGTGGCGGTTTCTGCGAATACTTACTGCAAATTTGCAAACAGCGATCTCAGCGACTCCGTAAATTCAAGCTTCGGCGAGAAAAAAGACGAGGGTACTTTCGACGTTGAAGACCTTGCTATGGGTATGATCCGCTTCGATAACGGCGCACTTCTTCAGATCGAATTCAGCTGGGCTTCAAATATTAAGAGGGAAAGACGTTTTGTTGAGCTTCGCGGTACAAAGGCAGGTCTGAAATGGGAAAACGCGAACGTCGAATTCTTCACGGAAATGGACGGTCAGCTTGTTGATATTTGCCCGCCTAACTGCCACGACAGAATGGGACATGAAAATAATCTGAAGAATTTCTACGATGTTGTCATTGAGGGCGCTGAACCTTGCTTCAAGCCGCAGCAGGGCATTGACATGATCAAGATCCTCTGCGCTATCTACGAATCCGCAAAAACAGGCAAGGAAGTTATTCTGTAAAGTTTAATATTGGGATATTTTATGGGGGCGGGGTACCTTTTCGCGGAAAAAGGTACCCCGCCCCCAACCCCCCACCCCGGAAAACCGAGTTTGGGAGAGGTGAAATTGTTATGAAGTTTTTATTTATAAAATTCTATTCAATTATTTCGGAAAGTGGAAATTGGTTTAAATTGCTTTCTATTACGTTCTCGTTTTCAATTTCGAAAAATTCATATAAATAGTAATTTGAATAGGCTGTTTTGCCGTCTTTTTCCGACGATTTCAAGAGAAACAGATATGTTTTTCCGTTAAGGGGGATATTATTTCCGCCGTAACCACATTCTATAACGGTATTTTCGGGGTAAAGTTCTGCCGGAAAGTTTGGGCAGACATATTTTTTGTACTGTTCTGGGGTTAATTCACCGCCATTATAATAGAATTCTAATGTTTTAAGGTCTGAGAGCTCTGAATTTTTATCTTTTATGACTTGAACTATCTCGATTTCAAGAGGAATTTTATCGGAAACTATCGTGTTGTCATTCGGTGAATTTGTATGGCTTGCCTCGTAGCGGTCTGCGTCGTAACCGAGAACCTTTGCGATCACGGCAAATTCAGAGTTTTTTATGTCCTTTTTTAGGTCAGGAGGGCTCATTTCCATTAGGGCAAGAGATGGAAATGACGGGATATGTTTGCGAATGTGAGGTTCTCCGTTTACGTAAAACACAGTACTTTTACTGTCGGGAGTAGCTTGCGCCCAAGTACGCAATTCGGTGAGTATTTCAAGGGCATTACCGAGGTATTCGTCTCCGAAATAAATGCCGCCGTCGTGGATAATGTAGGTGGTGCCTGTGGTATCTGTTGTTCGATATTTTGTGGCGTTATATGGGGCGTAAAACGCGGTCAGATTTTCTTCAAGTGGTTCGAGAAAATACAGGCAGATGTCGCCCTTGTGTGGTATATCGCCGTCACCGAGATTTAAATCTATTACTGTATTTTCGGGAAAAATTGAGATGTCAAGGGTCGGATCAAGGGATTTTTGATAATTTTCAAGGCTTATTTCCCCTCCGAAGGTGATTATAGAGGTGATTTCGTTGTAATTTTCGCATTTTAGTGTCTCAAGTGTCGTGACCTTGACTGAAAAACTGTGTGAATCGGGCAAGAAGTTTTCGTTTTTAATCGCACTTTTGTCTTTATTAAAGAAATATGAGTCTCCCACATAGCAAACGATAACGGCAGATGCTTCTTGGTAGCGTTTTTTGAAATCGGTTAACTCTGCAGTTTCTGAGACTTTAGCTTCTCCATCAATGGTTGCTTTGATATGCGGCACGCCGTTGATGTAGAAAATGTCATCGGGGGTGAGGTTTTCCACTTTTTCGGGGTCGGTTGTGGATAACTTTTCTGAATTATCGGTTTCAGTTTTGGGGAGAGTGTCGGAATCGGTCGGATTTTCCTGCTCGGAGAGGTTTGGGTCTTTGACGAAATCGTGATTTTCTTCGTTTTCGTCTGCCGAAACGGTGCTGTCAGGCGAGTTTTCCACAGCAGGTTTGTCTTCGGATTGAGAGTTTTCCACGTTTTCCACAGAGTTATCAACGTGTAAATCGTTGTTTACATCGGTTTTATTTTCGATTTCCTCGTTTTTCGACAGAACCTCGTCGATTTTTACTTCAAGAGGGTCGTTTGTTGTATGGCAGGCGGTGATAGAAAGCGTCAGCGCCGCAGTGAGTAAAAATATCTTCAGTTTCATTTACAGAATCTCCTCGGAAATTTTTCTTTTACTTATTAGACGAAGAAAATCTGAAAATGTTCCGCTGAAAATAATTTTTTTCATATATTTTCACATTTATCCTGTCTTTTCAGGCGCCTTGCCGAGGGCTTTGCAGACCCCTCGGCTATGTCAAACTATACGAATTGAGGAAAAAACTTTTTGGTTCTTCACTTATATAGTGTCGGTTTCGGTGAAAAGGTTTGATATTTATTTTTTGAACTTTTCATTTATATAGACGTTTTTGGGTTCGGAAAGGTTCATTTCCTATTGACAAAATTTATGTTATCTGCTATAATTATTATTGAAATAGCTATATTTATATTTTGAAATAGCTATATTTATATTGATCCAATAAAAGGAGGATAAACAATGAAAAAAATGATAGCTTTGCTTCTTGCGATCGCAATGATGACGGCAACTCTTGCGGCGTGTAACGCTGAAACGCCCATCGAAACGCCGGACGATCCAAATGAACAGTTGCAGGAGGAAAATGAAATGAACAACGGAACGGAAGATATTGTGGTAGAAGAACCTGTGGTTATTCCCGAATATTCCGAAACGGAAGTTGGTGCGGAAAACACGCTTTTCGGTAAAAATGAAAAAATAACTCTGAATGTTATCGAAAACAGTCTTTATGTGACAGATCTTTCAACTTTGGAAAACAGCGAAAACAAATTGATGGATAATTCTGCGTTTTTGCTTCCCAGATACATTAAAGTTGATAAGAAAAAAACTGTTCTTAACTGGGAGTATGTTTCCGCTGTGAAATACGAGAACAAGGAAGTCAACGGCGTTTTTACAAACGGTTTGATCTACAAGTTCCATGATGCGGAACAGGCTCTTGACCTCAGAGTTTACTGTGCGGTTCGTCCTGAGCTTTCAGGTCCTTTTGAGTTTTACATGGAAATAGATAATCTCGGCGAAGTTGAAACGAGGATCACTCTCGAAGGCGGATTTACCTCTTTTTCAACGAAAGTTGTCGATCCTGCTAAAACGAATATAGTGCGTATTGCAAGTGAGGGCTTTATTGCGGAAGGTCATGTGCAGAACGCAGACGCTTTAAATAATCCGAACTATAACAACGGTGTAATGTACGATGGAGCAGGTATTGAAACTTTCAATCTCGAAAGTAGCGGCGTATATCTTATTTTAAGCGAAAGACTTAATTTCTGGGGCAATGGAAGTCATTATCTGGCTCAATTTATTGACAGAACAACGGACGGTGTGTTTGTGGCTCTCGGTTGGACTACAGGCAAAGTATGGTCAAGGTTCGTAAAAGACGAATATATAGAAACAAAAGTTTCTTTGGACAACAATGTGGGTAAATTCGCTACGCTTCTTCAGCCGGGTGATACCTTTGTCGTTCCTTCCGTTTATATTCTTCCATATGAAGGAAATATGGACAAGGGTTCAAACATCTTTAAAAGCTGGTTTTTTGACTGTAAAGTAGTTCCTACCCTCAGGGATGACCCTGCATTGCCTTACGTTCAGATAGATAATCAGATGTCACCGGAAGATACAAAGGCTGCGAACATTGACTCTCTGAAATGGGATTACGGTTGGTGGTCGGGTTACGGTTTCGGAATCGGTGTACCGCTTCCATACGAAGGCGCATGGACGCTTATGGCGGACGGTCTTGACGCACCGAATCAGAATCTCGAACAAATGGCTGCTTACGGTCAGCAACTGAAAGACCTTGGTCTGAACTTTACAGCGTACGTTCTTCTCCACGAAAACCTTGACGTAAACAATCAACCCACAGAGGAATACGGCGAATTCAACTACATCACCCACCCCGAATGGTTCTCCAATCAGGTTCACCCCACGGGCAGACTTGCAGACCTCGGTAACGAAGAATGTGTTGAATACCTCAAAGAAAAGCTTGAAAAATTCTTCAAAAACACAAATGTAAAACAATGGAGAACTGATTTTGAGCCCATTGCGGCAATTTCTGATCAGCAGAATCGCCACGATGCAAACGGTTCAGATGTTTCATACTGGTGTACGGTAGGATTTGCCGAAGTTGTAAATCACCTTTATGACACAGTTGACGGCTTCAAGTTTGAAAGCTGTAACTCAGGTGGCGGTAACAAAGATCTGTATATTGCGGAGCTTACAACATTCTTCAACTGCGACGATACGGCAAATTATCTCAGCTTGAGAGCTTCTTTCTATGACAGTTCTTATATAATTCACCCTGCACAGCTTGAGATCCCCTGCAATCCTGAAACATTTAACCCCAACTGCGAACAGTATTTCTTCCCTGTTATTCCGAAGCCTGAAGTTGCCGACGGCGACAGCTACGATTTCACCGATGCAATGCTTGATATGGGATTCAGGTCTACAGTTATAGGTATTCCCATGTGGGGATCATGGACGGGAAATGTTAGGCCTGATTATTACAAGGAATACGCAACGATGTACAAAGAGAGCATTAAGCCCCTCGTTCGTGACGGTGAACTTTATCATATTCTCCCCAGACCCGACGGCGTGAACTGGGACGGTATCATGTATGCTGATCCTGACAGCGTAAATGAAATTAAGGGTGCGGTTTTCCTTTTCAAACCCTCTGCGGAAGTTGCGGATACTTACAATGTAGTATTTGAAGGACTTAATGAAAATACAGTATATCAGCTGACTTTTGAAGACAGATCCGAACAGAATTGCACTGCAACAGGTGCGGATCTCATGACAAAGGGGCTTGATGTTGAAATCAAATACGTCGGCTCTGAGATCATTTGGATCACGGAAGCTGAATAATCTCATCAGATCGAGGAAATATTGGCGTAAAGAGGCGCATTTTGTATGACTCAAAAGGAACAGAAAGAAATATCTCAGCAGTTGCTTGACATATTTTCAGGTATTTTGTTTAATAATCAGAGGTTCGATGAGGGCAACAATGACGAGATCTGTTATAATTTCCAATGTCCCGAATTTGCGGTTTTGAGAGAGAAATATGCTCTGGCGGAGATCGCGGGTAAAGGTTCCGATTTCAGAAGGGCAAAGAATCTTTTGCATTATCTTGCGCCGAGGTTGAAACATTCGTCCTGGTACGACAATCATGTGCCATGCAATGCTTTGGATCTATTGGAGTATAGTTTAAACAACCCCGAACAGGGCATAAATTGTCTGAATAAATCCAAGATTTTAGAGGAATGTTGTTTAGCGATAGGCATCTATGCGAGACGGATCGGCATTATGCCGTATTCTCCGTATGATTTTGATAACCATGTGGTCACTGAAATTTACGACAGGAAACTGGAAAAGTGGATCATGCTTGACCCGACGACCGACGGATTTTTTGTGGATGAAAGCGGTACGCCTTTATCAATTCTTGAGATCCGAGGAAAATTTGCCAATGCAGGATTTTGTACATATGTCCGTTCAACAGACAGTCTGAAAGACCTGAAAAAGCTGAAAGAGAAATATTTACAGCAGAATTTTTATATCTGCAAGAATCTGTTTTTCTTTTATATAGACAAGATTTCTGCTTTCGGTGCGACCAGTGAGATTTTGGCGTTTATTCCCGAAAATTATTCGGTGAAAGAAAAGCTGATTGCAAATGTGAAATACAGAATCGAAAATCTGCCTGAGGAACATAAGGATTTCATTCCCGAACTTGAGGCAAGATTGGAGAAGTTGAAGAACTACAAAGAGGACACAAGAACAAGTATTGATTCTATGGAAAAATCGCCTGTTTTTCAGGATTGATATTATTTGCGGGAAACCCCCTTTTAGGAACAAGGGGGTTTCCCGCGCCCTTCCCCGAAAACTCGTTTGGGGTAAACTATGGAAACATTTCAAGTCGGTTTTTGGAAAATGGATGTTGTGGTATGTGAAAAACCTTCTTTTTCGCGAAGAAAGGATTTGCCGTAACGGGAATAAAGAAAATTATTGTTTGAAGAAAGAAAAATTTAAAGTACCCCAAGTCGGTTTTCTTGGAAAAGGGCATGGGAAAAACCTTCTTTTTCCGCGAAAAGAAGGTTTTTCCCATAAATCTCCCCTGTTTATTAAAAAATTTGCGATTTTTGTTCTTGCATTTAGGCGTTGTATATTGTATAATAATAAGTAAGGTAAAATGCGGTGTTATCGGTTTTTGCCGAAAGATTTTCAAGTAAATTATCATATTTAATATATATGGAGGATCTCTATGAAATTAGGTATCGTAGGATTGCCAAATGTAGGCAAGAGTACCCTGTTTAATGCTATTACAAATACAAATGTTGAGGCGGAAAACTATCCGTTCTGTACCATTGAGCCCAATGTGGGCGTGGTTGCTGTTCCCGACGAGCGTCTGGACAAGCTTGCGGAAATTTATAACCCCGCAAAACTTACTCCAGCTATCATCGAATTCGTTGATATTGCAGGTCTTGTAAGAGGTGCGTCAAAGGGCGAAGGTCTCGGTAATAAATTCCTTTCCCATATCCGTGAGGTTGATGCGGTCGTTCATGTTGTTCGTTGCTTCGATGATGAAAATATCATTCACGTTGACGGTTCCATTGACCCTATCCGTGATATTGAAACGATCAACCTTGAGCTTGTTTTTGCGGACCTCGAAACTGTTGAAAAACATATTCTCCGTTCCCAGAAAGCGGCAAAGGGTGACAAGAAATTCCTTGCTGAAGTTGAGCTTTATGAAAGAGCTAAGGAACAGCTTGAAGCAGGTAAGCCGCTCCGCGGTCTCGATGTTACCGAAGATGAAAGAGAACTCCTCCGTCAGGCAAATTTCATCACCATAAAACCCGTTATTTACGCCGCAAACATGAGCGAAGACGGCTTTGCGGACAGAGACAACAATGATTATTACAAGGCTGTTCAGGAATACGCAACTGCTGAAAATTCCGAATTTTTGCCCATCTGCGGCAAGCTTGAAAAGGATATTTCCGAGCTTGAGGAAGACGAAAAGCTCCTTTTCCTTGAAGAATTGGGCTTGCAGGAAAGCGGTCTCGCAAGACTTATCAAAGCATCTTACACTCTTCTCGGCCTTATCAGCTATCTGACAGCAGGCACTCCCGAGGTCAGAGCGTGGACTATCACAAGAGGTACGAAAGCTCCTCAGGCGGCAGGTAAGATCCACAGCGACTTTGAAAAAGGTTTCATCCGTGCGGAAGTTATCGGTTACGATGAATTCATGGAATGTGGCGGTTCAATGACTGCGGCTAAGGAAAAAGGTCTCGTGCGCAGCGAAGGCAAGACTTACGAAATGAAAGACGGGGATATAGTATTGTTCCGTTTTAATGTTTAAAACGAAACAATACAATGCAGAATTCAAAATGCAAAATGCGGAATGAATAGAAAATTATACTTATTTCCTATATCGGTTTTGTTGAAATAATAATATAAATACTTGGAGGAATGATCATGGATAAATTGAATATTTTGGTAGTTGGCGGCGGCGGTCGTGAACATGCTGTTATAAAAAAACTTATGGAAAGCCCCAAGGCGGGCAAGATATATGCGGCTCCCGGTAACGGCGGCATCGCTCTTGACGGTGCAGAATGTTTTCCTGTCAGAGCAACGGATATCGAAGGCATGGTTGCTCTTGCTGAAAAGCTCCAGCCCGATCTCATTTGCGTAACACCCGATGACCCCCTCGTTCTCGGTATGGCTGACGTTCTTGAAGAAAAAGGCTTCAAGGTCTTCGGTCCTTATAAAAGTGCCGCTATAATCGAAGGCAGTAAGATGTTCTCCAAGAACCTTATGAAAAAATACGGTATTCCCACTGCTGAATTCGAAGTTTTCAACGATTATAACAAGGCTGTTGAATATGTAAAAGAAAAGGGCGCTCCCATAGTTGTTAAAGCCGACGGCCTCGCTCTCGGCAAGGGTGTTGTGGTTGCGCAGACAGTTGAAGAAGCAATCGAAGCCCTTGATTCCATTATGCTCGATAAAAAATTCGGTGCTTCTGGCAGTAATGTTGTAATCGAAGAATGTCTTTTCGGCAGAGAAATGTCCGTTCTGGCATTCACCGACGGTAAAGTCGTAAAACCTATGGTTTCCGCACAGGACCACAAACGTGTGTTCGACAACGACAAAGGTCCTAACACAGGCGGTATGGGTACTTACGCTCCCTCCCCCATTTACACTCCCGAAGTGGCTGACTATTGCATGAAAAATATTTTCCTGCCTACAGTTAATGCCATGAACTCTGAGGGCAGAACTTTCAAGGGCGTACTTTACTTTGGGCTTATGAAGACTGAAAAGGGCGTAAAGGTTATCGAATATAATGCCCGTTTTGGTGACCCCGAAACTCAGGTAGTTCTCCCCCTTCTCGAAAGCGACCTTATTGATATTATGATCGCTTGCGCAGACGGAACACTTGAAAATGTGGATATTAAATGGGCTGACAAGGCGGCAGTTTGTGTTGTTATGGCAAGCGGCGGCTACCCAGGCTCTTATGGATCGGGTTTTGAAATTACAGGTCTCGAAAATGCGGCAGGTACTGTTTACCACGCAGGTACAAAACTCGTTGACGGCAAGATCGTTACTGCAGGCGGTCGTGTTCTCGGCGTGACAAATGTGGGCAAAGATCTTGCTGATGCAAGAGATAAGTCCTACAAAGATGTTGAAAAGATCAGCTTCCAAGGTGCTTTCTGTAGAAAGGACATTGCGAAAAATGTATAATTTCAAACCTACGGGAGAGCTTTATCTCCGTGCGATGAAAAATTTCGGTAGACTCAACGACGGTATCTACCATTGCTGGAAAGTCCCTCACTGTGATCTCAGCTGGCCCGGTGACTACGAAGGTAGGGCTCTTTTGGGGCTTATTTCTCAGGCTCAGGTCAACGGTATCGCTCCCGTTTATCTGAAAGAGCTTACTGATTGTATGTTTGAAAGAAGCGCAGAATTTGGCTATTTTGGCGATAAATTCGATAACGAGATCATCAACGAACAGCAACTTTCGGGCAACAGCTGGTTTTTGCGCTCAATGGTGGAACTTTATAAATATAACGGCGACGAAAGGGCTCTTGACAGAGTAAGAAGAGGAATCGAAAATCTTTTCCTCCCCTGCATCGGTCATTATAATGAATATCCCCTTGAAAGAAAAACTTCCAAGGACGGCAAGGAATCAGGAGAACTTGATAAACTCAACGGTCGTTGGCTCTGTTCCACTGATATCGGCTGTGCTTATATTCTTCTTGACGGAGTGACTTCCTGTTATGAGCTTCTCAGTTATATGGGTGACGACTGCGAAAAGCTTGAGACACTTATCGAGGAAATGATAGAAAATTACTTCAAATTAGATTTCCTTGGCATGAAAGTCCAGACCCACGCTACCCTTTCGGGACTTCGTGGCGTTCTCCGTTACGCAGGTCTTGCGGAAAAGCCCGAACTTATTGAAAAGGTCAAAAATGTTTTCGCTCTTTACCTCTCAGACGGGATGACGGAAAACTACGAAAACAAAAACTGGTTCCGCAGACCCGAATGGACGGAGCCTTGCGCAATAATCGACAGTTTTGCCGTTTCGGCTCAGCTTTTTGATGCTACGGGCGATCCTTTCTATATGAATATTGCACAAAAAATTTATTTCAACGGTATTTCTGCTTCCCAGCGTTCAAACGGAGGCTTCGGTACAGATAAATGTGTTGGTGCTGATTCCCGTGATACTATTGCCATCGGTTGCCGTGAGGCTACTTGGTGTTGCACCATGCGCGGCGGTGAGGGTTTCAAATATATCATAATGAATTCTGTTAAGGAAAAATCCGATGCGGCTTATGTGAATATTCCCGCAAGCGGTAAATTTGAATCTCAGTACGGTTCATTTGTGATCAAGACAAATTACCCCTACGAAGGCAAAATTGAAGTGGTTTCCAAGGATTATCTCCTGCCTATCTGTGTGTTTATTCCCGATTACGTGGGAAAAGTTACCTTGAACGGCAAGGAAGTCAAGGCTATTGATGGTTTTGTTCCTGTTTTCGGCAGCGGCACAGTGGAATTTGAAATTCCTTTCGTTACCGATAAAAATGTTTATCTCCACGGAAATCTTGTTCTTTGCGGTAAGGAGAAAATTGAGGGCGAATATTTGCCCGAAGACAAAGCTCACGGTATTTATTCCAACGGCGAGTCGAAGATTTTCCCCGTCCGTGAGGCGTTCTTCCCTTGGGATGATATTGAAAACCGAGTTTACTATGTAATGAAAGGTTTGAACTGACTTCATGAAAACCGTGATCGTCGGAATCAACAGTAAATACATACACACAATGCTTTCCGTCAGATATCTGGCGGCGAGTCTCAACGAGAGTCTGCAATCTTCCGCAGACTCTTTCTGTGTTTACAGAGAATTTTCCGTAAATATGAGCGCTGATTCCGTGCTTGAATCTCTGTATAGCGAAAATGCAGAAGTTTATTGTTTCTCTACATATATATTTAATGTGGATTTTGTTTTGCGTATAGTAAGAAATTTGAAAAAACTCAAGCCTGATTCTGTTATTATTCTCGGCGGCCCCGAAGTGACCTACGAAAACGAGGCTATCCTTCGTCAGAATCCCGAAATTGACTTCATTTCCTGCGGCGAGGGAGAGGTCTCACTGACAACGCTTGTAAATTCCCTTGCGGAGACTCCCCTGCTTTCCAAAGAAAAAATTTTTGCGGAAAAAACTTGCGGAACTGCTTTCATATATAATAATATGTATATATCTTTTCCCTTTGCACTTCCTATTTGTGACCTTGACACACTTCCCTTTCCTTATACCGATGAAGAACTTGATGATGCGGGAACGAAAATTCTTTATTATGAAAGTTCAAGGGGTTGTCCTTTCGGTTGCTCCTACTGCCTTTCTTCGGCGGATACACATGTCAGATTCAAATCCGTGGAGAAAACTTGCGAGGAATTGGATAAATTCATTTCCCATAATGTCCGCTTGGTAAAGTTTATCGACCGAACTTACAACGCTGACCGTGAACGTGCTGAAAAAATAGTATCATATATAATAGGTAGAGATAATGGCGTTACCTCATTTCATTTCGAGGTCGCACCTTGGCTGGTTACAGATAAATTTATTGAACTTCTGAAATCTGCCCGTGATGGACTTTTCCAGTTGGAAATAGGAATTCAGTCCACGAATCCCGAAACTCTTGCGGCAATAAACAGAAAGGTTCCTTTTGAAAAGGTTCGTGAGTCGATTCTGAAATTGAAAGAGGCTGATGTTCATATCCATGTTGACCTTATCGCAGGACTTCCCTTTGAAGATTTCCCTACTTTCGGAAAGTCTTTTGACGAGGTCATGGAATTGGAATGTGACTGTCTGCAGCTGGGTTTTTTGAAAATGCTGAAAGGCACTCAGATCACACATCAGGATGAGCATGAATATATATATGAAGATAATTCTCCGTATCAGGTTCTTGCGAATAAATATATTTCTTATCCTCAGCTTTGCAAATTGGAAAAAATAGCTCAGATTCTGGATCTGTATCTGAATTCAGGGCTTTGTGAATTTATGAGCGCATCCAAACTGAAAAAAATATTTGGTGTCGCTCCCTTTGAGTTCTATTGCGGTTTTGCCGATTGGCTGAACGAGCGAAAATTCTTCGAAGTTCTTCATTCCACGGTGTCTCTGTTTGAATTTATCCATGATTTTCTTGTTTCAAGATATGACCCGGTGCTTTGTGAGTCACTTGTGGCGTTTGATTATTATCGGTTCACGGGTTCGTCGACTTTTCCGGAGTGGCTGAAAACGCTTCCCGATAAAGAGGGGTGTCTGGAAATTCTCAATAATGAAACCGTATTGTATTCTTATATGGATGAAAAAACAAGAGAAATTTTTGATTCGATGGATAAAAAACATTGGTTCAGAAAAAGTCGGCTCGTAAAATTTATTTTTGACCAAAATGGCGAAAAAACAGCCTCAAAAACGCTGTTTTTGTACGATAAAGAGACTTTTACGGTGTTTTTACCGTGATTTGTGGTTAATATACAACTAATAAGCTCTGATTTTAACATTCTTTTTGTGCAGTTTTAACGAATCTAATAAAAAATCGGCGGAAAATCGCTTTAAAAATCGCGATTTTCCGCTTGGCTCTAAGGAAAAATGCGATTTTGAGGTTTAAAAAAAATTTTTGAAAAAGGGCTTGACAAAATCGATTTTCTGTGGTATAATATATGAGCGCTAAACGAGAGGGCGAAAAACAACGAGAATCCTCGAAAACAGCGCAACATGAACCTTGAAAATTAGATAGTGATAAATACCCTGTTAATTGACATTCACAATCACGGTGAATGAATTGACTAATGAGAAGAAAACTCAGCTGAGGAGACTCAGCAAAAATAACGGAAAACGAACCAGATAAAAACTTGTCTGGGGCGAACGATCAATAATGACGTTAAAGTTGGAATAAGATTCCAACTTAAAATATCTTAATTGAGAGTTTGATCCTGGCTCAGGATGAACGCTGGCGGCGTGCCTAACACATGCAAGTCGAACGAAGTGTTTTAGGAGCTTGCTTTTGAAACACTTAGTGGCGGACGGGTGAGTAACGTGTGAGCAATCTGCCTCTATGAGGGGGATAACACAGGGAAACCTGTGCTAATACCGCATAATGTATTTAGATCGCATGATCCGAATACCAAAGGAGCAATCCGCATAGAGATGAGCTCGCATCTGATTAGATAGTTGGTGAGGTAACGGCCCACCAAGTCTGCGATCAGTAGCCGGACTGAGAGGTTGAACGGCCACATTGGAACTGAGAGACG
>SVMT01000014.1 GCA_015067305.1 Oscillospiraceae bacterium | reverse complement strand
AATATATGGAATACACAGGCTGTACGGTCAATTTCAAAACCTACACCAACTCCATTTGGGACAAGAAGCAGAGGGACAATCCGATGGAAAATCGCAAGATTTTCTACAACACCCATCCGGCGATTATCTCTTTGGAAGTCTTTGATAAGGTGCAGGAAATCCGACAGCAGCGACACCGCAGAACGGCAACGGGTAAGAGCAATATGTTCTCCGGTTTGGTGTTCTGTAATGATTGCAAACAGAAGCTCTATTACTCTACCACCAACTACTTTGAAAAGCGGCAGGACTTCTTTATCTGTTCTACCCATCGTGCGAACAAGGACAAGTGCAGCGGTCATTATATCCGAGCCGTTGTCCTTGAACAAGAGGTCTGGAAACACATTCAAGAGGTCATATCGGTGGTAACTCGCTATGAAGCTTATTTCCGTTCAGAGATGGAAGAAAAGCTCCGTGTACAGAGCGAGGAAACGCTTCGGATACATAAGAAGCGTTTAGCACAGGCTGAGAAGCGTATTGGTGAACTTGACCGCCTGTTCATTCGTTCCTATGAGGACAATGTATCGGGCAAGATTGACGATGAACGCTTCGCCATGATGAACAAGAGCTATACACAAGAACAAAAAGACCTCAAGGCAGAGGTCATAAGTCTGCAACAGGTTATTGAAGAACAGGAACGACAGGCAGAAAATTTGGAACAGTTTATCCAAAGGGTAAAGAGAAACAGCGAACTTACGGAGCTTACGCCTTACGCTCTCAGAGAGCTTGTGAAGGCGGTTTATGTAGAAGCACCCGACAAGTCCAGCGGCAAGAGGAAACAGAAGATTCATATCTCCTACGACCTCATCGGCTTTATTCCCGTGGATGTACTGACAAAAGCAGAACAGGCATGACCGAAATCATGCCTGTTCCAAGAAAATTGCGAATTACTGTTTTACCGGCAGGGAGCCTTAGCTGTTAGTTTTTTGTTTTAGTTATATTTGAGCTTTGCTCGCTAAAAGTTTTTTGAAAGGGGTACGGGGAAAACAATTTTACAAAAATGTTTTCCCCGTAAAAATAAGACCTTTTCTAAATTTATGCCAGCACAGCACCGAGGATCAGTATACCGATGTTGTCTTTGTATATTTGCGGAAACTGCGAGATTGGAAGAGGATTTGAGCCTCTGCCTGCTTCGATCGTGTATCCGGGCTTTCCGAAATCCTGAATAAACCAATCTTTATAACCTGCGTAGCCTGAATTTATGGGCGTAAGTTCAGGTGAATATCCGCTGACTTCCGAGAATCTCAGGGCAATGTCATAAGCTCCGGGAACATTGAAGTTCAGGAATTTCCAGAAAATGATCTCTCCCTGAGTGTGGTAAGCCAGCGTCAGCGCGAAATCATTGTTTCTTGTGTATTCACCCATCGCCCTGCTTTCAGGCTCTGAAAAGGGCTCAGGTCCGACAAAATCCCTTGGTCCGGGACGTGTAAAGCCTTGAGCGTATTTGATACGCTTCGCCTCTTCCCATTCTGCGGGATAGTTCAGATTCAGGTCAACGCCACGGATATTTGCCTTCCAGCCTGACGGGAACGGAATCCCCGTGCCTTGAGCAATATCTTCCGCTTTTTTGTAGTCTTCGGAATCTCTGGACAGAGCACCCGTTACAAGGTCAACTCCATCGGGGTTCACCATTGGTACGATGTGGATCGTACATTCTTCAAAAAGATCACGTGTGCTTTTTCCTGCCAGAATCCCGTCGTCAATGTAACTGCGGCAGAAGTTTTCGATAAACTTCATCAACAAAACGGAAGTTATCCACTCATTTGCGTGGTGTGAAGCATTGTAGCAGACTTTTTTCGAGCCTGCCCCCATGATAATGCAGGGAATATCCTTTCCGCTGACACTTTTTCCTATGCTCGTCACGCATAAAAACGGGTATCTTTTTTGCAAACTGCTGATGTTGGAGTACATGATATCCGACGAATAGCTTATATCTGTCGGTATGATGTTCGAGCCTATCGGAATAATAATTACAGATCCGATCTGCAGATTTTCAGGGTCAACGTCAGGATTTGCCGCAATTATTGCGTTGACGGTAGTTCCGAATGTCCGAGACAGCTTCCAGAAAGTGTCCCCGCTTTTGACGGTGTATTCGATGTATCCGTCTATGTAGGGCATGAGGGCATTCCATGTGTTTTTGCCAACGATGCCGTCAACAGTGATCCCTACAGTCCTTTGGAATCTTTTTACTGCATTTTCTGTGCGGCTCCCGAAAATTCCGTCAACTTCTCCCGCGCCGTAACCGAGGCGGTTGAGAACGCTCTGCAAAAGCTGAACATAAATTCCTCTTGAACCGATTTTTAATAGTGGCATAAAAAAACCTCTCATTCATAATGGTACATTTCCATAGTATGATACGAGAGGTCGTTTTGTTAAGATTTACGGCTGACTTACATATTCGGGATTGTAAATGTCATTTGTTGTTGCAATCAAACTGCCGTCGGACTTTTGGGCTAAAATTACCAAGTCGTTTCCGACATAGTAAGTGAAATCCACTATGTCGGTAAAGCTTTCGGCTTGAGTTAAAATATCACTAAACTGTTGGCTGTCCCCGAAAACGAGCTTACCGTCAGAGGTAAGAGCTACGGGGATATCATCATTATCTATAATATCAATCTTTACGGCATTGTCAACGGAGAAATTCATACCTGAAGATAAGACTTTACCGTCAGATTGAAGACCGATAATTATACCTTTACGGGCTTTTATATCCACAATGTTTTTCCATTTGGACAATTCGGGAAAACCGTCATAAGGAACCCATTCGGAATCGCTTTCTTTCATACAAGAAACGGTTGAATCATTATTTAAAACGACCTTGTATGAAGTGTATTTCCCATAATAATTCGTTGAAAAGTAAACTGCTTTGTCCTTTTTAGTTTCTTCATAATTAGAAATTTTTACTAGAGAAGCCGGGTCATAAGTTTTGAGAAATTCTTCAACAGAAAGGTCTGCATCGGCCGCCATACTTTCTATTGTGGATTCAAGTATCTCATATAATTCCCCGTCTTTGGTATATATTTTTACAGCAGTAGAACCATGACTTTCTATTTTCTCAATTTCGCAATCTTCGTTTAGTTTATCTATAATATTGTTTGTTGGAAAAAGCTCTCTACGGAATTCTGAATCAAGAATATCAATAAATTTACCATCACTGCAAAGAATAAATCTATTACTATGAATAGAAACAGCATTATCTATTGCCGTATAGTCCTCAAACTCAAATGCTTTCATCAGGGGAAGAATTTTACCGTCTTTAACAACGTAACTATAACTAAAATATGTAACGGGATTTTCTTTAATATCAGAATTTTCATGATTATTCTCAGAATTGCAAGCCGTCGCAAATAATAAACAAATCAGAATTATAAATAAAGCAGCTTTTCTCAATTTAAAACAACTCCTTTTTCCTTTCTTTTATTAGTTTTTTTGAAGTAAAACGATATCGTGTAACTATACTACAAACCTTAATTTATATTTTAAAATCGTTTTCATTATGTTAGACGACAAAACCTCTGAAAAGTTCCATGGATTCCAAATATTTTCAAAAAAATCAGCCGATACAAATCGACTGATTTTCTGAATTTCTTGGTGGGTCTGATTTTAAATATTAGGTTCTTCCTTTTTGAACATTGCTTTCAGCTTTTCGACAACTTCGGGTAAGCTGTCAACAAACTTGTCCACAGCGGAAGATGCAACGGTCGTCTGTGTAACGGGAAGCATGGAGACATTACCCTCAGGAGATACAACAAGGAAAGAGATAGGTGTGATGTTCACGCCTGCGCCGCTTCCTCCGCCGAAGCAATAGGGTTGTTCAGCATTTTCTTTCTTTGTGGAGAAGTCTGAACCTCCTGATGCAAAGCCAAAACTGATCTTGGATACGGGAATAAGAGTTGTTCCGTCAGCTGTTTTTATGGGTTCACCGATTATAGTGTTGGCATCTACCATATTTCTGAGATTCTGCATTGAAGTTTCCATTACGCCTTGAATGGGGTGTTTATTTTCGGACATTATTTTTTCCTCCTGCCGTTTTTGTAAATATATATAAGAATTATGATTCCTGCGTGAAGAGCTCTGTAAAGTCGGAAGCAGACTTCCGTGTCAAGCACTGTTTTCATTTTTTCAGCGGTGAAATCAGGTCTTATGTGTACTTCACCGTCTTTTATTTTCTTTTTCGAGTTGAGATACCCCAGAAGTGGGAATATTGCCGCATCGAGTTTTCCGTACATTTGCGCTGTTTTTGATGCGTCGGCGGATGCCACTGTCATGTCAAGATGCAAACGTTGGAAATATATCTTTGAAAGGAAATGTTTTGTCGCCTTGTTCAGTATCTCAAGATAATCAAGGAATTTCAGCGCTTTGATGTAGTCTCCGAAACCTTTCTTTTTTGGTTTTTCGGGAGCTTTTTCCTTCTGTTCTTCTGCGGCTTTTTCAACTGTTTTTATTGGATCTTCTGAAAATTCCTCTGCCGTTTTTTCTGTTGCTTTTTCAGCTTTTTTGTTCGATTTTTTCTTTTGCTTTTTACTTTGCGGGAAAAGCTTCAGCAGTATTGGTCCGAGTCCTGCCCAAAGTCTGAAACCGTCAATATCATCGAATTTGACTACCGCGCGGACTCTCATTGGTAAAAGAATCAGAATTATCAGTAAAACAAGCCCGATTACTGAACCGATGATGATACCGAGGACCGAAAGAACCGTTAAAATTACATTCATGATTCGGTTTCCTCAAAGATCTGCTGCTGTTCGTAGACTTCTACGGGCTGGTCTTCGTTTTGAATTCCTGCCAGACCTTCCATGAAAAGCTCCCGTGACGGTAATGCTTCGATAGATTCAAGACCAAAAACTGTCAGGAACTTATCCGTTGTGCCGTAGGACATTGGTCTGCCCGGAAGATCAAGCCTACCCTGAGGTTCAAGAAGGTCTTTGTCCACCAGGGATTCCATAACTTCCGCAGATGCTACGCCTCGAACCTGCGAAACGTAAGTTTTTGTTGTCGGCTGGTTGTACGCAACTATTGCAAGAACTTCCATTGCCGCATTTGAAAGCCCCGGAGTTCTGCCCTTTGCAACATAAGCCGCAACCGCTTCAGCGTATTCCTCTTTTGTACAGAGTCTGTAAGTGCTTCCGTGGACGGAAAGTTGTACGCCCATGTATTTGTCGCTGAGGTCTTTTTCTATTTCATCGATTATCTCTTTTATCTCATCGGGTCTGCGCTCAAGAACTGCGCAAAGTTTATCAAGTTCTACAGGCAACGGTGAGGCGAAAAGTATCGCTTCTACTGTTCCTTTAAGTTTGTTGTCCTCTACGCTCACGATGTTTTTCTCCTGTTCGGTCGGTTGTCCACCAAAACTATATCAAAGTTTTCGGGGTCTGTGTTGTTGTCGGGGATGTCAACTCTTCCGCTTCTGATAAGTTCAAGAACGGCAAGAAAAGTTGCAATGATCTGGGATCTGCTTGTGGAATTTTTAAAAACGGAATTGAATGAAACTCTTGCATTTTTCAGCAGAACTCTCAGCAAATGCACAACACGGCTTGCAACGGAGATGAATTCCGTTCCGATAATACCGTTAAAATGTTTTGAAGACAATGGTTTCTGACCTTCGATCCTTCGTAACGCATTGTTGTATGCGTTCATCAGTGCCAATGGTGAGTAGGAATAATTTGCTTGAGGTTTCGGCAACTCTTCATTTATTGATTCCCTGAAGTAGACTTTTCCGTACATACTGTTTTCCGAAAGCATTTCAGCCGCTTTTTTGCAACGTGCATATTCTTGGAGTCGCTGTTCAAGTTCTGCCTTGGGATCTTCTTCGGGAGTTTCTTCTTTAGGTAACAGTGAGCAGGATTTGATATACAGCAAGGTTGATGCCATTTCCAGAAAATCTGCAGCCAATTCGATGTTGTACTCTCTTGCCTTGTCTATGTACGCCATGTACTGCTCCAGAAGCAAGGATATCTCAATATCGCAAATATCTATTTTGTGTTTTTCGATAAGGGAAAGGAGCAAGTCCAAAGGCCCCTCAAAAATTTCAAGTTTAAAGCTTAATTCATCCATTAAAGAAAAAGTCCTATCAAATTAAATATAATATCATAGAACAGATTGAAAAGTCCGTTCATCAGCGGAGAAAGAAAATCGAGTCTGTTAAGCACGATTACCAAAACAATAAATGTTATATGGGAGTATCTTTCCAGATAGAGGTATTTTCTCTGCCATTTCAGCGGCAAAAATCCCGCTACTATCTTTGAACCGTCAAGGGGAGGCATGGGAATAAGATTAAAAAGCCCCAAGGACATATTGTACATTGAAATGTAGTAAAAAAGCGTGGCAAGATTTGAAAGAATAGTATTTCCGTCGTTCATAAATGTGAATATCGCAAATGCCACATGGATACACAGCGCAAAGAAACACAGTATAAAGTTCATCAGTGGTCCCGCAGCGGAAGTTACCACCATGCCTACTCTCTTGTTTTTGAAGTTTTGCGGCGTTATGAGTACAGGATTCGCCCAACCGAAACCAAAAAGAAGTAACAGCACGATACCCATCGGGTTCAAGTGTTTCATCGGATTCAGGGTCATTCTGCCCAACATTTTTGCTGTCGGGTCTCCGCATTTATCTGCCGCAAAGGCATGGGCAAATTCGTGGAAAGTCATTGCGATAAGTATGGCTACCAGAGAGAAAACTACTGATTGGAGTATTTCCATTGGCGAACCACCATAAAGTATATTTCTTAAAAGCATATTAGTCTCCCTGTTAATACAAAATTACATCAAAATATTTTTGCGCAATATCCAAAATAACGGAGTCGAAAAATTCCGTAACGCCACCGATCATAGCTTCCGCAAGCCCTGAACGGGAGAAGAAAACTATTGCGACAGTTATAATGAAAACCGAATATCTGCGCCATGAAAGGAAAGTTTCGCCTGCTTTCTCAGGCATGAACTGCGCCAGAAATACGCCGCCGTCAAGTGAGGGCAACGGCATTATGTTGAAAAGTGCGATTGCCAAGTTTGCGGAAACGAAAGCAATAAGGAAAGACTGCAAAATCGTTCCGTATTCGGGCATTGTTTCGTTCCATTCCATTATGACAAGCACATCGTAACCGACCATTGCCGCAAACGCCCAAAAGAAGTTTGCCACGACTCCGGAAATCGAAATGAGCATATTTCTGAATCGGGAAAGGCATGGAGCTTTTGCTTCTTCAAGTTTGGTGAACGAGAATACAAAAAGTACCGCCACCGCAAAGAGATTTTTCAATGAAAATACTTTAAGCGGATTGGCGCTTTCTTTCATGGACTTGTCAAATTCTTTGCCCATGCAGATAGCCTGCATTATTCTGTGCCCCACAGCGTGAAGCCAGATAGCAAGCAGTGATGCAAGAAAGAGCAAGCCAACCATATATAAAATTTCACTGAGTTCGTATGTTGTGCCTATCAGTTCGAAAAACACGGTAAACCTCCGAAAAATACTTGTTTTGGATATCAATATCATTATACACCAAATCTGCCCAAAAGTAAAGTCCAAAAGGCTACTTGACACAAAAAATTTCAAATGAGATGATGTGGGGAGGGGGAATGTACGGGGGAAGGCTACTTTTGAAAAAGTTCACCTCTCCCGTGACCCTTCTACGAAAACTTTAGTATAATATATCTTATTATCATAGGTGAAGCATTGCAAATGCTTCAGTCAAAAGTTTTTATGGAAAGGGGTTTGGGGAAAACCTATTTTTACAAAAAATGGTTTTCCCCATAAAAAACTCCACAAATAAAGTTGTTCAATAAAACTTTGTTTTCTCTTTGCAAATACGTATATAAACTGAATTATAATAATAGGTACAAAATACTTTACAAAGGAACTTTAAATATGCAGCTCAGACTTAAGCAGGTCGATTACACATTAAAATATAAATGCTTGCCGAAGGAGTTTGACGGATTCACCATAGCATTGATCTCGGATCTTCACGATCAGGAATTTCCGTTCAGATATAACGAAATGATAACGAAAATGATCGAGGAAAATATCCCCGATGTTATCATGCTTGGCGGTGACATGCACCATGTCAAGATCAATAACGACAGATATATCGGTTTCCTTGAAAAGCTCACGGAGATCGCTCCCGTATTCTTTGCTGAGGGCAACCACGACTGCGAATCCGAAAACAGTAAATACCCCGGATATAAGGAATATAAAAACGCAATGAAAGACTTGGGCGTATTGAACCTCAGAGGTGACGGTGCAAGACTTTTTGCGAAAAACAGCGAAAATTACATCAATATTTCAGGTGCAAGTTGGGACGACAAAGGGGAAGTTGAACCCAATTACGAAGACGGGGCTTTCAATATTTTCCTTATGCACGACCCCAACAGCTTTGATACGGTTGAAAAAAAACCTGAACTGATGCTTTCAGGTCATATTCACGGCGGTATGGTTCGTCTTCCCAACGGTCAGGGCATTTTCGCTCCCGGTTGCGGCGCAAGACTCCATAACAGATTCGCTTCCGAATATTTCCTGCCCAAATACACTTACGGTGTTTACGGTAAAAACAAAAAACTTATAGTTACTTCAGGACTTGGAAATTCCGTAGTTCCGTTCAGGTTTATCAGCCCTGAAGTTGTGATTATCACACTTAAACACGCAGATTGAAAGAGGAAGATCAGTGGTACTTAACGGAATCATCGACAGAATAGTATATAAAAATCCCGAAAACGGCTACACGGTGCTTGAACTCGAAACAAAAGAGGGTCTGACCACCGTGGTAGGAACCATGCCTAAAATTGCCGAGGGTGAAGAGATCGAAGTTGAGGGTGAATTCACCACGCATAATACTTTCGGTAAACAGTTCAAAGTCGAATCTTTCACCTCAAGTCTTCCCGTTACCGAAACAGCCATGCTGAGATATCTTTCGTCAGGTATAATTAAGGGTATCCGTGAGGCGACAGCGAAAAATATTATTAACAGATTCGGTCCCGAAAGTCTTGATATAATCGAAAATCACCCCGAAAGACTGACAGAGATCAAAGGAATCTCACCGAAAAAAGCCGCAACGATCTCGCAATCCATGCAGGAAAACCTTGGAATTAAAACGATCCTTCTTTATTTCCAGCAGTTTGGTATGACTCCCACAATGGCGTTTAAAATATACAAAAAATGGGGGCTCGGAGCTTATGAAGCGGTAAAGAATAATCCTTACAGTCTTTGCGATATTCAGGGTATCGGTTTCAGCAGAGCCGATGCTATCGCAAAACGAATGGAATATAGTGCCGACAGCCCTTTCCGTGTGGAAGCAGGCTTGCTTTATATTCTGACGCACAACCTCAACGCCAATGGTCATACTTTCCAGCCCAGAGAAAAACTTGTTGAAGTAGCCAAAGTTCTTTTGGGTACAGATGAAGATATAATCAACGATATTTTAGATAAGCTTATTGCCGAGGGTAAGATCGTTTATAAGGAGAAGATCGGAAATACCAACGGTATTTATCTTACTTGGGTATATCTTTGCGAAAAAGATATCTCTGACAGGATCGTGCTTGCGTCGAAGTTTTCACGTCCTTATGACGGAGACATCATTGCCGACATTGATAGAATTCAGAAGACAAAGGGTATCTCTTTTGCGGAGCGTCAGAAAGAAGCTATCCGCGAAAGCCTTTGTCATCAGATAATGGTTCTTACAGGTGGTCCCGGTACGGGTAAAACCACGACTTTAAACGGAATCATTGCAAATCTTGAATCAAAAGGTGTGACCTTTGCGCTTGCAGCTCCAACGGGACGTGCTGCA
This sequence comes from Oscillospiraceae bacterium, assembly GCA_015067305.1. Classification (GTDB taxonomy): domain Bacteria; phylum Bacillota; class Clostridia; order Oscillospirales; family UBA644; genus HGM12619. The sequence continues at coordinate 38,383 of SVMT01000014.1, read as the reverse complement.
AAAAGAATGACTGAACTTACGGGTAAGGAAGCGAAGACTATCCACCGTTTGTTGGAATACGGTATGGGAGCAGGAAGTGCAGAGCCTTCATTCCAGCGAAACAGAGACAATCCGCTTCAGCAGGAAGTTGTTATAATTGATGAGGCTTCAATGGTCGATCTTCCGCTTTTTGACAGTTTGCTGAAAGCAATTCCGCTTTCTTCACGACTTATTATGGTCGGTGATGCAAATCAGTTGCCACCTGTCGGTCCGGGAACTGTTTTTAAAGATATAATCAACAGCAAACTCGTAAAAGTCGTTGAACTGAATGAGATCTTCCGCCAATCGGGTGAAAGTCTCATCGTTACAAATGCACATAAGATAATACACGGCGAATTTCCCGTTTGTACCGAAACGAAAAATGACTTTTTCTTCATGCGAGCTGACAATGCCCGTGAATTGACGGAAAAACTCGTTTCGCTTTATACGGACAGACTTCCAAACGCTTATGACTTTGAGCCTCTTGCTGATATTCAGATCATTTGTCCCACCAAAAAAACGGAAACGGGTACAATGGCTCTTAATGCTCACTTGAAAGAGGCGGCAAATCCGAAAAGCTTCAATAAGGACGAGTTGACTTTCCGTGAATGGGTGTTCCGCACGGGTGATAAGGTCATGCAGATCAAGAATGATTACGATATTGACGTGGAAAAGGATAACGGAGATTACGATAACGGCGTTTTTAACGGCGATATCGGTATAATTGAACGTATAGACAGAGATGACGGTTCGGTCAGAGTTCGCTATGACGATAAGACTGTGCTCTACACCATGGAAAATCTTGATGAGATCGAGCCTGCTTATGCGATAACTGTACATAAAAGTCAGGGAAGTGAGTTCAAGGCGGTAATATTGCCTTTACTTGACGGTGCAGATGTTCTTTTTACACGAAATCTTCTCTATACTGCCGTGACAAGAGCGAAAAATCTGCTGATAGTTCTCGGTTCTCCGTACAGACTCAAGCAAATGGTCGATAATGTTTCTGGAGACAAACGCTACTGCGGACTCAAACACATGATGCTGAAGGCGGTCGAAGATGAGTAATACGGTCACATTCGCAGATCTGCTTTTTTGCAGGCAGTGTATTTCCTGCGGTGAAATTCTTCCGTTGTTTTCAAAAGAGGATTTTTGCCCTGACTGCCAAAAACAGGTGAAGATCCTTGAGGATAATGCCTTCACATTATTTGATGTACAACGTATACGAAGTGTTTATGTTTATGACGGTGCTCCGAGAAAAGCCTTGGTTCGGTTCAAATACAATAATCATGCTCAGGCAGGCCGTTTTATGGCACAGAAAATAGCGGATATCGTGAAAAAAGATAAACTTCTCATGTCCGCAGACATCGTGGTGCATGTTCCGAATGGAAAATACACCACCGAAAGGTTTTACAATCAGTCAATGTTTTTGGCAAAGCTCGTTGCGAAAAAATGCGGAATAAAATTTATGCCGAAAGTTATGAAAAAGAAAAGCGGTATTAAATCACAGCTGAAATGCCGTACTCGCTCGGAGAGACTTCAGAACATAAAATCAGCATTTACTGTGGAAAAAGGTGTTGACCTCAGAGGAAAGTCTGTTCTTATTATAGATGATATTACGACTACGGGTGCAACACTTGGTGAATGTGCAAAAGCTCTCAAAAAAGCAGGTGCTGAAAAGATATTTGCTGCAACTGCGGCACGTGCAGGAAAACCTCAGTCACCAATAAAAACAAGGCTTCTTGATGCGGACATAGTCTTCACCAAAAAGCCCTCTGTACATTTGAAATTCAAAAGGTAAATTAAATATTCGAGGGAAACAATTTAAAAAACTTTTACCTTGTGCTTAGCACACGGTCTCATCAATTTACAGGCTCAACGGCTGACGCTAAAAATAGTCATATATGCGTTAGCCGTTAAATATATTCCGAAATCGGTTTTGTTGGAAAAGGGTATGGGGAAAACCTTATTTTTTCGTGAAAATAAGGTTTTCCCCATAAAAAATTAAATGTTTAATTCCTAACTTTGCAATCTGTAGTATTCTACGATGCCGTCCACAATAGCCTGGGCGGCTTTTTCCATGTTTTCGGGATATGTGAACCATTCGTATTCGTTGATATTGCTGATAAATGCAGTCTCAAAGAGGATAGATGGGAAATCCACGAATCGGGAAACTTTGTAGTATCCCGGTTTATGGGTCCTGTTCGGGAAACCTGTTTCTTCGCAGAATTTATCAAGAACTGTTTTTGCCAAAAGCTTACTGCTGCTGAATGAGTAGTAGGTTTCAGATCCTTTGGCATTGAATGGATTCATATAATCGGGAACATAATTGTAGTGGATAGAAATACACATATCGGGACCCCATGCACGGTACTGCTCAATGATCGGATCAAGGTCGTAGATAAGCTCTCTGTGATGAGTCAGATAAGTTGTGGCTCCCAATGCTTTGAGCTTTTCTTCAACACGAACTGAAAGATCGTAGTTCCAGTCTGCTTCCGTCCATTTGACTTGTCCCCAAGGTCCAACCGCACCGCCGTTAAGGCTATGTCCTGGGTCAACGGCTATCCTGATTCCCGTCAAGGGTTTGTCTCCAGAAACAAGAGAAATGGGATTTTTGAATCCTATCACAAGCATTCCACTCTTAAATTCAGTCCTGTATCCGAAAATAAAAGATGATTTTTTGTGATTCAGCGTAACAGTTACAGTCGAGCCGTTTTTCTTGTATGAAATTCCCGAGAACAGGGGATTTTCATCAATGCTCAGACTGTCGGGGAACGAACCTACATTGTAGAAAGTGATCTCCGTCCTGTCGTCGTACATCCATATTCTGTGCAGTGCGTTGTAGTCTGTAACAAATGAGAGCTCTGTGTATTTTCCGTCCAAAGACTGAGATGTAACAAGCAGAGGGATATTTGCAGCGGAAAGTTTTCCGTCAATTTTCTGAACATCGCTGTTTGCGATGAAGTTTCCGCTTTTCAGTTTCGTGTTTCCGCCCCATTTTGCAACAACGCCGTCTATTGCACCCAATGTTGCCATGTAGTATTCGTCGGGATCGTCGTCAAGTGAACCCATAAGATCACTGAGATGTTCCGTTACCTGAACGAGATAACTGTCAGGATCGTTTATGACTTCTACCACATTGTCAAGTTTTTTGACAACTGTTTCCTGACCACTCATTTCGGCATAGAATGTAACTCCTCCAATCAAAGCATTTCCTTCGATTTCGGGAAGAACGAATGTCCCCTCGTATTTTGCCCGTTTGAATGTTCCGTCCGTGGATGCCGATGTTGAAGTAGAAAGTTGAACTGTATAATCTCCGATCTTTGCGTAGACCTTCGCTCCTGCCGTTGCCGTACAGGAAACTGTGAGTTTTGTTCCCGAAGCATTTGCATAGTCGTTCAACGGTGAGAATGAATTGCTTACGAAACCAAATTCGGACATTGTTGTTGCCGAGGAGGTTTTTGCTGAACGTGTTACTGTAAATGTTTTTGTCTGACCGTTCTGGGATACTTCATAAACATTCTTACCCACCTGGAGACCTTGAATGTAATAGCTGAAATAACCTTTTTCGGTTCTGTCTGTAACTTCCACGCCGTTGACATAAAGGGGATAGTTGGGATCCGCAACGCCTAAAATGAAGTGGTTTTCCGTATCGTTGCTTACGGTGTAAGTTGTATATGCAAGAACTATATCCGTAGAGTCTCCAACAACGGGAGTTTCAGGTTCGATCGGTTCAAATGTGGATGTGGAACCTTTTCCGTACCTTGAAGTTACGGTATCTTTTACGTCTGCTGTATTGTTTTTCAGATTCTTGTAAGAGAAGAATACTGCACCGTCAACATTCTGCATCTTATCCATATAATCAAGCTGTGCTTTAATTTCAGCAGGATCTTTGTATGCGGCTGCTGATGATCCTCTGTATGCAGCGATACCAATGTAAAGATCCACATCAACAGTTGCAACGAGCTTGTTCCACCATTCAACTATGGGTTTGAACGGTGCTGTGGAGTGGTTTATCTCCCAATATACCTGAGGACAGATATAGTCGATCCACTCATTGAGTACCCATTTCCTTGTGTCGGCATAGACTTGATAATAAGCTTCCATTGAACTCTTGATATCAGTACCGTCAGGGTGATTTGATTTCATCGCCCAAACGCCGCAGGGGCTTACACCGAATGCAATATCCGATCTTACGGATTTGATTGCCGTATTTACTTGGAGAATTAGCGCATCGTTGTTGCTTCTGCGCCAATCTGCAAGACTTTGACCGTCCTGCTTATATTTTTCGTAAGTTGCGCTGTCTTTGAATTTGAGACGGTCTGCATCGGGATAGAAATAGTCGTCAAAGTGGATACCATCAATGTCGTAGTTGTTTACAATTTCCATTACGCCGTCAACGATGAGCTGACGAACTTCGGGAAGACCCGGATTGAAATACATAGCACCGTCGGTGTGTTTTACTACCCATTCGGGGTGAAGACGTGCGGGGTGGTTTGCCGCAAGCTTTGTCAGATCAGTTCCGAAGCTTCCTACCTGAGAAATTCTGTATGGATTTATCCACGCATGAAGTTCAATATTTTCAGCGTGAGCCGCCTTTATAAAGTATGCAAGGCAGTCGAGTGGCATCTCATTGCCCTGTTTCAGAACGACATGGGCAGAAGATGGGAAGATATCGGAATAATAAAGGGCATCTGCTTCAGGTCTGACCTGGAAGAATATTGCATTGACTCCCATATTTTTGCAGTCTGCAACGATAGCGTCAATTTCGGATTTCAGTTCTGATGCGGAAAGTCCGGGTTTTGAGGGGAAGTCAATGTTTCCGACAGTTGCGACCCAAGCGCCCACGAGGTCACCCTCATGTGATACAGTCTCACCTGTCATTATATTCTTTTCAAGGCTTACGCTGACATAGAATATTTCAACTGCTGTTCCGACTTTGGATTTGACTGTGATGAAAGCGATACCGTCTCCTACAGCAGTTACAACACCGTTCTTATCAACAGTTGCGATAGTCGGGTCGTCTGTTTCAAATGTACAATCTTTATTTTCTGCGTCTTCGGGGTAAATTATCGGTTTAATGGTGAATGTTTCACCTTTTTTAGTCAATTTGCAGGAATATCTTTCAAACGTAATGACTTCAGGTTTTGGCGGTTCAATGGCTACTGTCACATTTACCGAAGTTCTGTAGCCGCCTTCTTTTGTCGTTGCTGTAACAATCGCTTCGCCGTCTGCGACTACTTTTATCACACCGTCTGCGGAGACTTCAACGACAGATGGGGCTGAGGTTTCATAAATAATGCCTTTTTCTGTGGCATTTGAAGGTACAACGCTTGCGTTAAGCTTGTACTCTTCTGCTTTTTTAGTCAAAGTAATATGGGAAACATCGTCAATGCTGATACCTGTTACGGGAACAGGGAGATCAACGGTTACTGTGCAGAGTGCATTTTTTAAACCGTTATCGGTGAGTGCCTTTATCGTTGTCTTACCGTTTTTGATCGGGGTTACCACACCTGTGGATTCGTCAACCGTCGCAACTTCAGGGTTGGAACTTGACCAGGTAAGTCCTCTTTCTGTGGTGTCGGCAGGTTCCCAGACGGGAGTAAGAACCAAAATGTCTGTTTCTTTCCTGAATGTGAATGATGAAATATTAAAATTTACGTCTTCCATTGGTACGACGGTATTCACGGAGACATTACAGCCTGCGGTAAATCCTCCGTCTTCCGTTGTTACTGAAATAGTTGCCTGACCGTCGCCGACAAGAGTTACTGTTCCGTTAGAGTCAACATTTGCCACTTCGGTATTGCTTGATGTCCACACGACATTTTTGTTCGTGGCGTTTGCTGGCAGGATCGTATATGAAAGCTGAGCTTTGTCTTCGATATCGTCAAAACTCAGGTGGTTCGTGTTCATGACGATGCCTCCGACAGGGTAAATGAGTCCAACTGTTATTTCACAGCCTGCAACGGCTTTGCCCTCAGCTGAACGGGCTGTTATCAGTGCCTGACCGTCGCCAACGGGTCTGACTGTGCCCATAGCATCGACCGAGGCAACATCGGGGTCACTCGACTGCCATGTAATTGTTTTATTCGGTGCGTTTTCCGGTTTTACCACCGCACTGAGCTGAATGTAATCTTTGATATCGGTGAAGAAATATTCGGTTATGTTGAGGCTTACAGAGCTGACTTCAAAACTCTCCTCAGTATTTTCCGTTGGAGAGCATGATATTAAAGAAAACAACATTGCGATCATGAGCAGAGCTGAAATTGCTCTGTTAATTGTTCCTATCATAGCTGAACCTTTCTTGTAATAGTATTATTTTTGCGGGGAGAACCATTGTTAGGTTATTTTTCAGGGGGAACCCTTCTTTTCGCGAAAAAAGCAGGGTTCCCCCTGAAACCCCTTCCCAAGAAAACCGGGTTAGGGGGAAACGAAATATATTAGTCCTGTTTTCTTATAAGTATAAGAGGTGTACACTGGTCGTCCTGACCTGCGGGGTTGTCCCTTATGATCTCAGCCAGAGTTTCATCGGGGAGAGTTACTGCATCGCATTTGCCGAGGATAGTAACTGAAATATCACAAGCGTCAACGATCATGCAGGGGATACCGAGTTTTTCATAGATCTCGTTGCAAACGCCCTTGGGGTTTTCGGGATTGAGGATTCCGTAATCCACATATTCCTTATATGAAATATCGTAGTCGATAAGACCGTCGATGCCCTCAACTTCGTGGCCACAAACCTTATAAAATACGCCTTTTATGCCGAAAAGTTTTGTTACAGCAGAGCACGCCGTTGCGAAAAGAACTCTGGGAAGACCGCAAAGCATGATGATAAGCTGCATTTTATGGGGAGTTCCTGCGCCCGGACCTGCAGGGGTAACATGAACGAATCTGCAAAGGAGTTTTGCCCAAAAACCTGGGTGGATATCCTTTCTGTAAACGATTCGTTTCTGGCAGAGAGCGATGATCTTTTCGCTGATGGAAAGAATATCACCCTCCTGAACGTGGGGTTTTGCGAATTCATTGACGACTTCAACGTAGTCGTCGCCTATATTTACAAATCTTGTTTTAATGGCGTAGCGGTTGTAAGTTACGCCGTCAACTGTTCTTTCAAGCTTTTTGCTTTCATTTGGTCTCAGTTCGTCCATAATTATCGTCCTTTAATGAAGTTATTAGAAAATGAGACATCGGAAGCTGAACTCTATACTGCTACAGAGGTTTGCTTCCGATATTATATTTTATTCACGAACACCCATGTCTTCGGGGAGCTGTGCACCGCCGAGGAGGTGGAAATGTATGTGTTTTACAGACTGCGCACCGTGTTTGCCGCAGTTGTTGATTATTCTGTAACCGTCTGCCAGTCCCAGTTCTTTCGCAACCTTGGATATTGCCGCGAAAATATCGCCGATTATTTCCTTGTTGCTGTCATTTATATCGTCCGCACAAGTTAATATGTGCTGTTTCGGGATAAATATTACATGAACGGGAGCCTGAGGATTGATATCTTTGAATGCAAGTATCTTTTCGTCCTCGTAAACTTTGGAGCAAGGAATCTCCCCTGCAACTATTTTACAAAAAATGCAGTCCATTGTCGTATCCTTTCTGTAATAGGGGGAATTGTTTATGGGAAAAACTTTTTTCGCGGAAAAAAAGTTTTTCCCAAACCCTTTTCAAAAAACCGAATTGTGGGTGAAACAGATTTTTGTTAATATGAAAAACAATTTCTACTCCCAGCATCGGTTTTGTTGGAAGGGGTACGGGGAAACCTTATTTTTTCGTGAAAATAAGGTTTCCCCGAAAAAAGCTTCTTATCTATTCTTATTTAAGCATTTCTTCTACTGCTGCAATAGCTTCTGCGATCTTGGAAGCGTCTTTGCCGCCTGCAGTAGCGCTGTCGGGACGACCGCCGCCGCCACCACCGCAGATAGTAGCTGCTTTCTTAACGAGAGCACCTGCGTTTGCGCCGTTCTTAACTGCGTCTTTACCGCAAGCCGCTGCAATGCCTACTTTACCTGTTTCAGCGTCAACAGCGAAGAGGAGAGCTACACCGTTTGCGTTCTTGTCTTTAACTCTGTCGCACATTTCGCGGAGAACGTCTGCTTTTGCGTTGAGTGTTCCGCAGATGAATGTAACTTTGCCGATTTCTTTGCCGGAATTCATAAGTGATTCGAGCTGAGAAAGTGCCGCATTTGCCTGAATATCTGCGATCTGCTTCTGGAGCGCTTTAACTTCGTTTGTAACGAGTTCAGCCTTGGAATCAATATCGTTTACACCGCATTTGAGGTTCTGAGCTGTTTTTGCAATGAGTTCGTTCTTTTCTTCGATGTATTTGAGTACGTTTTCGCCTGTGAGAGCTTCGATTCTGCGAACACCTGCCGCAACGCCCTGTTCAGCGATGATCTTGAACGCACCGATCATACCTGTGTTTTCAACGTGTGTACCACCGCAAAGCTCTGTGGAGATCTTACCCATTTTAACAACCCTTACGGTGTCACCGTATTTTTCGCCGAAGAGTGCAATAGCGCCTTCTTTTTTAGCGTCTTCGATAGCCATTTCTTTGACGGAAACAGGTGTAGCTGTGAGAATGCTTCTGTTTACTTCTGCTTCAACTTCAGCAATCTGTGCGGGAGTCATAGCTTCAAAGTGAGAGAAGTCAAATCTCATTCTGTTGCTGTCAACGTAAGAACCTGCCTGAGCAATATGGCTTCCGAGAACTTTTCTGAGTGCTGCCTGGAGAAGGTGTGCGGAGCTGTGGTTTCTCTTTGTTGCGAGACGAGCGCATTCGCAGACTTCTGCTTTAACATTTGCACCAACTTCGAGAGCACCGCTTTCAACAGTACAATGGTGAATGTAAATACCGTTGATCTTCTTTGTATCGTTAACTTTGAGAACTGTTTTGCCTTTGGAGATAGTACCAACATCACCAACCTGACCGCCGCTTTCACCGTAGAAAGGTGTAGCGTTGAGAACTACCTGAACGTTTGCGCCTTTAGCCGCAGTATCGATTCTTTCGCCGTCAGCGATGATTGCAAGAACGTCAGCCTTAGCGGAAAGCTTTTTATAACCAACAAATTCTGTTGTGGGAAGACCTTCAAGCTCTTCGTTGCCCTTCCATGCGGAAGTATCGGAAGCACTTCTTGCGCTTCTTGCTCTCTGACGCTGTTCAACCATGAGTTCCTGGAATCTGTCTTCGTCAACAGTCATATCTTTTTCTTCAAGAATCTCTTTTGTGAGGTCGAGGGGGAAACCGAATGTGTCGTAAAGTCTGAATGCGTCATCGCCGCTTACAACTTTACCCTCAGCCTTTTCGATAACTTCGGAAAGGATAGCGAGACCGCTGTCAAGAGTCTGGTTGAATCTGTTTTCTTCAAGTTCAATAACTCTCTTGATATAATCAGCTTTTTCTACAAGGTCAGGGTAAGCTGCACCGCTTTCTCTGATAACAACGTCAACAAGTTCGCTGAGGAAATGTTCGGATTTAATACCGAGAAGTTTGCCGTGACGAGCAGCTCTTCTGAGAAGTCTTCTGAGAACGTAGCCTCTGCCTTCGTTGGAGGGAAGAACACCGTCGCAAACCATAAATGTTGTGCTTCTGATGTGGTCTGTTACAACACGGAGGGAAACGTCTGTTTCGTGGGAATCACCGTATTTTTTAGAGGACATTTCGGAAAGACGTGCAGTTACGTTTTTAATAGTGTCAACGTCAAAGAGTGATTCAACGCCCTGCATAATGCAAGCAAGTCTTTCGAGACCCATACCTGTGTCAATATTTTTCTTTTCAAGCTGTGTGTAGTTGCCGTTTCCGTCGTTATCAAACTGTGTGAAAACGAGGTTCCAGAATTCAACGAATCTATCGCAGTCGCAACCAACTTTACAATCGGGTTTTCCGCAGCCCTTTTCGGGACCTCTGTCAAAGTAAATTTCAGAGCAGGGACCGCAAGGACCGGAACCGTGTTCCCAGAAGTTATCTTCCTTGCCCATACGTGACATATGAGATGGGTCAACGCCGATCTCTTTTGTCCAGATGTCATAAGCTTCATCGTCATCGAGGTAAACTGTAACGTAAAGTCTGTCAACGGGAAGTTCCATAACTTTTGTTATGAATTCCCAAGCCCAGTTAATAGCTTCTCTCTTGAAGTAATCACCGAAAGAGAAGTTTCCCAGCATTTCAAAGAAAGTGCCGTGACGTGATGTCTTACCAACTCTTTCAATGTCTGGTGTTCTGATACATTTCTGGCAAGTTGTAACTCTTGTTCTGGGGGGCTTCTGCTGACCTGTGAAGTAAGGTTTCAGCGGAGTCATACCCGCATTTATAAGGAGAATACTCTTGTCGTTCTGAGGTACGAGGGGAAAGCTGTCCATCTTGAGATGGCCTTTCGACTCGAAGAAGTTGAGATATTTTTCTCTTATCTCATTAAGTCCCATGTATTTCATTTTTCTGATTCCTCCTGAATCATATAAGCCGACACATTGTGCCGAAAATTATTTTTTCTTTATGTTTTGCGGCTTCAAGTGCTTCAGCCGCCTTATTTACGTCAGTGAAAATTCCGAATACAGCCGAACCGCTTCCCGTCATCATTGCGGATACAGCACCGTTTTCGAGGAGAAGTTTTTCTGCGTATCCGATTTCGGGGCAAAGAGTTTTTGCCGCAGGTTCAAGCATATTGGTTATAAAGTTGAATGCGTTTATATCGCCTTTTGATATTTCCGACAAGAATTTCTCTGTAGAAGCTTCGGGAATCTTTTCTTTTGGCAGTCCGTCGAAAATTTTATAGATACCAACTGTTGGAAGCTCAGCCTCAGGTTTGATTATTACCAGGTTTATTTCGGGATACGGTAATTTCAGTTCTGTCAGCTTTTCGCCTATTCCTTCAGCAAGCTGAGTCCCGCCTTTGATGAAAAACGGTACATCTGCGCCAAGTTTTACACCGAGCTGTTCAAGTTCTTTATCGCTTGCGTTTATTCCAAGCAATTCATTCAGTGCCTTCAGTGTTTCTGCGCAGTCTGAGCTTCCGCCGCCGAGACCTGCTCCCGATAGAATATTTTTTTTAAGGTCAATACTGATCTTTTTATTTTCGATCTTGTATTTTTCCAAAAAAGCTTTTGCGGCTTTCCAGCAGAGATTTTTTTCGTTGCAAGGAACATTCGGAGCGTCGCAGGTGAGAACTATTTCATTTTTATCGTTTTCGGAAATGTTTATCTCCAGTTCATCGTGGAGAGATACCGTCTGGAAAACGGAGCAAAGCTCGTGGTATCCGTCTTCGCGTATTTTCGGAATATCAAGGGTAATATTTATTTTTGCATAAGCTGTCTTTTTCATATGTCGTGATTTATGTATTTGTCAAGTCTGTCCATTGCTTTTCTCAGATGCTCCATTGAATAAGCATAGGAAATTCTTACGAAACCTTCACCCGTTTCGCCGAAAGCGTTACCGGGAACAACTGCAACTTTCTGTTTGTTGAGAAAGTCTGTGCAGAATTCTTCGGAGGACGGTCCGAACTTGGAGATGTTGGGGAATATGTAGAAAGCGCCGAGGGGTTCAAAACAGGGGATACCCATGCTTTTGAATGAGTCGAAGAGGTATTTTCTTCTCATATTATAATGTAGTTTCATCTCTTCGATGTCTTCATCGCCATTTCTCAATGCTTCGATCGCACCGTATTGGCTTGTTGTGGGGGCAGACATTATTCCGTATTGATGAATTTTAAGAGAACTGCCGAGAATTTCTTTCGGTCCGCAGACAAATCCCATTCTCCAGCCTGTCATTGCGTAAGTTTTTGAAAAACCGTTTACAATGATAGTCCTGTCGTACATTCCCGGTGCGGAAGCGAATGAGTTTGGCTTGTCTGTATTGTAGCAAAGTTCTGCGTAAATTTCATCTGCAAGAACCATTATATTTGTACCCAAAAGAATTTTTGCGATCTCTGCGTAATCCTCCGCTGTCATCAACGCACCTGTGGGATTGTTGGGGTAGGGCAGTATCAGGAGTTTCGTTTTGGGCGTGATCACATTTTTAAGGACTTGCGGATCGATCTTGAAATTATCCTTTTCATATGTGGGCAGGGGTACAGGTGTTCCACCTGCAAGGACCGTAAGGGGAGAGTAGCACACAAATGATGGTTCGGGAATTATGACCTCGTCGCCGGGGCCGACCATTGAACGGATAACAGTGTCAATGCCCTCACTTCCGCCCACAGTTATGATTACCTGTGTTTGGGGGTCGTATTTGAGGCCGAATCTTCTTTCCATGTAGCGGGAGATCTCTTCGCGGAGTTCCATAAGACCTGCGTTTGATGTATATCTCGTTGCGCCTCTCTGGAGAGAATCTATTGCCGCTTGGCGTATATGCCACGGAGTTTTGAAATCAGGTTCGCCTACACCGAGGGAGATACAGCCTTCTATTGAATCCGCAAGGTCAAAGAATCTTCTTATTCCTGAAGGCTTCATTTCCTTGACTTTGTCGAGAAGTATATTATCGTAATTCATACTTTATTATAACCCCATCATCTGTCTGTCGTCTTTTTCCTGCGCTTCGAAGATGAGTTCTTTGTCTTTGTATTTGTTGAGAACGAAGTGAGTTGCCGTGCCTGTTACGCCTTCGATTACTGAAAGCTTTTCAAAAACGAACATTGCAACTTCCTTCATGCTCTTGCCTTCGAGAGTTACTGCAAGGTCAAAGCCTCCCGACATAAGGTAACATGAAACAACTTCGGGGAATGCGCATATCTGACGTGCGACCTGAGTGAAGCCTTCGCCTTTGATTGGCTGAACTTTGATCTCAATTATCGCAGAAACGTACTCTCTGGCTGTCTTATCCCAGTTGATGAGGGCTTTATATCCGAGGATAACGCCTTGTTCTTCGTAATCTTCGATTATTCTATCCACTTCTTCTTCCGTCATACCAACGGCATCTGCGATATTTTTATGTGTGAAATGAGCGTTTTCTTCGAGAAGACGAAGTATCTTTTCATTTTTATCCATTGTAATCTCCATTCTGTAGATTATATTCTTTCAAATGTTGGTTTCATTTTTCTGAATTTCGCAACGTAGTTGAAGCCAGCTTCTTTGACCATTTCTGTAGCTTCAGTTACATATTTACCTACAGCATCATTGTCGTGACCGTCACTGCCGATAGTGATGATCTCGCCGCCCAGCTCACGGAACATTTTAACGTATTTGAGATTTGGAATAAGGTTGTCTTTTGCGGGATCAAAGCCTTTGAGGTTTACTTCAATACCTTTGCCGTTCTGTGCGATAACTTTCAGAATATCAGCCATTTCAGCATCAAATCTGGAAAGCTCAAAATCTATACCCTGATTGATGACATATCTGATGGGATAGTAGAGGTGACCGAGAACGGAGAAGTTGTTGATTTTTGCAGTATCGTAGAGCTCTGCAAAATAGTCCCCGAAAGTTTTATAAACGTCTCTCTTTGTGTAGTCGAGGAGACAGAAATCGTATTCATGGTTAAGGTTATGGAGTGAACCGATAACGAAATCCCAATCATGGCTTGCGATAACTCCGTTTGCACGTTCAAGTTCCTGTGTTGACTGACCGATCTCAAGACCGATACCGAAATCGTAACCGCTTGTGTTGCGGAGTTCGTTCATGTATTTCCAGTATTCTTCAACTTCGAGGAAAGGCCAGGGCTCCATATCCGGAGGAGTTGCAGGTTCGTAGTTGCAGTCGCAGTGGTCTGTGAAAATAAGGTCATCAATACCCTTTGATTTCGCAGCAAGGATCTCTTCCATAGGATCTGCGTCTGAGTCCATGGAGAATCTTGTATGAATGTGGTAATCTATTTTATACATTTTCAGTGCCTGCTTTCTTTTATATTTTTTCAAATATGGGTTTCATCTTTCTGTATTTCGGAATATATCTGAACCCCGCTTCTTTAAGTATTTCAGTTGCATCTGAAATATTCTGTCCCACCGCTTCGGGTGTGTGTCCGTCGCTGCCTGTAGTAATTATCTCACCGCCAAGCTCACGGAATATTTTTACATATCTGAGGTGGAACTCACGATCTTCTTTTGAACCGTTGTAGCCCTTTGAATTTATGTTTATTTCAATTCCCTTGCCATTTTTTATTACACAACGGAAGACATCAGCCAGATCAGCTTCATACTTTTTATAATCGAGGTCGATTCCTTGGGCTTTGATATATCTCAGCGGATAGTAGATGTGACCGAGAACGCAGAAATCGTTTTTCTCTGCAATCTCGTAAAGCTCCATAAGGTATCTCTTGAAAGTTTTATTTACGTCTCTTTCTCTGTAGTTCAGCTGACTGAAATCGTATTCGTCTTTCATATTGTGGAGTGAACCGATTATGAAGTCCCACTCATGGCTTGCGAGTATGCTTGCGGCTCTTTCGGGGTTTTGGGTGGACTGACCAATTTCAAGTCCGATACCGAAATCAAGACCGCTTGTATCTCGCAGTTTTTTAATGTAATTCCAGTAGTCTTCGTGGTCGAATATGGGTCTTTCGGGAACTCCCGGAGGGGTTGCTGATTTCAGATTACATTCGCAATGTTCGGTAAATATTATATCGTCTATACCCTTGGCTTTTGCCGCCGCAAAAGAGTCCTCGTACTCCGCAACGGAGTCGAAAGAAAACTTTGCATGGGTATGATAATCAATTTTGTACATTTTCTTACAGAACCTCAGCTTTGAGTTCTTCAATTTTATCGCATTTTTCCCAAGCTACGCCGAGGTCTTCTCTTCCCATGTGACCGTAAGCTGCAAGCTTTTCATAGATGGGTTTTCTGAGGTCAAGAGCCTTGATGATCTCTTTGGGACGGAGGTCAAATACTTTTTTAACTGCATTCAAGAGCTTTTCTTCGTCAACTTTGCCTGTACCGAAGAGGTCAATATATACGGAAACAGGTTCTGCTACACCGATAGCATACGCAAGCTGAACTTCACATTTCTTTGCAAAACCTGCTTTTACGATGTTTTTAGCAATGTATCTTGCCATATAAGCTGCGCTTCTGTCAACCTTTGTGGGGTCCTTACCTGAGAACGCACCGCCGCCGTGACGGGAGTATCCGCCGTATGTGTCAACGATGATCTTTCTGCCTGTGAGACCGCTGTCACCCTGAGGACCGCCGATGATGAACTGACCTGTGGGGTTAACGAGGATCTTTGTGTTTTCGTCCATAAGATCCTGAGGAATAACACGTTTGATAACTTCGTTGATGATACCCTCTTTGATTGCCGCTTGACTTACAATGGGGCTGTGCTGTGTGGAAACAACGATCTCCTCAATTCTTACGGGTTTATCGTCATCATATTCTACTGTTACCTGAGTTTTACCGTCGGGACGGAGGAAACCGAGGATGTTTTCTTTACGTACATAAGTCAGTCTCTTTGCCAGTTCCTGTGCGTAATAGATAGGCATGGGCATAAGAGTTTCTGTTTCGTCGCAAGCAAAACCGAACATCATACCCTGGTCACCTGCGCCGTCTCTGTCAACGCCCATAGCGATGTCTGAAGACTGTTCGTCAATGGCTGTGAGAACGGAGCAAGTTGCGCTGTCGAAGCCATACTTAGCTCTGTCGTAGCCGATTCTTTTAATAACGTCTCTTGCTATCTTGGGGATTTCTACATAGCAGTTTGTAGTGATTTCACCCATGATGAGAACCATACCTGTTGTGACGCAAGTCTCACAGGCAACTCTCGCCGTGGGGTCCTCTTTTATGATAGCGTCAAGCACTGCGTCAGAGATCTGGTCGCAGATTTTGTCGGGATGTCCTTCTGTTACGGATTCCGATGTGAAATACTTTTTCATTTTGAAATTCCCCTTTATGTGAATTTTAGTGTTATATGTAATGTTATATACTTATAGATATAGTCTTACACTTTATTGTATCATATTTTTTCTGAATTGTAAACAGTCCAACTGTTCTTTTTGCTCTTTCGTTAAACATTTTTAGAAAAAAGCCGCTAAAATGCCATTATTTCAGAGCTCAGCTCTCATTGCACTGAAAATAAATATGACAAAATTATTATATTTGATTTTGGTAGTTGAAATGTTTAACGATTTATGGTAAAATCAAAGTGAAAATAATTTTTTGAAGGAGAAAATGAAATGCTCAAACTTTATCCAATTCCCGAAGAAGTAAAAAAATGTAATCACTTTTCGATAAAAATAAACGGTCAGCCCGTTGGGGTATATTCCTGCCTTGTTTCGGCTGTTCCTTTCAATACTCCATGGCCCGGACATCAGCGTCCTGTAGATCAGGCGGAGGAAGCGTCTTTTATTTATTTTGATACTGATGAAACCGTAACTGTTGAACTTGAAGCGAATAAAGATTTTTCCGATATCAGGATAAGACCTCTTTCAAAAAATATTCAGCCCGAGGTGAGCGGCAGAAACATTAAATTCTCCGCAGGGGTGGGACAGTACACTGTAGAACTTGACGGTCATCACAATGCACTTCATATTTTTATAAATTCCATTAAAAATTATGATATTGACATAAACGATAAAAATGTTATCTATTTTGGTGCGGGAGTACACCGTCCCGGAGTTATTGAACTTAAAAGTAATCAGACTCTTTTCGTTGACGCAGGCGCAGTTGTTCATGCGTCCATCCGTTCCGAAGACTGTGAAAACATAAAGATCCTCGGACATGGTATTATTGATTACGAAACTTTTGAGCGTCACGATCCTCTTATATGGGGTTATGACGGCTTGACCAATTTTGTACGTTGTAAAAATGTGACAGTTGACGGCGTTATTCTCAAGGACTCCAGCTGGTGGACAATTACCGCAGTTAATTGCGAAAATGTTCTTATCGACAACGCAAAAGCTATTGGTATGTGGCGTTATAACTCTGACGGTTTTGATATGGTGAACAGCTCCAATATCATCATTAGAAACTGCTTCCTCAGGACTTTTGATGACAGCATCGTTTTCAAAGGCTTAAAAATATTTGAAAACGGAAAAAATCTCGGATATGATACAAAAAATGTTGAAAATCACCTTGTTGAAAACTGCGTTATTTGGTGTGATTGGGGCAGATCTCTTGAAATCGGCGCTGAAACTTGTGCTGATGAATATGTAAATATCAAGTATAAAAATTGCGACCTTATCCACAATGAATCCGTTGCTTTGGATATTCAAAACGGTGACAGAGCGAATGTTCATAATGTTTCCTATGAGAACATCAATGTTGAATATTCTAAGTATGAAAACAGAGGGAAGATTCAGGAGAACGATGATCAAAAATATAAACCTCGTAATGAGATTCTTCCCGCAAATCTTCTGTTTGCCGATATGTATGTTGGCGTCTGGTCAAAGGATATGATATACGGTCATACGCATGATATCAGCTATAAAAATATTACCGTTTATATGGACGAAGAAGTCCCCATGCCTTTTACACAATTCAAAGGCGGCACTCCCGAAAATTGGGCAGAAAATATCACTATTGAAAATCTTGTAATCAACGGTAAAAAAATCACAGATCTCAGCGAAATAAATTATAAAGAACATGAATTTTCAAGAAATATTGTTTTGAAATAAGGAGAGTCAAAAATGCTTAAAATATATCCGATTCCTGAAGGTGTAAAAAAGTGCGACCATTTTGCGGTGAAAGTCAACGGTCAGGTTGCCGAGACCTATTCCTGTATTGTTTCCGCAATTCCATTCAACAGACTTTGGCCGGGCTACCAGCGTCCGCTTGACCAGACCGAAGAGGCGTCTTTTATCTATTTCGATACTGATGAGGTCGTAAATATCGAACTTGAAGCCTGTAAGGATTTTTCCGAACTTAAAATCAGACCGCTTTCAAAGAATATCAAAGCTGATGTTGACGGCAGAAAAATAAGCTTTTCCGCAGGTGTGGGACAGTATACCGTTGAACTTGACGGACACCATAATGCACTTCATATTTTTGTGAATCCCATTAAGGATTATGGCGTTTATACCACAGATTCAAACGTGATTTATTTTGGTGCAGGCGTACACAAGGCAGGCAATATCCAGCTTAAAAGCGGCCAGACATTGTTCCTTGACGGCGGTGCAGTTGTTCACGGAACCATTTGTGCGGAGGATTGTGACAATATCAGGATTTGGGGAAGAGGTATTCTTGACGTAAGCTCTTTTGAAAGATTTGAACCCACGCCCATGAGACTTATCCGCTGTAAAAACACATTGGTTGACGGCATTATTTTCAAGGACGCAAACGAGTGGACTTTGACGGCTATCAACTGCGAAAACCTCATTATCGACAACACAAAAGCCATCGGTATGTGGCGATATAATGCTGACGGTTACGACATGTGCAACTGCGCAAATGTTATTATCAGAAACAGCTTTATCAGAACCTTTGACGACTCAATCGTATTCAAGGGGATTAAGATAAGAGAGATAAACAGCGACAAGAAAAATGTTGAAAATCATCTTGTTGACAACTGTGTTATCTGGTGTGACTGGGGCAGAGCTCTTGAGATCGGAGCTGAAACCTGTGTAGATGAGTATTCAAATATTACGTATAAAAACTGCGACATCATCCATTCTGAAGCTATCGTACTTGATATTCAGAACGGTGACAGAGCGAATATCCACGATGTTGTTTATGATGACATCAGAGTTGAATATTCCAAGTATTGTACCGGTGGTCTGATCCAGGAGACAGATGAACATACCTATCAGCCCCATAAAGACCCCCATGTTTCCAGACTTCTGAATGCTGGGATTTATAAATGTATGTGGTCTCAGGATGAAGCTGCGGGACAGATTCATGATATCAAATATAAAAACATTACGGTTACTATGGATGAGGGACTGCGTCTTCCTCCGAACTTCTTCAAAGGAATGTCAGAGGATCATTTAGTTCAGAATATTTCCATCGAAAACCTTGTTATCAACGGAAAACGTTATGTGGATAAGTCTGAACTTGTCTTTGAAACAAACGAATTTGCAGAAAATATAATCTTAAAATAAGGAGTTAACAAAATGAGCAATTTCAGTATCGGTATTATGGCAGACTCTCTAAAATTGAGCTTTGCTGACAGCATGAAAAAAGCCCGTGAACTTGGCGCAGACGGCGTTCAGATCTACGCAACAAAAGGTGAGATGGCGCCTGAAAATCTTACTCCCGCACTCATTGCGGAAAAACGCAGGATCATTGAAGATAACGGCCTCGTTGTAAGCGCTCTCTGCGGAGACCTTGAAGGTCACGGTTTCCAGCTCAAGGAAGACAATATCTGGAAAGTTGAAAAGTCCAAAAGGATAGTTGACCTTGCTCTTGAACTTGGCTCAAAGATCGTAACAACACATATCGGTGTTATTCCTGATGAAAAGAACGATACATACAAGATCATGCAGGAAGCTTGTAATGAGCTTGCCGAATATGCTGACAGCGTGGGTGCTTCTTTTGCAGTTGAAACAGGTCCCGAAAAAGCGGTAATGCTCAAGGAATTTCTTGACAGTCTTTCCGCACGCGGAGTTAAAGTTAATCTTGACCCTGCAAACCTTGTAATGGTTACGGGTGATGATCCCATTCAGGCAGTTTATACTTTGAAAGATTACATTGTTCACACTCATGCAAAAGACGGTATCAAACTCAAAGAAAGCGACAGACATGAAATTTACGGCTTCTTTGCTCAGGGAGGTATCGGCGACCTGAGAATCTGGGAATACTTCACAGAAGTTCCTCTCGGCGAAGGAAATGTAAACTTCCCCAAATATCTTGCCGCACTTAAAGATATTGGTTACAACGGCTTCCTCACCATTGAAAGAGAAGTCGGCGACGATCCCGCAAAGGATATTGGAATGGCTGTAAATTTCCTGAAAGGTCTTATCTGATGGAAATTTACTGTTCAACAGGGGCATTCGTCGGCAAAATTAACGGCAGGAATCATCTTTTGATTTCCGAAGCGGCGCAAAAACTCAGCTGCGATGGGTTTGAGTTTATGGTCTGTAACTCATGGTATGAAAATTTTGATAAAATATGCGGAGATGTTGCGGGGATAAACTTCCCCGTAATACATCTTGATAAGGATATCGGCGAATTTTTCAGTAGAAATACAACTGCTGACAGAGAGAAAGCTTTTGATGAATTCCATGAAAATTGCCGTGTTGCGAAAAAGCTTGGTTGTAAAAAATCGGTTCTTCATCTTTGGGGTGGACTTCCCTCAGACGGACATATGGAGTCAAACCTCAGCGCTTATCCCGAATTGAAACGCATTTCTGAGGAATACGGAATTCAACTGACGGTTGAAAATGTACCCTGCAACACTTATGACCCGTTCACTCATTGGAGAGAACTTATTGAACTTGATTCCGATGTTAAATTTACCGTAGATACACGCTTTTTGGCGTTCCACGGTCAGTTTGAAGAGTTTTACAAAGGTGAATTTATTGACCGGATTGACCATGTACACATCAGCGACTGGTCCGCAGGCTTTATGGAATGGACAGCGCTCCGTCCCATACCTCACCCCGGTGGAGGAAAGATAGATTTTGACAGATTTTTCGCTTACCTTAAACAAAACGGATATGATGGCTCCATAACTCTCGAATCTCCTTCAATGCTTGAAACGGGACTGAATGCGGAATCTTTGCAGAAAGATATTGACTATATTCGTTCACGTATTTGAATTTTTTGATATGTCATAAAATTTTGCTTTTAAATTGAGGAAATATATGGTATACTTATACTTGGAAATATCCGGGTATAAGTATATTTTTATTTCAGAGGGAGACTTTTTTATGCAGAAAAAACTTTCCGCACGATTTATTTGGGCGCTTGTTCTGTTCAGTTTGATGGGACAAGTTGCGTGGGTCGTTGAAAATATGTATTTCAACGTGTTTATTTACAATATGTTCAATGCGTCAGCAGACGATATTTCGCTCATGGTTGCGGCTTCAGCCGTTGCGGCAACATTGACCACCGTATTTATGGGTGCACTTTCCGATAAAGTCGGCAAGAGAAAAGTATTCATTTGTGGTGGGTATATTTTATGGGGACTTTCAATTTTCAGTTTTACTTTACTGAAAACAGACATTATCGGTGCGATGTTCCCGACAGTTACTTCAGCCGCTGCTTTGGCTGTAACACTTACAATTATTCTTGACTGCGTAATGACATTTTTCGGGTCAACCGCAAACGATGCCGCCTTTAACGCATGGTTGACAGATTCCACAGACAGCTCCAACAGAGGTACCGCTGAGGGCATAAACGCAATGATGCCGCTTGTGGCTATTCTTGTTGTTTTCGGCGGATTTATGTTCTTTGATCTGACTCAGCCCGGCAGTTGGACTTTGATCTTTTCAATTATCGGTACAGTTGTAGTTCTTATCGGCGTTTTGGGAATTTTTCTCATAAAAGACCCCAAGATCAAGCCTACGGAAACGGGGTATCTTTATAATATCTTCTACGGTTTCAGACCTTCAACGGTCAAAGCAAATCCGATGATATACCTTTTCCTTGGTGCTTTCGCAATTTTCAATATATCCATTCAGGTCTTCATGCCTTATCTTATTATTTACTATGAAAAATCCCTTGGTATGACAGACTATGTTTTCATTATGGCGCCCGCTATTATCGTTGCTTCCGTCTGCACGGCTCTTTGGGGCAAGGTCTATGATAAAAAAGGCTTCAGATTCTCAGTTGTTTTCTCTGTTTTGTGGCTCGTTTTGGGTTATATAATTCTGTTTTTCACCAAAACCACATTGCCTGTATTTATCGGTTCTCTTTTTATGATGTGCGGTTATCTTTCTGGTATGGCTGTTTTCGGTGCAGTCATCAGAGATTACACTCCTGCAGGTAAAGCAGGTATGTTTCAGGGATTGAGAATTTTCTCTCAAGTTCTTATTCCCGGTGTTGTCGGTTCTAAGATCGGAGCTGAAGTTCTGAAAAATGCGGAACTCATAACCAACAACGACGGCACACAGTCATTTTTACCCAACGAAAATATTTTTCTTGCGGCACTTGTTGCGGCGGCTGTATTGGTTCCTGTTCTGTTGTTTATTTTCACAAAAATCAGACCTGCAACCGTTGATCTCGAAACGCCTTTTGAGAAAGAAATGAGCGAAATTCCCTGGGAAGATTATCCCCGTCCGATGATGAAAAGGAACTCATATCTCTGCCTTAACGGAAAATGGGATCTTAAAATTTTACGGGGCAAAAAGGAGATTTATAACGGAAATATTTCAGTTCCGTTCCCCGTGGAATCAAGGCTTTCGGGAGTGCAGAAATCCGTTGGCGAAAAGGATATTTTGGTCTACGGAAGAAACTTCACTCTGCCCGAAGGCTTCAAAAAAGACAGAGTTATTCTGCATTTCGGGGCTGTTGACCAGATCTGCAAAGTTTATGTAAACGGGAACATTTGCGGAGAGCATGTGGGTGGATACACGCCCTTTGAATTCGACATAACGGAAAGTCTGAAAAACGGAGACAACGAACTCATTGTTGAAGTTTCAGATCCCCTTGATAAGGAGCTCCCTTACGGCAAACAGCGCAAAGACAGAGGCGGTATGTGGTACACCCCCACAAGCGGCATCTGGCAGACAGTCTGGCTTGAAAGCGTTGAAAAAAATCATATTAAATCAATCAAAATCACCTCCGACACATCTTCCGCTAAAATTGAAATCGAGGGTGGCGAAGCAGAAAAAACGCTGATATTTAACGGAAAAGAAATCAACTTCAACGGAAAAGAAATCACTGTGACCCCCGAAGATCAAAAGCTTTGGACTCCCGACGAACCGAACCTTTACGATTTTGAGATCATCAGCGGTGATGACAGAATTTCATCTTATTTTGCGCTGAGAAAAGTGGAGATCACAGGCGAAAAAATCCTTCTCAACGGTAAGCCCATCTTCTTTCACGGACTTCTTGACCAAGGGTATTTCAGCGACGGTATTTATCTCCCTGCAACTCCCAAAGGCTATGAAAATGATATTTTGGCAATGAAAAATCAAGGCTTTAACACCTTGCGTAAGCATATTAAAATTGAGCCGCAGATATTCTACCACCTTTGCGATAAATTGGGAATGATAGTTTTCCAGGATTTTGTAAACAGCGGAAAATACAGCTTTATGGTTGATACGGCGTTACCCACCGTTGGTGCAAAAAAAGGTGTCAGCCACAAAGCATCTCAGTTCAGAAATGATAATTTCATAATAACTGCTGAAAAAACTGTGGAAATTCTCCATAATCACCCCTGCGTTTTGTATTATACGATTTTCAATGAGGGTTGGGGGCAGTACGATGCGGAAAACATTTACCTCCATTTCAAAAAACTTGACCCCACCCGAATCTGGGACGCAACCTCAGGCTGGTTCCAAACCAACAAAAGCGACGTTCTCAGCGAGCATATCTACTTCAAGCCCCTGAATATGGCTTCCGACGGAAGGCCTCTTATTCTTTCGGAATTCGGCGGATATTCCTATAAAGTTGAAGGTCATTCCTTCAATCTTGATAAGACCTACGGCTACAAATTCTTCACCGACGAAAAGCTTTTCCGCCAAGAATTAGTGAAACTTTACACCGATCAGGTCATTCCCGCTATCGAAAAGGGGCTTTGCGGCGCAATTCTCACACAAGTCAGCGACGTGGAGGACGAAACAAACGGTCTTTTTACCTATGACAGACAAATTCTCAAAACCGATACTTCGGAAATGAAAGAGGTTTCACGGAGACTGTTCGAGACTTTTGAAAGAGTTAACGGATAATTAAAAGTACATTTTTTAGGTGTTTTGCATAAAATAAGTAGTAATATTTTTCAAAATCCCTTGTAATCTTATAAAATATGTATTATAATATATATGTGTTATTGATTTTTAATTGAAATTGGAGGCAAAGTATGAATTATATAAATTGTGTAAAGCTTTTAGTCAATGTTAATGAGTTGAAAAGAATTGCCAGTGCATATGTGGAAGATTGTAGAAGACTTGATTTGGATGACCTGAAAATAAGCTTAATTAAAACTGAAGGACAATATGTTTCTTATGATAATATATCAAAACAACTTAATCGGTTAAAGTTACATGAGAACCCCATTGTTCGTATAATAGTCCCCATAATACTTAAAGAGTATTTATTGGATGAAGATGAATATACATCTTCGTGCAAATCAACGGAAGAGGCAATATTGAATTATGAACAGGAAATTATAGATGAATCAAATAATTTTGATTCTAAAAATATGAATAAAGATTTTTCTTTGCTCAAGTTTTTATTAGACAAAGCATGGGAGCGAGGAGATGATATCTCTGTTGATGAGAAAAACTTAATAGAAGAAGTTAGGAAGTATTTAAATATTACTGTTAGAGAGCAGAATATTCTTGAAGCAAAATCTAGTAGATATCCAACAAAAGGAAATATCTTGCATTCACGTTCTGATATTGATATTGCAAGAAAAGCTCTTCAATCTGCTGGCATCTTGTTTTATATCAAAAACTCAGAAAATATAGCTTGCGATATCATTCCAGATGAAATTGCTGTTTGCTTGCGAAAGTATTTTGATATTGAGATTAAAAGTTACGGATATGTACAACTTGTAAATTATGTTACTAAGATTACTAAAAAACAATATTTAATTGATATTCTAAATAAATATAATGAAAACCCCAATACTTCGAAGGTTGATATCCCAAATAACCCAACAGTACCTCTTTTACAAGAAATTATTTTAAGAACAATAAAACCATCTAATCTTATAGGGGGATATTCACCTAGAGATGGTTTAGAAGTTTCTGTTTTACAAAAATGGTGTAATGATCTTGGTTTGAATATATCAGGTTCGAAAAGTGCGTTAATAAATCGAATTCTCAGTTATTATGATAAACTTAAAAAAATAGAAGTTTCTAGTGAAGATGATCGTGAAAAATGGTTTAATGTATATCACGAGTTGGCTTGTAGAAACTATACATATTTGAGAGAAAATGGCATAATTTCTAAGGATTTGGAAGTCGAACACTATTTTGAAAAAGCAACAAATTATTTATTCGAAATCCTTTTGAAAAACAAGCCACTGCTTTTAACAGGAACTGAACATCCAGATGGAAAACTTTCATATAATGATAAATATATTTTATGGGATAATAAATCTAAAGAAAATGATGTAAATTTAAAAGATCATATTCTACAATTTGATAATTATATAAGAAATTCAGATAAAACAGTTTCTGTTTTTATGGTTATCGGTCCGTCTTTTACTGAAAACAGTATTAAAGAATGCGTAAAGTATTCTTTAATAAATGATACTCAAATTTTACTTATAACGGCGGATGAGTTAAAAGAAGTAGCTATTTCTTGGAATAAAAAACATCCAGATGAAAGTTTTAATCTCGGCTTTTTTAAGCAAAATGGTAGATTTGATAAATCAATGATAATAATTTAAAGTATGGTTGAAAGAGATATTGATGATGAAAGCATACGAAAGATTTTTGAAATACGCGGCGTTCCCCACAATGTCGGACGAGGAAAGCGAAACAACTCCCAGCACGGCAAAGCAGTTGGTTTTGGCAGAAGAGTTGAAAAAAGAACTTCTTGAATTGGGACTTGAGGATGCACACGTGGACGAGCACGGTTACGTTTACGCAACTTTGCCTGCAAATACAGATAAAAATGCCCCTGCTATCGGCTTTATTGCCCATATGGACACCTCTTCCGAGGCTTCCGATATGAATATCAAAACCACGATTGTGAACTACAATGGCGGAGATATTCTTCTGAATGAGGGAAAAAATATTTATATGAAGGTTTCCGATTACCCCTACCTTGAAAATTATAAGGGTCAGCACCTTATCGTTTCCGACGGAACCACGCTTATCGGAGCTGACGACAAGGCAGGAATTGCGGAAATTATGACCGCAGTTGAAGAGATCATCAAATCAGGCAAGCCCCACGGAAAAATCTGTGTGGGATTCACTCCCGATGAGGAGATCGGCCGTGGTGCTGACTTCTTTGACGTGGCGAAATTCGGTGCGGATTACGCCTATACCGTTGACGGTGGCGCATTGGGTGAGCTGGAATACGAAAATTTCAACGCCGCAAGTGCGAAGATCACGGTTCATGGGGTATCTATCCACCCGGGCTCTGCGAAAAATAAGATGAAAAATGCTTCACGCATAGCAACAGAGTTCGATAATATGCTTTCTGCCGACGAAATACCTGAAAAAACTGAGGGTTATGAAGGATTCCACCACCTTATTGCAATGAAAGGTGAAACGGAGCTCTCCACATTGGTTTACATTATTCGTGACCACGACAGAGCAAAGTTTGAAGCTAAAAAAGCTGATTTTGAAAGGATCACCGCTGAACTGAACGCAAAATACGGAGACGGAACAGTTGAGCTAGCGCTGAAAGATTCCTATTACAATATGCGTGAAAAAATTGAGGAGCATATGTACGTGGTTGACCGAGCTAAGGAGGCAATGAGACAAATTGGAGTTGAGCCGAAAGTAATTCCAATTCGCGGCGGCACAGACGGCGCTCGTCTTTCGTTTATGGGACTTCCTTGCCCCAATCTTTGTACGGGTGGCGAGAACTTCCATTCACGTTTTGAGTTCGTATCCATCGAATCTATGGACAAGATCACGGAACTCCTGATAAAAATTGCAGAAAATGCTGTAGAATAATTTATAATAGAAATCTATGGGGGAAACCTTCTTTTCACGTGAAAAGAGGGTTTCCCCCATTCCCCCCTTCCGAGAAAAGCGGATTTGAGGGGCTTAAGATTTTATTTGCTTATATAATTTATGAGATTTACAAGAACGATATCAGCTGCGGGATTTTTACCGAGATTTTCCTCCAGACGGAAGCAATTCAGATAAATTTTACCGTTGCCGCTGTTAAATCCTGCGATAGTGTGTGCGGAAGCGTAAGCACCGTTGACATGAGGTGAACCAACATAAAATGCGGGACAGATGATTTCATCGGGAGTCCTCGATGTCATGTAGGCAAATCGCGGGTAACTCTGACCGTATTTGATAGAGTCGCAGATACCCAAGCCGAGGCCGTCAAAAACCTCTCTGTCTGCAGCAACGGATTCTTTATGATAGAGCCAGTCTCTTGTGAGGAACACATTGAGATCGTCTGAGATTCCAAGGAATTTAAGCTTGTAGAAGTCGAGGTCTTTCATGAATGAATGTATCGTAAGCGCAAGAACTTTTGCCCCCTTGTCCGCACATTCTTTTGCGAGAATTATTGTCTCATCGTCGATTCTCTGACCCAGAAGGATCATTCCATCTGTCTGACCGTTGAATTTTTCAACAGTCGCACCGCTGTTTTTCAGGAATTCAACGGTTGTTTCTTCAACTCCCGCAAAGTACACTTTTGCAGAAGTTTTCGGAATATCAGCAGTATTTCTAACATAAAAATCAAGCTTGTTTCCGAGAGGAGAACCTGCGTTTCTCAAGTACGCGATGAGTGAATATTTTCCTGTGGGAACATTTAGTTTAATATTCTTTTTCATTACAGGAACGGCAAAAGAATCGTCTTTGATCTCGAAATCTTCGCTGAACATTTCTACCGTGCCGTTCTCTCCCGTGATTGCGAAATCCGCGGTATATTTTCCGGGCTTAAGCACGCTTTCGTTGGCAAGAACCGCTTCTATTTCAAATTCCTCACCGCTGTATACATGGTGCTTTACAAAGAGACAGAACCTGAGAGGTTCCCAACCGTCGCAAACCGTATCGTAAACCTCAGGTTTAAATCTGCGCCAGAAGCTCCACAAGCCTTCTCCGCACATTCCGTGGTCAAGAAGCCCCGTAAGGCTGTAACCGTTATGCTTGGGGTTTGAACGTATCGCATCGAAAATAAGCCGTCTGTCAATGGCGCTGAGCCTCTGACTTTCTTTCAGCATCATTTCCGCATAAGGATATATTTTTTCAAGTCCGAAGCGCTTCCAGTCTGCTTCAAGTTTCTTTCCCTGTTCGGTGAGCCATGAAAAATCTTCCAGATCTTCCCTGTAACCGTACTGACGGAAATGCTTGGATTCTTCAATAACATTAAAAAGAGGACCTATGCCGCTTTCAGAAATAAATGCAGGAAGACCGTCTTTTGAATATTCTCTAATAACTTTCACATCTTTTTCACCCAACGGGTAATCGGGATAGAAATGGTAGTCACCGATACCGAATACGGCAATTCCGTTATGCATATCAACTTTATCGGAGGCTGTTCCGTCCATACCCATGGGAGCATTCCATGTATCGCTGTAAGGATTAGAAGCGGAATTCTGAGCTCTGTTTGCATCCCAGCGACCTGATTGCAAAAGTACAAGTCTTGAGGGATCATATTTTCTGAGCTCAGGCAGATATTTTTCTGCGTAAGGAGTTACGGGATTCTTCGGGAACATCTCATTAAGCAGACACCAGATCACGACTGATGCATGATTCCTGTCACGTTTAACCATTTCATTGGTACAAACACGGAATCTTTCGTGCATTTTTTCGGGGTCAAGGTCGCTGTTTTCCTGGTCTTTGAGCATTCCCCTGAATTCTCCGACCTGCCATGAAGCCATACATTCCTCATAAACCAGAAGACCGATCTCATCGCAAACCTCTATCTGTTCGGGACGGAACGTTCCCGCAATAGATCTTACCATGTTGAAACCGTAAGTTTTCGCCATTACCATGTCCCGGCGGACCTGTTCTTTTACTACGGGATAGTTTTGTCCTACAGGGAAAGCATTTCCCGAATGGGCTGATTTGAGGAAGATCTTTCTGCCGTTGAGATAGAAATATCCATCCTTGACAAGAAATTCTCTGAAACCGAAATTGAGACTCGCCCTATGTTCTCCGCTGTCGGAAGTCAAAACGATCTCAACTCTGTAAAGGAAAGGATCGTTTATATCCCAAAGTCTCACATCCGGAACCACTACGGAAATCTCCTCACAGACATCACCCGATTTGATTTTTATTTCTTTTGAGGCTTCGGTTATTTTATTTGTGGATGTGGTTTTGCCGTAAACATTCAAGGTAAGTGTGGCATCAGCCTCTGCTTTTGAGATATTTTTTATATCTACTTTAGCCGTAAGCTTTCCTGTATGTATATCTCCGATAAAAAATTTATCTTCAATGTATACCTCAGGAACAGTATAAAGCTCAACATTATACCAGATACCGCCGCTGTTCAGGCAACAGCCTGCCATTTTTGCTATGGTTTTATTTCTGTTTGCGGCATTTGAAAGATTCAGCCCGTCAATATCGTACTCAATGGGATTTATTACTTTTACAGCAATGAGATTTTCAGCCTCAAGGCTGATTTTTTCGGTCACATCAAACTCGAAAGGAGCTTCACCGCCCTCATGTTCGCCCAAAAGTTCCCCGTTAAGCCATACAGTCGCTTTGTAGTCAACACCGTTGAAGCGGAGAATCAATCTTTCTGTTTCACCGCAGCTTATAGCAGGAACAAGTTTGCACCAATAAAAAGCGACACCGTGGTATTCGGGCAAAACCTCCTGAATTATTGCAGGTATAGGAGTCGGAACAGCCGTTTCGGAAATTTTACAGTTCCAACCCCTTTCAAGGCCTCTGTTTTCGGGATCTTTGTCTATGAACCAATTTTCGGATAAGTTCCGGTAATACTTATTATACATTTCAGATTTTCTCCTTTAACTCAAGGCTCTTTCCAGAATTTTTCTTGCAACGGAGTCGGGTTTATCCAACTCGTAAATATAATCGCCGTTGAGGGTTGGAGTGAAGCCTCTGTTTTGGTCGCATTTATCCTGAAGGAATTTCCGTTTTTCGTCACTGCCGCCAACGTAACTTATAACGTGGCAGACATCGCCGTAAAGCATCTGATTTATGGGCGTGTAGAATTCCGTGGGTAACATTTCATTGTCGTTTTTGCCGAAAGTAACGGAATGTCCTTGAGCGAAACATTGTCCGATAAGAGCTTCGTTCATGCCCTCTCCACCGATCGCAATACCTCCGTTGATCTTTCCGACACGTTCGATAAGTTCCAAAGCGCCTTCTATATTATTTGCTCCGTTTACAGTTCCGTTGTGAATATTGTAAATATTGTGAGTTACATCAAGGAATACCGCGTGCAAGGAGTTTTCATCAACTGCTTTTTTAACATTTGAAGCAAGGAGATTCTGCCATGACGGTAATGCAGGGTGGATTTTCGCCATGACATTACAATTGCGGTTATTTCTTATAGCCATATTATCTTCAGGGATACCGACCCATCCGTCATTCCAGCCCCAACCCCACACCTGATGAGTTTCAATGTCTCTGTACTTGAAGTCTCTTACAAGTTCATATTCCGGCAATGAGGGGTCGATCTCAAAAGCATTGCAATGAGGAGCTATATGATAACCCATTTCATTACCTTTGCTTATAAATTCCTTACCGCTATCAGAAGCTATATAATTGGGGTATTGCTGGTCGTATTTCATATTTCTCCAATGAGGTAAATGAATGAGTACCTTTTTCGGGTCAATATATTTTTTCATAATGTCGAGAACTTCAGGATCTCCGGGACACCAGGAGCATGCCATTTTCACATTATCAAACCATTGCGGCAAATTCGCCTTGGCTTTGATATACTGAGAAGTCTCTCTTAACATGTCCCTGTAGAGATATACGGGAACAGTCCAATCCCCCTCATAGACATTGAGTTTCCATGTGGTACCGCCTGCGCTTATTTCTGAATCTATTGGACCTGTATTCTCGGAATCAAAAAGTGCGCAGTTAAATGCAGTGTCATTTCCGATATGCAACGATTTATATTTCTTTTGTAAACAGTCTGTCCTTACCCAAAATCCCCCGTTTTCGCGACTGAAAGTAACGAAAGCCGATTCCCATCTGAAAGGATATCGCAGATCCTGCAGCTTGTCTGTTTTAAACAAAGGATTGGATATTGGAATCTTTATTCCTTGCATATACGGAATTGTAACTTCAACATCAGGATCGATGCCAAACATTTCCCATCGACAAGCTTTCAGTCCGGTCATTGAAGTCTGAACTGACGGGGTAACACATATATCTCCTGTCGAAATATCTTCTTCAATGAGAATATCTCCGTGTCCGTGCCAACCGAAAAATGAAATATTAACAAGGGTATCGCTGTATTGGTGTATTTCTATTCGAACTGCGGAATTTTTGCCCAAGGAATAAGTTCTGTTGAAAGCATAAATAAAACGTAATGGGGCTTCTCTTTCGGAATATCCGTTGTCGTTAAGATACCGTTGTCCGTCAATTTTGCTTATAATTTCGGTAATTCGTCCGTCAACAAATACCACCTTTTGGGTTTTTGTTTCGGCAGTAATTACATTCTCGTTGACCTTTATCATAAAACATCACCTGCTTTATATTTTATTCGGAAAAATATCTGTTAAGGTTTTCAAGTCCTGTTCTGAGTGCGAAAACATTTTCTTCCAATCCTTCAAATTCAATTGAGTAGCTTCCGCTGTAACCTGAGCGTTTGAGCGTTTCGATGCACTGTTTTACGGGGACATCGCCATGACCGACAACTGTACCTCTGAGATAATTACCTGCTCTTGATCTGAACCAACCGTTTCCTGGATCGGGGAGCATTCCGTTTTTAACGAAGAAGTCCTTGATGTGAACATGAATAGCGTAAGGCGCAAGTTTTCCTATTGCAACTGCGGGGTTATCATCTGCACAAAGGAAATTTCCCAAATCTGCAAGAAGCCCGAAGTTCTCGGAACCTACGGCGTTGAGGAGTTTTTCAACTCTGTCGCTGTCCTGGCAGAAAAATCCGTGGTTTTCAAACATCGTTTTGATACCGAGAGTTTCAGCGTAATCGGTAACTTTTCTTGCTCTGGGAGCAACTATTGCAAGAGCATCATCGAAGCCTCTCTTTGTTTTTTTCTCAGCAGGGAATCCCCAGCAGATATCATGGCGCATTTTATTTACGCCGAGAGCTTCTGCGATCTTCAGTTCACCTTTGAGTCTTTCAAATTCTTCGGCTTCATCTTTGAGAAGAAGATCAGCGCCGATAGTGTAGGTGGAGACTTCAATGCCTTTTTCCTTTGCATATGCCGCAATTTCTTTTGCCTGTTCGACCTTGTCCTTTCCTTCGGGTGCGTAAACATCGGTGAATTCAATGGATGCAAAGCCCAATTCAACTGCAAGATCTATCATCTCAAAAACACTTATACCCTTTTGTCTTCTGAGATTTTCCATACTGTAAGAACTAACGCCTATTTTCATTTTGTTTACCTCATTTCATTTGTTTTAAATGATTTTTTTGTTAAATTAAGTATAGCATATTTTCTTGCAAAATGCAATAGGTATTATAAATTTTTTTATACAGATTCGTAAGTTTGAAAAATAGTCTCTTTTAACTGTTTCCGCCCGCTGCGCCGAACTCGAGAGATTTCTGCTTACTCCATGTTTTCGACCAAACAAAAAGCCATCCGTATGGATGGTTCGGAGAAGAGGAGGTACTCTGCGCCACTTATTTTTTCGACCGCTGATGCGGTGCCCGAAAAAATCGCGTTGCTCGAGACTCCACGGTTCGGAAACCGTCTGTTTCCGTCCGCTGCGCCGAACTCGAGGAACTTCTGCTTACTCCGCGTTTTCAACCAAACAAAAAAGCCATCCGTATGGATGGCTCGGAGAAGAGGAGGTACTCTGCGCCACTTATTTTTTCGACCGCTGATGCGGTGCCCGAAAAAATCGCGTTGCTCGAGACTCCACGGTTCGGAAACCGTCTGTTTCCGCCCGCTGCGCCGAACTCGAGAGATTTCTTCTTACTCCATGTTTTCAACCAAACAAAAAAGCCATCCGTATGGATGGCTTTTTTGTTTGGCGGAGAAGAGGAGATTCGAACTCCTGCGCCGGTTTCCCGACCTACACCCTTAGCAGGGGCGCCTCTTCACCAGCTTGAGTACTTCTCCGTATTTGTTGGTGAATTGGCTGTTACTATCATAACAGCTTTAATATTATACCACAGTTTTTGGAATTTTGCAAGCCCATAAAGGGCAATATTTGTGAAATAAAAACGACATTTAATTTTGTCATCTTTTGTGTTTTGAAAATTGCAACCTGCGGTTGCATAAATATGTTGTTTTCCTATTGACTTTTTCCTTTTTTTGTGCTATAATTCATCTGTGGAGAATTGACCTTCTCTTGATTTGAAAATCTCTTTATGATTGGGGTATAAAATTATGGAAAAAGTAAGATTTGGCGTTATTGGTCTCGGTGGCAGAGGTCACGGCATGATGTGCGGAAACCTCTTTAGATTTAAAGATATAGAAATAACAGCTGTATGCGACGCATACGCTGACAGAGCTGAAAGATCAGCTGACGCTGTTGAAGAAAAATACGGTAAAAGACCTCTTTGCACAACTGATTATAAGGAACTTCTTCATTCCGGTCTCGTTGATATGATCTATGTGGCTACTGCCTGGGAGTCTCACCTTGAGATCGCCATCGAAGCAATGCGTTCAGGCGTTGCGGTTGGTATTGAAGTCGGCGGCTCCTACAGTATTGATGAATGTTGGGAGCTTGTAAAAACTCACGAACAGACGGGCGTTCCCTGTATGCTCATGGAAAACTGTTGTTACGACAGCCGCGAACTTATCATTACAAACATGGTAAGAGCGGGTGTGTTCGGAACAGTCGTTCATTGCGCAGGTGCGTATGCTCATGATCTCCGTGATGAAATTGGCGGCGGTAATATTATCCGTCACTACCGTCTCAGAAACTACCTCAACAGAAATTGCGAAAACTATCCTACTCACGAACTCGGTCCCATAGCCAAGATCCTTAATATCAACAGAGGCAATAAATTCGTATCCCTCGTTTCCGTTGCTTCAAAGGCTTGCGGTATGGAGGATTACATTAAAATGTCAGGTCTCGATGAAAAAGATCCCACGCTCAAAGGTGCAAAATTTGCTCAGGGCGATATTGTAACGACTATCATCACTTGTGCAAACGGAGAAACTATCACACTCAGACTTGATACAACTCTTCCCAGAGAATACAACCGCGAATTCACCGTAAGAGGTACACGTGCCGGTTACGATATGATAACAAACAATGTTTATGTAAGCGGACCAAACGGTGAACATGCAACATGTAGTTGTGTTGATAATTACGTTGATAAATATCAGCCTGATGTTTGGTATAATATTACCGACGAAGAAAGAGAAGCAGGTCACGGCGGTATGGACGGCATCATTCTCCGTGAGTTCATTGACGCTTATAAAGAAGGCAGACCTATGCCTATTGATGTTTACGATACTGCGGCTTGGATGTGTATTTCATGTCTCTCAGAGCGTTCCATTGCGGAAGGCGGCGCTGTTCAGCAGATCCCCGACTTCACAAACGGCAAATGGCTTATACGTGAACCTCAGGACGTACTGCCCATGTATGTTCGCGACGAAAAAGATTTCAAATGCAATAAATAATTTTTCTACAGGGGAATCGATTTTTTCAAAAATTGGTTCCTCTATAGTATATCGGAATATGTGATAAAAGTCTGAAATTTCGGGGGGAGGTAGACAGCTCTGCTGTTTTATGCTATAATATAGCTGTATAATTATTCTGTTTTATTTGGAGGGGAAATATGTATATTAAACGCATTTTATCTGCCGCATTGGCGACAATCATTACAGGAACAACTTTGGTGTCATGTTCACAGCCGAATCTTGAAAACCTTTTACCTTTCAGCGAGGAGGAGAAAGTATTGAATTCCTATACATCAGTAATTGAGGGTTCTGCGCTGACCCTTTATGTTGACGCAAAAGCAGAAACAAGCGGTGACGGTTCGGAAAATGCGCCGTTCAAAACGATTCAGGACGCACAGACAAAGATCCGTGAACTTAAAGCTGGTGAAGAACTTCCCGCAGGTGGTATTACCGTACTTGTCAGAGACGGCGAATATAAATTAACTGAAAGCCTCCTTTTCACGGGTGACGACTCAGGCACAGCAGAAAGTCCTATTACATATGTCTCCGAAAGCGAATTCGGAGCAGTTCTTACGGGCGGTGTAATTCTTTCCGCAAGTGATTTTGAACCCATTTCCGCAGAGGAAAAAGCAAAACTCGTTGACGACACAGCAAAGGAAAAGGTCGTAAAAGTTGACCTTACCAAATACGGAATAGACCCTGCTACTATTGAAACTATCGGCTCGAATGCCATGGAACTTTTCATAAACGGTGAAAGAGCATCTCTTTCACGTTATCCCAATACGGATTTTCTCCGCACCAAAGATGTTATTTTTGTCGGAGACGTTCATGAAGCTTTCACAGATATAAACTTCGACTGTCGTGGTGATGCATATTACGTGGAAGGCTATGATCCTGCCATCCATAACAGAGGCGGTATTTTTACTCTTGCGGATGATGTCGTTGCAAGAATTTCAAAATGGTCTTCTTATGATAATATCTATGCGCCGGGTTATTTCAAATGGTCATGGTCTTCTTCCACCCCACTTATCGGAAATATCAACATTGAAGAATCTTCCGTGACATTGGCTCATTCTGTTACTTACGGTGTTTCCAAGGGTGCTCCGTTCTACTTCCTCAATGTATACGATGAGCTTGACATGGCAGGAGAATTCTTTATAGATAAAGAAAGCGGATATTTGTATGTTTATAAAACAGAAGAGTTCGATACTGCGGAAATAATGATATCTTCTCTTCCTGCAAATGTTTTGAACGCTTCAAATATTTCAAATATGATATTCAAAGGCTTTGCTCTCTGTGCCACAAGAGCAGGTGGTCTGAATGTTTCAGGCAGTGATTTTATTATTGATAATTGCAAGATATACAATGTTCGTACATACGGTATTACTGCAAGCGGTACGAATATTACGGTTCAGAATAATGAAGTCTGCAATGTGGGCACTTACGGTATCAGTGTTTCAGGCGGTAATCAGGTAGAGCTTATCCCCTCAGGCAACCTTATTTACAACAACTACATCCACGATTACGCTGTTATTCAGAGAACATATCAGTCGGCTATCGAAGTTTTCGGTTGTGCGGCAACAGTTTCACACAACGAGATAGCAAACGCGCCTCATCAGGCGATTGGCTGGAGTGGACCAAACCATATCATAGAATACAACGAGATATATAATGTATGTTTTGAGACCGCAGACTGTGGAGCTCTTTACACAGGCAGAAATTTCCTGACTTACGGTTCTGTTATCAGATATAACTACATTCATGATATCGGTCTCGGAGATGTCCATGCCCATGCTATCTATTGGGATGACGGTCTCAGTGGTCAGACAGCATACGGTAATATTCTGGAAAACACATCTTCTTATGCAATCCTCGCAGGCGGCGGACGTGATAATGTAATTGAAAATAACATTATTATTAACCCCGGCAGAGAACCCATTTCTTACGACCAGCGAACAAGTGATGCAATGAATAAACCCGATGCGTGGTTCACTCATAACGAAGAAATGTCTAATGCATTGGTTGCAAACCGCAATGATGCTTGGATAAAAGCTTTCCCCATTTACGGTCAGATAATCCCCTGGCACGAGGGCTACGAGGGAGACCTTAACGATCCTCTGCTTTCGGGCAACCCCGCAAATAACTCCATTAAAAATAATATCACTTACTTCTTCAAGGGCGATACAAGTGATCCAAACTCAACCTCTCCCAGATATAAAATTGACAAGGACGTTAGAAAATTTTCTGATGTAGAAAGCAACTTCGTTATTTCCGATTACCTTGCAGACTTCCCCCATTGGCATAACGACGACTACACCATGAAAGCAAACGCAAAAGCTTTGGAACTTTGCCCTGACTTTGAACCGATCCCATTCGATCAGATCGGCAGAATTGATTAACGATTCAAATATGACCGCTGATATTTGTCAGCGGTCGTTTTGTAAATTATACAAATTAAATTAGCAGACTTCGTATAAATCTCAATGAATTTTCTGTTATTACCCTTGACAAATCTTCTGTAATAGAGTATAATATTAGACATTGGAAAGTAATCATTTCACGAAAGGAAAACTCATATGACTAAAAAACACAGTTTATGGGAGCTTTTTATTACATATCTGAAGATCGGACTTTTTACGTTTGGCGGCGGATATGCGATGATCGCCCTCATTGAAGATGAAGTCTCCACAAAGAAAAAATGGATAAGCAAGGAAGAACTTGCGGATATCGTAACTATTGCCGAATCGACGCCCGGTCCCATTGCAATCAACAGCGCCACATATGTCGGTTATAAAATGAACGGCGTCATCGGTTCTGTCGTTGCAACAGCTGGAGTTGTTATCCCCTCATTTGTTATAATTTACACCATTTCAATGTTTTTCGATCTCTTTATGTCCTTTGAGATTGTTGAATATGCATTCCACGGTATCAAATGTGCCGTAGGTCTTATCATTCTCAGAACAGGTTGGAAGATGATAAAAAGCTTCAAACGCACGCCTCTCCATTGGATACTTTTTGCCGTATCCATAATCGGCATCACCTTGATAAATCTCTTTGCTTTGAAGTTCTCTTCCGTATATTTCGTTCTCGTCGGTGCTGTTATCGGTCTTTTTGTGTATCTTCTTGACAGAAACAAAGAAAAGGTCGATTCCGAAAAAGGAGGTGCAGGTAAATGATCTTCCTCGAACTGTTTTTAACGTTTTTTAAGATCGGACTCTTTACCTTTGGCGGCGGTGCTGCAATGATCCCACTCATTCAGCAGGAAGCGATATCAAGAGCGTGGCTTACTGAAAGTGAACTCCTGAGCTTTATTGCAATTTCCGAATCCACTCCGGGACCTATCGCCATAAACATGGCAACATTTGTCGGTTCCTCTCAGGGACAGCTTTTTGGTGGGCCTGTATGGGCGGCAGTCGGTTCTTTGTGTGCAACTCTCGGCGTAGTAATGCCTTCGTTCATAATCATTCTTATAATTGCGAAGATGTTCACCAAATTTGCCGAATACAAAGTGGTTCGTACTATTCTCAACACAATCAGACCAATCGTTGTCGGAATGATAATTGCCGCAGGTGCATTCCTTATGTTCAACGCCATCGGTTTTATCAACGTAAATTCCATTGACATCAATATTGTCAGCATTATCCTCACCGCAGTTATCGCAGTCCTGATGTTCCTTTACAAGAAGATCTTCAAAAAGAGCATCCCTGTGATCCAGCTTATCTGCTGTTCCGCAGTCATCGGTATTGTAACTTACATTATCGAAAAAGTTGCAGCAGTAATTTGATTGTTAATAATGAAAGCCAAGAAGCAAAAAACTTCTTGGCTTTTTTGCATAAGGTATTCTTTGAATATTTTGTAAACTCTCAACTTTTTTTGAGGGTTTTCTCATTTTGCGTTGTATTGGTTAGATGAGACGGTAAAAAATGAACTTTAAAATTAACGGAGGTAATATTATGTTCAGAATCAGCTTACTTGAAGGAATGAAGAATATCAATCGGCGTAAAGTCTTGACAGGTCTCACGGT
>SVMT01000013.1 GCA_015067305.1 Oscillospiraceae bacterium | reverse complement strand
AGTGTTCCACGAATAATGTGATAACGAACACCGGGAAGATCACGTACACGACCGCCTCTGATAAGGACAACGCTGTGCTCCTGAAGATTATGACCAATACCGGGGATATAAGAAGTAACCTCGGCCATGTTTGTAAGACGTACTCTGGCAATTTTACGGAGAGCAGAGTTCGGCTTTTTGGGTGTTGCGGTCTTTACGGATGTGCAGACACCTCTCTTCTGGGGAGAACTCTGGTTTGTGGGTTCTTTCTTAAGTGTGTTAAGACCCTTCTGAAGAGCGGGAGCAGTTGACTTAACTGTAAGTGTCTGTCTTCCTTTTCTGACTAACTGGTTAAATGTTGGCATAATACACCTCCTCTTTGAATTTTAAACTCGATTTATTTCAGAACAACCAACACGGCGGCTCCTACGTCGATTTCGGCGAATTCGCCAAGCTGTGCCATTGTGTGTTCTCTGATGATTTGAGAGACTTTCATCTCTACGCATGCTTCCATTACGGAATCAATGATATTTTCGGACGCATCATTTGCGAGGTACACCTTTTCGGCTTCTCCGTTCCTGATGGCTTTAAGACTCTGTTTCAAGCCAATGGCTCGCCCGTCCGGAGCGATGTCTGACATATCTATCTTCCTTTTTTACGTTCAGCGGTATTATACCCACTTTTTGAACGTTTATTTCACTTATGTGCATACTATAAGAGTATACCATGACTTTGTGAAAAATGCAACCTTAAAATGAGTCAAATTCTTAAATATTTCCGAACAAGAGATTGAACGAAATACCTAAGAATTTGACAATATTATTTAATTACAGTTGAGTGTCAAGATTTGTCTCGATCTGAGTCTCTATGCCACCTTCGCTGTCGTTGATGACTTCAACGTTTCTGTATCTTTCAAGACCTGTACCTGCGGGGATAAGTTTACCGATAATAACGTTTTCTTTAAGACCGATAAGCATATCTGTCTTTCCTTTGATAGCTGCTTCTGTGAGGATCTTTGTTGTTTCCTGGAAGGAAGCTGCAGAAAGGAAGCTTTCTGTTGCAAGTGCTGCTTTTGTGATACCGAGAAGGAGAGATGTGTACTGAGCAGGTTCTTTTCCTTCTTCGAGGCTGCTGTTGACTTCGTTAACTTCAGCTTTATCCACGATGGAGCCTGTGAGGAAGTTTGTATCGCCGGGTTCGTTGATCCTTACTTTTCTCATCATCTGTCTGATAATGATCTCGATATGTTTATCGTTGATATCAACGGCCTGGAGGTGGTAAACTTTCTGAATTTCCTGAATGATATAAGCGTGAACTGCTGCTTCGCCTTTTACTTTCAGGATATCCTGCGGGTCACAAGCACCTTCTGTGAGTTCGTCACCCTTGTGAATGATGTCGCCGTCTTTGACTTTGACTCTTGCACCGTAGGGGATGAGGTAGCTGCGTTCTTCAAGAGTTTCCTTATTGAAGATGATGGCATAACGTGCGTGTTTGATCTCCTGGAATCTGAGTTCACCGTCGATCTCGGCGAGGATTGCAAGAGCCTTGGGCCTTCTTGCTTCGAAAAGTTCCTGAACTCTGGGAAGACCCTGAGTGATATCCGAGCCACTTGCGACACCACCGGTATGGAAGGTTCTCATGGTAAGCTGTGTACCGGGTTCACCGATAGACTGAGCTGCTATAATACCAACCGCTTCACCGACATTGACTGTGTCACTTGTTGCAAGGTTAAGACCGTAACATTTTGCACAAACACCGTAACGGCAGTTACATGTGAGTACGGAACGCATCTTCATCTGTGTATATCCTGCCGCGAGGATCTTGGGAACATCAGATTCTCTGACGTATCTTGTGTTGGGAACAATAATTTCTCCTGTTGCGGGATCTACGATGTCGTCAACAGGGAATCTGCCAACCATACGTGATGCGAAATCTTCAAGGATATCGTCACCGTCTCTGATGTCGTAAACTACGATACCTTCTGTGGAACCGCAGTCATCTTCTCTGATGATAACGTCCTGAGAAACGTCAACGAGACGTCTTGTAAGGTAACCTGAGTCGGCAGTTCTGAGGGCTGTATCGGCCTGACCTTTACGGGCACCTCTTGAGGATACGAAGTATTCGAGAACATTAAGACCTTCACGGAAGTTAGCTCTGATAGGAACGTCAACCGTACGACCTGATGTGTTAGCCATAAGACCACGCATACCGCAAAGCTGACGGATCTGGTCGATAGAACCACGGGCACCGGAGATGGACATCATGTTGATGGGGTTCAGAGGATCAAGGTGTTCCTGGAGTTTCTTTGTAACTTCAGCTGTACACTGGTTCCAAACGCTGACAACCTGGCTGTATCTTTCATCTTCGGAGATAAGACCTCTTCTGAAGTGCTTTGTGATCTTTTCGACTTCTACTTCGGATTTTGCAACTATCTCGGATTTTTCAGGAGGAATTTCCATATCTGCAACGGAGATCGTAATAGCGCCGAGAGTAGAATATTTGTAACCCTGAGCCTTGATCTTGTCAAGAACTTCAGCTGTTTTTGTGATGTTGTGAACTTTGATACATTTGTTGATGATCTTACCGAGCTCTTTCTTTGTAGCAACATTTGTTACTTCGAGATCGAGTTTCTTTTCGGGATCTGTACGGTCAACAAATCCAAGGTCCTGAGGAATGGGGTTGTTGAATATGATCCTACCAACAGTTGCGTCGATAATGCCTTCATATTCTATACCGTCGATAACTTTCTTAACTCTTACTTTAATGGGAGAGTGGATACCGATAACGCCTGCATCGTAAGCTCTCATAGCTTCGTCTGTGCTTGCGAAATATTTTCCTGCACCTGGTTCTTTGTCGTTTACGATAGTGAGGTAGTAAGAACCGAGGACCATGTCCTGAGAAGGAACGGCAACAGGTTTACCGTCCATAGGTCTGAGCAAGTTGTTAGCTGAAAGCATAAGGAATCTTGCTTCTGCCTGAGCTTCGGAAGAAAGGGGTACGTGTACCGCCATCTGGTCACCGTCGAAGTCGGCGTTGAACGCTGTACATACGAGGGGGTGAAGCTTAAGGGCACGACCTTCAACGAGAACGGGTTCAAATGCCTGAATACCGAGTCGGTGAAGTGTAGGCGCACGGTTGAGAAGTACGGGGTAGTCTTTGATTACCTCTTCGAGAGCGTCCCATACGGGGTTTTCAGCTCTTTCAACCATTTTCTTTGCGCTCTTGATATTCTGTACGGCACCAAGCTCAGTAAGTCTCTTCATAACAAAGGGTTTGAAGAGTTCGAGAGCCATTTCTTTGGGGAGACCGCACTGATAAATTTTAAGTTCGGGACCTACAACGATAACGGAACGGCCTGAGTAGTCAACACGTTTACCGAGAAGGTTCTGACGGAAACGACCCTGTTTTCCTTTAAGAACGTCTGAAAGGGATTTGAGAGCTCTGTTGTTGGGACCGTTTACGGGTTTGCCTCTTCTGCCGTTATCAATGAGAGCGTCAACGGATTCCTGGAGCATTCTCTTTTCGTTTCTCACGATGATATCGGGAGCGTTGAGTTCGAGGAGCTTTCTGAGTCTGTTGTTTCTGTTGATAACTCTTCTGTAGAGGTCGTTAAGGTCGGATGTTGCAAATCTGCCGCCGTCAAGCTGAACCATTGGACGGATATCCGGTGGGATAACGGGGATTACGTTGAGGATCATCCATTCAGGTCTGTTGCCTGAAAGTCTGAAGGATTCAACAACTTCGAATCTCTTCATAAGTTTGATTCTCTTCTGACCCTGAGCGTCTTTAAGTTCTGCTTTGAGTTCTGCGGAGAGTGCTTCGAGGTCGATCTCTGTAAGGAGTTCCTGAATTGCTTCAGCACCCATTTCTGCGCGGAAATCGTCTTCATATTTTTCTCTGAGATCGTAATATTCTTTTTCTGTAAGGATCTGCTTTTTCTTTATACCCTGGATACCGCCGTCGTCAAGCACGATGTAAGCGCCGAAATAGAGAACGCTTTCAAGTTGACGGGGCTGGATGTCGAGCATCTGACCGAGACGGGAGGGGATAC
The DNA here is from genome assembly GCA_015067305.1 of Oscillospiraceae bacterium. Classification (GTDB taxonomy): domain Bacteria; phylum Bacillota; class Clostridia; order Oscillospirales; family UBA644; genus HGM12619. The sequence goes on along the minus strand of SVMT01000013.1, from coordinate 44,895 downwards.
CTTTGAAGTACCAGATATGGGAAACAGGAGCAGCAAGCTCAATGTGACCCATTCTTTCTCTTCTTACTTTTGCTTTGGTGATCTCAACGCCGCAGCGTTCGCAGACCTTGCCTTTGTATCTGAATCTTTTGTATTTACCGCAGTGACATTCCCAGTCCTTCATGGGGCCGAAAATTCTTTCGCAGAAAAGACCGTCACGTTCCGGTTTAAGTGTTCTGTAGTTGATGGTTTCGGGCTTTTTTACTTCGCCGTGGGACCATGAACGGATTTTATCAGGGGATGCAAGTCCGATTCTGATAGATTCAAATACATTGAATTCCATTCCGGAAGTTTTTTCAGTTTCCTGAGTTTCTTCTTCAACTTCAACGGGTTTAATATCGTACATTTATATTCATCCTCCTTAGAATTCAGAGTCGTCATCACTGTCAGCATCAGAACCTTCGTCGTCATCGTCGAAGCTGTCACCGAAAGTGTCTTCATCTTCGTAGTAGTAACCGTCCATATTATCCTCTTCTTCATCGTCACCGATAATAGAGTAGATCTCATCACTGTACTTGTATTCGAGATCGTCCTCATCTCTGCGATCGTCATGGATGCGGTCGTTTTCGATACCCATTTCGTCAGCGTCGTCATCAAGGGATGTGGAAATATCGATTTCCTCATTGTCTTTAGCGAGAACTTTAACATCGAGACCGAGAGCCTGGAGTTCTTTTACGAGCACCTTAAAGCTTTCGGGAATACCGGGTTTCGGAACATTTTTGCCCTTAACGATAGATTCGAAGGTCTTAACACGTCCGACAACGTCGTCTGATTTAACTGTGAGCATTTCCTGGAGGGTGTAAGCGGAGCCGTAAGCTTCGAGAGCCCAAACTTCCATTTCACCGAAACGCTGACCGCCGAACTGAGCTTTACCGCCGAGGGGCTGCTGTGTAACGAGAGAGTAGGGACCTGTGGAACGAGCGTGGATCTTGTCGTCAACAAGATGCGCAAGTTTGAGGTAGTACATATAACCGACTGTTACGGGACCGTCAAAGGGAAGACCTGTACGGCCATCGTAAAGTGTCATTTTACCTGATTTGTCATAACCGGCAAGTTCGAGGCACTTGGAAATGCTTTCTTCTTTTGCACCGTCGAATACGGGGGTCATGATCTTCCAGCCAAGAGCTTTTGCTGCAAGTCCGAGGTGAACTTCAAGCACCTGACCGATGTTCATACGTGAAGGAACGCCGAGGGGGTTAAGAACGATATCAAGAGGCGTACCGTCGGGGAGGAAGGGCATATCTTCTTGGGGAAGAATTCTTGAAACAACACCTTTGTTACCGTGACGTCCGGCCATTTTGTCACCTACGGAGATCTTTCTTCTCTGTGCGATGTATACACGGACGATCATGTTTGTAGAGGGTGAGAGTTCGTTTGAATTTTCTCTTGTGAATACTTTAACGTCAACAACGATACCGCTTTCACCGTGGGGAACTTTAAGAGATGTATCTCTTACTTCTCTGGATTTTTCGCCGAAGATAGCACGGAGAAGTCTTTCTTCCGCTGTCTGTTCAGCGTCGCCCTTGGGTGAAACTCTACCAACAAGGATGTCACCGGAGTGAACTTCCGCACCTACACGGATAACACCGCGTTCATCGAGGTCTGCAAGAAGGTCTTTGCTTACGCCGGGGATATCGTTTGTGATCTCTTCGGGACCGAGCTTTGTTTCTTTTGCGTCTGTTTCGTATTCTTCAATATGAATAGAAGTATAAGTATCTTCTTTTACAAGTTTTTCGTTAAGGAGTACGGCGTCTTCGTAGTTGTAACCTTCCCATGTCATGAATCCGATAAGTGCATTTTTACCGAGTGCGATCTCACCGTTATCTGTGGAAGGACCGTCAGCGATTACCTGACCTTTTCTTACGATGTCGCCTTTGTTTACGATAGGTCTCTGGTTGATACAAGTACCTGCGTTTGAACGGAGGAATTTGATCATTTCGTATGTTTCCAGTTTGCCGCTGTCAGTTTTGATAGTAATTGCATCTGCGGAAACGCTGTCAACGATACCGTCAACCTTGGAAATTACACAGATACCGGAGTCAACAGCAACTCTGTATTCCATACCTGTACCGACGATAGGAGCCTGAGTTTTGATAAGAGGAACTGCCTGACGCTGCATGTTTGAACCCATGAGGGCACGGATAGCGTCGTCGTTTTCAAGGAATGGGATCATGGATGCCGCAACTGATACAAGCATTCTGGGAGATACGTCCATGAAGTCGATCTTTGATTTTTCAATTTCAAGGATCTGGTCTCTGTAACGTGCGCCGACTTTATCCTGAATGAATCTGCCTTCGCTGTCAAGAGGTGCGTTAGCCTGAGCTACGATATAGTTATCTTCAACGTCTGCTGTCATGTAAACAACTTCGTCGCTTACAATTCCTGTTTCTTTGTCTACGGGGTGATAGGGAGATTCCATAAAACCGTAGTTGTTGATCCTTGCATAAGTTGAAAGGTTGTTGATAAGACCGATGTTAGGACCTTCAGGTGTTTCGATGGGACACATTCTGCCGTAGTGAGTGTAGTGAACGTCACGTACGTCGAAGCTTGCTCTGTCTCTTGTAAGACCGCCGGGACCGAGGGCAGAAAGTCTTCTCTTATGTGTGATACCTGAAAGGGGATTGATCTGGTCCATGAACTGGGAAAGAGGAGAAGAACCGAAGAATTCTCTTATTGCAGCGATAACGGGACGTGTGTTGAGGAGCGTCTGAGGTGTGATAACTTCGAGGCTCTGCATGTTCATACGTTCTTTGATGGATCTTTCCATTCTGGAGAAACCGATTCTGAACTGGTTCTGGAGAAGTTCGCCAACGCTTCTGATTCTTCTGTTTCCGAGGTGGTCGATGTCGTCTGTAACACCGATACCGTGACCGAGACCGATGATATAGTTAATGGATGAGAAGAGGTCGTCATTGCAGATCGTCATGGGAACGAGTTCTGAAATTCTGTCACGGCATGCAGCCTTGATCTCTTCTTCAGTTTCGCAGGATTCGAGGATCTCTTTGAGAACTGTGAATTTTACCCATTCTTTTACGCCTACTTCTTCAGGGTCGAAGCCTACGAAATTAGCCATATTTACCATGCCGTTGGAGAAGATTCTGATCTCCTGTTCGTCGATGTTGAGATATGCTTCGTAAACGCCGCTGTTCTGAATAAGTTCAGCCTTTTCCTTGTCGATGAAATCGCCTGCTTCCGCAAGAACTTCACCGGTAAGAGGATCGGAAATGGGACGTGTGATAAATCTGCCTGCAAGTCTTCCTGCAAGGGCAAGTTTTTTGTTGTATTTATAACGGCCTACACGTGTAAGGTCGTATGTCTTTTCATTGAAGAAAAGGTTGTCTATGTGAGATATTGCGCCTTCGCTTGTGGCAGGTTCGCCGGGACGAAGTTTTTTATACAGGTCAACAAGTGCTGTAGAGCGATTTGTGGAACTGTCTTTTTCAAGAGTTGCAATAATTCTGGAATCTTCGCCGAAAGTTTCTTTGATCTGTTCGTCTGTTTCGATACCGAAAGCTCTGATAAGGGTTGTTACGGGGAACTTCTTACCTTTGTCCACGCGTACATAAAGAACATCATTTGCATCACTTTCGTATTCGACCCAAGGACCTCTGTTGGGCATTACAGTACCGCTGAAAAGCTTATTGCCTGCTTTGTCCATTTCATATGTGAAATAGATACCTGGAGAACGAACAAGCTGAGATACAACGACACGTTCTGCGCCGTTGATAACGAAAGTACCTGTATCTGTCATGAGGGGGAAATCGCCAAAGAAAATGCTCTGCTCCTGGATCTCTCCGGAGTTCCTGTTCGTAAGTCTGCAGGTTACTTTCATCGGAGCAGCATATGTGGTATCACGTTCTTTACATTCTTTGATAGAATATTTTGGAGTCTTGTCAATAGTAAAGTCCAAATAATCAAGGACGATGGTACCGGTATGGTCTTCGATGCATGAAGAATCTTTAAGAACCGAATACATACCTTCTTCGACAAACCACTTGTAGCTATCAAGCTGGATATCGATAAGATTGGGCAGATCGTGGACCTGTTTTGTCTTTGCAAAGTTAACTCTGGTTCTTGATTCATCGCCACCGAGCTGTTCGAAATGACCGCCGACAAGCTTGGGATCAACATTTTGAGCCATGCAATTATCATCTCCGTTTCAAATTTTTGAAAAAGCACTTGATTTTTATCTTATTTTGTGATATAATAAGCTGCAGAGGTTTTCAAGGTCAGAATTACACCATGAGACATACAGATTAATTCATAAAATTAGGGCAAACATCCTTATAAGGATAAGAACCCATGATAATTCATTATGCGGTTAGTTATTATACCATATTATAATAAGGTTGTCAAGTCTCAAAAATAAGAGTTTGCCAAAAATTCGCAGAATTATCCCTGTTTTGCAATAAAATACAGCTATAATCTTTTATATAGATATTGTTTAAGCTGAAAATAAAATTTACTATATAATATCGGAGGTCAAAATAATGAAAAAGAGAGCTTTAATCAGCGTATCTGACAAAAGCGGAGTAGTAGACTTCGCAAAAGAACTTTCATCCCTCGGTTACGAGATCCTTTCCACGGGAGGTACGTCCAAAGCACTTCGCGACGCAGGTATCGACGTTGTGAACGTAAGTGACGTTACGGGTTTCCCCGAATGTCTCGACGGTCGTGTAAAGACACTTCACCCCATGATCCATGCAGGTATCCTTGCTATGAGAAGCAATCCCGAACACATGGAACAGATCAAAGAGCTGGGTGTTGAACCTATTGACATCGTTGCGATCAACCTTTATCCTTTCAAGCAGACAATTCTTAAAGAAGGTACAACTTTCGATGTAGCAATCGAAAATATTGACATCGGCGGTCCCACAATGATCCGTGCTGCTGCAAAAAATCACCCTGACGTAGCAGTTATCGTTGACCCTGCTGACTATGCTTCTGTTGTTGAACAGATCAAAAACGGCGGCATTTCTCTTGAAACAAAGAGAGAACTTGCTCTTAAAGTTTTTGAACATACAGCAGCTTACGATGCACTCATTTCCGATTACCTAAGAAAACAGTTGGGTAAATCTCCTCTCGCAGACAATCTTACACTTACATTTGAAAAGGTTCAGGAAATGCGTTATGGCGAAAATCCCCACCAGAAAGCTGCTTTCTACCGTCAGATCGGTCACTACGAAGGTACTCTCGCAGCTGCAGAACAGCTCTGGGGCAAAGAACTTTCCTATAATAATATCAATGATACAAACGGAGCTCTTGACCTTCTCAAAGAATTCAAGAACGACACAGCCGCTATTGCAGTTAAACACGCTAACCCCTGCGGCGTAGGTATCGGCGATTCCATTTACGAAGCATATATGAACGCTTACGAAGCTGATAAGGTTTCCATTTTTGGCGGTATCGTTGCTGTTAACGAAACTGTTGACGCTGCTACAGCTGCTGAAATGGTTAAAATTTTCCTTGAGATCATCGTAGCTCCCGACTTCACAGATGAAGCTCTTGAGATCCTCAAACAGAAGCAGAACCTCAGACTTCTCAAGCTTCCCGCTATCAGAAAGTCCAATACTCCCGATATGCTCGATATGAAGAAGGTTGCAGGCGGTCTTCTCGTTCAGGAACTCGACTGCTCTCTCTATGAAGGTGAACCCAAATGCGTTACAAACAGACAGCCCACAGTAGAAGAAAGAAAAGCTCTTGACTTCGCTTGGAAAGTTGTTAAACACACAAAATCCAACGCAATCGTTCTTACTTCCGACAAAGCAACTATCGGCGTAGGCCCCGGTCAGACAAACAGAATCACAGCTCTTGAACTTGCTATCAAATACGGCGGCGAAAAAGTTAAAGGTTCTGTTCTCGGTTCCGACGCATTCTTCCCCTTCTCTGACTGCGTAGAAGCTGCTCACGCTGCAGGTATCACAGCTATCATTCAGCCCGGTGGCTCAATCAGAGACCAGGAATCCATTGATAAATGTAACGAATACGGCATCGCAATGCTCTTCACGGGCGAAAGACATTTCAAACACTAAATAATCTTTATAAACATAAAGGATGTGTATTATTATGGAAAAGAAACTTCGCATAGGTATCATCGGTACAGGCGGTATCGCAAACGCTCATATCAGAAATTATCTCAATCTTCCCAATGTTGAGGTCGTTGCGGGTGCGGATATCGTTCCCGGAAAAGCAAGAGATTTCCTTGACAGATACGGTCTTACGGAAGCAAAAGCATTTGATAACCATAAAGATCTCCTTGAGATGGAGCTTGACGGTGTCAGCGTTTGTACATACAATACACAGCACGCACCCTGCGTAATCGATGCTTTGAATAAGGGTATTCATGTTCTTTGCGAAAAGCCCATGAGCGTAACTCTTGAAGAAGCTGTTGAAATGAGAAAAGCTGAACTTAAAGCAGGTAAAATTCTTACCATCGGTTTTCAGCCCCGTTACGGCGAAAATATGAAGCTTATCAAAAAGATCGTCAGCGGCGGAGAACTCGGTAAAGTTTATTATGTTCAGACAGGCGGCGGCAGAAGACGCGGTATTCCGGGAAGCACATTCATTGAAAAGAAAACTGCAGGCGTAGGTGTTCTTGCAGATATCGGCTGTTACGGTCTTGATATGGCTCTCAACACCATCGGATATCCGAAGCCTCTTACAGTCTCCGCAGTTACATACAATCATTTCGGTAAAGATCCCAAATATATGGGAGAAAAAGATGCAGCGCGCTTTGATGTTGACGATTTTGCAGGCGCTTTGATCCGTCTTGAAGGCGGTATCACCATCGATTTCAGAATGTCCTGGGCAATGCACATGGATTACATGGGTGACACAATGTTCCTTGGCACAGATGCAGGGCTGAAAGTTGAATCTCCTGGAAAAGACTCTCTCTGGGGCGGTGCCTGGGATGGAGATGTAGGTCCCATGACCCTCTTCCATGACGTTGGCGGAAAGTGTGTCCAGACAGCGATTCCCTCCGTTGCACCAAAAGACGAAGATAAGTTCTACCTTAAGATAAAATCTTTTGTTGATGCAATCGTGAACGGTGAGTCTGCACCTATCCCCACAAGTCAGATCATCTACAATCAAGCTATCATTGACGGTATCAGACGTTCTGCGGAACTTGGTAAAGAGGTCGATATTGTGATCCCTGAAATCTGAGGTGCAAAATGGCTAAAGATAAAGAACAGAAATATATAAAACCCGGTGAACCTTTGAAACAGAGCACGGTTATTGTGTTTTCCGTAGCGGGAGGTCTTTTTGCAATACTTCTTTATGCAGGACTTACCGTAGACGGTGCATGGCCAATGATCCTTATTGGCGCAGCATTTTTCCTTTTCGGAATTCTTGTAACTTTGCCAAATATTCTCGGTTTCATCAGAGGTAAGAGAAGAGAGCATCTTATAAAAACAGGTAAGCTCGTAGAGCCTCCCAAAAAGACATTCAATCCCCATTCCAGATTTGACGATTAAAATAAGACGAAAACATTATTGATAATCAGGCTTATTTTATTAGCATTAAAGCATTGAAAATGCTTTAATCAAAAGTTTTTTGGAAAAGGGTTTGGGAAAAACAATTTTACAAAAATGTTTTTCCCAGGAAACTAATATATTGAGAACTATAATCCTTTGCCGGGCGCGCGATCGCGGGAGCAGTACCGAAAGGTCGCTTCTGAGGAAAGTCCGAGCTCCCATGGGCAAGAATAACGGATAACGTCCGCCGAAGGCAACTTCCGGGACAGTGCAACAGAAAAGAACAGCCGAAATTTATTTCGGTAATGGTGAAAAGGTGGGGTAAGAGCCTACCGGGGCGGTGGTAACACAGCCTGTCCGTGTAAACCCTATTCGGAGAAATGCCGCAGAAAAGACAGCGTGAAAAACGCAATGCGCCCATCAGTCTTGGAGGCAGATAGAGGCATATGGTAACATATGTTCGAGATAGATGACCGCGAGCGAGGTGACTCGTAACAGAACTCGGCTTATAACCCGACAGAGGATTTTTTTGAAGTTTAATATTTTTTTATAAGGGAAGGAATCTTCTTTTCGCGTGAAAAGAAGGTCCCTTCCCTTAAACCCAACCCCCAAGAAAAGCGAGTTTGGGTTCTATTATGTTGCTGCATACAGTTTCAGCTTGTTTTCGTGTCTGTTTTTGTATTGCGTAGGTGTCATGTTTTTGCATGCGACGAAAACCCTTATGAAAGTCCTTTCGTCGGGAAGCCCCACAAGTTCACGGACTTCGGAAAGATTTTTCCCGCTGTCAATAAAAACACATGCACGGTCTATCCTGTAAGCATTGATGTACTTGTGGAACGTCAGCCCCGTATGTTCCTTGAATATTCGGCAGACATATTTCTTTTCGTAGCCCGAAACCTCAGCCGCTGTCTGCAGGGTTATTTCGTTCTGCAGATTATTGTGAATGTAAAGAAAAAGTCTGTCCATCTTTTTTTCTGCAATGCTTTTTTTCACGGTCTGCAGAGGTATAGAAATTGGTTCTTTCAGCATTTTGGATAATACTGCGGCAAACTCAAAAAGTGCAGATCTTATTTTCCATGAGAGGGTCAGATCTTCATCCGATCGTAAATTCATCATTCCGTAAAGGGAAAGAATGAGTTCTTTTGTTTTTCCTTCGGGGCGGTAGACTCTTTCCGTAAAATCCGTCTCTTTGAAAAAAGAGAATTCTTTGCCTAAAAAACTTTCGCTGAATTCCATAACAAAAAGCAGATTTTTCCGGTCGCCGACTATACTGTGAGCTTCCATCGGGCGGACAAACAGCATTTCACCTTGCTCTACGTGATAAATTTTTTCATTTACTTCTATATTTGCAGCGCCGTCCATGCAGTACAGTATCTCAATTTCCATGTGTTTGTGGTTCATAAATGATGACATTGATATCCCCAGATGAAAATTTTTTTCTCCTGTCAGTGGCGGTTGATAAAGACATCCTTGTTTCATGCTTTTCTCCCCGTATGCTTTTATTCTGTATTCAGTATAACATAAATTTTGCCGAAAGTCAATTCTTTTTCCGTTTAATTGTGTTTCGTGATAGAAATTTCAAAAAAGAGAATTTTTGACATATAAATCGGACTATTTGACATTGACTTTTTCTGCTTTTTGTTGTACAATATTATCAAAGATATTTTAATGTGCTGTTCTGCTGAATTTTTCAGCGGCAGAAAGGAGTTTTTTTATGTTAAAAGTTGGTGCGGCCCAGGCTGTGATTACACCGAAGATTGGTTGTCAGCTGTTTGGGTATACTTACGATACGTTCAGCGAATCGGTAAACGATGATCTTACGGCGACGGCAATAACCTTTATTGACGGGGAAAAGAAGATTCTTGCAGTTTCGGCTACAGTATGCGAGATCAGCACGGATTTTGCTTTAGAAGTCCGCGAGAAGGTTGCTGAGGCTATCGGCTTTGATTTTTCCGATATTATGCTTTCTGCTACTCATACACATTCAGGCCCTGTTACTGCAACGATGGAGGGCTGGGGTGTTGTTGACAGAGATTATGCAGATAATATTTTTATTCCCAATATTATAAAAGCAGCTGTTGAAGCTGTGGAAAACGTTAAGCCTGCAAAGGTAGGCGTGTCTGTGGTTCAGAGTCAGGTTGGTGTTAACCGCCGTCAGTTGAACCGTGAAAATTTTGTTGATTTCGGACAGAATCCCTGGGGCTTGTATGATCCGAATATGACTTTTATTGCGATCAAAGACGAGGACGGAAAAGGAATCGTAAATATTATCCACTATGGAGCTCATTGTACCGCGGCAGGTCGAAACCACGAAATTTCCCGTGACTGGGCAGGAATAATGATAGATTGTCTTGAACGTGAAACAGGAACTCTGACAGCATTTTTCAATGGTGCGGAAGGTGATGTCGGACCGAGACTTTCAAACGGTTGTACTACAGGCGATATGCGATATGTCCGTGAATTGGGCGGCATTGCGGCGTTGGATGCAATGAATGCTTACAGATCCATAAAAGAATTCCGTCCCATGGAACTGAAAGTTGCAAAGGATAAAGTTTCTTTGCCTTATAAAAAGCCTCTTTCTTATGAAGATGCCAAAGCGGAACTTTCCAAATATCCGGAAAAACCGCCGCACAACTGTGAAAGAATGCAGTATGTCATGATGGAAGAGATATTGGAGTATTACAACAGCGGAAAAGAATTTCCCACTCATAAAGAGTTCGATCAGACCGTTTTTGCCATCGGTGATATTGTTTTTGTACCGTTCCCCTTTGAATTTTTCTCCGAAATTTCCTTAAGACTTCGTGATTATTCAAAATATCAGTACACTTTGGGTATCGGTTGCGCAAACGGTGTCAATGCTTATTTGCCCTCTCAGTCGGAGCTTTGCAGAGGCGGTTATGAAGTATTTATGTTCCTTTATAACGGTGTTACAACTCTTGCAGATGACTCTGATATAAATATTATAAATGAAAATCTCAGAATAATGGAAAACTTGAAATAAGAAAGGAAATATATCATGTTCAGAATCGGTCAGGAAGAAATAGATGCAGTCGCTCGCGTTATAAACAGCGGAGATCTTTTTAAGATCCACGGCGGCGAAGTTCACGAAGTAGAAAGATTTCAGGAGAGATTTCAAGAGAAATTCGGTGTGAACCATGCGATCCTCATGACTTCGGGTTACGGCGCTCTTGAGTCTGCGCTTGTAGGTATGGGTATCGGCCCCGGTGACGAGGTAATCGTTCCCGCTTATACATACATTGCAACCGCTATGGCAGTTGTAGGTGTGGGCGCAGTTCCCGTAATTGCCGAAGTTAACGAAACTCTTACTCTCGATCCCGAAGATTTTGAGAGAAAGATCACTCCCAACACAAAAGCGGTTATTCCTGTTCATATTATGGGTCTACCTTGTGAAATGGATAAAATAATGGAAATTGCCAATAAAAACAATGTTCTTGTCCTTGAAGATGCCTGTCAGGCAGACGGTGGCTCATTCAAAGGCAAAAGGCTGGGCACTATCGGCAAAACAGGCGCATACAGCTTTAACTATTTTAAAATTATCACAGCAGGTGAGGGCGGCGCTTTTGTGACAAACGATAAGGATGTTTTCGAAAGAGCCCTTATTTACCACGATTCAAGCGCTATCGCATTTTTCGGTAATCAGCTCAAAGAGGCTGACGCTGATGTTTTCTGCGGAACAGAATACCGTGTCAGCGAAATTACAGGTGCTATCATGAATGTTCAGCTTGACAGGCTTGACGGTATCCTTTCCGATCTCAGAAGAGTGAAGAAGACGATCATGGACGCAGTTTCAGACGTTTGCGCTTTCAGACCTTCCAACGATATCGAAGGTGACTGCGGTACGGCGATCCCCTTTGCCTTTGAGTCTGAAGAAAAAGCCCGTAAATTCTCCGAAAAAGTCGGCGGTGTTCTGCCCATAGATACAGGTAAACATGTATATACATGGTGGGCTCCGATCCTTGAAAAGAAAGGCTCTTTCAACTCCAAGTTCAATATTTTCGAGCTTGAAGCAAATAAAAAATTAAACGTAAACTATTCTCTTGATATGTGTCCCAAGACCTTGGATATTCTTGCAAAGACCGTATATTTCAACATCGACCCCAATGCCGATGACGAAAGAATTGCGTCACAGATAAAAACTATCAGAGAAGCAGCTGAATTGGCGAAATAATTTTATTGGGTCGACTTGTCATGGTCGACCCTTTATTTTCATAAAAAAGTCACTAAATATGTATTGACAAAAGTCTACTTTACGTGTATACTATTAGTATAAGGCTATGAATATATCTGCGTAGCTTTTTTGTTTAACTCACAGTTGACGAATGTCTAATATTTATTAAAAGGAGAAATTTACTATGGAAATCAAAAGAATACCCGACTCAGAATTGGAGATCATGCAGGTTTTATGGATGTTTAATATCCCCATGACCACCACCGCCATTTGCGAACATCTTAATAAAGAAACGGAGAGTTTGCTGGCTACCACCGCAAAATTGCTCAGCAGATTGACAGACAGAGGCTTCGTTACCTCATATAAAAAAGGTCATCTGAAGTATTATACACCTCTCGTGGAAGAAGAGGACTATCTTGCAATGGAAAACAGATCATTCCTTGAAAGAGTTAACCACAACTCTATCAGAAGATTTCTGGCAAGCCTTGCCCAGACAAAAGAACTTACCAAGGAGGACATCGACGCTCTTCGTACATTCATAAAAGAACAGGAGGAGCACAATGGTTGAAAATATTTTATTCTCAGTTCTCAAAACAAGTTTGATCGTTTCTGCCGTAACTTTTATCCTCTTTCTTACCAGACCTTTTATCCTTAAAAAACGCACGGCAAAATGGTTATATTTTCTGTTTTTTATCCTCTTTGTCAGGCTGATACTTCCATTTGACATCACTTTACCCGACGGCGGTTTTGTTATAAATGTCCCGGAAGTTATCATTGGAGAATCTGTTGAAACTCCTGCACCGGAACCCGTTGTTCCCGATATTCCCATCACGGAACCATCCGTACCCGAACAACCTCCGGTTCAGCAGCCTGACTATGTCGGCTCTGCGGGAAATGCAGGAAATCACGGTAATACAGGTGATATCGGAAATACGGACAATTCCACCACGGAACAAAATGTTCCCGTAACTCCCGTTACTCCTGAAGTTCCCGATATCCCCGTTGAAACACCGAAACCTGAATTTTCGGTTTCTCTGTTTGATATCCTCGGAGCCGTTTATATCGCAGGGCTTTCTGTTTTTGTACTTTGTCAGATAGTCTGTTATTTCATTATGATAGGTACTCTGAATCGGAATTCCGAACCTTGTACAGATCCGCTGATATTGGAGACTTCCGAGAAAGTACGTTCCGAATTGGGCATAAAACGCAATATTCCTGTGAAAATATGCTCCGTTGTTTCAACCCCCACATTGGCAGGACTCATAAGACCTGTGCTTCTTTTCCCGGAAAACTGCAATGACCCGAATTATCTTAGCTACATATTCAGACATGAATATATGCACTACAAATATGGAGATCTGTATTTCAAGATCCTTGCTTTGGCGGCAAATGCCGTTCATTGGTTCAATCCTATGATCTATCTGCTCAGAAGAGAATCCGAAAAGGTCGTGGAATTTGTTTGCGACAGCCGTGTTGTCGGTGGCTATGACGGCAAGTTCCGTTCTGAATACTGCAACGCCATAGTTGACGAGGTCGAGCGTTCAGTTCTCGGAAGAAGACACTCTGCCTACATGACAACGTCATTTACGGGCAACAAAAAGACATTGAAAGAAAGACTCTCTTCAATTCTTGATACAGGCAAAAAACGCAAAGGCATTATTTCCTTTGTTGCCATCATTTTGGTGGTTGCAGTTGCAGGTATCGTTGTCTCTTGCAATGTGGGCGAAGAAAAGCCCCCAAAAGAACCCATTGACTATAAAACTCCCATTCCCGAAAATGTTGTGATCGATCCCGTTTTCGAATATGCTGAGGTTGACCCCGAAAACTATAATGCACATATCACCACGGGTGACGGCGAACTGATTGATAAGCTCTATTCTTATATCCATAAGCCTTACACTTCCGCCTATGCGGAGCTTGTTTACAGAGCAGAAAAGGTCGATGTTGAGAATATTGACTCTTATCTCATGCTTATGACCGTTTATAACACTTTCGGCACGGAAGGTCTTGAGACTCGAAGATTCTACAACGAATATGACGAGACACAATATAAAGATTATTATATCTATCCTCAGCAGCTCATGGATGAACGCATCAAAATAATTTTTGGTGAAGATGCGGAAGTCGAACACGGAACATTCCATCCCGGTGATTACTTTACTGCTGAATATTTCGCAGATGAGCATTTTTACAGAGTTGATGAACCGTGGATGAAAACCAATGATCGTCATAATTATTATGAATATCTTCGGTATGAGGAAAAAGGTAAATATATTTATATTTACGAGAATTACTATTGCGATAATTATAGTGCCTACTTTGCTGATGGTCAATTTCATAAAGGTTATTTGGCTTGCTCTCTTGATGACGAAACAATGTTTGACAGAGAAAGCGGCGTTTTGCCCGAATATAAGCACACCTTTAAAAAGGACAAAAACGGTGAATATCATTGGGTAAGCACCGAGCTGGTGACAGACCTTGAACCGATGCTTGTTTACTCAGAGGATAACAGAACGGAAGATGAAAAACTCATCGATGAACTTTATGATTATATCCTCAAAGAGGGCTACGATGTGGTTTACCGCAGCGGCACTACTACAGTCGAAGAGCTTTCCGACACTTATATGCTGGAAGTCGTTCATGGAATCTACGGAACAAAGGGGCTTCGCCGTGTAATGGAAGCTTCACTTTCCGATCATCATTCTTGGAGCGGAGTTTATTTCAGTGATCACGGCTGGGAAGACAATGTGCTTTTCGTTGTTCCCGAAGAACTTATGGAAGAACGCATTCGCGCTGTTTTCGGCGAAAATGCTACCGTCCAACATCAAAGTTATTACCTTTATAACAGCAATAATTTCGGAAAGTATTCCGCAGAGGACAAATGTTACTACCTCGGTTATGACGGCGGACTTGGCGGTGATCCCGGCGACTCAAGCAAAGAGTTCTATCTCGGTTACGAAAATAACGGCGATGAATTTATAATTTACGATAAATATGCTTGTACGCCTGCTTATAAAACTTCTGTACCGTATGCAATCTACAGAGACTGCGAGCAAAAAGACTTTGTCTCAGTTCTTGATGTTGATTCTGTTGGAAACTTTGTTGAAGACCACTCAACGGTTTACAAGCATACCTTTAAAAAGGCGGCTGACGGCTCTTATTATTGGTTCAGCACAGAGCAGGCTACAGCCGATAACGGTATTTCCGAAAAAGCAGGGGAGACGTATGTCATTTCCGATATTGACAGCTCCGAATCTCTTGCACGAAGATTATGGAATGAATTTAACCTTTCTTCGATCTGCGGAGACGGCTATGAACCGTATACGAGCGTGAAATATGAAGACACTCCGACACCTTATGCGGTTGTCAGCGGCTCTGAAATTGTAGTCTTTGCGCTGAAAAAAGACGGTTCGGAAAACGCTTATGGCTTCTGGTTTGACGAGGAAAACGGCGAATATTCCCTTAAACATTCGGAAACTGTTTGGGTAAATCTTCCCGAATACTCCTATTCCTATGCCGATTACGAGGCATATAAAAACGGCGACGAAAGCAAATTTGACTCCTTGGCATATATTTGCGGTCAGTATCTGCGCGGTTACGAATACTATGACCGTTATTCCCGTGTGGATTACGCAATGACGACCTTGGCAGGATTCTGCGTCAAATTCGAGACTTACGGAGTGACTTATATTGATTTCCGTCAGTTCGATTCCCTTTGGGATTCAGAAAGTTCGCTGTATCTTGATCTCAGAGATAAGTATGATATGAAGTACGATTCGGGATACCTCTATTTCCCGATAGGCGCTATGGTTCCACACTTTGACAGCGTATACAATGATTCTGAAATAATCAGTATTGAGCATAACAGCACAACTCCGTACGGTGTTGATTTTGCCGATGTTATTTTGAAAACTCCTTATAACGGTATGTACTTCGCAAAGTTTATCTTTGATGTCGGAGGTTTCAGAATCGAATCTCTTGACCGATATTACATAGAATTCGATTCCCGTCCCGAAGATTTCAGCGACGAGGCGAAAAATAAAGTTTTTGCCGAAGAACTTTATGAAAAATTTGAGCTAAGTAAGGTTCTTCAAGGGTTGAATCTTCACGCAGACCACGAGTTTTACACTATCGTTGAGGGTGAAGAAAATTACCAAAAGTATATAGATGTTTATTATCGTTTCTACGAGCATTTCTTCTATACAACACCTTTTGCTGTATTCCGCTTCAACGAGGTCAAAGGCGGTTATCACCTCGAATCCTCTAAAGGCGTGCAAGCTGCTCCCGACGGAGTGAATACTCAGATAACAGAAGCTGAAATCAATTCAAAAGTCGAAGTTGAAGAGATTCCCGAAAGCGTATTTATCGACCCTGCTGTTACTTACGGGGAATTTGACGGCAGAAACTACACCCCGCATCTTGATACGGGTAACGGAGAACTTATAAACAGGCTTTACTCCTTCGTTCTTCGTCCTTTCCGTTCCGAATTCATGGAACTTGTATATCAGGATGAAAAGGTGACAGTTGAAACTCTTGACGATTACATCAAACAGATGACCGTCTTTGCAGTTTTCGGAGTTGAAGGACTTGAAGTCAGAACTGAAGTTTCGTCTTTTGGTGATGAACGCGAATATCTGATCTATCCTGCGAAACTTATGGATGAACGTGCAAAGATTATCTACGGTGACGATGTAACCATTGACCATTTCACATTCTATCCGCTATATTACCATACTGCGGAGTATGTTCCCGACGGTGAATACTACCGTTTGCCACCCGAACCTTTCCCTTGGGAAAATCAGGATACGGGCGTTCAGATGAATTTCAGCGAATTCCTCCGCTACGAAGAAAACGGCGAATATATTTATATTTACGACCGCTTCTACACCACAGAGGAAGGCGGATCGGATTATGACGGTAATATCTACGCTTGTTCTGCGGGAGATCATCTTATTGCAGAAAAATTGCAGTATGGAAATTACCGCTACAAAGACCCCAAAACAGGCGAATTGGTTGTTACAAAAGGCTTTGACGGAGCTTCTATTCCCGAATACAAGCACACTTTCATGAAAGATGAAAACGGTAATTACCATTGGGTAAGTACCGAACCCGTGACGGATATTTCCGCTGTTGAGATAGAGCTCGGTTCTGAATTTACAAACCCCGATGATATCCTTGCGGAAAAACTCTACGGCTATCTGATGAAGTATGATTACTACGGCAATGAGCTTGTATATCAGAGTGGAAAAATTACTCAAGAGGATATTTCCGATTACCTTAAACGTTATACTGTTGATGCAGTTTTCGGTCTCAACGGTCTTGACCGTGAAATGAGTGGCGCATTGCTTCAGGACAGTTACATGGCAAGAGTAAAACTCATTTATCCTGCCGAACTTATGGAAAAACGTGTCAGACAGATATTCGGTCCCGGTGCAACCGTGAAGCATGAATCAGGAGCTTTCCATGACGGTGGTATTGTTGAATATTCCGAAGAAGACCGTTGCTATTATTTCTCCGCTTTTGACGGCGGCGGTGACAGTCCGAACTGTAATTATATTTATTACATCCGCCACGAAAACAAGGGTGACGAGTTTGTTATCTATGACAAATATGTCTACATGACAGCTGACAACGGTGTCTATAAATATTATAGGGCTACGGAAGCTCAGGATTTCATAACTCAGACTAACGCAAATACTCCCGAACAGTATGCGACTGTATACAAGCACACCTTCAAAAAAGCGGCTGACGGCTCGTATTATTGGTACAGTACAGAGCAGGCTACAGCTGATAACGGAATCTCCGAAGAAGTTGGCGAAACTTATGTCGTTTCCGACAGCGGAACTGTTGAAGACCTCGGACGTAAGCTTTTCGAAGACTATGCAAGTAAAAATTCCCTTAAAAATGCGGAATTTTACGCAGCTATAGTAATTAAAGATACTTTCGTGAACAACGGTGCAGACCTTGTGGTGTTCTACCTTGAAAACCCCGACGACTTTGCGGCTCTCTATTTCAAGGAAAACAACGGCGAATATCAGTTTGTTCGTGAGGACCTTGAAGCAACGTATAGACGCGAAGATTCTGTTGCATTCAAGCTTTACGGCTTGGATTGGTTTGAATACTACAATACTGAGCGAGGAGATGACTCTCTCAAGTATAAATATGCCGCAAATAAAATTGCTTATCAGGCAGGCGCTTTGGAATCAGAAGGGATTTTGTATATCAACGGCGAAGATTTTTATAAATACGGAGATCTTCCGCCAAAGACTCAAAATATAGTCTGGAATTACTGCTTGGGCTATGTCATTTTACCAAAACAGGATCCCATGGAAAGTATCTTTGACGGTATCAAGATCGAATACGAAGCCGTAAAAGATTCCGGTGTCGAACTGATATTTGTTGCGGCAGACGGAAATAAATACCGAAGCGATATTCGTGATTATAATATTTGGATAAACAGATATTATGACGATTTCGAATATATGCCAGAAGATATGAGTAATAAGGAAAAGAATCTTTTATTTGTAAAAGAACTCTATGAAGAATTCGGAGACGAGATACAAGAAAGCGTTGAAAGAAACATTAAAGGTGATTTTACTTTTAAAGCAATAACAAAAGAAGTTCGGTATCTTGACTATGAAGATTATTACTTGTATTTTGCAGCAGATGATCATGAAAACTGTTTCTATGAATATGCTTATGTATATTTCAGAATATTCCAAGGTGGAATCTGTTGGCAAGGCGGAAGTCCTGACTATTCTTTGAATGTCGGCAACGCTTACATTTACTCAAAAGCTGAGGTCGATGCTGTTCTCGGTGATATAAATGTCGATCCTGGTGCGTCCTTGATCGTACCACCCTCTGTGATCGATCCCGAAGCACCGATACCTGTCGAACCTGCTCCCGTTGCTCCAGTGCCCGTGGAACCTGTTGCTCCCGAACCTGCCCCTGTTGTACCTGAGCCTCCTGCAGCAGTTGATCAGTCAAATGAAGCTTTGGCAGAAAAGCTTTATCAGTATATCGTAAAACACGACGATTGTCTGAATAATGAATTGGTCTACCGAGAGGGCGTAACTTATGAAAGTGATCTCTCAGACCATTTGAAAAGTTATACTGTGTATGCAGCTTTCGGGCTTTTCGGTAAAGAGCTTCCCCGTGTTGGACAGTATGAGGAAGACAGCAAGCTTACAGCTCAGGGATATTCATGGGCTTACGATGAATTCGAGTATGAGCTTTATTATCGCAGGATTTTCGGTCCCGACGCTGAAATAAATCACGCTGATTTCCGATGGGGTTACTCTTTGTATGGCGTTTATTCCGCAGAGGATAGATGTTACTATATAACACGTCAGGGTGGCGGTGATGATTGGAAGTTGAATTACACTTATTATATAGGCTGTGAAAACAACGGTGATGAATTTATCATCTATGATAAGTATGTTTATGTAGACAGTATAATTGCACCGTACAACTTGTATAAAGCTTCCAATGGAAAAGGTTTTATAACTCAAATAAACGACGAGAATTTTGAACAGTATGCGACTGTCTACAAGCATACGTTCAAAAAGACAGGAACCAATTCATACTATTGGTACAGCACTGAACAAATTAAAACTGAACCAACATCCTTAATTCCTTTCTCCGGCGGACCTGTTGATGCAGGACCTAATGGCAACGGCTAATATATTATTAAAAAGCAGATACGTTCCGTGCGTATCTGCTTGATTCTTATTTCCCGGAAGCTTGTTCTTCAAGAACGTCAAGGCTCTGTTTAGCTTCTGCTTTTTTGTTTGCCAGGTAATATGTATATTCTTCCAAAGTCAGATTCTTTTCGTAGATATATTGTGCATGGTTCACATCACCTGTAGAACCTACATATCTGAAAAGGAATGGGGAATAGTTGTATTCCGTTATGGATTCTTTACCCTGAGGATATCTGAGAATGAAACCGTATTTGTACATATTCTCTTTTGCAAACTTGTAGAGATCTGACGCTTCCATCTCCTCAACTGTCATACCTCTTCTTGTTGCGATCTCAACTGTAAGACCCGTTTCCGCTTCACTTTCGCCTGCTTTTGCAACAACGAGGTTGGTCATGTTTTCAGCTGTTTCTTTGGAATATCCTGCGTTCATGTTGCTCTGATAAGTTTCGGTGTAATAGCTTTCCTGGTCTTCATATGTTCTGTAACCTGAAACGATGGTGCAAACGATGCCTTCCTGTGCTGCAGCTTCAATGAATTTCTGGAGTGCTGCGGCTGCTTCGGAATTGAGTTTTACCGCAGGGTTTGTAATTGTCTGAACGAGATCTTCCGCAACAAAACCTTCTTCAAGAGGATTCTGCTTGTTTACGAGTTTCAGATACGGTGCTGAGAGCATCTCATCGTAAAGCTTTATTGTCTGCTTGTATTCATGGATCTTTGCGGCTGTTTCAGCGCTGTAATTGATTTCGTTTTGTTCGTTTTTATCATCTGGCAGATCATCGGGTGCCAATTCGGAATTGAATACGAACATTGAAGAGAAAGTTACGAGTGTCAGTACAAATATTAGGCTGACAACGACGATGTATGCGATGTTTAACTCTCTGCTGTCTGTTTTTAAACTGAAGTTCATTTTTTTCAGTATTCCTTTCTTTAGTCTGTACTCTATATAATAACATAAAAAAGCTGTTTTGTCAACAGCTTTTTTCGGCGCTTTATTACAAACAGTTTGTGAATATTCTGTTTTTTTACATTACGGTATTGCAAAACAGCGCAAAATCTGATATAATTATACTGTAAAACTAAAATAATAAAGGAATGGTTAAAAATGCTTATTAAAGGTTTCCACCACGTAGCTGTAAAAGCTTCAGATTTTGAAAAGTCTTATAAATTCTACACAGAGCTTCTCGGTCTCAAATGCCGTAACTCCTGGGGCGAAGGCGACAAGAGAGCAATGATGCTCGTTGCTGATGACGGTTCTGCAATCGAACTTTTTGCAGGCGGCACAAAAACTGACGCATACACAAGTCCTTACATTCATATCGCGTTCTGCGTTGATGACCCCGACGCTTTTATTGAAAAAGTAAGAGCTGCAGGTTATGGAATCAAGACTGAACCCAAGGATATGGATGTTCAGGGAAACCCCGGATTCAAGGCACGTCTTGCGTTCTGTTACGGTCCAGACGGCGAAGAAGTTGAATTCTTCAAACCCCTTGAAGGCTGCTAATTGATCTTGAAAATATCCTTAAAGACCTTGATTATCCAGAAATCATATTTCACTTTGACCTGATTGCTGTCCACTACGGTCAGATTTGCAGTTGGATAGAAATCAGGCAGAGATTCTGTTTTTGTTTTTAAGGTCGAGTCTGTCTTTTTGATTGAAAAGCTTTTTTCGGACAGACTGTTTTTTTCCAGAACTTTGATGGGAATTCTGTATTCATCTAATCTTGCAGTTAATTTCAGATCTTTCATTGCTGCGGTCTCTGCCGAAAAGGTGAATAATACAGCGAAAATAATTGCAAAACATATTATTTTTTTCATTTTCATTTTTCCTGTCATATTTATTTTTTGAGATCTCATCGAGTTCATTTTCTCCCAAAAATTCCGTTTTATACATAAGAAGGGAAAACTTTATGAAGAATATTTCAGTTTTTACAGATAAGATAAAATTTCCGAATGACCGTTTCTGGGCGGCAAGCGGTTCAGATGAGCTTTACGCAATGGCTTATTCTCCCGAAGGCGAATTTTTAATGAAACGAATGGATTCCCTGGGAACCTGCCGCTATGTGCGAAATCATTACACCTTCAACCACGAGATCAGAAGCGGTGTCCGTTGCGGCGGAGATGTTTATTCCGAAAATGAAAATGGTGAGTCTGTTTACGATTTTACATGGATAAACGGTGTTTACAGAAAATTCGTGGAAAACGGTATAAAGCCCATAGTCGAGTTGGATTTCCTCCCCGATAAGCTTGCCAGCCTCAGCGGTGATGTTACGCAGGAGGGTACAGGGGAGAAATACAATAACCGTTTTTACCCCAATGACTGGGAAAAATGGACGGCACTTCTCAAAGCTTTTGTCCGGAATCTTGCCGATGAGTTCGGTCTTGAAGAGATCAGAACCTGGTATTTTGAAGTCTGGAATGAGCCTGACAGCTGGCCCCTTGAGTCATGGAATATGTTCTATAAAATGTATGATATTTTCGTTGATGCCGTTACGAGTGTCGATGAAAAACTCCGTGTGGGCGGCCCCGGATGTTTCACTCAGCAGTTTATGTTTTCGTTCCTTGACCATGTTGCAAACGGCACAAACTATGTAACAGGGGAGAAAGGCACAAGGATAGATTTTATTTCTTACCATATTTACGGAATGTCGGGTGCAGATAATTGGCTCGGATCATATCCTTTGATATCTCCTACAGTTCAGCGTTTCAGTCAGGACCTCATGTGGGTCTTTGAACGTATGGTCGGCAGATATCCTTCTTTGAAAAACGTTGAGTTACATCTGAATGAATGGGGCGTTATTTCCAATTACGATAAATCTTCTTCCGTATTTCCGCCTCTTGAAGTCCGAAACAGCGAATATTCAGCCTTATTCATGATAAAACTTGCTGATACTATTCTTGAATTGAGACGCAATTTCAACTTGAATCTTACGATGATGCTCTATTGGGGTTTTGCGGGTGAGGATTTCTTCGGAAAAATGTTCAACGGTAACCGTTCACTTACCACAAAATACAATATTTGCAAACCTATTCAGACTGCGCACGAATTTATGTCTCTTCTGGGATCAAATTTTGTGGAGACAGATCTTAAAACGGGCGGTGATGAAGGCTGTATCGCTGCGGCAGATGAAAACGGAGCTCAGGCTTTGGTCTACAGCTTCAATGAATTTGACGCTGAAAGAAAACTCCCTGACCGTGAATATAATGTTGAATTCAGCGGACTTGCGGACGGTAAATATACTTTGAAAGTTTACACTATGGACGATGCCCATAATAATACTTTCCGCCTTTGGGAGCGAATGGGCAGACCTGAAGTCCCTGATGCTGAACAGCTCAATGCTCTTTATGCGGAGCAGAATATTTCTGCTGATACTGAATTTGAAGTTGAAGTAAGAAACGGCAAATTTTCTTACTCAATAACTGTCCCCTCTGTCAGCATGAAACTTATTTCACTTGAAGCAATATAATAAAAAAGTCTCAACAGTTTTTGCTGTTGGGACTTTTTCTTGATTTGAAAATAAATTTATTTTTTCTTTCTGTATATCAAGAAGCGAAGCTTCAGCGTCTGCGCCTTGCCGAAGGCTCATTATCATTTACATTAACATTATCATTATCGGATTTTTTGGATTACCAAATAATCCAATGGATTTTTTATGAGCAATGCTCTATGAAAACTTATAAATTATCCTACCACTGATTTTATTTGAGATTGTCAAGTATCGCTTCAACTCTGGGGGTGATCTTGTCAAGGCTTTCGGTTGCGCTGCGGTTGCCTTTCATAACAGATGTCAGAGAGTCCTGGATTTCGCCATGAACCTCATAAAGTTCTGAAAGGAGGAACATATATGAAGAACCGTTTCCGATTTCATAGATATAGTCATAATCTTCCGGATGGTGGAAGTACTGTTCTATGTAGTTTTGTTTTTTTAATAAAATTTCTTCTTCAGACATGGAGTTTTTACAGAATTCGTTCAAGAACAATCCCATGTCGTGAGCATCTGATGAAACAGGGATTGCATAGCTCATGGTTGCAATAAAAAAAGTTGAGTTCGTTTTTCCGTATTCTGCATCCGGACCGTAAGGGAAACTTATAAATGAAAAACCTTCATTTAATTCTCTGAGGGGGAATCCGTCAAGATTTGCTGTTCCTACGCCTGTCGTTCCTATATACAATGAGGTTAACCCGTTTGAGAAATATCCGCTGAATGTATCGTTGTAATTGTCGTCGGCAATAACACCTGTCTGATAAACTTCGCTGATCCAATCCAATGCGTAAACAGCTTTAGGATCTTTTCCTAATGTGAACTCATAGTTTCCTTCGTCTGTAGGATTCAACATTGAGCTTCCGTTAGCCAAAGCAGCTGTTAACGGGAGGATATATTCCTGAGATCTTGCGATGGTCATTCCGTATATTGGAGTTGAGGCATTCATGTCAGAAACAGAAACTACATAATCTTTGAAATAATCAAAGGTCCAGTTCCCGTTTTCGAAAAGCTCTTTGGGGGTTGGCTGTGCGAAGCTGTTGATTTTATGGTCATTTGTAAGTATGATACCTGTCGCATCTGAAATTCCGATTGCGTTTTGGGGTAAAATTCCGAAAACTATGCCTTTATAAGTCATTGCTTGCTGGCGTTTTTCAGTACCCCATCGGGATTCGTCTGTGATATCAATTACGTCGTTTTCTCTGAAGTCGTGAAGTATTCCAGCTTTACACCATTGAGACTGGTCATATGATGCTCCATAGTAGATGTCAATGTCTGTTGATTGTGAAGCTATCGCACCGACAATGACTGAAGCATCTTCCTGAATTTTTTGTTCAATGTTACAGTTCAGTAATTTCTTGATATTATTGACCTTGGCTCTTTGTTCGTCGGCTTCAACAGTATTTGTTGTTGTCTCGGGGATTATGAGATCTCCTTCTCCAAAAGATCTTAGTCCGAAAATAATAGTTCTTCCGCTGAAGTCGGGGGTGTATTCTTCATTGTTATCAATGAAATTTAAAAGATGCGGAGCTTCTGCTGTGCATGATGTGATTGTTACAGTTAAGACCATTGCAATAATTGCAGAAATAAATTTTTTCATTATGTTGTTTCCTTTAAAAAAGTTTGTTTATAATCAGAAGTATAACAAAAATAAAAGGGAGTGTCAATTACTCCCCTTATAAGTTTATAAAAATGTCAAGGTTTATCTGTTAGCTTTTTTTGCTTTCTTGTATATGAAGTTAACAAGTGCAATAGCTGCAATTCCCAATGTCACGCCAACTACTGCCCCTGCGAGCACATCTGTGAAGAAGTGTACGCAAAGATACATTCTTGAAAATGCGATAAGCACAGCTAAAACCACAGCTCCTATTGCCGCCCATTTGCAGGAATTTTTATAGTTCCAGAAAAGTGTCGTTGCGCAGGCTATGGAAGAAACCGTGTGACCTGATGGGAATGAGTATCCCGACGGAGGGTCAATTATAAGGTTGATCGCTTCCAGAACCACAAAGGGTCTTTCACGTGAGAATATGCTTTTCAGAACAAGGTTGTTAACAACAAGACAGAAAATTAAGGCTCCTGCGAGCATAAATCCTGCTTTTCTTGTCTTTTTGAATATGAGCAGTATCAGCGCAAGGATTATCCAGAAAATGCCGTCATCACCCAGATGTGTGATTATTATCATCGGCAGGTCTGTTATGGGATTGTGGATACTTTGGAAAAAAAGTGCGAGGCTTTCGTCGAACTGTTGGATCATTTCAATCATTACTATCGTCCTTTCTTAAAAAAACAGCCCAAATGTTTGAAATTTGGGCTGTGCTTTGTGTTTATTTTGCGTATTCAATAGCTCTGTTTTCCCTGATAACATGAACTTTGATCTGTCCGGGATATTCGAGTTCGTTTTCGATACGGTTTGCGATGTCTCTTGCAAGGAGAATCATGCTGTCATCTGAAACCTCTTCGGGTTTAACGATAACTCTAATCTCACGACCTGCCTGGATCGCATAAGTTCTTTCAACACCCTTGAAGTCTTTTGTGAGTTCTTCAAGTCTTTCAAGACGTTTGATGTAGTTTTCGATATCTTCGCGTCTTGCACCGGGTCTTGCAGCGGAAATTGCATCTGCCGCCTGAACGATGGCTGCGAGGATAGATTTTGCTTCAACGTCGCCGTGGTGAGCTTCGATAGCATGAACGATGTTCTCGTGTTCTTTGTATTTTCTTGCCACTTCAACACCGATACTTACGTGAGAACCTTCTGTCTGCTGGTCAAGAGCCTTCCCGATATCGTGGAGAAGACCTGCTCGTTTAGCGGCTGTAACATCTGCACCGAGTTCGCCTGCAAGAAGACCTGCAAGGTGAGAAACTTCAATTGAGTGGTTAAGCACATTCTGACCGAAAGAAGTTCTGTATCTGAGACGACCGAGGAGTTTCATGAGTTCGGGGTGAATACCGTGAACTCCTGTTTCGAAGATTGCTCTTTCGCCTTCCTTTTTTATGGTCGTTTCAACTTCTTTGCGAGCCTTTTCAACCATTTCGCTTACGCGGGTAGGATGGATCCTTCCGTCCTGAATAAGTTTTTCAAGTGCGATACGTGCGATTTCTCTGCGAACCATATCAAAGCTTGAAAGTGTGATGGTTTCGGGAGTATCGTCGATGATGAGGTCAACACCTGTGAGCTGTTCAAGAGCTCTGATGTTACGGCCTTCACGTCCGATGATACGGCCTTTCATTTCATCATTGGGGAGAGATACAACTGAAACCGTAGTTTCTGAAACATGGTCAGATGCACATCTCTGAATTGCAAGGGAGATAATATCTTTTGCGTTGTTTTCGGCTTCTTCTTTCGCCATGTTCATGTACTCGCTGACCATAAGCGCTTTTTCGTGCTTGAGGTCGTTTTCGAGAGTTTCCATGAGGTAGACTTTAGCCTGATCGGCTGTCATACCGCTGATTCTTTCAAGAACAGCTCTCTGTCCTGCTTTGATCTCTTCGATCTCAAGCTGACGGGCTTCGACATCTTTGATCTTTGCTGTGAGAACGGACTCTTTCTTCTCGTAAGAATCAGCTCTCTTGTCGAGAGTCTCTTCTTTCTGAGTAAGTCGTTTTTCCATTTTCTGAAGTTCTGAACGGCGTTCTTTGATTTCCTTATCCGCTTCAGCCCTGTTTTTGTGGATCTCTTCTTTAGCTTCGAGAAGAGCTTCTTTTTGTTTTGTTTCGCCTAATTTGATAGCTTCATTAACAATGGTCTTCGCTTTTTCTTCTGCGGAACCGATAGCTGCTTCCGCAATCTTTTTTCTGTATGCTATACCTATTGCTATACCTACAACAAGACAAAGCACACCTGCGATGACTGCTATAATTACGGCTGTGACCGTACTTATCACTATTATAAGCACCTCCATTTTAGATTTTTTTGTCTATGGATTATGTATACTGTTTATCTCAAATAACAATATATATAAATTTATTGACCCTTTTGAGATCAATAATAGATCATTATATATTTTACACTATTTTTTGTCTCTTGTCAAGAGCATTTGAGCCGATTTTACATATTAAATAAATTTTATTTTTAAGGTCACGAATATGTTAAAATTCAACTGCCATTTCGTACTTGAAAAAACCGAAATGGTGTGCTATAATTTATAGTGGATAAATTTTTGCCTAATTACAGAAAGGTGGATCTTCATATGAGTGAAAAAGGCGGCATTTCAGTCCAGACACAACATATCTTCCCGGTAATCAAAAAATGGCTTTATTCCGAGAAGGATATTTTTCTTCGTGAAGTAGTTTCCAATGCTTCCGATGCTATTACAAAAGTTAAACATCTCGCAGCTATCGGCGAGGCTAAAAATATCGACGGCGATTTTGTTATAAAAGTAATTATCGATAAAGACGCAGGCACACTTGCTGTTACAGATAACGGTATCGGTATGACGGAAGAAGAGGTAAAGAAGTACCTTAATCAAATAGCTCTTTCAGGCGCTCTTGATTTTGTTGAAAAATACGACACAGGTAAATCTGAAGATGGAATCATCGGTCATTTCGGTCTTGGTTTCTATTCTTCTTTTATGGTTTCTGATACTGTAACTGTAAAGACAAAGTCCTTTACAGATGCTCTCGCTGTTGAATGGGTATGTACAGCTGACGGAGAATACGAAATGAAAGAATGTGATAAGTCCGACAGAGGTACGGAAGTTATCATGAAAGTTACCGACGAAGAAAAAGAATACCTCAGCAAAGAAAAAATAGCTCCCATCCTTGATAAATACTGCGCATTTATGCCTTATCCCATTTATCTTGAAGTTGTGGGGGAAGCTCCTCAGGAAAAGAAAGAGAAAAACGAAGCTGGAGAAGAGATCGTTACCGTTGTGGAACCCAAACCCATTAACGATACAGAACCTCTTTGGCAGAAAAACCCCTCTCAGTGCACAGATGCCGAATACAATGAATTTTATCGCAAGGTATTTATGGATTACAAAGAACCTCTCTTCCATATCCATATCAATGCTGACTATCCTCTCAATTTCAAAGGAATTCTTTATTTCCCCCAGATCAGCCATGAATACCAGAATCTTGAAGGTCAGGTAAAACTTTTCTACAACAGAGTTTTCGTTGCTGACAATATCAAAGAAGTTATTCCCGAATATCTCCTTATGCTCAAGGGCGTTCTTGACTGTCCCGAACTTCCTTTGAATGTTTCAAGAAGCTACTTACAGAATTCTCAGTATGTTTCCAAGATCTCTGCTCATATCGTAAAGAAAGTTTGTGACAAACTCAACGCACTTTACAACACAGACAGAGAGAATTATGAGAAGTTCTGGGATGATATCAAGACTTTCGTTGAATACGCTTGCATGAGAGACAAGAAATTTTACGATAAAGTAAAGGATGTTATTCTTTATAAGACTATCACTTCCGAAAAAACGGAATATCTTACAATAAAGGAATATCTTGAAAAAGCAGGAACAGATAAAAAAGTATATTACGCAAGCGATGTTACACAGCAGGCGCTTTATATAAATATGTTCAAATCTCAGAATGTTCCCGTGATTATCTTCAATCACCTCATGGACAACCAGTTCATTACAGCTCTTGAACAGTACGAAGACGGCATGAAGTTCAGCAGAATCGACGCTGAAACAGATGCTATCAAAAATGAAACAGAAGAGTCCAAGAACGAAGCCTTTGAGAAGCTTTTCAAAGAAGTTTCAGGAAATGAAAGAATGAATGTTTCTTTCACAGAGCTTAAAGATGCTTCCGTTCCCGCTATCCTTACGGTTTCCGAAGAAAGCAGACGTTTTGAAGAAATGCTCCAGCTTTACCGCATGGCTCACGAGGGCGAAGATGATACATTTGCATCAAGACCTCTCGATTCCACTTTGGTTTTGAATACATCTAACAGCCTTATCTCCAAGCTTTTGGGTAAAAATGTGGAAAGTGAAAGCACAAAAGAGATCGCAAAACAGATCTACACACTTTCACTTATCGGTCAGAGACAGCTTACAGCTAAGGAACTTTCCGATTTCCTTTCCAACAGCTTCTCACTTTTGGAAAAACTTGATCTTGAATAAAATAAATATAAAAGAAGTAAAAATGAATTAAATTAGGGAGTATTATATGACAAGAATAGGTTTTGACAATAATGAATATATTCGCCGTCAGTCCGAGCAGATAAGAAACAGGATTGCTCAGTTCGGAGGAAAACTCTACCTTGAATTCGGCGGAAAACTTTTTGACGACTATCACGCCTCAAGAGTTTTACCCGGATTTGCGCCTGATTCAAAAATCAAAATGCTTCAGAGTCTTGGTGAAGATGTTGAAATCGTTATCGTTATAAACGCAAGCGATATCGAAAAAAATAAAGTCAGACGAGACCTCGGTATTACATATGACGCTGATGTTCTCAGACTTATCGACGCATTTAACGGTCTTGGACTGTACACAAGCAGTATTGTTATTTCAATGTTTGAGGGTCAGCCGGGAGCTTTGAAATTTAAACATAAGCTTGAGTCTCTCGGTATGAATGTTTATCTTCATTATCTCATAGAGGGTTATCCTTATGATGTTCAGCACATTGTAAGCGATGAAGGTTACGGCAAAAACGATTACATAAAAACGACCCGTCCTCTTGTAGTCGTAACTGCACCGGGGCCGGGAAGCGGAAAGATCGCCACATGCCTTTCTCAGCTTTATCACGAAAATAAACGCGGCGTAAAAGCTGGATATGCAAAGTTTGAAACTTTCCCAATCTGGAATCTTCCTTTGAAACACCCCGTAAACCTTGCTTATGAAGCTGCGACTGCAGATCTTAACGACGTTAACATGATCGACCCGTACCATCTCGAAGCCTATGGCGAGACTGCCGTAAACTACAACCGTGACGTTGAAATCTTCCCCGTACTGAACGCAATGTTTGAAAAAATATTCGGCGAAAGCCCTTACAAGTCTCCCACGGATATGGGTGTAAATATGGCAGGATTTTGCATAGTTGACGATGAAGCTGTTTGTGCTGCATCCAATGACGAGATAATCAGACGTTATTTTGCAACGCTCTGCGATAAGCGTAAGGGCGAAAATATCGGTGACGCTCTGGATAAGATCGAAATGCTCATGCGTCAGGCAAAGATCACCACAGATGACAGAAAAGTTGTCCGTGCAGCCCTTGACAGATCTGCCGAAACGGGAAATCAGCCTGCAGTTGCCATAGAACTCAATGACGGACGTATCGTAACCGGTAAGACTTCTACACTTCTTGGCTCTTCGTCTGCGGCTCTTCTCAATGCCATCAAAGCGTTGTCCGATCTTCCGAAAGAGACTCTTCTCATTGAAAGATGCGTTATCGAGCCAATTCAGGAACTGAAAGTCAAAACTTTGGGTAACAGAAACCCAAGACTTCATTCCGACGAGGTACTTATCGCTTTGACTATAAGTGCAACTCAGAATGATGAGGCAAAAATGGCTTACGAGAAATTGAATCTTCTCCGCGGCTGTGAGGCTCATTCTACGGTAATACTTTCCCCTGTGGACGAAGACATCTACCGTAAATTGGGCATAAAACTTACCTGCGAACCTGTTTATCAGACTAAGAAGTTATTTCATAAATAAGTTTTTGTTTAAAGGGATAAACCATCTTCAAAAGAAAATCGAATTTGGGTACCTTTATAATAAAAGATTCAACAGCTGACGCAATGGAAAATTTTACTTGCGTTAGCTGTTATTGTTTTATTGTGTTGATTATGTACGAAGTACGGTAAAAGTTTTTTTGAAGGGGTTCGGGGAAACAATTTTTACAAAAAATGTTTCCCCGTAAAATATCCCCTTAATTATTCCTCAGGCTCAACATATGCGCCGTCTTTGATTATTGCGTAGTGTAGGTGACAGCCAACAAGTGCTTCCGCATTGGCAGTCGTTCCCGTTTTTCCGATAACATAGCCCTTTGTGACGGACATTCCCTTGATAACTTCAGGGTTGACAGACAATGATTGATACAAAGTTCTTGTCCCATCGGCGTGCAGGAGAAGTACTGTAGTTCCCATCAGCCCGTCATCGTAAACGTCTTCCACGATTCCGTCAGCGGCGGCTGTGACATCAGCAGGCTCTTCCGTTACAAAATCCACTCCCTGATGCAATCTCCAGTCTCCGAGACTTTCGGAAAATACAGGTGTCGAGCCTGAAAAACCGTTGACGGAGATCACATCTTCTTCTGCCACAGGCTGTGAAAGTTCAACCTTTTCAGGTTCAGTAGATCCATTTTCCGCAGGAACTTTGTCTGATTCATTTTTGCTTGAGGGCTTGTCTGTGATGTCATTCTCCGTCGTTCCGACGGTGGAAGAGTTTTCTTCTGTCGGCCAGTTCGGAACATAACCGTCTTCAAGAACTTCGTCCATGCTCAATGTGTTCAGTTTGTCATCATTTTGGGGCGGCTCATTTTCTGTACCGTTTTCCCAACTTAAAGCGAGATACGCCGCAAAGCATATCATTATTATGCTTGCCGCAAGAATTGCGTAAAATCCTTTATCAGTAAAGATTGCTGACGCTGCCGCCGTTCTTCTGTGTTTATTCATGGTTTAAACCTCCGTAAAAGTCAGATTTGGTTTCTTTACGGATATTTTACCCTTATGAAAAGTATTTATTCACCCCAGCCGTCTTAATTTTGAATAGATCTGGGTGTATTTACGTTGGTTTTCGGAAATTACGGCGATACTCCTGTCAATGTCTTCTTTTTCGATTGCATAGTCGAAAGCGTACTCTGCGGCTTTTATCATGCGTCTGACTTTCTGCAATTCTGCCATCAACAGCATTTTTTCATCTTCTCTTCTGCGTTCCTCACGTTTTTTTGTAATGTAGTCAAATATTTTCATGGTTCATCTTCCTTTCTTTTCCTGTTTCAATTCTACTCTTTTTTCTTCTGAGATATTCGTTTTCGGATAAAAAATGAAATATGACAATTTTATTTTTTTTTTTTGAAGACCTCTTGACATATGATTTTTTGTGTGCTATAATGTTCTAAAAGTAATTAACACAAATGGAAGTGCATTAAAATGAAATTTAATATCAAAAAAATAGTTGCGTCAACGTTGCTGTCGTCGATAATTTTTACTACGGCATGCGGTTCAGCAGAAGAGGCTATTACGCTTATGAGTTTTAAAAACACCGATTATCAATCTGTAATCACAATGATTGATTCTATTTCTGAGGCATCTTTGGAAACAGAAGCTGCTATTGAGGCTGCTTATGTTAAGTATTCTGCTTTGGAAGATGATGCAAAGGCTCAGGTGACAAATTTTGATAAGCTCCTGACTCTCAGGGATGAGGTCGCTGACCTTTACGAAACAAAACGTACAGGTGACAGAATCGACAGGTCAAAGATCCTTATCGGTTCTTATAATGTCAATTATATTGAGGATGAAGATATTAAGGCTATTGCGGATTGCGGAATTGACTTCATGACAGGTGTTCATAAATTTGAAGCTTTAGACCTTATGGCAAAATACGGAATCGGCGCGTTTACTCATGTAATTTATCATAAGTTCCCGTATTTCAGAGGCAATGACCGTAAGAAAGGTGAAGCTGCTTCACCTGCTCCGACTTACGACGAAGCATCTCTGAGAGAAGCACTTCCCGATATTTCAACCTTTGACCATGAGGCTCTTTGGGGTATTTGGCTGGTAGATGAACCAAACAGTGGCGATTTTCCTTTCCATGAAATGCAAAGATCTGTAATGCAGGAAGTCTATCCAAATCTTTTAACATATATAAATCTTTATCCTAACTGCGGTTATGACAGGTTGGGTGTGGATAAAGATACAAGCTATAATGAATATAAAGAATACATTGATGAATATGTTAAGAAAGTAAATTCCGAATATATATGTTATGACAGATATATGTATAGAGATAAGGGTGGCGACCTTAACGGTTTGATTACCGATACTTCTATTATAGCAAAGGCTTGTCGTGAAAATGACAGGGAATTCTGGATGTGGCTCCAGGCGAATTTCCCTGTAGATGACGGCAGAACCGTATCTGTTGATCAGATGAAGTTCCAAGCAAATATGGTAATGTCCTTCGGTGTTACAAGTATGATCTGGGGTTGTTGGGCACCCGGTTGGTGGTACAATAATGTACTTGATTCCGAGGGTAACAAGACAGAGCAGTATGATAAATTGAAAGAAGTTAATGCTGAAACAAATACCCTTTCACCTGTAATTATCAAATATAAAAGCATAGATAACAGTCTTATAGGTAAAAAACATCCGGGAGCTTCAGCTTTTTACCTTCACGATGATAATGTTATCAATTCTGATATGTTCTCAGATCTGTCCATGCCGGAGAATACAGAACAGACTGTTCTTTGCGGTTACTTTGAAAAGAAGATAGGCGACGGAGAGGCAATGATGTTTATGAATATCACAGATCCCGATTGCGCAACAAAAGAAACAGCAACTGTATTCTTTAAAGTCTCTGCGGAAAATGCTGTTGTTACAGAACATACCGCTCACGGAAGCTATATACTTACTCCCGATGCTGACGGCAATTACAAGATCAGCGTAGAAAATGCGGAATACTCTTTCGTTACAGTTGAATAAATAATTCTATGGGCAGCCTTTTCTTGAAAAAGGTTGCCCAAATTATATCTGCGTTAGCTCTTGAAATTTTCGCATTGATTTTGTGCTTTCAGCACGGTTGCTTTTCTTTGAAAGGGGTATGGGGAAAACTTGCTTTTCACACGAAAAGAAAGTTTTCCCCATAAAAAATTCCTCCCTCCCAATAAACAATATCAATCGATAAAAAACAGAACGGCAATAAGCGCAAGTATCATGAAGTTGTCTTCGATTCCCTCATCGAGGATTATGAGAAAAAGCCCTATGAGAACGATATCGTCAAGCTCAAGCTTTTTTATGAAGCTTCTCAGGGAAGAGACCGCCGCTTCCGAAGTCTCTGCAAAACTTTGTCCTTTATGTATGTGATAGGCGGAACGTGCCGCCATTTCTTTTGCTTCACGCATAGCGTCCTGCCTTCGCTGTCGGTAATTATGTTCGTTTGTAAGCGCATCTGATTCCGTGTACAAAAATAATCCCCCTTATTTGAGTTTCGAAAGCAGTTCTATCATTTCCATTGCTTTTATTGCCGAGCCGATTTTTTCTGCTCGACTGCTTCTCATGTATGGACGAATTGCATTGAGTAGTGTCACGTTTTTTGAGCAATTCATTGATGTGAATAGCTTTTCGTAAGACCTTGATACAGGAGCCTGAACCTCTTTCGTCGTCGGAAGTTCCTCCGTCTCCGTTTTCACTTCGATAGGTTCACTTTTTTCCGAAGAGTCTCCCATCATTGATGCGGCGATCTGCTTTATTTTTGCAGCCTGTTCAGGGTCATCCAGAATAGAGGATATTCTTGAGATCATGTCGTCCAAATCTAACCCTCCTTACATTTTGTTCAGATATTCGGATAATATTTCCCGTGCCTTGCGCGAAGATAGTATTGTCCTCAGCATTTCGGGGTTTTCCAAAACTGTTTTGACTGTTCTCAGTTCTTTTTCCGATAAGTTTAATTGAGCAGAACCTTTTGAGTCAAAGACTTTTTCTATTTTTGCAGTCTCCGCAGGTCCCATTACCTGTTTTATCATTTCTATTGCGCTTTTCAGTTTCTCTTCTTCTATTCCGTGTAAATTATCCATAGTGATCTGTCCTTTCGGGTCGTGAGTCTATATTCCATAATATTCGCTATTGACAAAAATGTTCTTCTGTGGTAAAATTTAAGGGAATAAACCGAAAGGAACAAATATAATGAAAATACTTGTTATGTCCGACTCCCACGGAGTCCTGTCTTATATGGAAACTGCCGTAAAAAAAGAAAAACCCGATATCGCCATCCATTTGGGTGACTGCATCGGGGATGCTGAAAGACTTGGATATATGTTTCCGAATCTCAGGCTTTTTTCAATTAAGGGCAATAACGATTGGCATGGCGGCACTTTGGATTCCGTTTATGAGACAGAATTTGGAAAAATATATATGTGTCACGGTCATATGCTCGGTGTTAAATCGGGAGTTTCCAATCTCGTTTATACTGCAAAGTCAAAGGATTGCTCAATAGCTCTTTACGGGCATACTCACAGACCTCATCTTGAAATAATTGACGGGGTTACAGTGGTAAATCCCGGTGCGTCAATAATGCGAGGCTCTTATGCCATTTGCGAAGACGGAAAATGGTCTCTTCACACGGTGCTTTGAACCGTATAATACACCTCGTCCTTGTGGTCTCCGTTGAAAAACAGACTTGTTTTCTTCATTGCCGCTGAAACCAAAACAGCAAGTACCGCCAGAACGAGGATCACCACCAATATTTTTTTGTTTTTCATTCCGATTCCTCATTTATATAATACTTTGTTTATTAGTATAACTCATTTTTTATTAAACAAACAGTATTTTATTTCTTAAAAAATTATTAAGCTCTTATCTTAAAATTTTCTTAATGATCTGACTTCTTTTTTCTTAATCTCATTTATGGTATACTGTATCTGTAAACTAAGGGGGTTCATCAAAATGTACAACATTTTAATTTGCGACGATGAAAGAGATATCGTTAATGCGCTGAAAATTTATCTTTCATCTGAAAACTACAATATTTTTGAAGCTTTTGACGGACAGCAGGCTGTTGATATAGTCAACCGCGAGGATATTCATCTGATCCTCATGGATATAATGATGCCCAAAAAGGACGGGATCGCTGCAATGACGGAGATACGTAAGGACAGCAATATTCCCGTTATAATGATAACCGCTAAGAGCGAAGATACCGACAAGGTCCTGGGGCTTAATGTTGGTGCAGATGATTATATTACAAAGCCTTTCAATCCTGTTGAGGTTATTGCCCGTGTCAGATCTCAACTGAGACGCTACGCAATTCTCGGAGGTATGAAAAAGACGGATGAGATATTGATCATTGGCGGTCTGAAACTCGACGACAAACAAAAGGAAGTAACCAACGACGGTGATGTTATCAGTCTTACTCCCATTGAGTACGAAATATTAAAATTGCTCATGAGTAATCCGGGTAAGGTCTATTCCTCGGAAGAAATATATAAAAAGGTATGGAAAGCTCCCGAATACGGCGCAGAAGGAACAGTTCCCGTTCATATCAGACATCTGAGAGAGAAAATTGAGATCGTACCTTCCGATCCCCGTTATATTAAAGTCGTCTGGGGCAGAGGCTATACCATAAGAGATGAAAAACAAAGCTAAGGAGGAAAAAGAATGAGAAAATTATTGGGAAATCCAATACTTAAAATAATTGCGGTTATTCTGTTCGTGTCCATGACCATTATTTTGTGGACGAATACTCTGACGTTTATTAAGTATGTAAATCTCGGTGTATATTGGGAATCGGAAGAATTCAATTATTATAACACCGAAGTCGGTCATGAAGTTTATTTGCAAGGCTTAAAAATAGAAGAATCTGTTGAATTGGCAATGATTCAGTATTTTCAGCCCGATTCGGGAATGTCCAAGCTTGACCTTACAAAAAATATTGAATCCATAATAGATAAACAGTTCCCTGATGGTACTAATATTCAGTTTGAAATAAGGAATTTTGAGGGAGATGTTCTTTATTCTACCTATACAAAAGGAAGACCTCAGGTCGCAGCTATCTACCTTGAATCTTATGATGAATACGGAAACAGCTATTATAATTACGGTTATGAAACCGTATACGATGAAAACGGTAATGTGGTTCATGAATTCGGTGAGATCCTGATGTATATCTCAGATCTTGAAACTACCGAATGTTGGGACGAAATTTATGATCTTTACCGTGAGTTTGATATTGGCAGGGCTGAAAGATATAATGTTCTTACGTACATGTCAGTCTGCGTGATAGGTATGCTTATATGTCTTGGTTGGGTAATGGCTTCCTCGGGTTACATAGGTAAGGAAGGACCTGCAAAACTGAGATTCTATGACAGAATACCTCTTGAGATTTTTGTCGGTATATATGTCGTTATTTTTGTTCTTACAGCTGCATTTGTTAACTTTATAGGAGAATCATACGATGAGATCGAAGCTTATGTAAATAATCTGGTTATCCCCGCAATACTTGTTGTAGCACCTCTGTTTCTTGTGTTTTTCGCAAGTATTACAAACAGATTCAAGACCCGTACTTTCTTTAAAAATACAGTTATCTGGTGGTTTTTGAAGATCCTTTGGAAAGCTTTAAAATGGTGTCGTCACTTATGTGTTAAGGCTTTCAAAGTTATCGGAAAGGTTTTCGTTCAGATTCCGATGATCTGGAGAACAGTTCTTTGTTTCGGCGGTTACTTCCTTGTTTCTTTGTTTTTATGTTTGAA
The DNA here is from genome assembly GCA_015067305.1 of Oscillospiraceae bacterium. GTDB lineage: Bacteria > Bacillota > Clostridia > Oscillospirales > UBA644 > HGM12619. The sequence goes on along the minus strand of SVMT01000013.1, from coordinate 7,660 downwards.
CGGTTTCGGATATGGAAACGATTTTTCCACGGTTCTTTGGTTTGCGATGAATATTATCTTTCTTGGGTTCCTTTGCTGGAAAGCCGTTATTCTGAATCAGATCAAAAAGGGCGGAGAACGCATTTATTACGGCGATTACGACACGAAGATAGACACATCTATAATGTTCCTTGACTATAAAAAGTTTGCAGGATATCTTAATAGTGTCGGTAACGGTCTCAATGCGGCAGTTGAAGAAAGAATGAAGTCAGAAAGAATGAAATCAGAGCTTATCACAAATGTTTCTCATGACTTGAAAACTCCGTTGACTTCCATAATCAATTATGTTGACCTTTTGAAAAATACCGATAAAAACAGCCCCAAGGCAGATGAATATCTGGAAGTCCTTGACCGACAGTCAAGCAGACTTAAGAAACTTACAGAAGACCTTATATTTGCCGCAAAAGCTTCAAGCGGTACGGAGAAAGTTAATCTGGAACAGATAAATATTTCCGAATTCGTGGGACAGGCAGTTGCTGAGTATTCGGGAAGAACGGATAAGTCAGACCTGACAGTTGTAACAGCAATGAAGATCTCACCCGAAACAACTGCAAGAGCCGACGGCAGACTTCTGTGGAGGATAATGGACAATATTTTCGGAAACGTATGTAAATATGCTCAACCCGGTACAAGAGTATATGTTGAAACTACAGAGACTGAAAAAAATGTCACCATTGCCGTGAAAAATATCTCCAAAGAACAGCTGAACATCACAGCCGATGAACTGATGCAGAGATTTGTCAGGGGAGATTCCTCACGTTCAAGTGAGGGCAGCGGTTTGGGACTGTCAATCGCGCGTGACTTGGCGAAATTGCAGGACGGACTTTTCGAGATCACCGTTGACGGAGACTTGTTTAAATCTGCCGTAACCTTACGCAAAAACTGAATACTGTCCTTCGGAGTTCTTATTATCTCCGAAGGATAATTTTTACCCGAAAGCAGGATATTTACATAATGAAAACTAAATATAAGAGGCTTATAGTCCTCTGTTTTGTTTCGGCGGCGATAATTTTCTCCGCTGTGGGTTTCTATTGCCGAAATATAATATACATCTCCGCAGTTCAACTGTTTGAAACTGATATCCGCCTTGAAAAGGTAGCCTTTGAGACTGAAAAAATAAAAGTTACCGATATTGAAACAGATGAACGTTTTGCGGTCGATCAAAGTCTGATGCTCATAAATACCGAATATAAAATATCGGAAAACACTGTTTTTGATATAACAGAATACAAAAATTCGGGAGTTAAGATGAATTCCTGCATGGTTGAGGCGTACGGAGAGCTTTCCGATGCGGTTTTTTCCGAAACAGGAAAAAGGTTATATGTTTCGAGCCACTTACGGACAGCAGAAGAACAGGCAGAATTGTTTGAGGAATCGCCCGAACTTGCCACCGAGCCGGGGGCAAGTGAACACGAAACGGGACTGTGCCTTGATATTTACGTCCAATATAACGCAGGTGACAACTTCCTGAAGACCGACGCAGGCAGGTTTGTGAATACAAAATGCCATGAGTACGGCTTTATAATTCGCTATCCCATATACGGTTACTCCGAAACGGGAATAAGATTTGAACCGTGGCATATCCGTTATGTAGGAAAAATTCATGCGAAAATAATCTACGCAAACAGGTTGACCTTGGAAGAATATATTTTTTCATTGCAAGAAAATACTGTTTATACTGTTGAAAACTTTCTCATAACTCGCCAACGTCCGACTGACGGCTATATTGATATACCCAAAGGCTTTGAAAACTATCATATTTCACCTGATAATACAGGGTGTTTCATAGTGACCGTTTATTAAAAATAAAATCTTAAATTCTTGTTAATTTTAATATCTTGACAAAGACTGAGAAATCCTATATAATATAGGTGTAAGATTATTTAAATTTTGCTTGTGTGGTGTTTATATTGTATGAAGTTAAAATAATGTATTCAAAGGATGCTTTGAAGTTTTTGTCCAAGTTGGATAAAAAATCTGTATTACGAATAAGGGAAGCAATACAGGGATTAACTCACACTCCTCCTTTAGGGGATATAAAGCCAATGCAAGGTTATGAGGACGGTCGAAAGAGACTCCGGGTCGGTTCTTGGAGAATTATCTATAAGCAAGAAAAAGACTATGTCCTTGAGATAATTTTTGTAATAGATATAGGAAACCGTGGAGATATTTATAAATAAGGAGGTATTTTAATGTCCGGTATTACTGTTGAGGCGGCTCGTTTAATGGAAGCTTTGCCTGAAGAAGATAAAATGTTTGCATACGAGTTTATTAAAAAATTAGTTATGGCTTGGGACCCTGACTTTACTAAAGTAACAAATGAAGAGGCTGTAAAAATAGAAGCTGCTGAAAAAAGCGGTTATGTAAGTTCTGATGATGTTGATTGGGAAAATATCGGAACTGATGGATGAGATTTTTATAAAATGGTTTAAAAGATAAATGTGAAATTTCAATTAAGGAGTAATATAAATGAGTTTTTTAAAAGGTAAAACAGCTATCATCACAGGCGCAGGCTATGCGGTCCTTTCCGACGGCAGATGCGGTTCTATCGGGTACGGTATTGCTACCGCTTACGCAAAAGAGGGAGCAAATCTTGTAATCACAGGCAGAAACGTTGCCAAGCTTGAAAAGGCAAAAGAAGAACTTGAAGGTAAATACGGCGTAAAAGTTCTTGCACTTCAGGCTGATATTTCAGAAGGCGCAGATAATGAAAATATTGCAAAAGGCGTTGCAGAAGCGGCTATGAAAGAATTCGGAAGAATTGATGTTCTCATAAATAACGCTCAGGCTTCCGCTTCGGGTGTAACTATCCAGGACCACACTACTGAACAGCTTAATCTTGCTATGTATTCAGGCTTTTACGCTACTTTCTACTATATGAAGGCTTGCTATCCATATCTCAAGGAAACACAGGGAAGTATCATCAATTTCGCATCAGGTGCAGGACTTTTCGGAAATTACGGTCAGGGCTCTTACGCTGCTGCAAAAGAAGCTATCAGAGGTCTTTCACGAGTTGCGGCAACTGAATGGGCAAAGGACGGCATCAACACAAACGTAGTTTGCCCCCTTGCATGGACTGCTCAGCTTGAAAACTTTGAAAAAGCTTATCCCGACGCTTTCAAAGCAAACGTAAAAATGCCTCCTGCAGGACACTATGCTGATCCCGAACTTGAAATCGGCAGACCTTGCGTTCAGCTGGCAAATCCCGACTTCAAATACATGAACGGAGAAACGATCACCCTTGAAGGCGGTATGGGACTCAGACCGTAAGTCAGTGTTTCCAAATTTGTTCCAGTATAGTTTGAAAGTCTTAACAAAAATCATTTGACTTTTTGCTTTAATTGTGCTACAATTATTAGCGCACGACATAAAAGATTTAATGCCGACAAGTTCGGCATTTTTTCTGCGTTTTTTCGGTCGTGACTATTATAAAATTTTGTGAAAAGAGATGTTTTTTCATGGTAAAAAGATTTATAGCCTCTTTGAAAAATGAATTCAAAGGTTATAATGCTTCAAAACTTCTTAAAGATCTTATGGCGGGTCTTACCGTTTGTGCGGTAGCTCTTCCTTTGGCTCTTGCATTCGGTGTGAGCAGTGGTGCTACGGCAGCTGCAGGTATGGTTACTGCGATCATTGCAGGTATCGTTATCGGATTTTTCTCAGGTGCGTCTTTCCAGATCTCAGGTCCTACAGGCGCAATGTCTGCGGTTCTTATTGCCATTGTTGTTCAATACGGTATCCAGGGTATGTTCGTTGCCTGCTTTATTTCAGGCATAATACTTCTTCTTTGCGGCATCTTTAAGCTGGGTAAACTTATCAGTTTCATTCCCTCTGCAGTTGTTATGGGCTTTACTTCAGGTATTGCCATCGTTATAGCTCTCGGTCAGATCGATAATTTCTTCGGTACACACAGTGAAGGTCTCACTGCAGTTGAAAAACTCCTTTCTTACGGAAAGTTAGGCTTTGTTCCTCAGCTCAATGCCGTTATCCTCGGTCTTATTGTAATTGCCGTAATGATAATCTGGCCTAAAAAGTGGAATGCTGTTATTCCGTCCTCTCTTATTGGTATTATTGTTTCAACGGTAGTTTCCATTGTTTTCAATATGGATGTTGTCCGTGTAGGTGCTATCCCTCAGACTCTTCTTCTTGATGAAAGACTTGATCTTGGAACTATCAACTTTGAAATGATCCAGGGGCTTATCTCTCCCATTATCACCATTGCCGCTTTGGCAATGATCGAAAGCCTTATGTGCGGTGCTTCCGCTTCCAGAATGAAGAACGAGAATTTTGATGCTGACACAGAACTTGTAGCTCAGGGTCTCGGAAATATTGTTATTCCTTTCTTCGGCGGCGTTCCTGCTACTGCGGCTATCGCAAGAACAAGCGTTGCTATCAAATCTGGTCAGCAGACAAGACTTACAGGTATTTTCCATTCAGTATTTCTCCTTGCTTCCATGTTCCTTCTCGGCGGCGTAATGGCTAAAATTCCTCTTTCAGCCCTTGCAGGTGTGCTTATGATGACTGCTTGGAGAATGAACGAATGGGAAGGCATCAAATTTATTTTCAAACATAAATTCGGTACTGCGATCAGCCAGTTCCTTATCACAATGATTGCAACAGTTGTTCTTGACCTTATGTGGGCTATCATTATCGGAGTTCTCTATTCAGCAATTCTCTTTATGGTTTCATCTTCCAAACTCAAAGTTGAAACATCTGAATTCGCTCCTAAGAACGGTAAAAAAGCTCAGGTAATAACTGTTACAGGTTCACTTTTCTTCGGTGCTGTAAATGAATTCAATCATGCTTTTGAAGCTCTTCCCGAATGTGAAGATCTTATTATCGTGATAAACGGTGTGGTAAATATGGACGTTTCAGGTGCAAGCGCTTTTGTCGAGCAGTGTGAAGCCCTCCACTCAAAAGGCATAAAACTTTCCGTATGCGGTGCGCAGGATAATGTTAAAGTTATGCTTGACCGTGCAGGCGTTTCCGAAATCATTGGTGAGAACTATTTCAGCAGTTCCGACGATGCTTTTGAAAAACTTATGGCTGTAAACGCTTAATTGAATATCGGGTTTGTTATGTGGGGAAAAACTTTTTTTGCGGAAAAAAGTTTTTCCCCATACTCCTTTTCAAAAAACCGATGTAGGGATATCAATAATAAGGCGTCTTAATAGTTGACGTATAGAGATTATTTTTTATATTTGACTCCAATTTGGTTTTCTTTTTTAGAGGGTAAAAACTCTTTTTACTATATTTTTTTGAAATAGCTTGACTTAATTGGTAAAATATGGTATTATAATATATATTTGATTCAGGAGGTGTTCGTTTGGGCAGATACGAGTTGAAATATTATATTTCAAAAAGCACGGCAGAGTCGTTAAAAAGTGTTTTCGGCGCATTGTTTGAGACCGACAGCCACAGTGGGGCAGACGGTTCATATATGATATCAAGTACCTATTTTGACGACAGAAACTTCACCTCTTACAATGAGAAAAACGCAGGTAATGATTTTCGTGACAGATGGCGTATCAGAAGCTATAACGGTTCCGATGATTTTATAAATCTTGAGCGAAAATCAAAAAGGGGAGACACTTCCGTAAAATCAGGCAAACGAATTTCTGCCGAGACTGCAATTTCTTTGATGACAAATGGTGTAAAGGAACTTCCCTTGCCACAAGGGAAAGGTTTGTTGGTGGATTTTTTTGCCGATATTTCGCAAAAATCATTGATTCCCGTAGTCACGGTTGATTATAAAAGAACAGCATTTATGCCACATCTGTCCGATGTCAGAATTACTATTGACGAAAATATACGGGCTTGCAGATACAGAACTCCTTTTGACCATGATACTGCAAAATTGCTTTTGCCCGACGAGGGACTGACTATACTTGAGGTCAAATATACTGCGGCGATGCCTGAAATGGTAAAGTCTATATTGAACCGTTACCCCATGGACAGATGTTCAATATCGAAATACGTCATGAGCCTCGAACCTTTTATTGAATAAACGGAAAGGAAAATATATTTATGAATTTTACTGAGATAATAAAAAACAGTGTCCTTGAAGAATTTTCGGGAGGACTTACCGTCGATAAGGTGCTGATTTCACTTGCTTTGACACTTCTTCTTTCGGTTTTTCTTATAATAATCTATAAGATCACCTACAGGGGCGTAAGATTCAGCACTTCATATGTGTTCAGCCTTGTGTTGCTTTCGCTTGTTACCACCGTAATGATAATGACGATCACATCAAATATCGTCCTTTCTCTCGGTATGGTCGGTGCTTTATCCATCGTACGTTTCCGAACTGCTGTCAAAGACCCTGTTGATACTGCATTTATGTATTGGGCGATAAGTATCGGTATCATTACAGGTGCAGGATTCTATTTTGTGGCAGTTCTGAGTAATCTTATTCTCGGTTTCATTTATCTGATCGTTACATTTATCTGGAGAAAACTTGAGACACACCCGTATCTTCTTACAGTTCGTTTCCGTCCCGAGGTCAACTCAGCTGTCAGATCAGAGTTGAAGAGACTTAAATCAATGAAGATCAAGGCGAAATCCGTTACTAAGAATTATGCGGAGTATACTGTTGAATTCAGAAATGGGGGTCACGAGATCGAGGTTTCCGACAAGTTCAAGTCAATCGATGGTGTTATTGATGTTTCAGTTGTAAGTATATAGGAGTTTTTGCGGGGAAAACATTTTTGTAAAATTGTTTTCCCCGCCCCCATTCAAAAAACTTTTAGCGTGCTTAACGCACAGTTTATTTAATCAAGACACATAATGGGTAACGCAATTTTAATACTTATACGTAGCTGGCTGTCGTTTATTTTGTTGTAAACCTCAATTCGGTTTTCTTGGGAAGGTTCGGAAACCCTTCTTTTTTCGCGAAAAGAAGGGTTTCCGTAAAAGATATTATTTTATCATATCAAGAATCTGAGCCTTTGGCTTAACGCCTACGGATTTTGCTGAGATCTCACCGCTTTTGAAAACGATAAGAGTCGGGATGCTTGCGATACCGAACTGTGCGGCAAGCTGAGGTTCTTCGTCAACGTTGATCTTACCTACAACTACAGCGCCTTCATTCTCCTCTGCGATTTCTGCGAGGACAGGAGCGAGCATTCTGCAGGGTCCGCACCAGGGAGCCCAGAAGTCAACTATGACGGGGATATTTGCGTCTAATACTTCACTTTCAAAGTTTGAAGATGTAATTTTAATTTCAGCCATTTTGTTTTTTTCCTTTCTGATGTTTAGTATTTATTTTTTATAACTATATTATAATGTAAAAAATTGGTTTTGTCAAGAGGTTTATAGGGTTATATAAAAATAGCATACCGTTTTAGTATGACTTAGATCGGCGAAATTGAGAGAATTTGCTAAAAGTTCACAAATACCCCCTTGACTTTTTCTGAAAAATGAGTATAATATTAGAGTACCTTTCATGAGGGACAAAAAAATTGAATATAGCGGAATTGTGTAAAGGTAGCACAGCAGACTCTGACTCTGTTTGTTGGGGTTCGAATCCCTATTCCGCTGCCATCAAAGGGCAATGAAAAAGATATTGCCCAAGAAACCCCCGATTTTATCGGGGGTTTCGCCGTTTCTACGGTCGAAATTT
>SVMT01000054.1 GCA_015067305.1 Oscillospiraceae bacterium | reverse complement strand
AGGCTGGAACTGTGGTACTGCCTTGGTAATGTGAATAGTCCAAAAACGTCAGTCGCTGTAGGCTGACGTTTTTTATGTGCATGGTTCACGGGTTATTTGGCGGTTGAGTCCCCCATAAAATTTTGTGTAAACGTACATCCAATCAAACATCGCCTGTCCGCCAGGCATAGCTGTCCTTTCCCCCTCTATCAGCCGTTCTCCCGGAAGTCAGTCCCGTTATGCGCGCTCCTGCGTGAATGACGGGGCTGGCTTTCGGGAACCCTAGCGGCAGAGGGGGATTTTCTCATACCGTCTCTCTGTCTTCAAAAAGTATCCGCAGCTGATTCGACACCATATCCCAGTTCCGGCATACCACCGTCCAGTGATTCACGATATTCTGCGACGCAAGATACAACATATTCAAATCATAATGGATAATGCGGGATGTATGCTGCATCGTCCGTGGCGTGATATAAGAACCATCTTCCCGAACACAAACGAAGCGGATTTCCCTCTCTGTCTGTTCTTGGGTTATCTCTCGTTTTTCGGTCTGATAATAATGAATGTATCTGTCTCCAAAGTATCCCCTTGCGTTGTCCTGCTTCTCTTTTTCATCGGAGAGTAACTGAAACAATTCGTCGTCAATTTCAAGAATTCTGTCGGATTTATACTTGGTCGATGAAAAATACCAACATCCGCTGTCATCCGTTGCCCTGCCGTTGCTCACTATCTTTTCTTCATCGGTTCTTTTGTACTGCCGCCATTGAATCTGCTTGTTGATTGAGATTTTCTTCTGTGACAAGTCAATATCATCCCATGTCAGCGCATACGCTTCTCCCAAACGTAAACCGCAATGTAACCCCAACATTAATGGAATATGCGAAGAAGAACCGAGAGGGAATCTTTCAAAAATAGCAAAAAGCTGTTCTTTCGTCAAATAAACGTGAGGAGACAATCTTGTAGGGACAGCAGTATTCTCGTTTCTTGGTATCTTTAAGTTGATTGCAGGCATTCTGACCAAGTACCCACTATAGTATGCGTAGTTGAAACATTTGCAGAGAATTCCTCTTACTGCGGACAATGTGTTTGCGGAATAACCTTGGTCATGTAACTGGATTAAAAGATTCTGCAACTTGTCCCTGTCGATGGTGTTGATACGATACTTTCCCAGATAAGGAACTATGAGATTCTTAATTTTCTTACGGTAGTTGAGAGTTGTGACTTCGTTAAGAGTTGCCGAACAATCGTTGATAAGCCAGTGTTCCAGAAAATCTGCGAAACTCATTGTGCTCGGTGTTATTACCTGACCGCAGGTGTTGTATTCGTTGAGGGCTTTTATCCCTTCGATGCGGGCTGTGTTTTCATCCTCGAATCCGCCCTTGCTAATCCATTTCCTCTGTCCTCCGATGGAAGCAACTTCAAAGCGATATTCGTAAGTTGCCCCCTTCTTCACAGAATTTCTTTTGCGGACAATAATGTTTTGTTTCATACCTTTCTCCTCTTTTTTTGTTCTGTGGACAAATTCATGTGGACAAATTGTGGACAAAGACAATAACGAAGATAGAAAAAGACTCCCGAACCGTAATTCAGGAGTCTTTTTGAGGTATAAAACCTGTATTTTTCAGTTATTTCTTACTTGCTGGCTTCTTCTACAGCAACAGCTACAGCAACGGTCATACCAACCATGGGGTTGTTACCTGCGCCGATCAGACCCATCATTTCTACGTGAGCCGGAACGGAGGAGGAACCTGCGAACTGTGCATCGGAGTGCATAATTTCAAATAAGTGAGATAAAAAGAGAATATGCGAGAAAACAAGAGAAAACTGTGGATTTGAATTTCTTGATTTTTACAAAATATGGATGATTAGACCCATCATTTGATGATGTTCAATTACATTATATCAGATTTTTAAACCAATGTCAAGTGGTAATTAATGGTTGCCATCCACCGTTTGAATTGGAATTAATATCCATAATATATTATCTCGCATATTGTTTTCTTTATTTCAAGCTCTCCCCGAAACCGCATTTTCCCGAAAAAATCCCTCAAAAATAACTCAACGAATTCCGATAATATCGAGATTCACCGATATACATACCAATATTGTATGTTTTACATCAACGTGAGAGGGCTATAGTTTCTCGCCGCAGTCAAACTGCGAAAATTTTACAATCAAGGTAACACCTCCATTTTGTTTTTGCATTTTGGCATAGAAAAAGACCAGCAGAGAAAATTTCTCTACTGGTCTTCTATGCTTTATATTCGATTTTTTACTTTCTATCGTATATATTTTTTTAATTCTTCATAAAAATTTTCACGGGTTCCCGCCATTATAACGACAATGATTTTTCCATCCTCATATTCAACCCTATATGCCAATTCATAATTTGTTTTATTGTAAAAGATGTCATAGCCATATATTCCAGATAAGTCACCAGTTTTCATTTCACCAATGGTATGATCTTCCACAATTTTATCAATTGCGTTCTGATACAGGTCTTTTAGATTTTTATCCTTAATCTTTTTGATGAATTTTGCAGCAGGCGGAAGAAATCGAACCTCAGTCATCTTCATCCTCCGCGTCGTCTCCAAAGATGTCATCATATGTGTAATACTTACCACTGCCATGTGCTACTTCTTCTGCCTCTGCAATCATTGCTTCAACGGCAGGTCGGATTTTTGACTGACGTTCTTTGAACTTGTCGAGCAATTCATCTTTTTCTACACCTTCTGCGAGAAGTTCCGCAAGAATATATTCCGCAAATTCGCCGCCGGAATTAGTCCTTGTTGGACGAACCACAAGCTCATTTCCCCGAACAATACATTCTGCTTCATCCGCAAATCCGAGCATTGTAAAAAACTTTTGTGGTATTGTTATCTGTCTCTTGGAAGAAATACTCACTTTCTTTCTTTCCATCACAAATTCGCCTTTCGTTGCAGTAATAGTAGACATTATAGCCTCCTTATTATTATATGTTAATTCTCCTAAAACAATTCATATTTCTTGGTTTCTTTGTTTCCGAGAATATTATACAATATTTTGCGGAATTTGTCAAGGCTTTATACATATATAGAAAAGGTCGCCCAAATTATGAGCGACCTATATTCAATTACATCAACGACGCCGTTCTCTTAATTCCGAGTTTCGTAAACGCTTCCCGGATATGTCCCGCAGAAATTTCACCGATCTGCTTTGCGTGCTTCTTGATCTCTTCTTCATCGAGCTTCTGAACCACCTGCATCGGCGCATAAATATCTCCAATCTCAATCTTCTGCTCCGTCTTAGCATTCGCTTGATTTCCCGCGTTTTCAATCACTCTCTGCATCCGGTCTTCAAACTGCACCGCATATTGAGAATAATTATCTGCCGCCATCTGATTCACAACATTCGGATTCACGCCGATTTCTCTGAACATCCGATCACTTTTAAGCTCAATCGGCGCATCAAACAGCTTTATCAGATTCTCGCGCATATCTTCGGTAAGAACCAATTCGTCCTCTTTGAGTTTTGCAAGAACCTCTTTATCTTTCAGCGTTTCATGTCCGCCGACTACACCACCGGTATGGTATACATCAAACAGGTTTTCAGTTCCGAGCTTCCATACTCCGGCTTCCGTCTTGTAAATCTTCTTTTTCAAGAAGTTTTCAAGGAGTCGCGCAAGTTCTTCGTTTTCTGCCGCAAGTCTCGCTTTTTCACCCTCGCTTGCTGTATGCCATGCCTGTGCATTTGCTTCCATCTTGGAAACAACTGCTGTGCCGACTTCATCATCGGTAAGAGTATACAGAGGATCACTTTCGCCCGGGCGATACCATGAGCCGTTCTTAGAAATTAATCTTTCCCCGAATGTGTTATACCATTCATCAGCAAGAGCCTGTTGATCTTTTTCGACTGCGCTTCTATTGTCCGCTGTGAACCAGTCAAGCGAATTCTTCCGCATTCGAGAAATGATCGAATCAGCACTTGAAGAACCGGACACATAGGATTCATTTTTAGAACCACCGGATGATTCTGTGTGTTCGCCGAGAATAGTGTCACCCTTGATACCTTCCATTGCGCCGACAAAGGAACCGTATTTTTCAGCCGCAGCAGTACAAGCCTCCCATGCCGCAACCAAATCGGATTCAAGCATGGAGCCATAATTGTAATTGAAATCAATAAGGTCAGAATCTCATGTGTTAAATTTCGATGTGTTCGCAAGTCAGTTTCTTACTTTATGAACAAAATTGACAATTTTCAAAAAATCATCTTTAGAATTGCTGGCGTCACGTTCTGAATTGTTAAACTACATGAGAGGAACGTATTTATTCCCCTACTCATTAAGATTTTTCGCCCTGTAAAAATTTTCTCGAAAATATTCATACTTCTCGGAAATGAATCTCGATATTTTCGGAATTCTGTTTTTTACTTTATGAACAAAATTGACAACTTTTAAAAATTCATCTTTGAAATTGCTGAATCTACAAACTATTAATTAGTCACCTCTATCACATCAGACTATATCGCAAATCGTCGATCTGTCTCCGGCATTCATCGGCATAAGCGGGATATGCAGCGGCGATTCTTTCGTAAATTTCTTTCTCGACCACTCTGTTGGTTTCGTCGGTTTCATACCGCAATTCCTTTAACCGCTGATCGTAGTCAATAAGGTTCTTACGGATATAGCTGACAGCCCAACGTGCGATTACTTCCGGATTTTTTGTTCGACAAAAATCTTCGTCTACGTCATACCACCCCCATCCCTGCGCCCAGATTGCCCATGTAACTACTTTCTTTTCGGGGATGACCTTAACGGTTATCGTTTCAAGGAGCGGCGTGATTTCTTCGAGGGCTTTTGCAGTCTTGCGGTCAATACCCTTCTGGACGGCAGCCCTGCGTTTATTGACTTTTTCAAGTTCAGCTTTAAACTCTTCGGTGTTCATGATTTTCTGAACCTCATCTTCGTAATACAGTTTCATCGGCGGCGAACTGTGACCGTGATAATTGGGCTTCAGCATCGGTTCCGGAAGAAATTTCTCGATAAGGGTTTCTGTCCAACCATAATCTTTGCGGATGGTAGTCTTGCAGATTCGGGTTCTTTTGGTGTTGTTCATGGTGTACTCCATTCTGATGATAAAAATAATTTGAGCACGACAAAAAGGGCTATGTCGATTGGGCATAGAAACTAAACCTACTCAAGTCTTATTTTTGCAAAAATTAAGACCGAGGTAGATTTTTTTAAAGTTCTATGTATCCAATCAGCATAGCCCTAACGATTAGGTTAGCCAATTGTAAAAACCAAGGGGTATAAATATATATAGGTTCAATGATATTTCATCGAACGCCATTATTTTACCACAAAATTCTCCAGATGTCAAGATATTTCATCGGATTTTCGTCAAAATCAGGGCAAAAATCCCCTTGAAAACCTCATTTTCGATGATAAAATTTCGGTTTCATCCGAGAGGGCATTTTCGGGGTTAGTGGTATACGTCAAATCACCGTATACCACTACCGAACGAATCGTTCAGTACCCCCTATACCACGTTTCATGGTATACCTTCCTTTTCGGCAAGGAATCAATCACCTGTATCTGGTTCAGTTGGTGTGGGTTCGTCATCTACATATGCCAAAACATCCCCCGGCTGTAATTGCAGTAGCTTACAAATCATATTGATATTATCAGCGGAAACCATTTCCCCTGTGCGAAATTTCTGCAATGTGGATTCGCTGAACAATTTTCTTTTTCGGATCGTGTTCGTGTTGTACCCGGCTTTTTTCAAGCAAGCTAATACATCTATCTTGTACACCAGTGACATCCTAATCACCCCCAATTGAATTAACATATATGATATCATATTTTTTACACGAATTCAAGAGTAATCGAGATAAAATTTCATACAAGAAATTACTCCAGAATTCGTGTAATTCGCCAATTGAAATTTTACAACTGAAGTGATATAATATGCTTATCAGAAAGCAATATCGCCTACATATAATTAAAAGAAGTAAACTTCTATCGCAACCCAGCAATTACCATTAAAGTTCGCTCTGTGCGTTATGTAGACCTCTGCTGGACTGATAAAAAATGCCCCTGTACAAGTTGCAGCTTGCACAAGGGCAAGTAACACCGCACCGTATCATAAGGAGAGGGTTACATTGATATTATACCAGTCCCCTCTCTTCAAATCAATACTTTTGGAGGAGAAAAATCTATGACCATCGAAAAATTACTCGAACGAATCTACACCTGCCGGAAGCTGTACCGCATGAGTTTTCATGCAGCTGTCGAACTTGAAGACCTCGGCGTAAGGAAACCCGAAACCAAAGAAACAGTTATCCCGGATTTGGATGAGTTTTCTGTTGAAGTCCTGCTCGATGAAGTCCGTTGGATTTGCAGAGAAATTGAAGAAGAAATCCTCGGCTACATCGACGCAACCGCGCCGGACGCATCGAAGGAAGAAATGATCGACCGCTACATCGACCTGACGAACATCCTTGTCGAGTCTGAAGGAACTTGCGATGAAATCGGCTGTATGCCTGACTGGTTTGTCAAACACGTCCGCAGTAAACTTGACGAACAGATTGGTATGGTCAAGGCAAAGGGATATGACGACGATGATTTTCATGCGCTTGACGATATCTTCGGTGTAGTTTACGTCGGGCGTGAACTCCCTGAACGGTTTTATGCTAAGTACGTCGAACTCAATGATGCCGTTGTAGTTTTCGAGACGGAAGAAGAACGTGACGAATGGGTGCAGTACAAGGACGAATTCAGCGTTGCAACAAAAACAACTCCTGAGAACACGCCGTTTCAGCGCACTGCACTGACCGAGGACGAAGCAAGACGGTTATCGTGTGACCGGATTTACTGCGAGGATCGGTTTGTCGAAGACGAGGCAGACGATAATCTCAAGTGGTTAGTCGTGCCGAGCTTCAAAGGGCGCAAACAGTATCAGGATTTTGCAGGGTGGTGATATGCCACCCTTCCCCTTTGTCTTTTGATGTAAAACCGCCTTACCCTGTTTTTACATCGAGAACCATGTAAAAACAACATTGTTTTTGAATCCATTTTACATATTGTAACCCATGTTATAGCTTGATTTTTACGGAGGATGTTATGCACGTCGCATATATCAGAGTCTCGACCGCCGAGCAGAACGAACAACGACAGGTGGACGCGATGCAGCAGTATGATATTGAGAAATGGTTTATTGAAAAAGTATCAGGCAAGGACAAGAACCGCCCAAAGTTACAGGAGATGTTGAATTTTGTTCGTGAGGGTGACACGGTACACATTCATGATTTTTCTCGGTTGGCACGATCTACAAAAGACCTTCTTGACATTGTTGAACAACTGAATCAAAAGAATGTTCGGCTTGTCAGCAACAAAGAGTCATTAGATACCAGTACCGCTACCGGAAGACTGATGCTGACCGTCGTTGCAGCTATAGCGCAGTTCGAGAGGGAGTGTATGTTGGAACGTCAATTAGAGGGTATCGCCGCCGCAAAGAAAGACGGTCGATACAAGGGAGGCAAACGGAAGGTTGTCAAAAACTTCGATGAAATGTATGCACGATACATGGCGCGAGAAATAAATAAAGTGGAATTTGCAAAAGCGTTAAACGTCAGCAGACCAACCCTTGATAAACTGATAGCTGAACACACGACGAAATAGAAGAAAAGCGGGTACTCTATCCCGGGGAGGAAGTACTCGCTTTTTCGATTATATGGGGGATGGTTTTACATTTGGAGCCGTCCCCTCTCTGTATCGTAGATGGTAATGTGATGTATTTCCATCACATAAAAAAATTATGAGGTTGCAAAACACCACCCCATCCGCTCCAAAATCCTTGAACTTGAATCTCTCGATCATCCTACTGTCGAAGTCACTGACTGCGATCTTCCCGTGGAAGTCATCATGGAAGTCGCGGAACCTGTGACAAATGATGGTTTCAGAATCTTCAATGATCCGATGTTCGGCGATGTGCGGACGATTGAGGAAAATGGGAAGGTGCTGTTTTGCGGCTCCGATGTTGCCAAGTCATTAGGTTACACAAAGCCTTATAATGCTATATCGGAAAATTGTCGGTATGCCCTGAAACGGGGTATACCCCACCCTCAAAATAAAACAGCTCAAATCGAAATGTCTTTCATTCCGGAAAGTGACGTTTACCGCTTGATCGTAAAGAGCCGTCTCCCCGAAGCCGAACGCTTTGAACACTGGCTGTTCGACGAAGTAGTTCCGAAAATCCGCAAACACGGAATGTACGCCTCTGACGAACTTCTCGACAATCCGGAATTCGCAATCCAAGTCTTCCAGAAGCTCAAAGAAGAACGCGACCGGAACCGCGAACTGACGGAAGCAAACCGGAATCTGCTCACCACAAGAAAACTCAGGGTTGTTTTTCCCTGAGTTAATAGTTAAAAAGTATGATGTTTTGCGTTTGTATTCCTGCGCACAGCTATAAATTCATCAATATCATCGACAATATATTCCCGTCCTGTTGTGTGAAGTACGTCATAGAATTTTTCAAGATATTCCAAAACCCCATACTGCTTAAACAACCGCATAGTATTTCGACCACTCAGTTTCTTCTCGGCGCGGTATGCTTCAAAACAGAACACCTTAAATTCAAGCGTTTTACTCACAACTTATACCTCCGGCAATATCAACCTTCCCTCTCGTTCCTCATTGAAGAGGTTGGCAAGCATCAA
>SVMT01000012.1 GCA_015067305.1 Oscillospiraceae bacterium | reverse complement strand
AATTACAGTATTTAGATGAGGAGTTGGATTTATTACAGGCTCCCTTGTGTAAAGGGAGCTGGCGCGAAGCGACTGAGGGATTGTCTTAACAATATAAATCGGAATTGGTTCTAAATGAGCCAGCCCCTTAATTTAAAGTTCTGCACTAATTAACCGATGGGATTTCTTGCAACAAGAACAGCGTGAACTGCAACTCTGTTTGCGGGGTTGGATCCCTTACAAGTGGAGAGTGTGATTATTCTGCTGCTTTCTGTGAATTCAAATGTTGAGAAATAACCTTTAAGCTCGTTTTTGTCCTGGAGTGCATTTGCGAAATCTATGAATTCCTGAGAATTCTCGAAGTCTGTCTGAATGTAGTTGTAATAAACGTTTGTTTCATGCCAGGAGAATATCTGCCAGATCGTTTCATCTTTGGGAGTTGTGATCTTAATGAAATGGTTATATCCGTTTTTGTACCATTCGGGTGTGGAATTGAGGTTCTTGAGACCGCCGAACATACGGTAGCTTCTTGCATGACCGTAAATTACTGTGTTGTAGTTGGATGTGATATTTGTCATGTTATTGCGGTAGTCTGCGTATATCCAACCGTTCACATTTTCGGATTTATCAAAGCTGTGGGAGAGATAATAATTGTTATCAGTGCTCTGAACAACTGCTGTATCAACGGGGAGACCTGTAATAGCGTCGTTACCTGGGATACAGATCCATGCAACTGTGTCGCTGTTTCTTTCTTTAAGATTCTTGAAGTTTATACCGCTGAGGTATGCAATGTCTTCAAGGTTGATGTTGTCGGGGTGGATAACAGAAAGATCTGTTTTGTCAAGAGACGCATTGGGTCTTGTAACTGAAACGATAGTATTCTGTGTCTGGTCTTTTTTTGCCTCTTCAGCAGTCTGGTCGTCGTAAGAATCGGGGAGCTGCTGAGTATTATCGGGTGTTGTCTGAGTATTTCCGGGAGTTTCGGTTCCGGACTGTGTATTGTTGGGATCTTCTGTTTTATCGTCGGGATCAACGGAAGGTTGAGGGTTATCTCCTGTCTGATCATTTTCAGGGTCTTCGGGTGTTGAAGGTGTCTGTGTGGACGGATCAGTCGAGTCATTTCCGTTATCGGGATCAACTGTTTCGTTGTTCTGTGGATCATCGGGAATCGTTGGTGTATCGTTGTTGACATCATCTCTTCCGCCGATTTCAAGGATATCATCGTATTCGTCACTTGTGGAAGAGTCATCAAGGAGATCGCTTCCAATCTTGAAAACAGAGAATGCAAATACGCCTATACAAAGCACAAGGATAACGATTCTTATGATATTGCTTGTTCCACCTTTTTTCTGGACAGTAGCTTTCTTTTCAGCAGGTGCATTTTCTGTTGCGGCTGTTTCGTTTTTATTTTCTATATCTGCCATTGTTTTACTCCATTCTTTATCTTAGTCTCTGTCTGTTCTGGGTCTTGACTGAACAAGAACAGCGTGGAGAACATATCTCATAGTACCTACATCAGATGAACATGTGGAAAGTGTAAGTATCTGATCGTCAGGACCTACTGTTACACCGTAATCTCTGTTTCGGAGCTTGTTTGCGTAATAAACATAACCGTCATATTCTTTATCATCAGGTGTTGATGTACTGATTCTTGAACGCCAGTTGTTTGCAAAGGCAGCGAATGATTCGCCGTCACTCATGAAGTTCATCATTTTCTTTTCGTCAAGAACAAGCTCAAGCTGTTCTTCTATCGGAAGAGCTTCCAATTTTGCATTCCATGCTTCTGCGTCCAGAGTCCAGTTTGTTTCGAGATAATAGTGCTGTGAAGAGTCTGTATAGTAACAAGCAAATACTTTCCATACGGTTTCTTCTTTAAGAGTGTTAAGATATACGTATCTGTTGCTTTCTTTGCTGAACCATTCGTCAGAGTTTGTTGCGTGTTCAAGTCTGTCAAATGTTGTTTTACCTTTTGCGTGACCGTAAAAAATTGTGTTTTTGTCTGTAATTGAACCGCCTGTAGATTTGATGGAGCTTCTCCAGTCAAGAACTACAGAACCTTCATCTTTCCATTTTTTGTCAAGGCCAATGGAGAGATATGTATCGTTGTCGGTACCCTGTGCTGCTGCAAAGTTGATCTCACCGAGACCGTCGGAACCTTTAGTGTTGGGGATGTAAAGCCATGCAACACAGTCGGGGTTGTAGCTGTTGAAATATTCAAGACCGTCACTTACAAGATATCCTGCGGCGTCAATAACAGGTTTAAAGTACTTTTCTCTGTCAAATTTTGTTGTTGAAGTTCCGGTGTTTCCGGAGTTGCCGCTGTTACCGCTGTTTCCTGTATTTCCGGAGTTACCGCTGTTGCCACTGTTTCCAGTGTTTCCGGAGTTGCCGCTGTTACCCTGACTCTGGTTTCCGTTGTCGGGATCTACTGCCGGTGTTTCGGGTTTGGGTTCAACTGTGATCTGGCAGGATGCGGTGAAGCCTCCGTCATTTGTTTTTACTGTAATCGTTGCCGTTCCCTTTTTTATTGCTGTAATGAGACCAGCCGCATCGACTGTTACAACAGATTCATCGGATGATGACCATGTGACTGTAGGATCTGTTGCAGAGAATGGGAGAACATCTTCTGTCAGTCTGTATGTTGCACCAAGTTCTTCAAAAATGTAAGATTCTGTGTTGATTCTTACACTTTCAACGGAAACAACGGGGATCTCTACTACCTCTTCAACATCTACCGTAATATTGCACATAGCTATAACGGAACCGTCCGATGTTGAAACTGTAATTACTGTTTTACCGTTGGACATGGGAACAACTTCGTGTTCTGAGTTTATTGAAGCTACGTTTACATTTGCGCTTTCCCAAACGAGGTCGTTTGCATTTGTCGCATCTGACGGGATTGCAAAAGCTTCAAGCTTTACCGTAGTGTCATAATTTGTAAAGGTATATTCTGTCATGTTAAGAGTTATTGACTTAACAAGGTTCTGTTCGGGCTGTTCGTTTTCACCGCATGCTGTTATGAGTGAGAAAGCAAGAAAAAGGCAAAGGAACAGTGCCGTAAACTTCATTCTTTTTTGGATCGTCTGCATTATAATTAGCCTCCGTAATGTAGATTTTCAGATGAATATACACGGTTCCATATCAGGATTTTTTCGATATTGACCGTGCCGTATATTGATACTGTTTGAACTACCCTTTATTGTAGCACAAAACCAGTGAAAAATCAAGATGCTAATTAAGGGAATTTTCCAACAATATCGTGAAACGGTACTGATTCAACTCTGTCTGATTGTTAGACGACAAAAAACAAAATATGTTCCATGAAATTTTTGTGTCATTGATATAGGGGGATTTTTTGTGGGGAAAAACATTTTTTGTAAAAATAGTTTTTCCCCACACCCCTTTTCAAAAAAACTTTTGCATAAAGCATTTTCAATGCTTTATTGAATCTTTAATGGTTTGTTTTTATTTGTGAGTGAAAGATACATTCTCGTTATGATTCAAGTCGGTTTTCTTTGAAAAAGGTAAAGGAAAAACTTTCTTTTTCGCGAAAAGAAAGTTTTTCCTATATTGATCAAAATATGAATTTCTTAGAATTTGAATTCTTTCATGAATTCGGGGCATTTTGTTTCAACGATCTGTTTTGCGATCTCAACAGCGTCGAATCCGTAAGCCTTGAGAATTTCAGCGGGAGTTCCTGATGTACCGAATTTATCCTGAGCACCGATCTTGATGATCTCTTTGCCGTTCTTTCTGGGAACATCGAGTTCAGCGAGAGCATCGCTTACTGCGCTTCCGAGACCGCCGTAAACATTGTGGTCTTCGATAGTAACAATAAGACCTGTATCAATGATGGCATTTTTAACAGCAACGGTGTCGATAGGTTTAATTGAAGGCATATCAACGATTCTTGCGCTGATGCCGTTTTTAGCGAGGATCTCTCTTACATCGCAAGCCAACTGATAGAAAGGACCGCAGAACATAAGAGTTACATCTTTACCGTCAGCAAGCTGTTCGCTCTTTCCGAGTTCAAATTTATATTCGCCTTCTTTGTAAACAACGGGAATGGGAAGTCTGCCAACACGGATGTAAACAGGACCGTCATATTCAGCAGCGAAGCGGCAAGCTTCTTTTGTCTGTACAGCGTCGGAAGGAGCGAGAACGATCATTCCCGGAACAGCTCTCATGAGTGCTATGTCTTCAAGACACTGGTGAGTAGCACCGTCTTCACCTACTGTAAGACCTGCGTGAGTTGCAACGACTTTAACGTTGTTGTGTGGATATGCAATACTGTTTCTGATCTGTTCATAAGCTCTGCCTGCAGCAAACATAGCAAATGTGGAAGCAAAAACGATGTTTCCGCAAGTAGCGATACCTGCAGCTGTTGTCATCATGTTGCCTTCAGCAATACCGCAGTTGATATGTCTTTCAGGGAAAGCTTTTTTAAATTCTGCAGTTTTTGTGGATTTTGTAAGGTCCGCATCAAGAACGAAAAGATTTTCGTATTTATTACCGAGTTCAATAAGAACTTCACCGTATGCGTCTCTTTGCGCTTTCATCTCAGCCATTTGCTTCGACCTCCTTGATTCCTTGTTCATACTGTTCTTTGTTGGGAGCTACGCCGTGCCAGCCAGCCTGATTTTCCATGAAGGAAACGCCCTTACCTTTAACTGTTTTTGCGATAATAGCTGTGGGCTTGTCTGTGCATTCTTTAGCAGCCTTGAGAGCGCCTCTGATAGCGTCGAGATCGTGACCGTCGATTTCAAGAGTATTGAAGCCGAAAGCCTTCATTTTGTCTGCAAGAGGTGCGGAGGACATAACTTCATTAACATCGCCGTCGATCTGGAGACCGTTGGAGTCAATGAATACGCAGAGATTGCTGAGTTTGTAGTGAGCTGCGAACATAAATGCTTCCCAGCACTGACCTTCTTCGATCTCACCGTCACCGAGTACGGTGTAAACTCTGTAATCTTTGTTCTGTTTTTTGCCTGCGATAGCCATACCGCAAGCGGCGGAAATACCCTGACCGAGAGAACCTGTGGTCATATCAACACCGGGGATATGTTTCATATCTGGGTGACCTTCGAGGTAGCTGTCGATCTTTCTGAATGTTTTGATGTCTTCAACGGGGAAGTAACCCTTGAGTGCGAGAGCCGCATACATAGCGGGGCAAGCGTGACCCTTGGAGAGAACAAATCTGTCTCTGTTGAGGTTCTTGGGGTCGTTTGCATCTCTTCTCATTTCTTCATTGTAGAGCACAGCGAGAATATCTGTGCAGGAAAGAGAGCCACCGGGATGACCGCTCTTTGAGTTGTAAATAGCTTCCAGAATCAATTTACGCATTTCTTTGGCAAATTCTTTTGTTTCCATGTCAGCATATCAATCCTTTCAATGTTTATCCGTTTTTAAGCCGAACCGAGCAAATATGTACGGCAAAAGTTTTTCGCCGCCTACCCTTGTCGGAACGGCGGTAAATGCTCATACATAAACATTATAACATAAACCGTCGAAAAAAACAATAGGTAAACAGCGAAAATAAAGAAATTTTTTGCGAATTATTCTGCTTTTGTTATCCAGATGATCTCAGAACCGACATATTTTATCTCAACGTCGATACCTTTTGTCATGAGGTCAGCGCCTGTAGCGGTGCAATTCTGTTCAGGTCTGTCTTCAAATGTGAGCTGATATACGGTGTTTTCGTCAAGACCGTCAAAGACGATATTCTTTACGTTCTCAACATCAGCAGAGGGTTTGAACAGGAAAACAACACCTTTGATCTCGTTTGCGCTGTCGGGGTCTGCGTACATTATGCCGTCCCAGTTTGTACCGTCAGGTCTGGGCAGAATGTGATAAAGTTCCGCTTCACGCACGAGGGGTCTGATTTTTTCTTTGTACATTGGAATATACTCTCTGTAATAGTCCCAATACGGAACGCCTTCCCATGGAGCCCAATGCGGAACACCTAAGATAGTACTTCTGAAGCCCATATTCATCATTGAATCATAGAAATCGTATGTATCTCCATTTGCGACTTCCGGAGCTGCAATTTCAGGGAAATAATACTGTTCGCTGTTGGGGTCAAATGTGTTTAGGTTACAAGGAATCTGCAATTGTGCCGGGTGCAAAATATAGCTACTGTCATAGAAAGCGGCTCTCATGTTCAAATATCTTGATGAATCTTCTACATTTATAACTACGGCTTTTGTTGCGGTATAGAGGTCTTTTTGGCGACCACCCATTGAACAACATTCATATCTGAATCCTTCAACAGAATCATACAGGTGATCAATGATTTCAAAGAACCCTTTTGTTGCCCAATACGAAACATCAGTGCCGTTTGCATCATGTCTGTTTTTGTGTTCTGATACAGAGACTATAGGCTGAAAGTCAGTTCTCCAAGTATCTATATGGTTTGTACTGAAGAGGTCTGTTAAGGTTGTTTTTATATAATTAACGCATTCAACATTGCCAAGGTCTGCTAATTTAGAATCACTGCCCGATGTTTCGGATGAGAACCATTCGGGATGTGTTATTGAGTTGAATTCTCCGTATTGGTCTGTTACATTGTTGTTAAGGTCTACTGAATCATGAAGCAAAACATACATTGCCCAATTTAATCCATACGAATCCATGTATTCACCGTATTCTGCCATTGTAGATACTCCTGCTTCATTCAGCCACCACATGAAATCCGGATTACGAAGTACCCAAGAGCCTTCGAGTGAATGGGGTTCTGTAAACTGATGGGTAGTCCACCAGCCGTAGTCCCATTTAATTGATTCTATACCGTATTCTGCTGCGACAGGTGGATACATTTGTGGGTCTATCTGTGTCAAAGGTTCATTGGGGTTGTCTCTGAGTGTTGGTATTGTTTTACATTTAAAAAACCAATTCTTATAGATATTGCTTCCGTCGTCCAGAGAACCGTCGTAAGGCATAAGGTATACGGATGGGAGAAGAAGTGTATCTCCTGCGGAGATTTCAGTTGTAAAGAATTTCGGTTTTTCATCGCTTACATCGAGATTGACAGTTGTTGTTGCAGTATTATCATGATTGTTTACAAATTTTACTGCGCCGTGTGTCCATTCAAGGGCAATGAACAAACCGTCTTTACCGTTTCTGTCAACGTAAATTGCAGGGAAATCATCCTTGTTACCGTTGTCAGTTGTAGCATAGGCAGTTGCCCATTTTTTGATATCACTAAGTTTTATTCTGTTTAAGCCTTTAACTGAATTGAGATTGCCATCGCCGCTGTTATTTGTAAAACCGCCTGCAACCCAACCCTCTCGGTTGATTTTTATATAGTCGGTCGTAGTTTCATCAATAACGTCAACGGTGAAGGATGCGAAATCAAAGGGGGCGATTCTGAAAGCAGAATCGTTGCAGTTTTCAACCTCTGTGTAGAATTCGAAAGGACCGCTAAGGTCATCACGAACAACGCAGTATACACGGCATTTTATTTTCTGTTCGGAGTCTTCAAAATTGTAGATAAGTCCCGAAGTCATAGCGTCATTGACTTTTTTGTTTTCAAATTTTGCTGCAGAAATGAATACCCAATTCAAATCAAAAGTTTCTTTTGAAGGGAATTCTGTCTGATAACATTTGGGTAATGCAAATTCTGAGTTTTCCACAAGCATGTTTACATTTGAAGCTGTGGTAGCCGCATTTGTTATGTAAAGCTTGTTTTCGGAAACATTCAGCGTAATTGTTGTTCCTGCATTCGTTATGGTGTTTTCCGCACCGACTTCCGTTTCGGAATATTCGGGTATGACGGGTTCGACAACTTCCGGCTCATCGGGCACATTTGGCTCAACGGGGTCAACCACTTCAGGTGTGTCTGGCTCGTCGGGAGTCTCTGTCGGTGTGTTGTTACACGCCGCAAGCATAGTCAGAAGCATTGACATCGCAAGCAGTATTGCTAAAAATTTTTTCATAATTCTTCACCTTTCAGTTTTTATGATTGTTATTAACCTAAATCGGGTTCTGCGAGGAATTCCACAACGGGTTCGGTGCATGCATCGGATTCAAAAACAATGATCTCATTTTTGCCCTGTTTAAGCAGCGGTGCGGGTACATACAGGGTTTTTGTGGGACCTGCGGGATTGAAAAATCTTCCGAGGTTGAATCCGTTTACAAAAACACAGCCTTTTGTGAAGTTTTCTGTTTTCAGGAATGTATCTTTTGGTTCGCCGTCAACCGTTAATATGCCTTTATAGAATGTGGGAACATTGCAGGGGGACGCTTCGTTCCACTTCAAGCCGCTGAGATCTTCCATCGGCAATGAATAATGATCCCAACCGAAATGGAATCTTTGTCCAAGGTGAATACCTCCGACAATTCCCTTTTGGTCAAAAAGTTTCAATCCGTAATTAACTCTGCCCATGTTTTCAACGAGGATCTCTACTTTTGCGGTCTCTCCGTCTTTAAGCTCCAAAAATACTTCGTCATTGCGGCGGGAGCGTTCTCTCTGACCTACAAGTTCACCGTTTATGAAGATGTGTGCTCTGTCGTGGAGTTTTGTGAAGAGGAGAGGGAGCTTTTCAATGGGACCGTGAATCTCCGTAGCGTAAACCACGTATCCGAAATCCTGTCCAAGCTGTTCCATTGTCTGGGGATAAGCAGCATGAACGGGTGTGGAGATGTTGGCGAGGTTCTCCATAAGAGTTGCTTTTTCTGTAAGTTCAAGTCTGCCGTAAGCTGCTTTGGGTGAATTTGAAACATTGAGCTCAGGAGCTTTTTTGCCTGTATTTTTTTCAATAACTTCCTTTATTGCGAAATATGTTTCTGTCATATCACCTGCTTCACTCAACGGGGCGCAATAGTCGTAACTTGTAATGGTTGGCTGATATTCCTGACCTGTATGATTTGCGCCGTTCAGGAATCCGAAATTTGTACCGCCGTGGAACATGTAGAAGTTGAAAGAGCCTCCGATATCAAAGAATTCCTGCACCATTCCTGCAACCTCAGTGGGACGGGGTTTTATGTGTTTTTCGTACCAATGTTCGAACCAGCCGCACCAGAATTCGCCGCACATGAAGGGTTCGTCAGGTCTGAACGCTTTCAGGGCTGCTGCATTACCTTTGGGGTTGCTTCCGAAGTTTGCAACTGAGAGAAGTTCCGGCAAAGTACCGCCGCTGAGCATCCAAAGATGTGTTCCGTCTGATGTGAACAGCTGGCAATCAATTCCGTTTTGAGTGTAAATATCACGTACTTTTCGTAGATATTCCTTATCGTCTCCGTAACTGCCGTATTCGTTCTCCACCTGCATCATAATTATTCTGCCGCCATTGGTTGAAAGATGGGGTCTGAGATGCTTGAAAAGTTCTTTGTAGTAGGGTTCGACTTTTTCAAGATACTTGGGGTCGTTGCATCTTATGGCAATATTGGGATATTTCAAAAGCCATGATGGCAGTCCTCCAAAGTCCCATTCAGCGCAGATATAGGGGCCTGGTCTGACGATTACATTAAGGTCAAGTGATTCGGCGATCTCTATAAATTTTGCTATATCAAGAATTCCTTCGAAGTCAAAAACGCCCTCTTTTCGCTCGTGAAGATTCCAGCAGACGTATGTTTCAACTGTATTGAAGCCGCAGGCTTTTAGCTTCTTCAATCTGTCTTCCCAATATTGGGGGTGAACTCTGAAATAGTGGATCGCTCCTGAAATAATTTGGTACGGTTCTCCGTCCATAAGAAAATTCTTTTTGTCATAAGTTAAAATTCCCATAGTATAAAACTCCCGTTTGTTTTATTTTAATATAAGTGTATCATATAAGGCTAAATTTGTCAATAGATATGGGCTTTTGGAAAATAATCGGCTTGTAAAAACTTTGCAACAAAAGCATTTCTCATAAATAATTTGTTAAAATTACCGAATTGTTCGTTTTGCGTGCTTGCATTGCGGCGAAAAATATGGTACAATATAATGTAAATATAATTCAGAATTGGAGGACAGCCGATTGCAGCTGAAAAGTCTTGAACTCACGGGCTTTAAATCCTTTCCCGAAAAAACGCTGATAAATTTCAGTGACGGTATCACCGCCATTATCGGTCCAAACGGCAGCGGTAAGAGTAACATTTCCGATGCTATACGCTGGGTAATGGGCGAGACCTCCACGAAAAGCCTCAGAGGTACGAAAATGGAGGACGTTATTTTCGATGGTACTCAGTCCCGAAAAGCCCTCGGTTTTGCCGAAGTTACTTTAACTCTCGATAATTCCGACAAACTCCTTCCCATTGATTTCGACGAGGTGGCAATATCCAGAAGATATTACAGATCGGGAGACAGTGAGTATTACATAAATAAAAGTCAGGTCAGAATGCGAGATGTCCACGACCTTCTCAGGGACACGGGTCTCGGCAAGTCAGGTTATTCCATTATCGGACAAGGTTCTGCGACAGAAATAATCAACGCTAAAAGCAGTGACAGACGTTATCTTTTTGAGGAAGCGTCGGGCATTGCCAAATTTCGCTACAAAAAAGAGGAAAGTGAACGTAGACTTAATCTTACAAACGAAAATCTTATCCGTCTTAATGATATAAAGACCGAGATAGAAGACCGTCTGGGTCCCTTGGAAACTCAGGCTAAAAAAGCACGCAAATATCTCGAACTTTACGAAAAGAAAAAGAGCCTTGAAATAGCCCTATGGCTTGACGATATCAAAGTCACCGAGGCTGAATCCGTAAAGGCGGAAGAAACTCTGGCTTCACTTAAACGAAGCGTTGAAAAATGCGAAAACGAGATCACCGATTGCGAAGACAAGATCGAAAAAGAATCGGAAAATATCCGCAGAATAACAGTTGAAATTGAGGATATCCGCAATGAAAACGCTGTTGTTCACGATAAAATAAGAGAACTGAATTCCGAAATACTTCTTCTCGGAAATGATACCGAACACGCTCAGAAAGATATTGAACGCTTTGAAGATCAGAAAAAATTACTTTTGGGTCAGCGAGAAGAAACTGAGAGACAGTTGGCTGAAAAAGTTTCTGAGATAGAAAAAATTACGGCGGAGATCGCTTCAAACGACAGCGAACAGGCGAAAGTCGTTGCCGAATCTCGTGAACGAGTCAAGCAGGAAGAGGAATCTGCCGAAAAAGCGAAAGCTTTGCACGATGAACTCACTGCCGTTATGGCAAAACTTACGGAACTCCAGATCGAACACGGTCGTCTCAGCGAGCAGCTCTCTGCTTCCGAAGAACGTAAAAAACAGCTAGAGGTCGAAATTTCCGACGGAGAAGACCGCTTGAAAACTTTGAATACGGCAAGGGACGAATATGCCGCTGAACTTGCAAAGCTCCAGAAAGAACGTTCCGACCGCAAAAATATTTACGACGGTTATGTTCTGAAGATCAGCAGTAAGAGAAATCAGGCAGAAAAAGCCGCTGAAAAATACAACGAACTGAAACGTCTTTTTGATGAAAAAACTTCAAGGAAACGTATGCTTGAAGATCTTGCAAAACATTATGAAGGCTTTAACGGAAGCGTCAGAAATGTCATGAATGAGGCTTCAAAGGGGGTTCTCAAAGGCGTTATCGGAACTGTTGCATCGGTAATCAAAACCGATGACGAATATGCCGTTGCCATTGAAACGGCGCTTGGTTCTGCAATTCAGAACATTATTACCGAAAACGAAAAAAGCGCTAAAGACTGTATTTACTACCTCAAATCCAGAAATTACGGCAGAGCAACATTCCTTCCCGTGGATACTGTGGTCGGTTCCCGTTTACAGAATCACGGTGCAGCCTCATGTGCAGGATATATAGGCATTGCCGCAGAACTTCTGGACTACGACCCGAAATTCAAAGGCATTATAGACCAGCTCCTCGGCAGAATAGTTATTGCCGATACCATAGACAATGCAACTCAAATGGCTCGTCGAAACAAATATTCATTCAGAATAGTTACACTTGACGGTCAGGTCGTTAATCCCGGAGGTTCCCTTACAGGTGGTTCCGTAAGCAAAGGTATTGGTATCCTCAGCCGTTCAAATGAGGTGGATTCTCTTAAAGAAGAGATCTCTTCCATAGAAGAAAAACTTACCGCTGCCGCAGAGACCGCTAAAAATACTGCAAATGATTTCAGGTCTGTAAATGCTTCCCTTGAGGGTTTGATGGCTGAGATCAAAGTTGCAGATGAAGAATATATCAAAAAAGAGGCAGAACTCAAAAACGGTGAATCCTATATCGAAAATGTTACCGTGCAGATAGAAAATCTGAAAAGATCCGTTCTTTTGGAAGATGAAAAACAGAAAAATCTCAAAGATTCGCTGACTTCGACCGTTTCCGAACTTGAGATCTTGCGTGAAAAAGTTGAATTAACGGAAAATGAAAGCGAAGAACTTTCAAAGCTTTCCGCAACACTTTCATCCGAAAGGGAAAAGGTGATTGAAAAGCTTCACCATATAGAAATCGTAAAAACAGAACTTATAAAAACACGTGAAGCGGCTCAGAATGAAGTTGAAAATCTCAGTAAGGTCATTCTCGAATCAGATGAGGCAGGATTGGTCTCTCAGCAGCAGATAGAAGAAATTCTGCAAAAGATCGCCGAATATGCAAAACGCATTGATGAGGCGAATGCGGAAATAAAAGAACTTGAAAAACAGAATGAAAGCAGAACTCAGCTCATCGCAAAGAAAAATGCGGAGAGAGACGAATCCGAAGCTAAAAAATCCAAGATATTCGAAAACGAAAGAAATCTGTTTGAGCAGAAAGATAAACTGGGAAGAGAACATGAACGTACTTCCATAAAATGCGGTACGTTGAAAAACGAAAAAGACAGCCTTGTTTCCAGAATTTGGGACGAATATGAGCTTTCCGTTTCGGATGCAACAGCGTTGGGGCTTGAACTTGGTGATAAGAGCGAAGCTAAAGCTCAGGTTACTACTCTGAAGAACTCTATCAGAGGTCTCGGTTCCGTCAATGTTGATGCTATCGAAGAGTTTGCGGAAGTGAGCAAGCGTTATGAGGAACTTTCAGCACAGCTCAAAGACCTTGAATCTGCAAAAGCTTCACTTGAAAAAATAATCCTTGATCTTGAAGCTGAAATGACTCAGATATTCTCTGAGAAATTCAAGACCATAAACGCCGCATTTGAAGAGGTCTTCAAAGAACTTTTCAATGGCGGTTCCGCAAAACTCACGCTTACAGACCCTGAAAACGTGCTTGAATCCGGTGTTGAGATATTTGTAGCTCCTCCGGGAAAAATAATCAAACATCTTTCTTCTCTTTCCGGCGGTGAACAGTCTTTAACCGCGATAGCTCTTTACTTTGCACTTTTGAAGATAAGACCTGCGCCGTTCTGTCTCCTTGACGAGATCGAATCTGCACTTGACGACGTAAACGTTGTAAGATATGCGAATTATTTGCATAATCTTACCAAGAAAACACAGTTCCTTGTCATAACACACCGTCGCGGTACTATGGAAATGGCTGACAGACTTTACGGGGTTACCATGAGAGAAAAAGGTGTTTCGAGGATCATAACAATAAACGTTAATGAGATCGAAAACAATATGTTGGGATAATTTATGAGAAATTTTATTTTCGGTACGGATTGGTGGACAGATTGCGATGATGCAGTTGCCATACGTTTGCTTTCGTACTTTGTTAAGAAAAACGAAGTGAAAGTTCTCGGATTCTGTGTGAATGCCCGAATGGAATATTCAGCACGTTCTTTCGATGTTTTTCGAAAGGATTGCGGCTTTGGCAATGAACCCGTTTCCATTGATTTCGATGCTGTGGATTTCGGCAGAAATCCACCGTATCAGAAGCGACTTGCGGAAGTTGAGGGCTGTTATCTCTCGGAAAATGACTTCGGAAAACCCGTTTCCATGTACAGAAGACTTTTGGCAGAAGCTGAAGAACCACTGGAGATAATTGAAATAGGTTATACTCAGGTTTTGGCTGCGTTGCTTATGTCCGAACCAGATGAGTTTTCACATTTGAGCGGTGTTGAGTTGGTGAAGCGAAAGGTTAAAAAACTCTGGATAATGGCAGGAAAATGGGACGAGGATCCGGGAAAAGAGAACAATTTTGCACGAAATCTCAGAACTTCCTGCGGAGCAGAGATCCTTTGCAGACTGTGGCCTACGGAAATTACATTTCTCGGTTGGGAAGTCGGTGTTGGGGTTCTGACAGGACAGACGGCCCCCGAAAACAGCCTTTTGCGGAATGTTCTCATTGACCACGGTTCTGAAAACGGAAGAGACAGCTGGGATCCTATGCTTGTGCTTCTTGCCTGTACTGGCGATGAATCTGAGGCTGGGTACTCTATCCGTCGAGGAAGAGTTTCTGTAGACGGAAATACGGGCGAAAACCGTTTTGTCAGTGACCTGAAAGGTAATGCCAAAATAGTTGTCAGGGAGCATTCTGCCGAGTATTATTCCGATAAGATAAACAGTTTAATTTCAGATACATATAAATAGGAAGGGAATTTTTGAAAAATGGGATTTTTCAGTAAGATCAAAGAAAGTCTTTCAAAGACAAAACAGAATATAAGTGACGGTCTTAACGAGCTTTTTGCAAACTTCAGAAAAGTTGATGAAGCGTTCCTCGAAGAACTTGAAGAGATACTTCTTCTTGCTGATGTAGGCTTTGAAACTACGGAGAAAATAATCGAAGAAGTTCGTCATATTGCAAAGCTTGAAAAGATCGAAAATGCAGAAACTCTTAAAAGCCGCCTTGCAGATATCATCACGGAGATGATGTCCGGCGGAAATGAATTGAATATAAACACAAAACCCTCGGTAATTATTGTTGTAGGGGTTAACGGTGTAGGTAAGACGACTACCATCGGTAAGCTTGCAAATATGCTTAAAAATGAGGGCAAAAAGGTAATTATTGCCGCTGCGGATACATTCAGAGCTGCCGCTATTGAGCAGGTCGAGATATGGGCACAGCGTTCTGATATAGACCTCGTAAAACACCGTGACGGTTCAGACCCTGCGGCTGTAGTTTTTGACGCAGTTCAGGCTGCAAAGGCAAGAGGGGCTGATGTGGTTATTTGCGATACAGCGGGCAGACTTCATAATAAAAAGAACCTCATGGACGAGCTTGCGAAAATTGCACGTGTTGCTGACAGAGAACTTCCAGGCTGTGACAGAGAGACACTCCTTGTTGTCGATGCTACAACAGGGCAGAATGCCGTTGAGCAGGCGAAAAACTTCAAGGAAGCAACCGATATTACAGGAGTTGTACTTACTAAACTTGACAGTACCGCAAAAGGCGGCGTAACTATAGCAGTAAAAGAAGTAACCGGTGTTCCCGTTAAGCTTGTGGGACTTGGCGAACAGATCGACGATCTTAAAATATTCGATCCTGCGGATTTTGCAAAAGCTCTTATTGAATAATTTTTGTTTTGTGAAAGGATCTACTAATATGAATAATGTAAAAACGTATGTGCCTCTTCATATTTATGCAAACGGTTTTGATGAGCTTTATCCGAAATATATTGAAGAATTAAAAAGAGCTGATGTTTCAAGGGTATATCTTTGCGGTCTGGCAGAAAGCTATGATTCAAAAGATGCTCAGAATATTTCTGCCGAAAGATTCGGTAAATTTGCAAGGATATTTGAAGATGCAGGTTTTGAAGTCGGTGTCTGGATAAATTCATTCAGCCATGGCGGTTCGGGTGAGGGTGTATCCGATTACGTACATATGATGAATATTGAAGGTCAGTCCGCAGACAGCGAGTATTGCCCTTTGGATGAAAAATATGTAGCCGCATTTCAGTATTATGTTCAGGTCCTTGTAAAAAACGGCGCAAAAATGATAATGCTTGACGATGATTTCCGAATGATGATAAGGGGACCCAAGGCAAGTTGTTTTTGCGAGAATCACTTAAAGCTGATGTCTGAATACCTTGGCAGAGAAGTGTCCAGAGAAGATTTTAAAGACATTTTTACAGGTGGCCCATGCGAAGAACGTAAAGCCTATATGTACGCCCAGGGGGAAGGACTTAAACGAATGGCGAAAGCGCTCCGTGACGCTGTTGACGAGATCGACCCTACAGTTCGTCTCGGTCATTGTTCGGTGCTTTCAACATGGGATGTTGAGGGCGTTGACTCAATAACTCTTTCCAAAATATTTGCAGGAAATACAAAGCCGTTCCTTCGTCTTATCGGGGCTTCTTATTGGGCAAATATAAAAGGTTTTGGTTGTAAAAACCTCTCTGCAATTATTCAGTATGAACGTATGCAGCAGCATTGGTGCGAAAACAGCGGTGTTGAAATTTTTGCGGAGGGGGATGTTTATCCCCGTCCGAGATATGTTGTTCCTTCGGCATATCTTGAACTTATGGATCTTGCGATCAGAGCAAGTGGCGGTTTTGACGGACATTTGAAATATATGAGCAACTATGCCGCAAAGTTCAATTACGACAAAGGCTATTTTTCAAGACACAATAAAAATTCCGAAAACAGAAAATGGATCGAAAGCCATTTTAACGGTAAAAAATCTGTCGGTCTGAAGCTTTTTGAGCCCATGAATACGCTTGAATATTCAGAACAGGCTTACAATTTAAGTGATAGATGCGTTCCGTCGTCGCTTAAATTCTCCGCATACAACGCAGTTTCCTCAAAATTTGACGGAGAAGGCTTGACTGTTATCTGGGGAGATTCCGCATGGCTTGCCACGGAAAATGAATTGAAAAACGGTGCAATTCTTGACGGTGTTGCCGCTGATATCCTTACGCGCAGAGGTTTCGATGTTGGTGTCAGGTCTTTCGGTCAGAAATACAGGATCTCAAGTGAGAAATTCCTTGGAGCGATCGACGACAGTACAGCACTTTACGGTGCATACGCTTATGATATAGGGGTCGATGATTCCGCTGAGGTACTTTCAACATTTGCAGATTCAGGCATTGATAACGGCGGTCTCGCTCCGACTGTGTTCAAGGACGGAAGCCGTGTGGGATCTTATATCTATAAAAACCAAAACAGTCAGAAATTTCTTGTTTATGCTTTTGACGGTAGAAGCATCGCAGAAAATACAAGCGATTTCGATTTTTCGGGAATTACCGGAAATTACAGAAAACAACAGCTTTTTGAAACCATAGAAAAATTCGGTGCAGATATACCTCTTTGTAAAACAGACGCACCTTTCCTCTACATGATTGCAAAGGGTGACGAAAACGAAATGTCTGTTTTCCTCATGAATGCTTATGCGGATTCAGTCATTGCCCCCGAAGTTTTTGTGGGCGACGGTTATTCCAGTGTTGAAGCTTGCAATGGTACAGCGGAACTCGTTGACGGTAAGGTTATTCTGTCAGATATCAGTGCCTACGGTTTTGCGGCATTTACAGTATATACAAATTAAAAGGTTGGTAATTTTAATATGAAAATTCTTGTTGCATCAAATAATAAAAATAAGATCCGCGAAATAAAGCAGATCTTAGGTGATATTTTTGAACCTGTTTCTCTTTCCGAGGCAGGTGTTGAGTCCGACCCCGAAGAAACGGGCACAACTTTTCTTGAAAACGCAATAATCAAGGCTCGTGCCGGAATGGAAGTTTCAGGAATGCCCTGTATTGCCGATGACAGCGGACTTTGCGTTTATGCTCTGAACGGTGCTCCCGGTGTGTATTCTGCGAGATATTCGGGCGAAGGCGCAACTGACGAGAAAAACAACGAACTTCTGCTTAAAAATATGGCGGATATCACCGACAGAAGAGCTTGCTTCAAGAGTGCCATTGCAATGGTTTATCCTGACGGAAAAGTTATTACTGCCGAGGGCGAATGTCCCGGTGTGATGATCTATGAATACCGCGGAAACAACGGTTTCGGATACGACCCGCTTTTCCTTGTTGAGGAATACGATAAAACTTTTGCGGAACTTGACGGTGAGATCAAAAACAAGATCAGCCACAGAGCTCACGCACTTCAGGCTTTCAGAGCAAAATTGGATGAAAAATAAATAGTATTTGTATTATGCGGGGAGGCTACTTTTGAAAAAGTTCGCCTCCCCGAACCCCTCTACGAAAACTTTTGTATAAAGCATTTACAATGCTTTATGTATCTTTGTACCTTTGCTGACCCAAGCTCGCTTTTTTTTGCAGGGGTTCATGTTAATATTATATTTCAATAAGATTTGTGACCTTTTTATTCTTTTTTTTTGAAAAGCCCTTGACAATAAATGGTATCTATGCTATAATGTAATTGCAAGTAAAAAATACACCGTAAAGGAGATTTTACCATGTTTAAGAAAATTTTCGTTTTAGCGTTATGCGGATTGATGCTTGTTGCGTGCAATACCTCACAAGTGGAATTACTTTCATTTATTGACCCTGATTCCGACAAGCTCGACTATGACGGTGAAGTCATTCAGGCTTTCAATACCGAAGATAATATTTTTGCTTATAAAGACGACAACACACCGCAGTCAGAAGCTCTTTGGAAGCGTATTGCTGACATTGAGGAAAAGTTGAATGTTGAATTTGAAATTGTTTACGATGGAGAAAATATTATTGACCTTTATACTGCTCAGGTTGCGGCAGGTTCTCTTAAAACCGATCTGATATACAGAAGTAACGGAAATAATCTCTGGTCTCTTGGTAAAGCCGGTATTCTTTTACCGATTACGGATTTCCCTCAGTATATAGATCTTTCCGATACAGACAAGTATGGTATGCCCGGAAACCTTGAAGCAGCAATGCACAACGGTATTCCTTATGCTGTCCAACCTGTTCAGTGGCCTGGTCTTCAAGGCGTGGAATGTTTTGTTATTGCATATAATCCCGATAAATTTGCATCGAACAATCTTACGGGTTTGCATGAATACTACGAAAATAAAACGTGGACATGGGATACCATGAAAAATGTTTTTGACACGGCAGCTCCGTCTTTGGGGGAAAATGATGTATTATTGGAAGCTCATGGTGGATTCTTGCTTAACACATTATTTATTTCCAACGGTTTTGATTTTGTAACCTTCGTTGATGGCGAACCGACTTTTGA
Organism: Oscillospiraceae bacterium; assembly: GCA_015067305.1. Classification (GTDB taxonomy): domain Bacteria; phylum Bacillota; class Clostridia; order Oscillospirales; family UBA644; genus HGM12619. Next base: position 33,690 of record SVMT01000012.1, on the reverse strand, counting down.
CCTTACACCCCAGGAAGCACTCATGGCAATAGATTATCTCAAAGATCTATACACTTACGGAGAGAAAATTGAGATCGGTACGGACACCGATGACAGATGGGATTATACCACGTTTATTGCTGGAAATGCCCTTACTGTTTTGACTACGACACAGGCTGTTACAACAGAAGATATTGCTTATGAAGCGAATTTTGCATATAATATTATGCCATTCCCATGCGGTCCTAATGTTGATTATGGAAGATGGGCTCAAAGCGTGACCCGAATTTATGGTCTGGCTGTTACTATAGGAGCTGAAGAACCCGAAGTTGTTGCCCATGTGATCAGTGAACTCTGCGAACCCTTTGAAGAATTCGGCGGTTCTATTGATGGACTTAAGGAATATTACAGAAACAGTGTGTTCACCACAGACATTGATGTGGAAATCTATTTTGCAATAGATGATTATGTCCGTTTTGACTATGATGATGTCGGCATGATAAATGAATATACAAATGTTATTGCCCAAAATATAAATAAAGCTTCTGCTATTGAACTTATTCAAAAGAACAAAAATGTGGCAGAACAGATGTATATCAATTATCTTGAAGGAAATCTTAAAGGATACCTTATTGAACATATGAATATTGAATAATACAGATATAAATGTGAAATTCCCCTGATGAGTTTTAGAGATAGGGGTGCGGGGGAAGAACCTTGTTCCAAAAGGTTCTTCCCCCGCAAAAAATATTTTTAACTTTTAGCCTTTGTAATACTTTTCAAGTTCTTCTACAGGTGCAGGACCGTCGATGATCATAACATCGTCCACGATCTTATAGAAAAGCTGTCCCATATGCTGGTCGAGAGCCATATATGTGGTCTCCATATTAAAATGCGGTGCAAGTTCAACCACATCATAAACTTTTTCATAGAAAACGAATTCATCTTTTTTCTTGAAGTTAACAAAACAGCTTATTTCATTTGTTTTGGTGTTGACTTCAAACATGAAATGAGTCCAGCAATTTGTAATGGATTCTTCGTAATGATCTGCGAGGACTTCCATTCTTTCAAGAGGTGCAAGGTCTGTATCTTTGATGTAAATACCTGATTTTACACCGTAGGGTGCGATCGTGAAGCTCTTTTCCCCTTCTTTTTTGTTGGAGAAAAGATCCAGCCACCTTGTATCTCCCGTTGTGTAGAACCAGAATGAGAAAGTGAAAACATCTGAGTGTTTGATACCCTCAATTTTAAGGACGCCGTTTCCGAATTCACCGCTTTTTCCGATGAGACCGTTATTATATGTCTTTATAAGTCCTCTTTCGGTGGTTACTTTGCATTTGCCTGTGACATCTTCAACGCCGTTTTCAAAAGTCTGCCAGAACATGATTCGGTCTTCGTCAATAAAATTACCTATATATTCAGGCGAATCCTTTTCAGGCTGTTTGTCTATTTTGCATTTATCGACAGTCATTGTCGGATAAAGTTCTTTTCTGTCAGCCACTCCTGCGTCTTCAAAAATTCCTGTGGGCATCTGTGATGCAAAACTGTCGGGGTCAAAAGCGGGAGCTTCAATTCCGAGCGCATGAAGAACTATGGCGGGGAAGTCTCTGATATGTACATCGTCGATCTGTCCCTTTTTCACGTTTTTGCCTGCAACGCCGAGGAAAACGAATCTTTCCACATCTGTCCATGACCCGTGGCTACCGCCTACAGTTCCACCGTGGTCGGCTGTTACAATAAAAAGAGTATCTTCCGTAAAGCCTCTTTCGTCGTATTTTGCAAGAAGCTTGCCCAGAAGTTCATCGTTGTGGGATATTTCATCAAGATGATGCTGTGAACCGTATCCGTCTCTGTGTCCTGCGCCGTCAACACCGTCAAACTGAATGAACAGTAATTTGGGGTCGTGGTCGTCAAGATATTTCAGAATCCTTTCGCAAAGACCGTCCTCTTCGCCCACATCAAGAAAACCTGCGCCGCCGTCGGGGGAGATTATTTCCATTGCAATGGGAGACCAATCCGTAAAAGCCGCAGTATCCGCGTCGGGAAAAGCCTTTTTGATGTGACCAAAAACCGTTGGCAATTCAGGGATCGGGTGCATTCCGTGTTCCTGCTTGTGGACTTCGGGGATCGCGCCGATAAGCATACACGGCCAGTTTACAGAACTTATGGTCGGATAAGAAGCCATTGCGTTATAAGTCGTAGCACCGTTTGCAAAGAGCTTGTCCATATTGGGGGTATTCGCGTATTTGTTGAAAGCACCCATACCGTCGATGCCCAACATTAGAACACGTTTGTATGTGCCAAATGTACTTGTCATGATAATTCTCCTTAGTGATAATCTTTTTTGTTCTATTATACACTGAAAACTTGAAAATGTCAAGCGTTTCAAATAAAAATAATGACATTTTTATTTATTTTTTTTGAATTAGTCTTGACAGCATTGGGTTTGTATGCTATAATATAAATGTAAATCAGATTTTACATAAAAAAGGAGAATTTACCATGTTAAGAAAGATCGTTCCCCTGTTGTTGTGTTTCCTTATGCTCGTTGCCTGCAACAATTCCGCTGTTACCTTATTGCCATTCATTGATGAAGGAGATTCAAGAGCCGATTATTTTGGCGAAGTAATTGAGACATTTCAATCTGATGACGGTTCTATCTTGGTTTATCCCGATAACAACTCTCCACAATCCGATGCTTTATGGAAAAGGATCCATGATGTTGAGGAAAAATTGGGTGTAGTAATTGAGCTTTCCAACGACGGAGACTATGATTTTGAAGAGTATTTTATAACCACAACAGCATCGGGGTCATGTGATACAGACCTTATTTTCAGATACGGTGGAAACAGCCTTTGGTTCATTGCTGAAGCGGGGGTACTTCACCCTATCACTAATTTCCCTGACTATATAGATCTTTCCGATACGGAAAAATACGGCACTCCCGGTATTCTCGAAGCTTCAATGCATAATGGTATACCATACGCTGTCCAGCCTATGTATTGGCCGGGACTTCAGGGAATTGAATGTTTCTTTATTGCATATAACAGTGATGATTTTGCCGCAAACGGTCTTACGGATTTACATGAATACTATGAAAACAAAACATGGACATGGGATACATTCAAAAATGTTCTCGATACAGCAGCTACAACAATAAGCAGGGAAGGGGATCTTATTTTTGAAGCCCATGGCGGTTATCTTATGAATACCCTTTTCATGTCTAACGGCTTTGACTATGTTACATTTGTTGACGGCTTTCCCACATTTGACCTTACTCCGAAAGAGGCTCTTGATTCAATTGATTACCTCAGAGAGCTTAGTCTGTTTGGAGATAAAATAAATATTGATGCTGACAGATGGACTTGTACCGCTTTTGTCAATGGGAATGCTTTGACCACTTTGGCAACTGCTCAGGCTGTAACTACAGGTACAGTAGCTTATGATTCTGATTTTGCATATAAAATAATGCCTTTCCCTTGCGGTCCCAATGTTGAGTACGGAAAATGGATGCAGAGTGTTACCCGAATTTACGGTTTTGCCATTCCTTTGGGTGCGGGTGACCCCGATTGTGTTGCGCATGTTATAAATGAACTTTGCGAGCCTATGGAAGAATTCGGCGGTTCCAAGGAAGGACTTAAACAGTATTACAGAGATAATATTTTCAGCTCCGATCTTGATGTGGAAATATTCTTCTCTGTGGAAAATAATGTAAGATATGACTATGACGACGCTGGTCTCATTAACGAATATACTGCTATAATAGCAGAAAATATCAATAAGGCTTCAGCTTCAGAGCTTATCGAAAAGAATAGTAATATAGTTAAAAATATCTATACAAAATACATCGAGCCGAATCTTATGGGCTATATTATTGAACATATGAATATTGAGTAAAGCGACTAAAAAGCCCCACATATATCGAAGAAACCCACCGAGTTTTTGGTGGGTTTTGACATTTTTATTTTTTTTGAATTACTCTTGACAGCATTGGTATTGTATGCTATAATATAAATGTAAATCAGATTTTACATAAATTGCATCTGAAAAAGGAGAATTTACCATGTTAAAAAAGATCATTCCCCTGTTGTTGTGTTGCCTTATGCTCGTTGCCTGCAACAATTCCGCTGTTACCTTATTGCCATTTATTGATGTGAATGACACAAAAATAGATTATGACGGAGAGGTCATTACAGCGTTTAAGCAGTCTAACATGATTTGGGCGTACAGTGATAATAACTCACCCCAAGCAGAAGCTTTATGGAAAAGAATTCATGATGTTGAAGAGAAACTTAATGTTAAAATTGAAATGTCAACTAAAGGCGAAGATGGATTCCGTGATTATTTTATGGTAAACTTTGCTGCAGGTTCGGCGAAAGTAGATTTGATTTATAAATCTTCCGGTAATGATCTATGGTTTTTAGCAGAAGCGGGATATCTTCTTCCAATCACAGATTATCCTGAATATATAGATCTTTCCGAAACCGATAAATACGGTGAACCCGGTGTGCTTGAAGCAGCTATGCACAATGGTATACCTTATGCCGTTCAGCCTACATATTGGCCCGGACTTCAAGGTATTGAGTGTTTCTTTATTGCCTATAATACAGATAAATTTGCTTCAAACGGTATTTCAGACCTTCATGAATATTACGAAAACAGAACCTGGACTTGGGATACTTTTAAAAGTGTTTTGACCAAAGTTGAACCCGTAGTTCGTGAAGACGAATTTATATTCTCTTCACACGGTGGATATTTGATGAATACACTTTTCCTGTCAAATGGGTTTGACTATGTTACCTTTGTAGACGGTGTTCCAACATTTGATCTTAGTCCTAAGGAAGCTCTTAATGCGATAGAATTTTATAAAGAACTTACGGAGTTTGGGGATAAATTAGATCTTGATGCAGGTAGATGGGAATATTCAAATTTTGCAAATGGAAATGAGTTTATGACCATGACAACAGCGGCTACTGTAACGACCGGAACCATTGCTTACGGTTCTGTTCCGTATGGTATTATGCCATTCCCAAGCGGTCCTGATATCGAATACGGTAAATGGGCTCAGTCAGTTACTAGAATTTATGGCCTTTCAATTCCTATCAGTGCAAAAGAACCGACTGTTGTAGCTCATGTGATCAACGAACTCTGTGAGCCTATGGAAGAATTCGGCGGCTCAAAAGAAGGGCTTAAACAATATTATAGAGATAATGTTTTTTCTTCGGATATTGATGCTGAGATCTATTTTGATGTTGAAAGAAATGTCAGATATGACTACGATGATGCAGGGCTTATCGAAGAATATACTGTTAAAATAGCCGAGAATCTTGATGTCGCAACTCCCGCTGAACTTATTCAAAAAAATAAAAACGTGGTAGAAAGAATATTTACACAATACATCGAACCGAATCTTACCGGCTATCTTATTGAGCATATGAATATTGAATAACACAGATATAAATGTGAAATTTCCCTAATGAGTTTTAGAAATAGGGGTGCGGGGGAAGAACCTTGTTCCAAAAGGTTCTTCCCCCGCAAAAAATATCTAATAATTATCCTTTGTAATACTTTTCAAGTTCTTCTGCAGGTGCAGGACCGTCGATGATCATAACATCATCAACTATTTTGTAGAAAAGTTCGTTGTTGCATTGTTGAAGTGCCATGTGGAGTGTTGTCATGTCGAAATGAGGCGCAAGCTCACGGTCAAATGCCAAAGTATCAACTTTCTTGAAGTTTTCATATCCGTTGATCTCATTTTTAACAGTATCTACTTCAAACATCAGATGTACCCATACATTGGGAATTGCAGCTTCGGAAGAGTTTATCTGCATGTTGTTTACATGGTCGCCGTTGATCTCTTTTACGAAAATACCGACTGCTTCACCGATAGGTGCAAGTGTGAACCATGGATAGCCTTCATTTTTGTTTGAGAAAAGGTCGAGCCATCTGGAGTCTGCAGTTGTGTAGTACCACATTGCGAAAGTGAAAACTTCGGAGTGCTCAACGCCTTCAACTTTCAGAACACCGTTGCCGAATTCGCCACTCTTGCCGATGAAACCGTTGTTGTATGTTTTTACGAGACCTTTTTCTGTGGTGACTTTACATTTTCCTGTTTCGTCTTCTATGCCGTTTTCATAAGTTTGCCAGAACTTGATCCTGTTTTCATCAAGGAAGTTTCCTATATATTCTGCAGAATCCTTTGCAGGCTGAACTCTTTCTTTGTGTTCAAAAATTTTCTGCTTGGGATAAACTTCGTATCTGTCTTCTATACCTGCGTCTTCAAAAACACCGAGAGGCATCTGAGCCGCATAGCCCTTGGGATTAAATTCGGGAGCTTTTACGCCGAGAGCGTGAAGTACGATAGCAGGGAAGTCTCTGAGACTAACTTCGCCAATCTGACCTTTTTTAATGTTCTTGCCTGCTATTCCGAGGAATACGAGCTTTTCGCCTTCTGTCCAGCCACCGTGACCGCCGCCGTGACCGTTTTCACCGGGTGTGCCGCCGTGGTCAGCTGTTACGATAAAGAGAGTGTCTTCAAAAATACCTTTTTCTTCGTATTTTGCAATGAGTTTGCCGAGCATTTCGTCAACATGAGTAATTCTTTCGAGATGTGTCGGAGAGCCGTAACCTGCTCTGTGTCCTGCACCGTCAACGCTGTCGAACTGAATGAAAAGCATTTTTGGTTCGTGGTCGTCAAGGTATGTAAGGAGTCTTTCGCAAAGCTCGTCATCGTGACCTACATCATAAGCGGTAAGACCTCCGTCGGGAGAGATGATCTCTTTTGCAATTGGAGACCAGTCTGTGAAAGCCGCAGTTTCAGCATCGGGAAAAACGTCTTTGATGAACTTGAATATCGTGGGCAGTTCGGGAATTGGGTGCATATCGCCGTTTGTAAGCTTGTGAACTTCGGGGGTAGCACCTGTCAGCATGGAAGTCCAGCACTGTGCGCTGATGGTAGGTCTTGATGCAAGCGCAGTGTAAGTTGTCGCGCCGTTTGCAAAAAGTTTGTCCATGTTGGGGGTATCTGTTTTTTCGTTGAATGCACCCATGCCGTCAATACCGAGCATGAATACTCTTTTGTAAGAACCGAATGTGTTTGCCATTTTATCTGTCTCCTTTTTGAGGAATTATTTTCTTGAATATATTGTATCACATTTTAGCAGACATTTCAAGTAGTAAGTAAAATTTTTTACATTTGATACAGTAATTCCGAAAGAGCTTTGACCGTTTCGCAAATGTAAGTGGCACCCTCTTTTTCCATTTCGTCTCTGTCACCGTAGCCGAAAAGCACTCCTGCGGAATCCATGTTGAATTGGTTTGCTCCGATAATATCGAATTTGGTGTCGCCGACCATCAGAACCTCGGAAGTGTCTTTTATACCGCAGGTCTCAAGGGCATAACTTATGACATCTTCTTTTTTTGTTCTGGTCTCATCCATATTTGCGCCTGCGATGTACTCGAAATATTTTGCGATATCGTGTTTTTCAAGTATCTGTCTTGCGAAATGTTCGGGCTTTGAAGTCGCAACAAGGACTCTTTTTCCCATTTCGTTGAGTTTCTTCAGCAGTTCGGGAATTCCGTCGTAAACGTAGTTTTCCCAGATTCCCGTTTCCCTGTAGTTATCTCTGTAAAAATCGGTAGCTTCAATGGCTTTATCGTGGGAAAAACCGTAGAAAGTCATAAAAGAATCTATCAGCGGCGGACCGATAAAACGGAAAAGCTCTGATCTGTCCTTTACTTCAATATTGTATTTTTTCAACGCGTAAATAACTGAATTGGTAACACCTTCGCCTGAATCGGTGATCGTACCGTCAAGGTCGAAAAGTATCACGCTGTATTTTTTGCTCATTTAAAGCCTCCGGAAATCTTTTTTTGTTTAATTATACCATATTGCGGCGTGTTTGTCAAGGAAATTTTGTGACACGTTTTATTGCCCCCCCGTAAAATGATTGACAAATTTATTGGAATGTGCTATAATATACTTGCCATGTTAAAGAACTAAAAAGGAGGTATCCCAAAATGGCAAAGAAAATTATTTGTATGTTGCTGGCGCTGTCAATGATGTTGACAATGCTTGCGGCATGCAACAACGATCCTGTTGATCCCGTGGAAAACCCCAACGACCAACAGCAAGAAGAAAACCAAGGAAATGAGGGCGAAGAAGTGATCTCCGATGTACTTAACCTTGTGGTTGACGGTGTTTCCGATTACGTAATTGTCCGTGGTGAAAATGCGTACATTTCGGAAGTTACCGCTTCAACTGAATTGCAGAGCTATCTGAAACAGATCAGCGGCGTTGAAATTCCCATTGTAACGGATTCAACTGCACCCGTTGCAAAAGAAATCGTCGTAGGTAAAACAAACCGTGAATCCGACGGTGAATTCGACAGAGACGAACTTGGCAACGACGGTCTCGTGATCAAGTCCAACGGACAGAAACTTTTCCTCGTCGGTGGCGAAAAACGTGGTACACTCTATGCTGTATACACATTCCTTGAAGAGTATCTCGGTTGCAGATTTTATACCGATACTTTTGAAAAGATCCCCGAAATGAAGACTGTTTCTTTAGAAAAAATCGAGGAAAATAAGCAGATACCAGTGTTTGAAACAAGAAACTCCTTCTGGTATGATATGTGGAATCACAGCCTTAGCGCTAAATTAAAGATCAACTGTCGCAGAGGTCGTGGAGATATTCCCGAAGCATTGGGCGGAAGTCTTTCCTGGGCAGGCGGTGAGTGTCACACTCTTTATGCTCTTGCGGAAATGACAGGCGACCAGATGTGGAATGAACCTTGTCTTACAAGTGAAGATGTTTATCAGACTGTTCTTAAAAATGTAAGAGCTTTGCTTGCAGCGAAACCCACAGCAAAATATATTTCAATCTCTCAGAACGACAGCGATAACAGACGTGAAGGCTGTGAATGCGATAACTGCATGGCCCTTTATAACAAATACGGTTGCTGGACAGGTCCTTATCTTGAATTTGTGAACAGAGTTGCAAGAGAGATCAAGGATGAATATCCCGATGTTATGATCCATACATTTGCATACAGATTTACAAGACTTGTTCCTGAAAATCTTGTTCCGGAAGATAATGTAATGATTCAGCTTTGTACTATTGAGGGTTGTTTCAGACATCCCCTTGAAGACTACAAAAAACTTACACCTGAATCCGAATACAATTACATTGACGATTTTGCGGCTCTTCTCAAGGATTGGGCTGAAGTTTGCGGTTATCTTTCCGTTTGGGACTATACGACAGACTTCGGTCATTATGCAATGACATTTGCAAACTTTGATTCCTTGCGTCAAAATATAAGACTTTTTGCCGACAACAATGTTAAGAACCTCTTTGAACAGGGCGCTTATCAGTCTGAAAGCGGCGAATTCGGCGAGCTTAAAGGCTACATTATCGCAAAACTTCTTTGGGATCCTTATATGAGCGAAGAAGAATATTGGTCTATGATAGACGAATTCCTTGTCGATTTTTACGGTCCGGGCGGAGTCAAGATCAGAGAATATATTGATTTGATTCAGGAAGAAACAAAGGATAAGCATATGGGTATAGGTGTTCATCCCGAAGATCTTTATCCTTTCCCTGCTGTAGTCGAAGTCAATCCCTCAGATTCATATCCTTCTGAACTTAATGCTGATATGATCCTCAATTATCAGGATTATGATTGGACAAAATATTGGACATGGTTCAAGACCGTAGAAGACGATTACAAAGTTTTAACTGAAGGTAAGAGACTTTTTGCCGAAGCTATGGAAATGGCAGAAACAGAGGATCAGAAGAGCAGAATAGACAAAACTTCAATTCAGATTTCATATCTTGAATCCTACTATCTTGCATATAAATTATCCAAAGGCAACGGTGCTGTCGGAAAAATTATTGCTAACTTCTATAAGGAAAATCCTGATGCCATTGATTCTGAACTGAAAAATTCTTTAAGAATTGATATTTTGAAGTTTTCAAATGAACAGGCATTTAAAGATTATATAGAATTCAACCGACAACTTGCTGATAAAATGTTGAAATATGGAATTCATAATCCAAGAGAAGGTTTCCGGATGAACGCAGACACTGTTTTGAATCTTAAAAATACTCCCGATGATTGGGACGAATAATGCTTGCATAATAATTTCCCGCCCACGCACGTCTGTGCGGGGGCGATTGGCTTATATATAATAATTTCCGCAAAAATCCCTATATGGCATCTTGACAAGTTTCGGTTTTACGTGTATAATAGAAATGAAAGTTATTTTATTAAAAGGAGAATTGAAAATGCCTATCACTCTCGACAAAAAGAACCTCCGTTTTACTCTTAAAACGGATAATACCATGTATGTAATGGAAATGCTTTACGGTAAATTCCCCGTACACCTCTATTACGGCAAAAAAACGATCAAAAAAGACTTTCCAAATTCAAATGCAGGCGTAGCATTCCAGGCGTATTATGAAGAACACGGTGAGGAATTCTACCCTGACTCCAGAACAATGGAATATCCTTTCTATGGAAGTGGTGACTTCCGCGCGGCTGCTTTGAAACTTCGCAATGGCAATACAGGCGGAGATACAACTCTGTTTACATATAAAAAAGCAAGAAAGCTCAAGGGCAGAGTGGACATCCCCGGAGTTCCCTGCGCTGACGCTGATGAAAACACTGAAACTCTTGAACTCACTCTTGTTGACGAATTTACAAAGTGCGAATTGAGACTTTATTATACCGTTTTCCCCGAAAGCGATGTTATTTCACGTTATTTCGTTCTTGAAAACAAAGGCAAGACTGAACTTTCCATTGAAAAATGTATGAGCCTTTGTCTTGATATCCAAAGAAGCGGGTTCGATGTTATCAGCTTCTACGGTTCACATTGTCACGAAAGAAAATACCAGAGAACTCCTACTGCTCACGGACTTCAGAGCATTTACAGCCGCAGAGGCGCTTCCAGCCACCAGCTGAATCCCTTTATGATGCTTGTTGACAGCAAGGCTACAGAAGAAAAAGGCGAAGCTTACGGCTTTAACTTCTGCCACAGCGGTAACTTCCTCAATGAAGTTGAGGTTTCTGCATACGCATTGAAAGAAAGAACCCGTGTCCTTGTGGGTCTCGGTCAGGAATGTTTCAAATGGCTCCTTAAACCAGGTGAAAAGTTTGAATCCCCTGAAGCTATCGTTTCTTACAGCGACAAGGGTATCGGTCAGGTTTCAAGAAATATGCATAAATTCATCAGAAATCACATCGTTCCCAAAGAACCCTACGCAAACAGACCTGTTGTTCTTAACTCCTGGGAAGCGTTCTATTTTGATATCGACGCAAAACTCATGGTGGATTTCGCAAAAGAAGCGGCTAAATACAACATGGATATGCTTGTTATGGATGACGGCTGGTTCGGTGCTCGTGTAAATGACAGAGCAGGTCTTGGCGACTGGTTCGAAAATAAAGACAGATTCCCCGAAGGTCTTAAACCTTTTGCTGAAGAAGTCAAGGCTCAGGGCGTTAAATTCGGTATCTGGATCGAGCCTGAAATGGTTAACCCCGATAGCGATCTTTTCAGAGCGCATCCCGAATGGATCCAGAAAACTCCCGGTTACGATCCTCTTCTCTGGAGAACTCAGTATGTTCTCGATATGGCAAATCCCGAAGTTGTTCAGTATCTTAAAGATTCATTCTCAAAAACATTCAAGGATGTTCCCATTGACTATTTCAAATGGGATATGAACAGACATCTTACAACGGTTTATTCCAATGCTCTTCCTCCCGAAAGACAGGGCGAAGCTTCTTACCGCCATATGCTCGGCGTTTATGAGCTTTTCAGATGGCTCAGAGAGCTTTATCCTAATGCTATGATTGAAAACTGTAGCGGTGGCGGCGGTCGTTATGACCTTGGTATGATGAAATACAGCACACAGATCTGGACAAGTGACAGAACTGATCCCAAGTGGAGAACTATTATTCAGCATGGTTCTACATTCGGTTATCCCACTTCCACAATGAGCTGTCACGTTGCCCATGTTCAGGATTGCCGCAACCCCAGATTCCTTGATTACAGATTCAGAGTTGCAATGAACGGTCCTATCGGTTACGAACTCAATGTTCTTGACCTTGAGGATTCCATCAAGCAGACTATGAAAAAACAGGTCGGCGAATACAGACAGTATGAAGATCTTATCCTCAGAGGTGATTTCTACAGACTGCTGAATCCCGTTACCGATGATATGAGATATGCATATTATTTTGTAAATGACGACAACAGTCAGATCCTTATGACATATCTTCAGAACGAGGGCGATCCCAAACAGGAGAAGTACAAGCTGAAGGTTTCCAGAGCCGACAGAAATGCAACTTATGTTGACAAGATCAACGGCGGTACTTACACAGGAGCTGAACTCCGTGCAGGCATTATCGTTGAAAGCGACACCGAACAGCAGTACTCAAAGATGTTCTGGTTCTGCAAAGAGTAATTTAATATTCAGGTGATATTTTTCGGGGAAAACATTTTTGTAAAATTGTTTTCCCCGAACCCTTTTCAAAAAACTTTCACTGTACTTCGTACGAAAAAGATTTCTTAAACAGTCAATAGCTAACGCAATTCCTTTTAGAATTAAACAATTTGTTCAAACACATAAAGCATTGCAAATGCTTTATACAAAAATTTTCGTGGAGGGGTTCGGGGAGGCGAACTTTTACAAAAGTAGCCTCCCCGCAATATATTTCTCAATGATTTTGTATAATAATTATGTCTGTACGTTTAAGTTATGAAATTCTTTCAAACAAATGCCTGTTCGGTATTGCTAAAAATGCGATTATATGCTATAATAAACAGTAGAATCAAAATGGATTACTATTGGCATTTATATTTTCAAGTTTGGAGTAACATATTTATGAGTTTGCAGATCCCTAAGCATTACGAACCTACGCTTACCGTCAGACAGACGCTTAAAGCGGTTAAAATAATAAAAGACGTGTTTGAAGTGGAGCTTTCCAAAGAGCTTAATCTTGACCGTGTTTCTGCGCCTCTTTTTGTTAAGAGCAGCAGCGGTCTTAACGACAACCTCAACGGTGTTGAACGTCCTGTTTCGTTCCAGTTTGACGGTGAGACTGTGGAGATCGTTCACTCTCTTGCGAAGTGGAAAAGACTTGCGCTGAAAGAATATGGGTTTGAGCCTTACAGAGGTCTTTACACCGACATGAATGCGATCAGAGCGGATGAAGATCCCGATAACTTCCACTCCCTTTATGTTGACCAGTGGGACTGGGAACTTGTTATCAACCGTGAAGACAGAAATATTGAATTCCTCAAAAAAACTGTCCGCAAGATAGCTGATGCGATCAGCAATACAAGAACTCTTTTGAGCAAAACCTATCCCAAAACTCAGATCGAATCATTGATCGATAAACACGTTTTCTTTATAACAACGCAGGAACTTGAAAATATGTACCCCAATCTTACTCCGAAGGAAAGAGAGAATGCTATTGTAAAACAGCACTCCACTGTTTTTCTTATGCAGGTGGGTGATGTCCTCAGCAGCGGTGAGCGTCATGACGGAAGAGCTCCCGACTACGATGACTGGACTCTTAACGGTGATCTGCTCTATTATTTTGAACCCCTTGATTGTGCCCTTGAAATTATGTCAATGGGTATCAGAGTTGACGAAAAAGCTCTTGAAGAACAGCTTAAAAAAGCAAATGCCGAAGACAGAAAATCTCTTCCTTTCCATAAAAAACTCCTTGCCGGGGAGCTTCCCCTTACAATGGGCGGAGGTATCGGTCAGTCAAGACTTTGTATGCTTCTGCTCCAGAAAGCTCATATCGGTGAAGTACAGGTTTCTCTCTGGCCTGATGATATGAGAAAAATCTGCGAAGAACATAAAATGCACATTTTGTAAGATCCTGAAAGAAGGTAAAATACATTGAGAACTGAAATAAGAGAATTATATGAAAAAATAGGTCAGATCGACGGTATGAAGGTTTCCGTTGCAGGCTGGCTCAGAACAGTAAGAGATTCCAAGGCTTTCGGCTTCCTTGAAGTAAACGACGGCAGCTGCTTCCGTTCCGTTCAGGTAGTCGTTGAGGCTGATATTCTCGAAAACTATAAGACCATCGTAAAACTTAATGTTGGTTCAGCAGTGAGAGTTACAGGTACTATCGTTGAGACTCCCACAATGAAACAGCCCTTTGAGATCAAGGCTGAATCCGTTGAGGTTGAAGGTTTTTCTACACCTGATTATCCCCTCCAGAAAAAACGTCATTCACTTGACTTCCTCCGTGAGATAGCTCATCTGAGACCTCGTGCAAATACTTTTGCCGCTGTTTTCAGAGTACGTTCCGCTGCGGCTCAGGCTATACACAAATTCTTTGCTGAAAAGCACTTTGTGTATGTAAATACACCTCTTATCACAGCATCTGACTGTGAAGGTGCAGGCGAAATGTTCAAGGTCACAACTCTTGATCTTGAAAATGTTCCTAAAAATGAAGATGGAACAGTTGATTTTAAGCAGGATTTCTTTGAGAAATCTGCAAATCTTACAGTTTCAGGTCAGCTTGAAGCTGAATGTTACGCTCTTGCTTTTGGCAAGGTTTATACATTTGGTCCCACATTCAGAGCTGAAAACTCCAATACAGCACGTCATGCTGCGGAATTCTGGATGATCGAGCCTGAGATAGCATTCGCTGATCTTAAAGATGATATGCAGCTTGCTCATGACCTTATCAAATACGTTATCAGATACGTTCTTGAAAACTGTGCTGATGATATGAAATTCTTCAACGATTTCATTGATAAAGGTCTTATCGAAAGACTTACAGCTCTTGTAAACTCAGAATTTGCTCATGTTACATATACTGAAGCAGTGGAAATTCTTGAACAGCATAAGGATCAGTTTGAATATCCCGTATTCTGGGGCTGTGACCTTCAGTCTGAACACGAAAGATATCTTACAGAACAGATATACAAACGTCCCGTATTCGTTACTGATTATCCCAAAGAGATCAAAGCTTTCTATATGCGTCTGAACGATGACGGCAAAACTGTTGCGGCTATGGACCTTCTCGTTCCCGGTGTCGGAGAACTTATTGGCGGTAGCCAGAGAGAAGAACGTCTCGATATGCTTACTGAAAGACTTGCAGAACTTGGTCTTGACGAAAAAGACTACTGGTGGTATCTTGACCTCAGAAAGTACGGCGGTACAAAGCATGCCGGTTTCGGTATGGGCTTTGAACGTCTTATCATGTACTTGACAGGTATGGGCAACATCAGAGACGTAATTCCTTTCCCCAGAACAGTAGGAAATGCTGAATTCTAATATTTTCACTTATTCTTAATCAAAAAGGATTTGAAATCACTAATGATAAAATCAATGTCAAAGGCTGAGCTTTCAGAACTCAGAGAAAGCCTTAGCCGACAGTACGATTCCTATAAATTAAAGGGTTTAAAACTTGATATGTCAAGAGGTAAGCCCTGTAAAGAACAGCTTGATATTTCAGAAGATCTGCTTACTGTACTCAAAAGCAATGATGACTGTTTTGACAGTACAGGTATGGACTGCAGAAACTACGGTATCCTTGACGGTATTCCCGAAGCGAAAAAGCTTTTTGCCGATCTGATGGAGGTCTCTCCCGAAGAGGTGATTATCGGAGGCAACAGCAGTCTGAATATGATGTATGACACCATTGCAAGAGCTATGATCTTTGGTGTGGATGGCGTTTCCGAACCTTGGGGTAAACAGGAAAAGATATCTTTTATCTGTCCCGTTCCAGGTTATGACAGACATTTTTCCATATGCGAAAGCCTCGGCATAAATATGATAAATGTTCCACTTTCATCTGAAGGCCCCGATATGGATATGATCGAAAAACTTGTTTCGGAAGATGGATCCATCAAGGGTATGTGGAGCATTCCCAAATACAGCAATCCTACGGGTATTACATACAGCGACGAGGTCGTAAGACGACTTGCGGCTCTTAAACCCAAGGCAAAGGATTTCAGAATTTTCTGGGATAATGCTTATATCGTCCATGACCTTAGGGAAGAAAGCGACAAACTTCTGAATCTTCTTGAAGAAGCAAAGAAGTACGGAAATGAAGATATGGTCTATGTTTTCATGTCCACTTCCAAAGTCTCTTTCCCCGGTGCGGGAGTTGCGGCAATGGCTGCAAGTACGAAAAATGTCGATTACATCAAGAAAAAGATGTTCTCCCAGACTATCGGCCCCGATAAACTTAATCAACTCAGACATGTCCGTTATTATAAAAATGTTGACGGCGTGCGTGAATATATGAAAAAACATGCGGCTATAATCAAGCCTCGTTTTGATGTTGTTTTGGAATTCCTTTCAAAGGAACTCGGCGGACTTGGTATTGCTGATTGGTTCGAACCTAACGGCGGTTATTTTGTTTCAGTAAATGTTGAAAACGGTTGTGCAAAAAAAGTCGTATCTCTGCTGAAAGAAGCAGGTGTTACTATGACTGGTGCTGGAGCAACATTTCCCTACGGTAAGGACCCCGACGACAGAAATATACGTATTGCTCCGACTTATCCACCTATTGAAGAACTCAGAATTGCTATGGAACTTTTCTGCATCTGCGCAAAACTTGCGGCTGTGGAAAAATATCTGGAGCTCAAATGAACTTGAACAGTTTTAAGCGGAATATGTACGGCTACTTTTCCAAGAGCTGTGCTCGTTGAAAAAAGGAAAGGATATAATCATGACCAACAAAGACGGAAAGAACACCGGTAAAGCAATATTCGGAATCGCGGATATTGTACGGGTATTTTCGTCTTTTTCCGTTTCTCCATTCAAGGCGATCGGAAAACAGAACGCTGAACTCAGTTTTGCGTCCCTGATAGTCCCTGCGCTCACGTACATCTTTTTCGCAATACAGCTTGTCCTTGACAGGTTTTCATTTGTTCCCACAATGTCCGGAATCAAAGCTCTTCTGACAGTTTTCATATCCCTTATTGTCGGCGTTGTCATGAGCCTTGTTTCCGCCGGACTTCTCTACGCAGTTCTGAATCTCAAAGCAATAAAGTCGGATTATCAATGTATTCTTCTCGGTACTGATCTTTCGTATATCATACCGTTTATTGTCGTTTTTATCGGACTTCTTGTCCGTCTTATATTTTCAGTTCCAACAACCATGACCTTTGGACTTTCTGCGCTCCTTTTTGCGCTGATACCTTATGGCAGAATGGCTAAGGAGCTTTTAAAAAAGGATATTCCGTGGTATGTTTTTGCTGTTGCGGCAAACGGTATCCTCAATGTCTTTGCTGTGAACATTATACTGTTCTCTGTTAACTGAGGAGGTCTGACATGGTAAAAATAAACAAAAATTCCGTTGTTGGAATAGCTTCTCTTATTGTTTTTATGTTCTTCGGTATTGTCGGCGTAAGTGGTGGAGTCCTTAAATATGTTCTTTTCGGATTTCTTCACCTCTTGCTTGCCGCTGCAACCTTTGTATTTATGAGTTTTGCTGTTGAAGGTCAGGGTAAAGACCGCAGAGCAGGCGACTTCTTCTGGTGTGATCTTGCACCTTTTGCATTGATCCTTCTTCTTGCAAAACTTGTTGCAGGTTGGGATTTTTATATAATATTCTATTTTATCGGAATGTTATATTTATCGTTGAACGAAACTCTTAAACGCTTAAATGACGGTTTTGACTTCAAAAATTTTGAATTTTATAAACCTCTTGCCGTTGGAATCGGTTCGATCATCCTTTATGTAGCTTTTTCATTTGCGGGAGGTGCTCCTGTATGAGAAAAAACGTAATTCTTTTAGCTCTTTTCTTCATGATATCTGTTTTCGCCGTACCATTTTTCGCAACGGAAGATTTGGGCGAATCTGAATATCCCACTATTCCGGCATTATCAAGTAGCATAACTCCTGTTCGTATCGGAAACGATTGCCTTTGCGGTCGAGAATATTATACGGAAAATGTCGGAGAACATTCAAAGTACGACTGTATAAAATGCGGTAAAAATATGTATGCCTGCACTTGTAACTGTTGGTGTGGTGCGTCGACAGTCCTTGATACAACAGGTGCATATGGAGGTGTTTCACCCCGTCTGTGTTCCGGTTGCAATAAGCCTTGTCCTGAATGTGATTGCAGAGATGACAAGGCAGAAGTCTTGGCTGCTGAAAAACTTCGCCTGAACGGAGAAGTTTCTCCCTTGAATCTGCCTCGTCCTGAAAACGGTTGGAATCTGTTTTTTGCAATGTTCACAGTTTTGGTTCTTGTTTCTGCTTCTGTGATCTTGCCACAAATCTTTCTGTTTACGAAAAGGTCTTCTGTTTCGGAAGAAGATATTGCTATTACTGATATCCTTTCCATAAATTCAGAAGACGAACTTCCCAAAAAGCCCGAAAAAGCTTACGAAACTCCCGAAAATGAACGTTCCGACGTGAAAAAGAATGTTGTGAGACCTGTTCAGACTAAAAATGTTGGTGTTTCTGTTTACGAGAAAATAAATATTCCCTGGATGGCTTCTGCGAAAAATACAGTCAACATTAACTGCGCAGCAGCAAAAGTCATAACAAACGATACTGAGATAATTAGTGGGGATATCATCTCAATTTCTGAAATATCAGAAAAGCTAATGGGAGATATAGGCACTCCCGTCAGACGTGATGCCCGCTTCCCCGAATTTTTTGGTACTGAAATCGAAGAAACTTCCGAAAGCGAGGGCGAAGAAAATTGACATATGTTCTTTCAGATGCGGAATTGAACGCATTGGTAGGATTTTACGGTATTTTGCCCGAAAGTCTTTCTCCTTATAAGGTGTCTCCTGAAGTAAGAACTGACAGAAATTTTCGCTCTTTGCAGAAAGCAGGATTGACGGAGTTTTCAAATAACGAATTCTGTCTTACTGAGGATGGCAGGGTAATTGCTGAAATTCTTGCGGCTCCGGGAGTTTGCATCAAATTTATCAAAAAAACCGATAATACTTCAGTTACTGTTTTTGTTGACGACCATTCCGAGCCTAAAGTATGGTGTGTTTGCATCAGAACATCAGAGCCTGCGGTAAATGTTTTGAAGATATTCCTTTCTAAGGAATCTGCTGTGAATTTCCTCCGCAAAGAAGTGTTTGAGGTCAAAACGGAATTTACCGAAGAATTCGATATAGATCTTTCTCTGACTTATGAGGAATGGATAGCTTTTGGCCTTTCTCAGCTGTGCTACATGAGACTTCAGTCAGGTGGAGAAACTTATTTTGATTCAGAAAATGAATGGCTTTCCGATGATGAAATATTCAGTGAAAAGTTCTTTACTTTCCTTGTTCAGGATATAGATATAGACCGTGAAGCCTTTTCAACTGAAGAGAAACGCAAGAATATATACTCATCACTTTGCGAAAAAGATGTTTTTGTTAAAAACGAAGAGTTTGATTCTTACAAATATTCCGATAGCGCGAAGATCTGGCTCGACAACGATGTCGCATATGATTCAGTCAAAGTTGTTTACGCAAATACCGAGGGTTCTTCGTATACTCTCATGTTGACTCTTCGCATTAACGGCGTGACTTCTATGCACGATACGGGTAACGGTGTGAGGATAGTTTCTTCGAAGACCATTCCGTTTTCAGCTTATCTTTCTTAAAAAGGAAATCAGATCATGTTTTATTATCTCAGCGGTAAACTTGCTGTCTGTCAACCAAATCTTGCAGTCATTGACTGTGGGGGAGTGGGCTACAAGTGTGCCATCACGATGAATACTTATAAGGCAATATCAGGCAAGGAGAGCGTAAAACTCTTTACATATCTCAATGTCAAAGAGGATGCGCTTGATATTTACGGTTTTGAGTCTGAGCAGGAAATGCAGTTCTTTACATTGCTCATTTCCATCAGCGGTGTCGGACCTAAAGTTGCCATTGCAATTCTTTCTGAACTGCAGCCTGATTCATTTGCTAATTGCATTATAACTTCAGATATTAAGCGCCTGACAAAAGCCCAGGGCGTTGGAACCAAGCTTGCACAGAGGATATGTCTTGAGCTTAAGGATAAGATCGCGAAAACAAAAGCTGCGGAAGGAAATGACATTATTGCCGATGATATGCCTGCCGATGATGTCGTTGCCGATGCTGTTGCGGTCCTTATGGCTCTCGGTTATACAAAAAATGAGTCTCAGCATGCGGTTTCAAAATGTTCTGCCGATGAAACAAACGCTCTTGTTAAACAGGCTTTGCGCCTTTTGGCAAAAAATATATAAAACTATCGGAAACAGACGTTTTTCACATCTGTTTCCGTTGCGGCATAATAATATAAAATGAGGTACAATTATGGATATGGAAATGGAGTTCGATGAGAGGCTGCTCTCTGCGCGAACCATAAAAAATGAGGATGACTCTGAATCCTCGCTCCGTCCTCATCGACTTGATGAATATGTCGGTCAGGATAAAGTAAAAGAAAATCTTAAAATATACATAGAGGCCGCTAAAAAAAGAGGTGAGTCCCTGGACCATATCCTTCTTTACGGCCCTCCCGGACTCGGTAAAACCACTTTGGCTAATATAATTGCGGCTGAAATGGGAGTTTCAATCAGAATAACCAGCGGTCCTGCTTTGGAAAAAACAGGGGATATAGTTGCTCTTTTGACAAATCTTCAGGACGGAGACGTTCTTTTTATTGACGAAATTCACCGTCTCTCCCGTACTGTCGAGGAAGTCCTTTATCCTGCTATGGAAGACTTTGAATTTGATATAATTCTCGGTAAAGGTCCTTCCGCACGTTCAATCCGTTTTGATCTTCCGAAGTTCACTCTTGTGGGGGCAACGACCCGTTCAGGTCAACTTGCTGCTCCTTTCAGAGACAGATTCGGCGTTCTTTGCCGCCTGGAGCTTTACAGTACAGCCGAACTTTCTCAGATCGTTAAGCGTTCTGCGGGTATTCTCGGTATTTCAATTACTGATGACGGCGCTAAAGAGATCGCTTCACGTTCCAGAGGTACGCCGAGAATAGCAAACAGATTACTCCGCAGGGTTCGTGATTTCGCGGAGGTCATGGGTAACGGGGTCGTTGATATGGAGATATCAAACATGGCACTTTCCCGTCTGGAGATCGACCACTTGGGACTTGACGGACTTGACAGACGTATGCTTGAAGCTATAATCAGAAGTTTTAACGGCGGTCCTGTTGGACTTGATACACTTGCGGCTCTTGTCGGAGAGGAAAGTATAACGATCGAGGATGTTTATGAGCCTTATCTTATGCAGTTGGGATTTCTGAACAGAACTCCGAGGGGAAGATGCGTAACAAAAGCTGCTTACGATCATCTCGGAATCACATTTCCCACGGCTCAGAATCATTATCAGACCACACTTACGGATCAGGAGTGAAAAATGGATTTTATTCAATGGTTCATTCTTGCTATCGCTATATTGCTTTTTCTGTTTTTGGCAGTTGTCGGATTCTTCTGCAAATTTGCAATATTCCGTACAAAGGAACGGAAGAAGCCTGAAAAGGAACATATTGAAACTGAATTTGAACGTATGTATATGCCTCGCATACGGGCAGGTATAAAATGGTTCAAGGATCAGTCTCCTGAGAGACTTTGGCTAAAGTCTCATGACGGTCTCAAACTTGCGGCAGACTATCTTCCTGCGGAAAATGCGGTCGGTACTATAATCGTGGTTCACGGTTACAGATCCAATAATTGTCTGGATTTTTCCTGCGTTTTTAAGCTTTATCACAGTTGGAATTACAATATTCTTGCTGTTCATGACAGAGCTCACGGTGACAGCGAGGGAAAATATATCGGTTTCGGTATACTTGATCGCTATGATGTCCTTGCCTGGACTGAATATGTTGCCGAGAATATCGGCGGAAGTATTTTTCTTGACGGTATGTCGATGGGAGCTTCAACTGTGTTGATGACTTCAGGATTTGACCTCCCGAAAAATGTGAAAGGTATAATTGCCGATTGCGGTTTCACTTCTCCTTTTGAGGAATGCAAACACGTCTTGAAAAAGGATTTCAAACTTCCTGCTTTTCCGTTGTTGCCTGTTTGCTCTTTGGGAGTAAAGTTTCTTGCAGGATATTCTCTCAACGATTACAGCACTCTTGATGCCTTGAAAACAAATAAGATCCCTGTTTTGTTTATTCACGGTAGCGAGGATACTTTTGTTCCGACGTATATGGGCAAACAGAATTATGATGCTTGTGTCGCCGAAAAGGAAATTTTGATCATAGACGGTGCGAACCATGGCGAAAGTTTCCTGAAAGAAACAGAGCGTTGTACTGCTGTATTGAAAAACTTTTTAGATAAATATACTGAATAAAGCATATATATATTTAAGGGGGCGTGGTACCTTTTCGCAGAAAAAGGTACCACGCCCCCTTGGACTCCCACCTCGGAAAACCGAGTTGGCGAACTTTTTATAGATGGGTTTGCCAGCTAAGGCGTTTGTGATCTTATCTTCCCAAATTGGGTTTTCTTTTGAAATTGGTTTAATAGGAGCTTACATTAAAGGTGCTAAAATTTTAAGTATGCCGCGTGTCGCACGTTTGTACCAGGGAATCTTTTTGCATTGTTCAATGGTTATTCTTTCACAGACTTCCAGCGTTTTCAGGAAGTCTTCTTTTATTTCTCCGACACATTTCGTTTTATAGAGCCACGTTGCGCACTCGAAGTGCAGGAACAGGCTTCTGTAATCCATGTTTATGGTACCAACGATTCCGTATTTATCGTCTGCCACGAAAGTCTTTGCATGGATGAAACCCGGCGTGTATTCATATATCTCAACGCCCGAACCGATAAGTTTTTCGTAGTACGACCTTGTAACTGCATGAACGTACTTTTTGTCAGGAATGTGAGGCGTTATTATTTTTACGTCAATTCCTGCTTTTGCGGCAGAGCATAGGGCTGACAGCATGGTGTTATCTATTATAAGGTAAGGTGTTGTGATGTAGAGATAATCAACGACCTTATTGATTATGTTCAGATATACCGTTTCCCCTACAGGTTCAGAATCCATAGGATTATCGGAATAAGGCTGGATGTATCCTGCGTTTTCATATTTTTCATGTGATGTCCCACGGAAATTTAGTATATCTGTCTGGGAATTTTTAAGATAGTCCCACATTGTCAGGAACATGACTGTCAGACTCCATACAGCATCGCCTTTCAGCAGTATTGCGGTATCTTTCCAATGTCCGTGTAATTCGTAAGCGTTGATGTATTCATCTGCAAGGTTTATACCGCCCGTGAAACCTACATTTCCGTCAATGACGCATATTTTTCTGTGGTCTCTGTTGTTGAGTCTTACATCAAGAACGGGAACGAAGGGGTTGAAAACTGCACATTTTATCCCCATTGATTCAAGTTTCTTTTCGTATTTAAGAGGCAGGACTTCAATACTTCCGAAAGAGTCGTAGATAACACGTACGTCTACGCCTTGTGCTACTTTCTTCTTCAGTATTTCAAGAATCGAATTCCACATGATACCTTCGCCGATGATGAAATATTCAATGAAAATGAATTTTTTCGCCTTTTCAAGTTCTTCAAGCATTTTCTGGAATTTTATTTCGCCCGATGGCAAATATTCTGTATATGTATTGTCGTAAACAGGGAAATTGGCGAATTTATTTATATAGTTCGATTGTACAAAGGCGGTTTTATCTTCATCTTCCAGTTTTTTTGATACGGTATTGTCTTTCAGGTTCAGTGTTTTATATGCGTCGCTTGATATACGTGTCATTTTTGCTATCGTTTTCTTTTTCAAGGTCTGCGAACCGAAAAGTACGTAGATCAGACCTCCGAATATGGGGACAAATGCCACGGGGATTATCCATGCGATCTTATAACCTGGATTGCTGTCGTCATTTGCGATCTTTATGACGAAAATGACCCTGAGCAATGTATCAAAGGCATAGTAGTATGTAAAGTAATCTTTGAAATTCCATGCGATGGTAAATATGGTCGCTAACTGAATGGCGAAAAACAGTACCATAAGTATGGTCCTGCTTATGATGGGTTTGAATCGTTTCATTTATTTTGTTTTTGACCTTTCTTAATTATGGCTGTCCAAATAGCCTTGAAGCATTACTGCCGCCGCAGCCGAGTCTATTATCTGTCGTTGCTGTTTTGCGTTTTTACCTTTTTCGTGGAGCTTCTGTGCCGCAATGACCGTTGTGAATGCTTCACATACAAATTCTATGGGGATCTCGATCTTTCCTGACAGCAATTCGTGGAACTCTCTTACTTTAGCTTCTGTGTCACCGGCTTTTCCGTCGGTGCGAAGAGGTAGTCCGAGTATTATTTTTTTGATCTTGTAATCAGAAATGATCTTTATTATGTCATTGCATAGATGTTCGTTTGTTTTCATAGGTATGTGGGGCTGAGGTGTTGCGATCTGACCCAGTGGGTCACTGATTGCAATTCCCGTGCGTTTTGTGCCGTAGTCTATGGCGAGGATTCTGTCTTTAAGTTGCATTTCTGTTCCTTTCATTTTTTATCAGAACTTTATTTTGTTATTCTCCAAGATATTCGGGCGGATTTACTTCTCCGTTGCTGAGCTGTCGGATTATAAAACGGTATCTGGTACGGTCTTCTTTTGTGGATCTGTTTATTGTTGCATATGCCCCTTCTCCCGTCGGGTCGGAGACTTCATATCGCGTTATCTTATAGGTTACGGTTTCATGCTCTTCAGGAACGCATTCGCTGTCATAATATTCGTTTGCACATATTCCGGAAGCTATAAGATCATATGTGGGAGACGAATCGTGTGCCCTCCATATGTTTACAGGTTCATTGAAATCCCAATATATGGAAGGTTTTCTGGAAACTCTGATATCCTTTGGAGCCGGGAGCTTTTTGTGTGACGGGATATTTGTTATTTTATATGTTTTCCCTGCTTCCGTATCGAATTCAATTTTGTCTTTGTCTGTTATGCGGACATTGAATGAAAAAGTTGCTTTGCTTATATTTTTGTAGTTGATCCTGCAGGTATTTCCGTTATGTGAACAGATAGATATAGTTTCGGCGCAACCGTTTTTCCATGTTACATCAAATACAAAATTACCTCTTGCGACAAGTCCTTTATATGAGCCGTCTGCCCATGCATCAGGAAGAGCTGCCAAGGGTCTGATGTATGTTTCATGGCTTTGTAACAGCATTTCTGCAACGCCTGAAGTGCCTCCGAAATTTCCGTCAATTTGGAACGGTGGATGTGTGTCCCAAAGATTTGGATAAGTTCTGTGTCCAAGCAGGTTGGAATAAAGCTTATATGCACGGTTTCCGTCACCAGTTCGTGCCCACGCGTTTAATCTGTGTGCCAATGCCCAGCCTGTGGATTCGTCAGATCTGAGATCCAAAGTTTTCTTTGCGGCATCTAACCATGCAGGTGTTTCCGAAGATATGTGGGTTCCAGGATACAATCCTACCAGTTGTGATATGTGGCGGTGTCTGTATTCTCCTATTTCTCCGTAGAATTTTTCTTCTCTGTATTCTTTGATTTGTCCGCTCCAACCTACGAGAACAGGATCCATACTGTTGAGCTTCTTTTTTATTTCGTCGGCAAGTTCTATGTCTTCCGCAGGGAGAGTATCTTCTCCAAGAATTTCCACGCATTTCAGGAAGTCTGAAGCGTTTTCATAGAGCATCTGTTGGTCGAAGGCGCAGCCTACGGATGTGTAGTATGGGTGAGTGCTATCCCATCCTAAAGTAATGGTCTGCTCTGGAGATGTTGATGAATATACAAGCTGTTTTCCGTCAAAATCGCAGGTACATTTCATCATGAATTTTGCGGAATCCCTGACTGCGGGATAAACTGTATTTCGGAGTATATTTTTATCTTTTGTAAAAGCGTAAAGTTCCCAGATCATTTTTGCCGTAAAGGAACTTGTTCCCGGTCCGGAGGAGCCTTGACTTGAAATGTTGTAAACTTCATAAGGTGTTGTGACTGCGCCGAATGCCCAGCCGCAGGATCTTTCAGAGTTGTCGTAGTTTTCAGGTACTACAGCCTGAATATAATTTGCTGCGGTTGAGTATGCCTGCTGTCTTGCTGCAAGATTATAGTCAAGATATGAATCAAATGTTTCACCTATATTTGTGATAAATGCAGGCCAATAGTTCATTTGTACATTTATGTTGTGGAAATATGTTCCGCCCCAGGGCGCTTTTTCGTGGCAATTCCACACTCCTTGAAGATTCGCAGGAAGAGCTCCCTTTCTTGAGGAAGAGATCAGCAGATAACGTCCGTATTGAAAATATAGGATTTCCAGATATCTGCTTTTCAGGTCTTTATATGATTCAACGAGCTTGTCTGTAGTTTCTTCAGGAATTTCGCAATCCTTAAATTCAAGGGATACGCGGTCGAAAAGTTCCTTGTAGTCTTGCTGGTGACGCTGTTTGAGCTCTTCGTATGTATATGAGGCTGCTTTTTGGAGAAGATCACAAACCATGTCATGAGGATCAATGTCTCTCAGCTTTTTCTGTTTGTCCTGTTCTGTGAATATATTTGAGGAGAGTTCATAGTTTGTAGCTCCGCAGAAAATAAACTCTGTATTTAAGGAGTCTTCCACTATGATTGAAGTTCCTTCTGTTTTAAGCTGTCCGTCGGTTCTTATTTTGAGTTGACCGTTAAAATGAATATTGTAAGAACTCATCGTTCCGTGAATGATTATCGTATCGTTGGAAACTTCTTCTTTTCCGTATTTTTCTATTTCGGGTTCTTCTGTAAGATGGGCTATCTTAAGCTCAAATACCAGTGAAGTCTTTTTCGAAGTTTTTATCCTTCCGACGATTGCTCTGTCGGGATATGTTGCAAAATACTCTCTTTCTATCTTATTGTCTCCGCATATGTACTTGACTTTTGCGACGGATTCTGATATGTCAAGACTCCTTTCGTAATCGGAAATATCGGATTCTGTATGGGGGAAGTGTATATAAAGATTGGCAAAGCTGTTCAGTCCACCCTTTGCGTTTATCAGTGAGTTTTCCGTTATCTGAATTCTTTCATATTCAACACCGCCGAAAATATTTCCTCCGAGGTGAGAACACCCTATGGGTAAGGAATATTTTTCCCAACCGTTGTCATTATCGGGAGCAGGGTTGTTGTATCTGAGCTGAAGTTTCATGTGTAAGGCCTCTTTTCCGTTGTGCTTTTGTTTAAAAAGCGCGGGGAAACTCTTTTCACCCGAAAAAAGTTCCCCCGTATAAAAGTTCTTAATTATTTGTATTCGGGCAACCAGGAACCGTGAGCTGTGATGAGGTCGTCACACATAGCTTTGATGTGGTCGATGCTCAATTCGGAAGCTGTATGGGGATCCATCATTGCTGCCTGATAGATGTAATCCTTTTTCTTTGTGATAGCTGCCTGAATAGCGAGAAGCTGAACGTTTATGTTTGTTCTGTTCATAGCTGCGCACTGTTCGGGGAGGTCACCTACGTAGCAAGGATTGATACCATTGCGGTCAACGAGACAAGGTACTTCTACGCAAGCTTCTTTGGGAAGGTTGGTGATAAGACCTGTGTTGAGGACGTTACCGTGGATTCTGTAGGGAACGTCTGTTTCCATTGCGTTGATGATGTAGGATGCGAATTCACCTGTTTTGTTGTGTTCGATCTCCTTGTTGTTAACAAGTTCTTCACGCATCTTTTTCCAGCCTTCGATCTGGTTTACGCAGCGGCGGGGATATTCGTCGAGAGGAATATTGAATTTTTCGATGAGCTCAGGATATTTGTCCTTGATATAGTAGGGCATATATTCAGAGTTGTGTTCAGAGGATTCTGTTACATAGTAACCGAGGTTCTTCATTATGTTAAGACGGACAAGGTCGCCTTTGCAATGCTCGTTTATGTAAGCTTCGTCATTTGCTCTTTCTTTGATCATAGGATAAAGGTCGTTGCCGTCTTTATCTTTGATTTCGAGAAGCCAAGCCTGGTGGTTGATACCTGCGATCTTCCATCTGTAGTCTTTGATATCGCCGAAGCCGAGTTCGTTAAGAAGTCCGCCTGTGCAGCCCTGAACGCTGTGGCAAAGACCTACCGTGGGTACGTCTGTGTATCTCTGCATAGCGCCGGAAAGCATAGCCATGGGGTTTGTGTAGTTGATGAAAATTGCATCTTGGTGTGCGTATTTCTTGATATCTTCGCAGATGTCAAGCATTACGGGGATAGTTCTCAATGCACGGAAAATACCACCGATACCGAGAGTGTCTGCGATTGTCTGTCTGAGACCGTATTTCTTGGGGATCTCAAAGTCTGTGATAGTGCAGGGATCATAGCCGCCGACCTGAATCGCGTTTACAACGTATTTTGCACCTTTGAGGGCTTCAGCTCGGTCAAGAGTTTTTGTGATTTTTGCCTCAGCCTTATATTTTTCGTTGAGGTTGCAGACCATTCTGTAGGAGTCGTCAAGCCTTTCGGGATCAATGTCGAAAAGTGCAACTTCCATGCCATGGAGGGCGGGTTCTACGAGACAGTCACCAATAACGTTTTTTGCAAAAACGGTACTGCCTGCGCCTACGAATGTAAGTTTTATCATTTTTTTCAAGTCCTTTCCTTTGAAAAAATTATAGTCCTTTTTAGTCGGCGTTTTCTTCGATGTAGTTTACAACGTCTCCGATAGTTCTCATTTCCTGGGCTACTTCATCGGGAATGGTAATGTTGTACTGGTCTTCGAGCATCATGAGCATGTCAACGATGTCGAGAGAGTCAGCTCCGAGGTCTTCGAAGATGTTTGTGGTGAGTTTTACTTCATTCACGTCGATGTCAAATTTTTCTGCAATGATTTCTGCGATTTTTTCAAAATACATATGTATTCTCCCTTCTGCCTCTGAGAGGCACGACAATATTTAAATTAGATTTTTTGTTTTTAATTGGACATTGCATTTCTCACATAAATGTGGTACAATATATCCGTAATTATATTATATTATGAATCTTTGAGTTTGTCAAGGTGTTTCGGTAAAAAAATTTATGTTTTTTACAGTTATGGAATTTTGTCACTCTTCGCTCTTGTTTTTCGGTAAATTGCCGCAAAGTGTATATACTGTTCTTTCAACTGCGTCACGGCTGTTTTTCCAGTCTTCTTTTGCAAAACGGTAGTCGAATTTCTTGCAGAACCAGTCGATGTCTCCTTTGAGCTCATCGAGATATTTCATCTCCAATGCGTCAAGCTCCGAAACAAAAAGTTTATATTCTTTTTTGGAAAGATTCTTTGACCCATAGAAAAGAAGTTCTTTATAGTGGGGAAGACAGAACAACTTCTGTTTTAAAAACAAGTCGTGGAATTTTGAGTCGTTTTTATAGAGATAGAAAAAGTTTGAATAAATGCTGTCCATGTTGGATTTTATTCTGCGGCATATGTAGCAGGAATGTTCCAATGAATCCAGACGTTTCAGCTGGTGGTCGCCGCTTTTTCCTTTGATGTCTTTGAAAAGTTCTTCAAGGTGACTCTGGAACATGAGGGCGACGGGGAGTTTTTTTCCGACTTGTGTTATCTGGAAAAGATGCTTTTCGCAGAAACCTTCCTTGTTTGTCTGAATTCTGACGGATGGTTCCATCATTGAAGCTCCCGTAATAGTTTCCACTTCGTTGTGTTCCATCATTTCGAAAAGAGAGCAAAGGGGACAGGATTCAAGTTTTCCGAAATGTTCGTTGAGTGGGATCGTGTAAATATGTTCAGCCATTGTGTTTTTCCTTTCTCTTAGATGTCAATGAATTCTCTGTATCTCGGCATGATACCGATGCCGTCGGGAAAATGAGCCGCAAATTGAGGGATTGCGTGGGATGGGAAAGAGTTCCCTTCAATGAAAAGAGGCCCGTCTTCTGTGATCGCCACATCCCATGCGATATACTTCATTTCGGGTATCTTTTTTGAAGAGTCCATGCACATTTTCTTTGCTTCTTCAAAGTATGGAATTTGGAAACCTATGAATTCTACTCCGCTTTCGGGGTGCTTTTCGTAAACATTTCCTTTTTTGTCCGCGCCGACTGCTGAAATTTTTCCTGTTTCGAGGTCTATGGGACAAGCCATTCCGCCGCAGTCAACATTGTCCATATCAGTACCGTTCTGACCAATACGAATATATGCGTAAACGATACCGTATTTCTTTGAGCCGTTAAGGGTTACGATCCTTATGGTATTTACGGAAGAAGCGTTTATCTTGTTTATTTCGCTGTGCTGGATAACGACTTCTTCAACGATGCCTGTTCCTGCGTTTTTCAGCTCATTATAAAAATCAGGGTTGTTTTCGTAATAGTCTCTCTTGTATTTTTTGATTCCGCGACCGCTTGAGCCGTCAATGGGTTTGACAATAATATCTTTTTTGTCCTTTAGCCATTCATTGAATTCTGCTTCAGTCCCGTTTGTCATATCAAACCAACCGCGTTTGATATGTTCTGCGAAAAGTGTGTTGAATTCTGCCTTATTATCAAAGTAGTGCCAATATTCTTTCGGATTGCTCATTGCAACGATCTGATTTGAAAGACCTCTCGTTATTGTGGTTTCTCTCTGCTTCGGCGTGAGCTTGTACATCTGAGCTATTTTGTAATCCATGTATCCTGCGTTGTACTTCGCCGCACAGTTGAACATGTCTGCAAGGATAGCTAAAGTATTTTTTCCTGTTTTGGAATGGATTTCCTTTGCAGTCTCAAACATTTTATCGTAATGCATATAGCGCATTCTTTTAAGCATATAAGATATTTTGCTCATTTTTATTTCTCCGTTAATTTCAGTAAAATTATATATCTATATTATACACTATTTTTTTCAAGTTGAAAAGGGGTTTTTGAAAATTCATGAAAATTACAGATAAAGGTTCAAAGAAAATTCTAATTGATGACTGTAATATTAGTTTAAAAGACACATTTGACTGCGGTCAATGCTTCAGATGGACGTTTGACGGTATTGGTTGGGTCGGTGTAGTAGGAAAAAGGGCTGTAAGATGTATTCAACAGGAGAACGGTTTCATTATTGAAAATACCACTGTTGAAGATGTTGAAAACTTCTGGAAAGTATATTTCGATCTGGAAAAAGATTACGGTTCTGTAGTTTCTGAGTTCAGTGACGATGAATATCTTACCTCTGCTGCCGAATATGGGAAAGGTATCCGTATTTTGCGTCAGGAGCCTCTTGAAACCATAATATCTTTTATTATTTCTTCAAATAATAATATTAAGCGTATCAGGGGTATTATTGAAAGGTTTTGTCAGACATACGGTAAACCTATAGGAGCTCCTTTCGGCGAAGAACTTTATGCGTTCCCGGATAATGAAGACCTTTCAAAGATCACCTTTGAGGGGTTGGAACCTCTCCGAGCAGGTTTCCGTCAGAAATACATAATGGACGCTGTTGAGAAGATTCGCGGTGGAGAGCTTGTTCCCGAAGCCCTTTGTGATCTTTCCACATCTGAGGCAGGCGCATCTCTTATGTCCGTGAAAGGTGTCGGTCAAAAGGTAAGTGACTGTATACTTCTTTTCGCTTACGGCAGACACGAGGTCTTTCCGAAAGATGTTTGGATAAAAAGAGTTATCTCCGATATTTACGGAGACGACTGTTATGTGTCGAATTTTGGCGCAAATGCGGGAATAATTCAGCAATATCTCTTCCATTATGCTCGAAATCACGGTACAAATACCGAAAAAGAGGTCTGAACCTTTATTTGGATAAAGAAGTTTTAACAATTTGATGTATATACTTGATTTTATTCATTTTTTATTGTATAATATAGGATAGTCGAAATTACAATCATAAATTAACCGAATATCGGGAGGATTTTCATGAAAAGCGAATTGATTAAACAGTTTACAGAGATCTATGGCGGAGACAGCAGTGACATACGTCTTTTCTCTTCACCCGGACGTGTAAACCTCATCGGCGAACACACAGACTATAACGGCGGATATGTATTCCCCGCAGCAC
Organism: Oscillospiraceae bacterium; assembly: GCA_015067305.1. Taxonomy (GTDB): domain Bacteria; phylum Bacillota; class Clostridia; order Oscillospirales; family UBA644; genus HGM12619. Next base: position 1,851 of record SVMT01000012.1, on the reverse strand, counting down.
TTCTTCAGGCTTCTACTATTGCGGTAAGAAAAACTGATTCCGGCAAGATCAGAGTTGCGGCAACAGACCTTCCCGACAGAGTTGAACTTGATATCGACAAACTTGCTGATTACAAGGATCTCAAATGGGGTAACTATCAGGCAGGCGTTGCTTATGTTCTTCAGGAAGCAGGTTATGAGATCGTTTCCTGCGACATTCTTTACCACGACACAGTACCTTTCGGCGCAGGTCTTTCCAGCTCCGCAGCTATTGAAGTTGTAATGGCTACAATGCTTGCAACATTCTCCAATGAAGCAAAAGGTATCACAAAAGCTGTTGATATGATCGAAATGGCTAAGCTTTCTCAGAAAGCTGAAAACGTATACTGCGGTGTAAACTGCGGTATTATGGACCAGTTCGCATCTGCTATGGGCAGACAGAACCAGGCTATTTTCCTCGACTGCAAGGACCTCAGCTTCAAATACGTTCCCCTTAACCTTACAGGCTACAAAATTGTTATCGGAAACACAAACAAAAAGAGATCTCTTGCTGATTCCAAATATAATGAACGCAGAGCTCAGTGTGAAGAAGCTCTTGAACAGCTCAAGATCGCTTATCCCGAAGCTGAATGTCTCCGTGACATTTCCGTTGAACAGTTTGAAGACAGCAAAATGCTCATTCAGGATGAGATCTGCCGTATGAGAGCTGAACACGTAGTATATGAATGTGACAGAGTTCTCAATTCCGTCAAGGCTCTTAATGAAGGCGACCTTCTTGCTTTCGGCAGAATGATGACAGCTTCTCACATTTCTCTCCGTGACCTCTACGAAGTTACGGGTCTTAACCTTGATGTTATGGTTGAAGAAAGCCTTAAGATCGACGGTTGTATCGGTTCCAGAATGACAGGCGCAGGCTTCGGCGGTTGTACAGTAAGCATCGTTGAAGAAGCTGCTGTTGAAAACTTCATCGCTACAGTTGGTAAAAACTACAGCGAAAGAACAGGTCTCGTTCCCGCATTCTATATCTCTGAAGCAGGAGACGGCGGCAGAGAAATCACTGCTGAATAAGCTTAACAGTACATTTTCAAGACATTTCAGCGAAATCAGACCCTGAAAAAATGTCTTTTGAGTAAAATTTTCAGTTAACCTATTGACATTTTATCTATTTGTGGTATAATTAAAAGGCTACAGTATTTTTGCTGTAGAGATAGGAATAAATATGCTTATAGATATTTCCAAAATAAAAAGCAGCACGGGCGATGTGCTCGTTATTGATACAGAACTTGATATTTCAGAACTTGATCCCGCATTTTCCGATGTTAAGGTAGAAGGCAAGATTAAAAATATCGCAGGAGTTCTTACAATAAAAGCTGTTATTTCGGGAACATACACTGCTGTATGTGACCGTTGTATGGAAGAAGCATCTTTGAAGCTTGAAGCTAAACTTGATACGATCTTTGATATCAATGAGGCGAAGGACGACAGTCTTACTCTTGAAAACGGTAAGATCGATCTTATAAGAACAGCGTACGATGCTTTGTCCCTTGAAATTCCCATGGTGATCCTTTGCAAAGAGGATTGTAAGGGGATATGTCCCCATTGCGGTAAAAATCTCAATCTTGAGGAATGTGACTGCGCCGAGGACGAAGAGTAATTAAGTTCAATAATATATTGAAATAGAGTTAATTTATCTATATATGATATAGGAGGTGCTTTACGGTGATTGCTCCGAAGAGAAGAATTTCTAAACAGAGAAAACATAAGAGACGTTCCAGCGTGTGGAAGCTTGACATGCCCGGCATGGTAAAATGCTCACATTGCGGTGAATTCCACCTTTCCCACAGAGTTTGCGCTCATTGCGGTTACTACAACG
>SVMT01000053.1 GCA_015067305.1 Oscillospiraceae bacterium | reverse complement strand
GGAGTTGACATTGACAGAGTTGTTGACGGTAAAATTGTCGAGCACGGCGGTTCAACTGAAACCTTTGAGACATTCTGGACAAACGGTTTGATTAAACCAGTATAATACCAATTCCAATTTGTCGATTAGATATTTGGTTACAAGCATGGCACCGAAGTTTTGGAAAAGAGCTGTGTCATTATACGTTCTAATATTGACTTTTATTTTGAAGTATGCTATAATAAATTATAAAAATCTATTATTTTCGGAGGTACGGTATGTTTTTTAATGCAATTCCCGTATGGGGTAATTACTTGAATAATACTGATAAGCTGAATCGCCATTTGCTTTTCCGAGAAACTATAGAGTCTTTCAATAATGTTAATATAAATATTGCGGCTTCGGATTTTTACCGTCTCACCGTAAATGGAGAGTTCGTAGGTTTCGGACCCGCGAGAACCTCTATTGGATACGCAAGAGTAGATTCATATGATCTTTCTAATATAAAGAGTTCTGAAAATGGAAAAAACGAGATCGTTATAGAGGTTGCGGGCTATCATTGCAAAAGCCTGTCTACCGTTTTGAGGGATTCATCCCTTTGTGCGGAAATTACAGAGAACGGAACAGTAATAAAATACACAGGTAGAGATTTTAACTGTTTCGAAAACACGCGACGCGAGCGCAAGGTTGAAAGATATTCAGTACAAAGACATTTTGGCGAAATTTATGACGATAGTCTTGAAACTAAGAGAACTGTTCAAGTTGTCCCTGTTGCACAAGAAGTTAAGTTTATTCCCAGACGTGTTCCTTTTGCATCATGCATAGCTTCCGATACTTACAAGTATATGTCCCGCGGGGTTTTCGTCGAAACTGATGACGGGCGTATCCATTCGGGAGAATTTGGCACAGAAAAAAACAAAACGCTTATAGTTTCTCTCCTGAAAATGAGCCTGAATATGGGATATTTTCTTCCGATGAGATCAAAGATAAACCGTATCGTTATGTGGGCAGTGTAGAGAAACTTAAGACGTCTGGTGAGGGAAACCTTCCAATAAAGCTGTCTGCGGGAGAATGGTTGAAGGTCGATCTTGATGCTCCAGAATATAAAAAGTTAAAGAATTACGTAATTGACGATTTCAAAAGCTTTGTTCCCGGCGAGAATCAATTTTGTCCTAAGAATGCGTTTATAGGACTTTATCTCAGAATGAATGTACTTATGAATATGAATGACAGTAAGCTTTTGGCGAAAAATCTGGAGACTTTCTGTATTGATATGAGCCGTACAACGGGGACTCTTTGGGAATACAGGGACGGTTACGGAAGTCTTGACCATGGCTTCGCTTCCTACGTTGCCCTTACGATTCCATTAGCTGATACTCTGCCGTAACAGAGATACGAATGATTTCTATTTTTGTCACTTTCCTCATCGCAATGTCAAAATTTATTGATTAGTTTTTTCGGAAAGAGGTTCAAATTATGCAAACATTTAAAAATCCTGTCTCACCGTTTGATGCACCTGATCCTTTTATGACTTATGATTCTGTAACAGGCTATTATTATGCGCTTTTTACGCGCGGTTCAAAGCTTGAGCTGTTTCGGAGTCGCCACGCAGGTTCTATTGTTACCGACGGTGATTCCCGCATAATTTATGTACCCAACGGTGAACGTGACGGTATTTGGGGCGATATTTGGGCTCCTGAAATGCATCGCAGTTCCAATGGCAAATGGTACATATATACCAGCGGCAGAATCAAGCCTGAACCCAGTCAGAAACGTCTGTTTATTATGGAAGGACCTGCCGAAGATCCTTTTGACGGTGAATGGATATTCCGAGGGTTGCCTTCTCCTGATATTTTTTCAATCGATCCTACTGTGTATACTGACCGTGATGGGGTTCAGTATCTCTGTTCTTCACGTGTTGACCCTGTTTACGGACAGGTTCTTGATATCTGCGACCTTGTAAATCCCTACACCTACGGGGAAAATTGGGCGACTATTGCCCGTGCAGAGCTTGAGTGGGAACTTGTTGAGCCTTATGTGGGAAGATCTGCCATTGTGGAAGGTGCTTTCTTCCTTGAGAGAAATGGTCGCCTCTTTATCATTTATTCTGCAAACGGCTGTTGGTCGGATAACTACTGTCTTGGTGTTCTGGAGCATACAGGAGGTTCACTTTGCGATGCCTCAAATTGGAAAAAACACGAAAAGCCCCTTTTTGTTTACGGAAACGGTCTCTACGGTCCAGGTCATGCTTCATTCTTTATCTCACCTGATGGTACTGAGGTCTGGTGTGCTTACCACGGTATGAAGGAGCATAACGAAAATGCAACTCCAGCACCACGCTACTTCAATATCCAACGTATTGATTTTACTGATGATGGTTACCCTGTTATGGGTATGCCGACAGGGTATGAAACAGATATTACTCCACCTTCAGGAGAAGAATAATAAGTGGTATTACTAAAGGAGAACAGTTATGAAACTTAAATTTGATGTAGACAGAAACCAGCCCGATCCTTTTATTTTTGAGGATAACGGTCGTTTTTACTTATATGTCACTGCAGATGCTGGGGTTGAGGCGTACTCTGCCGATGATATTTTCGGTCTGTGGCATTTTGAGGGAATCGTTGCTTCTGTGGATAATGGCAGAGGTTATTGGGCACCGTCAATCATAAAGATCGATGAAAAATATTATATATATTTCTCCTGCAGAGTAGGTAAGTTGGATGAGTATATGCATGTCATGTCTTCTGATTCACCTTTGGGACCTTTTGAAAAGCCTAAGTGCTTGTATGATTATTTTTCCATAGACTCTCACGTTGTGAAAACAGATTCAGGTTTGTTTTTGTGGTTTGCGAGAAACGGTAATATCGGTGACCGTATAGGTACGAGAGTTTGCGTTGATCGATTGCTTGACCCGTACACTCCCGAATACAATGTGCGTGATGTCGTATTGGCGACTCTTGATGAGGAACAGTTTACCCCTAAATACACGAAGGATTTCCCTTGGCATACCATAGAGGGTGCGTACTGGTTCAAAGAGGATGACTGGCAGTACGTTATGTACAGCGGTGGCTGTTTCCAGAATGATACATATCATGTGGGTTATGCGTCAGCCAAAACTGACGAGACAGACCTTACAAAGATAGACTTTATCAAGTGTGAGAACGGTGAAAAATTTGTTCCCGTATTAATAAAAAATGAGTTTGAAGAGGGAACAGGACATCACAGTATCATAAAACTTGACGGACAGTATTACGCAATATACCACGCCCGTGACTATAAGGACGAGACTGACCCGAATTATGTAGAGCGCAGAACTGCAAGGATCTGCAAGCTTCATGTGAATGACGGTGTAATTACCGCTGAAAGATATAAAAATATTATATAAATTAAGGAGATCATTATGAAAACTAAAAACACAAAAAAAATCGTTATTTCAATCATTGCCATTGTTCTTGCCTTGCTTATTGTGGGCGGTTGCGTGGCGCTCTATTTCCTTGCTGTTTCAATTTACGACGGCAGTTTCAATTACCGCTGCACGAGTGAGGAGGAAATTTCTTTCGATGTTTCCGAATTCCCCGGCTTGACGAGAGAACGCCATACCTTTACTTCCAATAAAGGTCAGACCCTTGTGGGATATCTTTATGAAAAAGAAGATGTAGAGAAAAAGGCTGTAATCGTATTTGCTCACGGTCTCGGTGCCGGCGGACAGAGAGGCTACATGGATATGTTCGATGTGTTCACTTCCAACGGCTACTACGTATTTGCTTATGATGCAACCGCTAACGATGAAAGTGAGGGCGATGTTGTCGGTGGTTTGCCGCAGGGCTTCATAGATCTGGATCATGCTATTGATTATGCGTATACCATTGATGAAATAAAAGATATGCCATTTGTCCTTATGGGGTACAGTTGGGGCGGTATGTCTGTTGTAAATGCACTTAATTATCATCCCGAAGTAGAAGCTTTGGTTTCCTTTGCGGGTTGGAATAAGTCCATGAATCTGATTGATTACGAAGGTTGTCAGATGGTTGGCGGCGTGGCAAAGCTTCTTTTGCCGTTTGCTTCGATTTATGAATATCAGATGTACGGCAGCTACTCATTCAGCACAGGTATGAAAGGCTTCGCAAAAAGTGATTGTGATGTTATGATCGTTCACGGTGTAGAGGACGAAACTATTCCCATTGAATACGGCTATGAAACATATTACAAAAAGTATGGCGATGACCCCCGCTTTGTGTTCAAAAAAATTGAGAATAGAGGACATTTGGTTCTTACTGAAGAGGACGGATCTTTAGACCTTGAGTTAATGGCAGATGTTGTGGCATTCCTTAATAAAAGCCTTGCACAGTAATAATGAATAATTAAAAGGGAAAGACCTGAATCTTTCCCTTTTAATATTTTATTCCGCAGTCGTTTCGATATTATCAACCGTCACAAAAATACCTTCACCGTTAGGTATATAGATCTCATATTCGCCGTTGGCATCGGGAGATAAAACATACGCATCGTTATGGGTGTACGCTGTTAACTGTACGTTTTTATCTTTGACTTTAAATTTCACCCAAGAATCCATCGTCTGAGATTCCTCGGTACAATGGAAGTCTGTTACATTTGTGAACATGAATGCTGTACCGTTTCCTGCACGTTTTTCAAATGAGCCTAAAAGTATGGAAGAATTTTTTTCAGCCTTTATATCTATAAGAGTGGACTGTTCCAAAACTCCGTCACTTTGTTTTTTGAACAGATAATCTATCTTTTGTTTTGTTAATTCAACTGTAGCGCTGAGGGTCGTACTTATAAATTCAGTGTCCAGACATTTATATCTCATATAAATGGGTGAGAGGTTTTTTAATTCGGTGTTTACAGTTTTCAGCTTATCATACTGTTCGGTATATTGACCGTTTTCGTATACGTTATTTTTCCACCAACCAGGAGTCCAACATGCCCAGCTGAGTTCCTGCACACCAAAAGCCAATGAACCATACGCCTGATATCTTAACTGTTCTGTTGAGAGCTTTTTATCTGAAACTTTGTCTTGCTGGACTGTATTTGCTTGCAAAACGATCCACATGTCTCTTCCATCTTTTTTCGCTGCATTTTGCGCAGCTTTAAGGTTATCTACAAAGTATGCATCTGCATCTGAGTCGAAATGCCAATAGAAATAGTGGTCATAGCTTATATAGTCTGTTTCAACCTGTTCAACATAGTAATTAAGATGTTCCTGATACGGTTTATTTAAAAGTCTCCAGCTGGCACCGTAATTGGGGTAAAGGTTTATATACACAAGCTTTCCAGGGAACAATTCTTCCGCTTCCTTCAAAAGTACATTCAAGTGTGGGATGTCAAGTGAGCCTAATTCGTCGCAAATGTCAAGAGCCCAAATTGCAGGATGATCTACGAATTTTTCAGCATAGGGAACAAAAGATCCTGCTGGTATTTTTTCTACCAGTTGTCCGTGTGTGGCTTCTTGTCCGAACCAGCTTGGAAGATACGAAATAAATGCTCCGATACCGTGTTTTTCAAATAAGTCCAAAAGTTGAGTGTCGTAATTTGCCCCAATAACAAAGTCTATACCGCAGTCTTTTAGCTTTTTTACATCTTCGTCATTCCATAATTCTTGTCCGAAATAGTATGTACTGATTAGAAGCTTTGAACGATCTATTCTGTCGCCTCTTTTTTCTTCCGTGTGGTAAAGTTTTGTTATTTCATTTCGGTATTCCTGGAGCTTATCAATGTTTGAAACTTTGTCCTTTACTGAATCATCTAGTGTGCAGTATGCGATATACGCATCTTCAGCAAATTTTTCTGTTGTTAAGTCTGCTACGCTGATCTTATCTATCATTTCTATAACTGCATTATAGTCAGTAGAAATAAATGGGGTCAGTTCTGCCTCATTCTGAGTGGCGGGATTTCCACACGAAGATAACGCCATGGGAACTGTCAACGCAGTAGCTATAAAAACCTTTTTTAAATCCATTATAAGGACCTCCTAAAGTGTTTTCTTTTATTATAAATAAAAAAACTTCAATTTACAATAAAAATATTGCTAAATTTTTTACTCCTATTGCTTTTTTCTGAAAAGTGTGCTATAATTATAATAATGACTATTGAAGATGGGCGTGGTTCTGTAATGCCGAACAGTATCTTTCATCAGGTGGGCTGGGATGTGAAATATCGGGAGTGGCACACCAATGAAGACAATATGATAATGTATATTCATCACGGAGACGGTGCGGTAGTTTGCGGTGATGAGCAGTTTGCTATTAGTGAAGGAGCTTTGCTTTTTATCGGGTTGCGTAAGTATCACTATACAATGCCCGAAACATATGATCTTTATGACAGGAGTAAGATACTTATTTCTGCGGAAGAATTCAGTCGTATATTGAATTCTTTAGCTGACAGTTCTTTGTGGAAAGATATCTTTACTTCCGATTCTTTAGTCTACGCTGTTATTCCTGAAGAGGAAAGACCTGTTGTTGAATCTTTGTACGAGGAGATCAGACGATTCAGCACAGATAAAAATTATTCTGATATCGTTTTTATCAGTTGTGTTATGAAATTACTGTTCTATCTGCACAAAAATATACTCGAAAATGTTTCACCGTCTTATGGTTCGATTTATAAGGCGATAGCGTATATAAATGAAAATATTTTTGAGGATATAACAATAGACGATGTTTGCGCGGCGGCTCATATGAGTAAATATCATTTTTGCCGTGTTTTCAAAAATAATACAGGGCAGACCGTTATGAGCTATATCCTTAAAACGAGAATAGTTCTTGCCCGAACCATGCTTAAAAAAGAAAATCTTACAGTTACAGAGGTCAGCCGTTTGTGCGGATTTTCAAGTGTTTCTTATTTCTGTAGGGTATTCAAGGAAGAGACGGGCGTTTCACCTTTGAAATATAAGAAAATATATTAAAAAAGAAGGGGGTAGCTCAGTTAGATGCAGAAGGCGCGATTTGGTTCTCGTCGGCGTACGTGGGTACGGTAGAGAGCCAAATCGAGACTAAAAAGCCCCATATAATTGAAGGAATCCACCGAATTTTCGGTGGATTTCAGCATTTTAAAAAAAATTGTCTTAAATTTCAAGGTAGGCTTTTGTTCTGCGCCAAATGAGCCGGCCTTTTTTTGTCAAAAGGAACAGAGGATTCGGAAATCCAAAAAAACGACTGGATTATTTCGAAATCCAAAAAATCCGATAATGATAATGTTAATGTTAATGTTAATGAAAATGACAATGTTAATGAAAATGATAATGTTAATGAAAATGAAAATGATAATGTTAATGATAAATATATAAAATAAGCCTTCGGCTTGGCGCAGCCGCAGAAGCTACGCTTCAGGATACATATACTAAAAAAGTAAATGATTTATTTTTCCAAACACAGGAAAACACGTCAAAACGATGTCAAAATAGTTACGTTTGAAACTTCAATTCGAAAAAACAGCCCAAAGCACCTTCTTAGACTTGACAAAATCGTTTTTTTGTGGTAGAATGGCACAAAGTACACATATCGTACATAATGGGTCTCAACGCACCGTAGCACTCCAAAAACACAAAAATAACAATCGGCCGTCCACAGACGGATTGACATAGATAAAAGAATCGAATCCGGAACTCAGAACCGGAAGAAGATTAAGCAAAGACCGTTTTTATGAAAAATAACGGAACCAACGGCAAAATATTCTAACCTTTACATATTTTTACTTTTGCCGTGTAAAATAGTGAGGAACATTTAAAAGAAGCAGCGTCGGCAAACTCTCACTCATCTGCCACATTCATTCCCAACAATTTGTCCAACTTCTTTTATGAAATGATTCCGCATAAAATATTCCGGTGGTGCAAAATGAAAAAACAACATAAAAAACGTAGTCGTGACGCTAAAATTTTCGGTCGCGTATCAGCAATACTGATCTTTGTATTGCTCACGATATCATTCTTTTTCGTATATGACATAGTATTGATAGCAATGTCAGATGACGAGCCTGAGGTTCCCGTAATTTCGGAAGTTGAACAGCCCGAGATACCGGAAGAACCACAAGTCCCCGAAATAACGGAAGAACCCATAAAAATGTATATTTCGGATAAGACCGTATACCTTGCCCATCTTCGCGCAGACGGTAAAAGCTATACTTTTCCGTTCAAAATAGATGAAGAGGCTACGGTACAGACACTTCTTGACAGAGCAGGTGTCAAAATCACCGAAAACGATTACATCAATCTTTACGAGATCACGACTCCCCTCTTCGAAGACATCTACGTCGAGATAGGACGTATTACCTACGAAGAAGTAACCGAAACCGTCGCTATACCGTACCAGACAGAATACGTGGATATGATCTACGCGATCTGGAAGAAGAACAATCTTGTAGATACGGAAGGCAAGAACGGTACAAAAACAATCAAAAAACGTATCAAATACGTTAACGGTAAAGAGGATACCGTAACGATCCTCAGCGAAAAGATCACCAAACAGCCCACAACAGCAGTTGTATACAGAGATGTTTCCCATCTTCTTGATCTCGGAAACGGAAAGCCCGCAGATTACATCTTTGATATGGAAGTCGAACTTACAGCTTACACTTATGTTGAAGAGGGCGGTCTGGTAACTTTCACAGGTGACGACACAAGAGTCGGCTATGTTGCAGTTGACAGATCTGTTATCCCCATGCATTCGTACATGTATATCGTAACAGACTCAGGATTTGTATATGGCTATTGCTATGCAAAGGACACAGGCGGCGCAATAAAAGGAAACAAGATCGACTTGTTCCTACCCTCTCTCAAGGACACAAACATGTTCGGCAGACAGAAGGGTACGGCGTACATCATTACTTACGGCGATACAGAATAATATCAAATTCTAAAAATGCGGAATTGAGGTGCAGAATTTCATAAATTCGGCATTTCGGTTCCGTATTTTCACATTAAAAAACAAATTTAAAATAAACGGAGGAAAAACACAATGAAAATCGGTTTACAGGTCTATACTGTCAGAGATGCGGCAGATAAAGACTTCAAAGGCACAATGGAAAAAATCAAGGAAATGGGCTATGACGGCGTAGAATTGGCAGGTCTTTGCGGCAAAACAATTGCAGAAGTTGCTGCTATAATGAAAGAAGTGGGACTTCTTGTTGAATCTTCTCATGTTCCCTATCAGGAACTCATAGTTGACCCCGTGAATACTATTGCGGCATACAAATCCTTGGGCTGCAAATACATCACAATTCCTTACATGGTTGACGAACACAGACCCGGCAACCCCGGCTTCAAAGAAGTTGTTGCAAACATTGCCAAGATCGGCGAAGAATGTAAAAAACAGGGAGTAACTCTTCTTTACCACAACCATGATTTCGAATTCGTTCGTGTTGAAAACGGTCAGTACGGTCTTGACTACCTCTACTCTGAGGTTCCCGCAGACCTTCTCCAGACAGAACTTGACACTTGCTGGGTAAATGTTGCAGGCGAAAACCCCACAGAATATATTAAAAAATACGCAGGCAGATGTCCTGTTGTTCACCTCAAAGATTTTGTCGGCGGCAAATCCGAAAACATGTACGAACTCATCGGCACAGACACAGCAAAAGCTGAAACAAAAGAGGAATTTGCATTCAGACCCGTTGGTCAGGGCGTTCAGGATTTCAAATCCATCACAGCAGCAGCTGTTGAATGCGGCGCAGAATGGATGATCGTTGAACAGGACAACACTTACGAAATTCCTTCCGTTGAAGCTGCAAAAATGAGCAGAGAATATCTTAAATCAATCGGTTTCTAAATTTTTGGGTATTTCACCCCTTTCAGGAAAACCGAGTATAATGATTATAGAAATTCGAAATACAACCTGAAAGGTTGTATTTCAATAGGGTTGGCTCCATTTTAAAGGTACTTAAACAGCCTAGTTAGTGCTAAAAGAGCCAATCCCATCAAATTTTCCTTGAAAATTTGTCTATACTCATTTCAATGAATGTCGAGTTAATTCAAATTGTTATCAATTTGAATTAACAAAAGCCGA
>SVMT01000052.1 GCA_015067305.1 Oscillospiraceae bacterium | reverse complement strand
TTCCAAAATGCCACCTATTCAGATATTTAGATTGTATCCGGAAAATATTGATATTGAGACAGCGGAATACTATGAGGCTTTAGAAAAATCAGAAAATATAACATATGTCGGTATACGGAGTTCGGGGTTATATATTGAAAATTTTGAGGGGGATATGAAGGTTTTTTCACGAATGGAGTGGAACGATGCGGAATCACTTTGGTGCCTGTTTGTTACACCTAATTTTTACGAAGTTGAAAATTACCGTGTGATAGAAGGACGTAATTTCACAGCCGAAGATGTACTGTATATTGCAGGAAAACCTCGCCCTGTACTTTTGGGATATAAGTACCGTGAATTGTACGATATCGGAGATATTTTAGATATAAGACCTGAGGGCAGAGGCTCGTTAATTCCTCAAATAGAAGTTATCGGATTCCTTGCAGAAGATACAACAGTTATGTCCCATACAGGAGCAGTGATATACGATCTCGATAATTATATTGTTTATCCGGAATATGTTATTCCTATTGAAGAATTTGGCAATTACAGCAAAGAAGTTCTTGAAAATGCTATAAACATAGATGAGATTTATGTTAACGGAAATATAAAAATTATGTTTACCGAAGAAAACGAGGTGGATGGTTTAGCTGAATTACAAACGGCTCTTGATAATTACAGTCAATTCGGAAAGTATTTTACGATCAAAGACGTTGAGTATTCTATGGTAAAAACACAATCCCGAATGGAATCTTTAACGGAATTTTTTGCTTTGGTAACATCCGTGACGATGACTTTCGCAGTTGCGACAGTATTGATCTCCATAGCGAACAGAGTTGCACGAAACATGAAAGACTACGCTATCCACATTACGGTGGGGGCGACACGTGGAAATACAGTTTTGTTTATTGTTGCTGAAATGGCAATAATTCTGACCTGCTCCATGATCCTCGGATTGATTGCAACGAAATGGATGATGTACTACATAAATATGCCTTTCTATTTCTGGCGTTTCCTCGGCGTTTACGCTCTCACATCGGTCGTCATCCTTGCTCTCTCCGCAATCGTTGCACGCATAGCAATGAGAAAATACGATATTTGCACTTTGATAAAGTGATTTGAGATAAAATATAATAAAAAGCCGACGCAAATTCATACAATAAATTCTTAATTTTTCCAAAAACACTTGCAAAACTTTTCATAATGTGTTATAATATAGGTATGGTGGACAAAAAAGATAAAAATACTGTCCTCATGGGGAGAAAAAACATTATGAAAGAGAGAAAAAGACGTTTCGGTGACCGTTACGACGGACGAAGGCTGAGGACTCTCAGTCCGATGAGCTATGTTTCGCCGTACATAATGAAAACGAGGGTCACATCTTCAAACTATATCCGTGACAAATTCGACACGGAAAAAGCCGAAGAGTATGTGCGCAAAAAGAGAGACGAGGGCTTGAAAGGCTTCGGAATGATGCACGTTCTGATCGCTTCATACATAAGGGTCGTTTCTCAACGCCCCGGCATCAACCGTTTTATTGCAGGACAGCGTATCTTTGCGCGAAATTGCATTGACGTAATGCTGACGATCAAGCTTGACATGACTCTGAACGCTCCCGACACAGTAATTAAGGCGAAATTCAGCCCTGATGCCACAGCGGAAGATGTTTACAACGAACTGACAAGGATCATCGACGGTTACAGGGAAAATCCAGGCGGAGGTTTCGACAATGCGGCGAAGGTTCTCAGCCATATCCCGGGTCTCGTACTGAGGTTTGCAGTTGCGTGCCTGAGAACTATTGACTATTTCGGGCTTTTACCCAAATTTCTGGAAAATGTCAGCCCATTCCACGGCTCGTTTTTCATAACATCCATGGGTTCTCTGGGAATTCCGCCCATTTACCACCACCTCTATGACTTCGGAAATGTGCCCGTTTTCCTTTCTTTTGGCGCAGTTGAGCGTAAAAATGAACTTCAGGACGACGGTTCAGTAAAGCAGAAACGCTATATCGAGTACAATGTTGTTACCGACGAGCGTGTTTGCGACGGTTTCTACTTCGCTTCTGCATTGAAAATGATGAAAAAGATACTGAAAAACCCATTCTGCCTTGACGAAAAACCTGCGGAAATCGTTGAAGATATTGACTGATCTTTTCGCTGAAATACATTAAATACTAATAAGGTTCTATAATAAATGTTGAGTTTTACGCTCATTTTATTATAGAACCGATTCTTTTCAACAGCATCTCTGCGGAAGCTGTTATTTTTTTAGTTTTCTTTGTGTGGGACACACGTGAAAGGTTTTTTGGGAAAGGTACGGGAAACCCAATTTTACAAAAATGGGTTTCCCGTAAATATTATATCAACTTAAACCGTTTCAGAAATTACTGATAGAGTTCTGTGAGTTTGAGAAGTCTCTGGTACTTAGCCTTAGCGTTAGCTTCTGCCTGTGCGAAGAGTTCTTCAGCTCTTTCGGGGAACTGCTGAGCAAGACGGCTGTAACGTGTTTCAGACTTGATGAAGTCAACGTAGCTTGCTGTGGGTTCCTTAGAGTCGATCGTGAAGGGGTTCTTGCCTTCTGCTTTGAGAGCAGGATTGTATCTGAACATCTGCCAGTAGCCTGCTTCAACAGCCTTCTTCATTTCGGACTGGCAGTTGATCATACCGCCCTTAACACCGTGCATTTCGCAGGGAGCGTAACCGATGATGATAGAGGGACCGTTATAAGCTTCAGCTTCCTGGAGAGCTTTGATAGTCTGGTTCATATCAGCGCCCATAGCGATCTGTGCAACGTATACGTAACCGTAGGACATAGCGATCTGAGCAAGGTCTTTCTTGCTGATTGCTTTACCTGCAGCAGCGAACTGTGCAACCTGACCAACCTGAGAAGCCTTGGAAGCCTGACCGCCTGTGTTGGAGTAAACTTCTGTATCGAATACCATGATGTTTACGTTTTCGCCGGAAGCGATAACATGGTCAAGACCGCCGAAGCCGATATCGTAAGCCCAACCGTCACCACCGAAGATCCAGATGGATTTCTTGGAGAGGTAGTCTTTTTCGTCAAGGATAGCGGGAGCAACAGGGCAACCTGCAGCTGCAGCTTTTTCGAGTTCTTCAACGAGAACCTTTGTAGCAGCTTCGTTAGCAGCGCCGTCGTTAGCTGTGTCAAGGTAAGCTTTAGCAGCAGCCTTGAAGGAATCGGAAGCCTTATCGGATTCAGCCATTTCAGCTACTTTTCTCATGAGTTTTTCTCTGATAGTCTTCTGACCGAGGTACATACCGAGACCGTGTTCAGCGTTATCTTCGAAGAGGGAGTTAGCCCAAGCGGGACCCTTGCCGCTGTCTCTGTTTACTGTGTAAGGTGTAGAAGGTGCAGAGCCGCCCCAGATAGAAGAACAACCTGTAGCGTTGGAGATGTACATTCTTTCACCGAAGAGCTGTGTGATAAGTCTTGCGTAAGATGTTTCAGCACAGCCTGCGCAGGAACCGGAGAATTCGAGGAGGGGCTGGTTGAACTGGCTGTCTTTGAGTGCGGGGAAAGCAGTTTCTTTTCTTGTTACGTTAGCAACAGCGTAGTCGAATACTTTCTGCTGAGCAGCCTGAGATTCCTGAGGAACCATTCTGAGAGCTCTCTTTTCGGGTTTTGTGGGACATACGCCAACACAAACGCCGCAACCCATACAGTCAAGGGGAGAGATCGTCATTGTATATTTGTAGCCTTCCATGCCTTTGCCGAGAGTTTTTGCTGTGTATTTTGTTTCAGCGGGAGCTGCAGCAACTTCTTTTTCGTCGAGGAGGAAAGGTCTGATAGTAGCGTGGGGACATACGAATGCACAGTTGTTACACTGAACGCAGTTTTCGGGGATCCATTCGGGAACGTCAACTGCAACGCCGCGTTTTTCGTAAGCAGCGGAGCCCTGGGGGAATGTACCGTCTACGTGATCCATAAATGCGGATACGGGGAGGGAGTCACCCTGCATCTTGTTAACGGGGTTAACGATGCCGTTTACGAACTTAACAAGATCTGCGCGTTTGCCTTCGGAAGCAGCAGCGGGAGCGTCAGCGTCAAGGTTCTTCCAAGCTTCGGGAACTTCAACCTTAACGATAGCGTCAACGCCTGCGTCGATAGCTTTGTAGTTCATTTCAACAACAGCTTCGCCCTTCTTGAGGTAGGACTTCTTAGCCATATATTTCATATAATCTACAGCTTCGTTGATAGGCATGATATTAGCGAGAGCGAAGAATGCGGACTGGAGAATTGTGTTTGTTCTCTTACCCATACCGATTTCTCTTGCTTTATCGATAGCGTTTACAATATAGAATTCAATGTTGTTTTCAGCAATGTACTTCTTAACGTCGTTGGGGAGGTAGTTATCGAGTTCTTCAACGGGCCACTGGCAGTTGAGGAGGAATTTACCACCGGGTTTAACGTCGTTAACGATCTTATAGCCTTTGAGCATATAAGAGGGGTTGTGGCAAGCAACGAAGTCAGCTTTTGTGATGTAGTAGGAGCTCTTAATGGGAAGATCGCCAAAACGGAGGTGAGAAATTGTGATACCGCCGGTCTTCTTGGAGTCGTACTGGAAGTAAGCCTGAATGTATTTATCTGTGTGGTCACCGATGATCTTGATGGAGTTCTTGTTAGCACCAACAGTACCGTCACCGCCGAGACCCCAGAATTTGCAACTGATTGTGCCCTTGGGAGCTGTATCGGGAGCTGCTTTTTCTTCGAGAGAAAGACCTGTAACGTCATCTACGATGCCGATTGTAAAGCTGTTCTTAGGTTCGTCAGCTTTGAGGTTTTCATATACTGCGAAGATGGAAGAGGGAGGTGTATCTTTAGAACCGAGACCGTATCTACCGCCAACAACTTTAGCGCAAACGCCGTTGGAAGCGAGAGCTGTAACAACGTCAAGGTAAAGGGGTTCGCCGAGGGAGCCGGGTTCTTTTGTTCTGTCAAGAACTGCGATTTTCTTAACTGTTTTGGGAAGTACTTCGAGAAGTTTAGCAGCAACGAAAGGTCTGTAAAGTCTAACTTTAATAAGACCAACTTTTTCGCCTGCAGCACGCATGTAGTCGATAACTTCTTCAGCAACGTCACAGATGGAGCCCATTGCAACGATTACTCTTTCAGCTTCGGGATCGCCGTAGTAGTTGAAGAGTTTGTAATCAGTACCGATCTTAGCGTTAACCTGGTTCATGTAATCTTCTACGATGCCGGGGAGAGCGTTGTAATAAGAGTTACAAGCTTCTCTGTGCTGGAAGAAGATGTCGCCGTTTTCAGCAGAACCTCTGAGTACGGGATGTTCGGGGTTGATAGCTCTTGCTCTGAAAGCTTTGATAGCATCTTTATCAACCATTTCTTCGAGATCAGCGTAATCCCAAGCTTCGATCTTGGAAATTTCGTGAGATGTACGGAAGCCGTCGAAGAAGTTTACAAAAGGTACGCGACCTTTAATTGTGGAAAGGTGAGCTACTGCGCCAAGGTCCATAACTTCCTGGGGATTTGTGCAAGCCATCATTGCATAACCTGTCTGACGGCATGCATAAACGTCACTGTGGTCACCGAAAATGTTAAGAGCGTGGGAAGCTACGCAACGAGCACTTACGTGGATAACGTTGGGGAGAAGTTCGCCGGCGATCTTGTACATGTTGGGGATCATCAGGAGAAGACCCTGAGATGCTGTGTATGTGGTTGTGAGAGCGCCTGCAGCGAGGGAGCCGTGAACTGTACCGGCAGCACCTGCTTCGGACTGCATTTCCATAACCTTAACTTTTTCACCGAAAATGTTTTTCAAACCTGTTGCAGACCATGAGTCGGTAAGTTCAGCCATAACACTGGAAGGTGTGATGGGGTAAATGCTTGCAACTTCTGTAAACGCATAGCTCACATGAGCCGCAGCGGTATTACCGTCCATGGAAATCTTTTTTCTTGCCATGATTTGTTTCCTCCTATATCTTTGTTAAAAATAAACTAATAAAATATTATTGTACATAGTACCTTGTAATTATACCACTATTTTTACTTAATGTAAAGGGCGAAACTCTAAAATTCGGGATTTTGTTAAACACCTGTCCATATTTGCACAATATTTTCCCGACGGGGGAAGAACCTAAACGTGGCTGACCTATTTAGAACCAACCCGGATTTTTATTGTTAAGACAATCCCTCAGTCGCTTCGCGCCAGCTCCCTTTACACAAGGGAGCCTATGACAAATTAAACTTCCCACCTAAAAACTGTAATTTTTAATATTTTTATACAGGTTACCTTGTCAAACTTGCGACTTGCAACAAGGCTCCCTTGTGTAAAGGGAGCTGGATTTCCGTAGGAAAGACTGAGGGATTGTCCTTAAAAAACAAAAAATAAGTTTGACGACAAGCTGACGGGAAACCCTGTTTTACAAAATGGGTTTCCCGTGAAAAATATCTGTTCAGTTAAAACATTTTCTTGACCTGTTTACCGTCCTTGAAGCATTTTGCGTAACGCTCAATACATTCGGCAACGATTCTTGTTGCTTCGTTTTCGTCGCCCACATCGTCAAGAACAGTCTCTTTCTTTTCGAGAGTTTTGTAAACGGAGAAGAAGTGCTTCATTTCGTCATATGTGTGCTTGGGCAGGGCGAAAATGCTTCTGTAGCCGTTGTATGTGGGGTCGGTGAACGGAATGGCGATTATTTTCTCGTCAGCCTTGCCGTTGTCAGCCATTTTGATAACTCCGATAGGATAGCATCTGACGAGAGTCATGGGCGTAATGGGCTCGGAACAGAGCACAAGCACGTCAAGAGGGTCGTCGTCTTCTGCGTATGTACGGGGAATAAAGCCGTAGTTTGCGGGATAGTGGGTGGATGTGTAAAGAACACGGTCAAGCTTCAGCAGACCTGTTTCTTTATCCATTTCGTATTTATTTTTACTGCCTGAGGGGATCTCGATTATGGCGTAAAAATCGTTGGGCTTGATCCTTGTGGGGTCAATATCATGCCATATGTTCATTTATTATTTCCTTTCGTTGAGGGGGATCAAAGTATGTTTTCCATCAGGTCGCAGAGCGTGATCTTTCCGTCTGAGAGTCTGAATGTGGCGATCTCATATTTGCCGAGATCATAAGCAAATTCGTAGCCGTCGTCAAGTTTTACGGTTACTTTCTGAGCCTCTGCGGAAGCGTTGAAGACTCTGATTATATGACCGTTGCCGTCGTTTGCCTTTTTGATAGCATTGCATTCAACACATTCGGGAGCGTCTACAGTGATTTTTACCTTGGGCAGTTCGCCGAGACCTGAGGGGAAGAATGAAAGAGTCATGGGCTTTTCGTTGAATGTTGCAGCGGCTCTGGGCAGTTTGTTGTTTATCTCTGCGGATCCGCCTGCAAGAACTCTGAAATCGTAGAGGCGTTCGCCCTGTTCAATGTATGCGGTGTATCTGTTCTGAGGAACGAATTCCTTATCTCCGTCAGGATGCGCGCAGTATGCGGGAGAACGGAGCAGTGTCATTTTAATGGTGTCTTCCGTTGCGGATGAGCCGTAGATACCGTCATTTATGAGGGCAAGGACATTGTTTCCGTTATCAAGGTAAACGTATTTCTGCGCAACACATTCACGCTGTGTCGTGGGGAGTTTTTCCACGCCGTATGCCTGCTGACCGTAGTAGTCGCATTTGCCGAGAGTGGTGGGAATGTTCAGTTTCAGCATTTTTGCCTTTTCAGCCCACTGAACACGGACTTTCATATCCATATCGGAAGTAACTTTATTGAGCTTGTACTGAACTACCGCTTTTGAAGATCCGTAACCGAATACTGCTTCAACGACTGTTCTTACTTTGCCGTCTTCCACAACTCTTACTGCGGCAAGGGGTTCTCTTACGTTTGTGAATTTGGTGCTTTCCTCAAGGGAGAGAAGCTCAAACTGACCGATCTTTTCTGTTCTGCTGTTGAATCTCATACCCCAGGGATCTTCATCGTCCTGCATAACATCAAGGGAGAATGCGTTTTCTTTTACGTATTCCATACCGTTCTTTTTGTAGCTGTCAATGAGCCCTGTAGCCTTGTTGATCTTCACGCTGAGAGTTCCGTTGTCAAAGAGGAAATGTGTTTCATCGGAAGGCATTGTGGGAACGGGCTTTGATTCAAGAATATCGAATTTGCAGTCAAATCTTGCAACCTGCATAGGAGGAATTTTTGCTGTGAATACAACACGTTTTCTCCAGTCAAGGGCGTGGTTACTGCGTTCCTTTTCGGGCTGAGAAGCGATCTCAACGCCGTCACGGAAAACTTTCGGATAGTAATATGTAGAAGTTCTGTTCTGACCCCAGAGCATGAATTCACCCTCGAAAGTTTCTTCAATTTCAAAGGGGTTGGGGTTATAAACAAGCACGGGGATCTCGTCGGAAGCGGCTTTTCGCTGACCCTTACAGAGGGCGAAGAATGCGCGGGCTTTGACTTTTGAGATCATTTCAAGGGAGTGGTCGAGGATACGGAGAGCCATTTCCTCAACATCCTGAATGGACGAGCCGGGCAAAGAGTCGTGGAACTGGATAGTCAGCATTTCACGCTGCGCGTTTTCCAGCTCTTCCGCAGGATATTTCATAACACCCGCAAGTTCAGCGGCAGAGCACATTTTTTCTGTCATGAACAGTTCATTTTCTGTTCTGCGGTATCTCTGCTTGATACGAACCTGAGATGTATAACATCCCACAGCCCAAGGGTTGATGTCGCCTGTATGTTCAGGAAGAAGGTCTCTGTTTTTCAGCTCACCGAAATAGTCATCGGGTGTGGAGTGGATAAGTTCCACCTGAGCGCCTTCAGCTTCAAGCTGTTTTTTGAATTCGGTAATTTCCGTCAGGTCTCTGAAAGAGGGACCGCCGCCGTGATTACCAACGCCCCAGAGACAGTAAACGGTCTCGTCGTCCTTGAGGTCTTCGATCTGCTCCTTGATACGGGGAACAGCCTCACCGAGATGAGTGCAGTACCAGGAGAAAGAACGTTCCGCAACAACTTCAGAGCCGTCATATCCTACCCAACGGAAAGGACCGCGGGGAACGTGGCAGTCAACTTCAAAGGGACGCATGAAAATATAGTTATCATAGCCGCTTTTAGCCATGATCTGAACAAGACCTCTTGTGTGACCGAAGGGGTCAACATTGATTGCGGTCTTGGGATATTTATTGAATTTTTCACCGAAGTATTTTCTTCCTTCTGCGATCTGACGGACAAAGCCCTCACCTGAAGGCATATTACAGTCAGGCTGGAGATGCCAGCCGCCCATGATGTGCCATCTGCCTTCGTTTACAAGTTTTACTATTCTCTCAAAAAGTTCGGGTTCGTATTCTTCTACCCAGCGGTAGAGAATTGATTCGTTATGGCAGAAAATATAGTCGCCGAAAGTATCGCAAAGGTCTGCAGCAACACGGAAAGTGGAGATCGCTTCAGCTGCGCCCTCTTCCCATTCCCATTGCCAAACAGGGTCAATATGTGCGTTGCATATAAGATGAATTCTTTTCATAACAGGTTTACCTTTCTGAAATTTTAATTATTTAATGTCGGAAAATATATAATATATATTAGTATACCACCTGTGTGTGAAATTGTCAAGACCCCGATTTGAATTTTTCCGCAAAGGTGAGAATGAGGTGTTAGGTATCAGATAGTAGGTTTTAGGTTTTAGGTGTTAGGTATTAGTAAATTTATTACGCTTATAAAAACAGAAGCTACCGCAACAAAATTCGCAGGTATCTTTTATAATTAAAACACTGCAGCCTTACTAAACCTCAAAATCTAAAACCTACAACCTAATACCTAACACCTAAAACCTAAAACCTAATACCTAAAACCTAAGCTACAGGAGAATACTTGAAAAGCTGACAATGGAAGAGCGTGGAGAGCTTTTCATGGCGCTTTTCGACTACGCAATCGACGGAAATGAGCCCGAACTTTCGCCGAAAGCTGAGATAGCTTTTGCGGCAATTCAGGACAATATGGACAGAGATGCGGAAAAGTATGAGGCTGTCTGCGAAAGAAATAAAGTCAATGGAGTGAAAGGCGGCAGACCTAAAAAGGAAAAGAAACCCAAAG
>SVMT01000051.1 GCA_015067305.1 Oscillospiraceae bacterium | reverse complement strand
GTGGAGCGGATTACGAGGCTCGAACTCGCTACCTCAACCTTGGCAAGGTTGCGCTCTACCAGATGAGCTAAATCCGCAAATATTACCGGTCGTTGTTAACCGGATTTGGTGCCTCCGGTCGGAATCGAACCAACGACACGAGGATTTTCAGTCCTCTGCTCTACCAACTGAGCTACAGAGGCATAAGTTGGCGACTCGGAAGGGGTTCGAACCCTCGACCTCCGCCGTGACAGGGCGGCGTTCTAACCAGCTGAACTACCGAGCCGTATATTCATTGTGGTGGGAGCTACAGGGCTCGAACCTGTGACCCTCTGCTTGTAAGGCAGATGCTCTCCCAGCTGAGCTAAGCTCCCATAAACAATGAATTTAAAGGTCAAACTCTAAAGAGTTTGTGGAGCGGATTACGAGGCTCGAACTCGCTACCTCAACCTTGGCAAGGTTGCGCTCTACCAGATGAGCTAAATCCGCATATAAATACCGGTCGTTGCAACCGGATTTGGTGCCTCCGGTCGGAATCGAACCAACGACACGAGGATTTTCAGTCCTCTGCTCTACCAACTGAGCTACAGAGGCATAAATGGCGACTCGGAAGGGGTTCGAACCCTCGACCTCCGCCGTGACAGGGCGGCGTTCTAACCAGCTGAACTACCGAGCCGTATATTCACTGTGGTGGGAGCTACAGGGCTCGAACCTGTGACCCTCTGCTTGTAAGGCAGATGCTCTCCCAGCTGAGCTAAGCTCCCGTATCAGTGAAGCCGTTTGACTTGGTTTTTGTTTCCTCGTCATTCAGCTTGTATATTATAGCACAAGATTTTCGATTTGTCAATACCTTTTGCAAAAAAAGTTTTTTGAGCAAGGGAGAGGTTAAATCTTAGAGCTGAGTGATATTTTAAAATTTTGACATTTGAGTTCAAAAAGTGTTTACATTTTACTTTGGCATATTTTTTTCTCCGTATCACGTAAAAATCACAAAAAAATTTTTCTAAAGGGCTTGCTTTTCGTGTCGATTTATGGTATACTATATTCAAGGTAAATAATTTGCAGGAGAAGAAGAAAATGATTTTATTGGAAAGAACATCTGTTATGAATCTTGAGAATGCACTCAGAGGTGCACGTAATCCTATGAACAGCTGGGCAAAGAGTGACAGCTATTATGATGATGAAGGCAACTATATTATTGGTGAGGCTGATCTGAAGCTTGGACACAATCTTTGCTATTCAGGAAGTGACCACAGAAAATTTATCCGTCAGATTTTTGTATCGGTGGATATTACAGCACCTCTTTATTGGTGGAAAGAATTCGACACATATAAGGTGGGAACTGTTGCAAACTCCACAAGTACAATGCATAAGATACATTCCAAGGAGTTTTCTGTTGATGATTTCAGTCATGACCACATGACTCCAGAAACGGAAGCTCAACTTCAGCTTGTGGTTGACTATCTTGAAACACTTAGAAATAAGTTCCTCGAAACTAAAGATAAGAAATATTGGTATGATATGATCCAGTTCTTACCTTCAAGTTATAATCAGATGAGAACTGTTACCATGAACTACGAAAATCTTACAGGTATGTACTTTGCCCGCCGCAATCATAAGCTTGATGAATGGCATACCTATTGTGACTGGATAAAAACTTTACCCTATGCAGAAGATTTTATTACATTCGATAGAGGTTGATGTTTCTGAAATTTTTTATGTGATATTTGAAAAAAATACAGTCGTACAAAAATATCTACTAAAAAGGTTTGATTTTTGTCAAATCTACATATTGACATTTCGCGCCCTTTGTGGTACTATATATAGTACCAAGGGCGTTTTCCCTTATTTTGAAAGTGAATTGTACATTTGTATACTTATTATATATGATCAAAAGTTTTAGGAAACGAAAATGAATTACATCAAGTATTTGTTTAAAAATGTGAAGGCTATAAGTGAAGCCGGAATACTGATAAAACCTCCGCGGACAAAACTATTGATGCTTTATATGTTTTTCATGTTTGCTCTGTTTGTTCTTTCATTGTTTTCATTCGCGGTTTTCTGGTTCGCAACGATAATTCTTTTTGTATTCTGGTTTGTGGCTTACCGTACATTTCTCAAAGTTTGGACATCATTCAGATATTCACCGATACCCATCTGTATTTTAGCCGGAATAATCGTTTTATTCACCTTTTGGTTTGGTTCAGATATCCGTATGTTTTTCTGGAATTTATTCTATAGCCTGTATACGGGCATAAGTATAGGTCATTAATAAGGAGTGTTTTAATGTCTTTGATTTGGTCTGAAAATGATAACAGAAAAAGTTTTACAGATTTATCTTTTTTTGATTCTCTTTGGATAAAGAACATGTTTGAGGATTGTTTTGTTCGAAACTTTGGTTCTTCAGGTTTTGAACTTTCCGAATTCCTTACGCTGAATAAAGATACCATAAAGATCAGAAATGAAGTTTTTATTGATCTTATAAATAACAGAAAAATACTTCCTGAGCTTAAAGAGATCGTTCAGATACTCGTTGATATCCAGCAGTTGTCTTATCGTGATGAAGATCTTGATATTGAATCAGAGCTTTATATCGTGAAAGAACTGAATATGTATACGGATGTTATAAAACGTTTTCATGAAATGTTTTCCGTTGCAAAGTTTACGTCAGAGCCTTTGAAAAGATTCGTTTCAGATGTTGAGTCAGTCTATGATAGTGATGATTTTAAGACTCTTTGCGATAAAAGCGAAAAGCTGGGCAATAAGATTAATAATATAAAAAGTATCACTATTGGTGTAAATCTGGACGCTCAGCTCCGACCTATCGAAGCAGGTCTCGTAAGTGTCAATGATGAGAATTATATTTCGGGAAACGTAATTGATAAAATCTTGCGTTTGGATCTCGGTCCCAGTGTTTATGAATGTATAGCACCTCTTGAACCTATAAACAGAAATCTTTCTACACAACAAAAACAGGTATTTACAAGAACTGTGAACAGTTCATTGCACGGTGTTTTTTCGAAATCGTTGAATTCCTGGCGTGATGCCATAAGAAAGTATTTGAAAACTGAGACCAGTTGGCTCACAAATATAATTTCTGAATTCCGTTTTTTGGTCGGCAGTACAGAGTTCCTTTTGAAGCTCTCTGATCTTAATTACCCATTATGTATTGCAGAGTTTTCCGAAACAGAACATATTAAAGATATGTATGATCCGGGACTTGTGCTTAATTCGGACGGTTACAGGGCGGTCTTGAACGACCTCGATTTTGATCGTGAATCCAGAATGTATGTTCTGACAGGACCTAATAAAGGCGGAAAATCAGTTTATCTCATGGCTGTCGGAAGAATGTACACGCTTCTTCATCTTGGGCTTTTGCTTCCAGCAAAGAGAGCTGAAATAAATACGGTTGATCATATATTTATCCATTTTCCGTTAAAGAATAATATGACTTACGGAAAAAGCCGTTTTGAAGAAGAATGTGCTCAGATATCTGATATAAATAAAAAGATCTCTTCAAACAGTTTATTTTTGTTTGACGAAAGCCTTTCAGGAACAAACAGTGTGGAATCGGTATACATTGCAAAAGAGATATTTTCAGCCTATGCGGTTATCGGTTGTAAGGGAATATTCTCCACGCATCTTCACGATATGTGTAATGTTGCTCCTGATATAAATTCATCTCCCGATGTCGTTTCCCGTATCGGAAATCTTTCGGCGTTGCTAGATCCGATTACAAAGGAAAGAACCTTTAAAGTTATAAAAGGTGATTCCTACGGTAAGAGTTTCGCTCATGATATTGCCGTTAAATATAATCTTACAAAAGAGCATATTTTATCTGCAAAAGAATAACGGCAAATTTAATTTTGAAATACAAAATACTTTTATATAATTACTTTTAGAAAGAAAGAGGATCATCCAATGGTACAGTGTATCAGAAAAAGAGACGGACGAATCGTTCCGTTTGACTACGAAAGAATTTTAGACGCTATCTATAAAGCAACAGTTGCGATAGGAGATAAAAATCCCGAACTCGCAAAGAAGCTTTGCGCTCAGGTTCTTGAAGAAATTAACAGTAAATATTCTGACGTTATTGACGTTGAAACAGTTCAGGATATAGTTGAAAATGTAATCGTCGAAAGCGGTAACTACGCACTTTCAAAAGCTTACATTCTTTATCGAAACGAAAGAACAAAAATGCGTGAGACTCGCAGCGAACTCATGAAGATCTATGAAGGTATCACTTTCAAGGATGCAAGCGATAACGATCTCAAACGCGAAAACGCTAATATTGACGGCGACACTTCAATGGGTACAATGCTCAAATACGGTTCCGAAGGTGCAAAATATTTCAATCTTCTTTCCGTTATCAAGCCTGAGATATCTGCAGCTCACAAAGCAGGAGATATCCATATCCATGACCTTGATTTCTACACACTTACAACTACTTGCTGTCAGATCGACATTGTAAAACTTTTTGAAGGCGGTTTCTTTACAGGTCATGGTTATTTGAGAGAACCCAGCAATATTCTCACTTATGCGGCTCTTGCTTGTATTGCTATTCAGGCAAACCAGAACGATCAGCACGGAGGTCAGAGTATTCCTAACTTTGATTTCGGTATGGCTATCGGTGTTAGAAAAACCTTTGCAAAACTCTATCGTGACAACCTCGTAAAAACTCTTAAATTCATTACAGGTCAGGATTACGAAAAAGAAGTTTATGCAGGATATGAAAAACTCAAAGCAGAAAAGACTCTTCCAGATATCGACCAGAAGAGTGCGGCTTACGATTATGTCAAATCCCAGCTCGCTTTCCTTTCCGACAGTGATGCTGAAAAGGTTATGAAATTCACTTACGACTGCGCTCTCCTTGAAACAGACCGTCAGACATATCAGGCAATGGAAGCTCTTGTTCATAACCTCAATACAATGCACTCGCGTGCAGGTGCGCAGGTTCCTTTCAGCTCCATCAACTACGGTACTGATACTTCCGTGGAAGGCAGAATGGTAATCAAAAATGTTCTTCTTGCAACAGAAGCAGGTCTCGGCGAAGGCGAAACAGCTATTTTCCCCATTCACATTTTCAAAGTAAAAGAAGGCGTAAACTACAATCCCGAAGATGTAAACTACGATCTTTTCAAGCTTGCTTGCAAAGTAAGTGCAAAGAGACTTTACCCCAACTTCTCATTCCTTGATGCACCTTTCAATCTTCAGTATTACAAACCCGGACATCCCGAAACAGAAGCAACATACATGGGTTGCCGTACAAGAGTGATCGGTAATGTTTACGATAAAGACAGACAGATCACATACGGCAGAGGAAACCTCAGTTTTACTACAATTCCTCTTCCCAGAATCGCTATCAGAGCAAAAGGCGATTACGACGCATTCATGAAGGATCTTGATTCAAAAATGGATCTCGTAGTTGAACAGCTTCTCCACAGATTCTCTATTCAGGGCAAGAAAAAGGTTAAGAATTTCCCGTTCCTTATGGGTCAGGGTATCTGGATAGATTCTGAAAAACTCGGTCCCGAAGATGAGATCGGTGAAGTTCTTAAACACGGTACTTTCTCTATTGGATTTATCGGACTTGCTGAAGCTCTCAAGGCACTTACAGGAAAACATCACGGTGAATCCGAAGAATCTCAGAAGATCGGTCTTCAGATCATTACTCATATGAGAGAAAAACTTGATGCCCTTTCTCAGGAAACAGGTCTCAACTTTACTCTTCTCGGAACTCCCGCAGAAGGTACAGCCGGTAGATTCGTGAGAATGGATAAGAAAATCTTCGGTGTTATTCCCGGTGTTACTGACAGAGAATATTATACAAACTCCTTCCATGTTCCTGTATACCACAAGATTTCTGCGTTCGAAAAGATAAATCTTGAAGCTCCCTACCACGCTCTTACAAATGCAGGTCATATTTCCTATATCGAAATGGACGGAGATCCAACTCAGAACCTTGAAGCTTTCGAAGCTGTTATCCGTCATATGAAGGAAGCAGGTATTGGTTACGGTTCAGTAAACCATCCCGTAGACAGAGACAGTGAATGTGGCTACAACGGTATCATCAATGACAGATGTCCTAAGTGCGGCAGAGAAGAAGGAGACCATCCCTTTGAAAGAATCCGCAGAATTACAGGTTATCTGGTAGGTACTCTTGACAGATTCAATGACGCAAAACGCGCAGAGGAAAGAGATAGAGTTAAACATGTTTGATTCTGAAAAAGAACTTCGAATAGCCGATATTATCGGTGAATCAATAGTTGACGGTCCAGGTTTCAGAATGACTGTCTTTACGCAAGGTTGCCCTCATCATTGTGAGGGCTGCCACAACCCACATACCCATAGCTTTGAGGGCGGCAGGGTAGTTACTGTAGGAGAAATTGTTGATCATTTCAAAAAGGATCCTCTTCTTTCAGGTATTACCCTTAGTGGCGGTGAACCTTTTTGTCAACCGGGCGCTTGTGCTGAAATTGCAAAAGCAGTACATTCACTGAAAAAAAATGTCATTGTTTATTCAGGGTATACATTTGAACAGTTATTTGAAATGTCCGAAAAAAATAATGATATAAAAGAGCTTCTTCTGAATTGTGATATTCTTATAGACGGAAAATTTGATCTGTCTCAACGGAGTTTGGAGCTGCGTTTTAAGGGGTCTAAAAATCAAAGGACTTTAGATCTGAAAATGTCCATGCATGAGGGAAGAGCTGTAGAAACTACAATATAAATATTCTGAATTCTTTCTTTTGTCTGCGGTTTAAGGTCTTTTCTTGGACTGCAGACATTTGTACGATAGTAAGGAGGTTTTGTTATGTCTTTAAATATTTATATCTCTCAACCTGAAATTGAAGAAATGTTGGTTCAGTTCTACAATGCAACAGGTATCCGCGTTGGTATACATAATCCGGATATGGAAATAGTTGTGGAACATCCAATCAAATCTGATAAAATTGAAGAATTGAGCTTCTGTGATGTAATGAGGAAGTTGAGTCCGACATCTGTATATAAATGTTCAAACTGCGACAGAAAAGCTCTGGAGCATGTCCAGGCAACTAAAAAATCATATATTTATCGTTGTCATATGGGCTTTGAAGAAGCATTGATCCCCATCTTATCTCACGGAGAATTGATGTGTGTTATGATGATAGGTCAGATCAGGGCTGAAGGTAATTCCGATTTGAGTTTTGAACGTTGCATTTCTCATATCAAAGATCTTGATTATGATTCCTGTTCACCTGAAATTCAGGAGCTTCTGCAAACATCATTTGATCAAATGAAATGTATGCCATCTCAGCAGTTTAACGGTTTTGCATATTTATTGGAGGTTTGTGCTCAAAGTATTTATGACAAGCGTTGGATACGATGTGAAGAAAAGACTATAATTGAAAACTTTGTTGAATATGTGGCTCAGAATGTGTATAATGATATATCAATAGCAGATGCTGCAAGGGCTTTAAAAGTAAGTCGTTCTCACCTGAGCCGTATTATTCAGATGAATAAGAATACCACATTTACAAATTACCTTATGGATCAACGAATGGAAGTTGCAAAAAAACTTCTTCTTACAACAACAATGTCTGTAAAAGACATTTCTAATGCTTTAAAATTTAAAGAACCAACATATTTTATGAGAGTATTTAAGCAAAAAACAGGTTATACCTGTACTGTTTTTAAAAAATTATTTTCCACATAAACTTAATTGAATCTCGTTTCTGCTCGTTGTAATTATTGAAAAATAATTCAGGAAAATCAGATTTAATTTATTTGAAATTTTTATGACACATGCAAAAATGAGAGAATTTTATAGCAAATGAGATTTGAGTGCATTGAAATTTCACAAATTTTGTGCTATAATATATATGACATAGAAATATGTCGAAAAAATATTATCCAAAAAGGAGATAAAAAACATGAAAAAGGCAATTCTCTCAACAGTGGTAGTTCTCGCCCTCGTTCTCGGCATGGCTATCTCTTCCTTCGCAGTAGTTTACACTGCTCCCTATGCATCTTCTGCACCTGTTATTGACGGTCAGATCGACGCTATCTGGGAATCTGCTCCCGTTCTTGCTACAGAAGAATCCGGTGCTGACGTAGACGGCGAAGCTACAGGTTATCTTAAGCTCCTCTGGGATGAAGGCGCTATTTACTACCTCGCAGTTGTAAATGATGCTACACCTATTGATGCAGCTGACGAATCCTGCACAAACGGCGTAAACCTTTGGGTTTCCGAAACAAACACAAAAGCTGATACATTCGATTCCGATATCGGCGACTACCTCTACTTCCTTTCCTCCAACGGCGTTGACCAGTTGGAAGCTGACAAGCTCTACATCGACAATGCTGCACCTTTCCAGGTTGCTCTCGGCGCTGTAGTTCCCACAGCTGAAGGTTATATCGTAGAAGTTAAGATCCCCTCTGTTTCTCACACTGTTTATACTGAAGGTCATATAATTGGCTTCACATGCTCTATCGACGACGACTTCGACGCTAACGGCGAAAGAGACGACTACAACTACACAGCTCGTGCAACAGAAGATGGCGGCTCCGCTGACAACTATTGGTCTGCAACAGCTGCTCTTGCTGAAGTTCAGCTCGGCGCTGCAACAGCTGCTCCTGCTCCTGTTGAACCCGATCCCGCACCCGTAGAACCTGCTCCCGCTCCTGTAGAACCCGCTCCTGTAGCTCCTTCCAACCCCTCTACAGCTGACGTTACAGCTATCTTCTACGCTCTTGCTTCTCTCTCCGCAGTTGCAGGTCTTGCAATCTCCAAGAGAAAATAATTAAGCATACTCGAGTAATTTTTTTCATAATTTTTACCAAAAGGGGCTGTTCTTCGGAACAGTTCCTTTTATATATTTAATTAAAGCAAAAGTGAGATATCCTGTTTTGAATATCTCACTTAATCTATATTATTTTATGGTTCTTATATCGGTTTTTATTATTCTGTTATATATAAATAGTGTTATCAGTATGAAAATAGCCATTATAATTATGTTTACAACAGAAGCTATGTAATCGGGGGTTATAAAATAGATCACCATTGTTGCTATTTCACTCACTAAAATTACGAACATTGACATTATGCCTGATTTACTTTGTTTCACTGCTGTAGTTTCGGATTCCCACTCCATCATCGGGTTAATAATATTGATATAAAGCCCTGTAACGCTTCCGAAAGCCGCAAGTAGCAGTGGGATAACAAATATGAATATCAGATCTGTAATTGGAGCTTTGAGTGCAATACTCAATCCTATAGAGGCTAATATACATGCAGGGGCTGCAAATGTCATGTTAAGCATTACTTTAGCGTTTGCAATATTTTTCATGCTGATGGGTAACGATTGTAGTAGCCAGAAGTTTTTACCTTCCATTGAGATCGAAGCTGCCGTTATGGGCATCATATTGCAGATCAGCCCAATCAATATGGGTAGTATCTTTGTGAGTATCTGATAGGGAAGACCTACTTCTTCGCAAAGACTTTCTATTCCGAGTATTGGAAGCAGTATTCCGAAAGCCGCGGCAAGTATGAATCCGATGATAGTATTCATAACATATGTAGCTGAAGCAAAATATCGTTTAAGTTCTCTGATATATAATGTTTTGAAAAGCGATCTGCTTATTTGTTTTGTCATTTTATAATTTCGCTTTGCAGATGTCGCAGATAGTCCTATACATATATTCTTGTAGAATTTCGATATAAGTATCAATAGACCAAAAGTAACAGCCAATGAAATCACAGTAAAAAGTAAGTATTTGATTATGTTACCGTTTACTCCGTCAGAAAACCAATCAAGTATAGGATAATACTTTTCTGTGGATGTCATTTGTTCCGTCCATTTTCCAACCATTACTTCATCGGGCATTTCAGTGCTTGAAAATGATACAAAGAAAACAAAGGCTAAAATACCGATCTGCCACATTATGCTCATAAGATTCTTTCTTTGAACCCTGCTGGCAAAATAGTACCCAATCGTTCCTATGATCACCGAAAGTGTTATGGGAAGTAACGGCAGTAAAAATGCGCCAAACAACATTGTCGGATAAAATACTATTCCTGGATTTCCGCAGACACCACATACAACTATGGAACTTATCGCAATAGCAAGACTGAAAATTAAATTATAAATATATATATTCAAGTATCTGCTTATTACGATTGACTCAGTTTTTACAGGAAGACAAACAG
>SVMT01000050.1 GCA_015067305.1 Oscillospiraceae bacterium | reverse complement strand
CAAGGAAAATTTGATGGGATTGGCTCTTTTAGCACTAACTAGGCTGTTTAAGCACCTTTAAAATGGAGCCAACCCTATTGAAATACAACCTTTCAGGTTGTATTTCGAATTTCTATAATCATTATAAACCATAACCATAGGGGAGAGTCAATAGCTTTTTTTGACAGTTTTATGAAAACTGCATTTTACATCAGCAAACGCAGCTTTTCTATTATTTTTTTCTCTTTTCTTGACACCTGAACTTGTGTCATTCCCAAAAGATTTGCGGTTTCCTGCTGAGTTTTTGAGAGAAAATACCGCAAGGAAATCAGCTTTCGCTCGTCGTCGGTCAGTTGCCGTAAACTGTCTTTCAGAACCATTTTATCAATGTCTGGCAGACTTCCTTCGTCTCCGAGAATATCAGAGAGGTACATATCCCCGTCGGAATTTATGGGCGTGTCCAATGATTCGGGGCGTGAAGCTGAATCAAGTGCGAAAACAATGTCTTCACGCGGAATGTTTGTTTCAGATTCAAGCTCTGAAATGGTAGGGTCTCTTCCCAATTCGGAAGAAAGCTTTTCGTTTGCCCTCCTGATAAGAATATACTGTTCTTTCAGTTTTCTTCCCACTTTTACGGGACCGTCATCACGGAGAAACTTTCGCATCTCACCAATTATCATTGGCACGGCATATGTGCTGAAAACCACGCCTCTTTCCGTGTCGAACCGTCGTATTGCTTTCAGCAGACCAATGGACCCTATCTGGCATAAGTCGTCAAAATCCGCACCGTAATATGAGGTCTTCAGAAGTCTGTACGCGGAAGCTCTCACAAGTCCCATGTTTTCTTCCAGAATGTCGGATTCGAGAGCTGTTTCACCGTTTTTGTAGCGGTTCATCAGCGCCGCACTTTTATACTCGGCTACTGCCTCGGACATAAGATCTTCTCCATGGTCACAACTGTGCCTTTACCGGGGACTGAACGTACTTTCAGCTTGTCGGAAAATGTCTGCATTATGGTGAAGCCCATTCCTGCGCGGTCTTCAGAACCTGTTGTGAAGCAGGCTTCCATCGCCTGTTTTATGTCGGAAATGCCGATGCCTTTGTCCTTTACCGTTATCCGAACTCTTCTGTTTTCGTATATGTAAACGGAAATTATAATATCTCCGTCCCTTTCCGCATAACCGTGAACTATACAGTTTGTAACTGCTTCCGAAACTATGGTCTTTATATCCGATATCTCTTCCAGTGTGGGGTCAAGTTGTGAAATAAAAGCCGCTGTGCTGACACGGGCAAAGCTTTCATTTATACTTCTGCTGGGAAAACTGATCTGCATTTTGTTTACTAAACTCATTTTGTTTCAACTTCCTTTCTTCCGATAATATTCCAGACACCCGAAAGGTCAAAGATACGGGATATCTGAGGGCTTACTTTTGTCAGATAAACAGAGCCTCCGTACTGCTTCATGAGCTTGTATCTGCCCAAAACTATGGCTATTCCGCTGCTGTCGCAAAATGTGACCTGAGAAAAGTCCAAAGTCAGTTTCTTTGGCGTATATTTGAAAATAAGCTCGTCCGTTTGTTTTCGTATCTCGCCTGATGTGTGGTGGTCTATGTCACCTTTGATCATAACAGTAAGTCCGATCTTTTCGTCAATATTGTAACCGATCATGTTTTTTCCTCCGTTTTAATTATTCTATGTATATGATATTGTAGCTCATTTTATGTGAAAAAATACTCGAAATCTGCCGTGGATACATATTAAATTTTTTTGTTTGAATTTTCCGAAAAGTTGTCAATATTCTTCCTGAAAAAATTACTTGACTTTATTTTATTCCTGTGGTAGAATATACGTTAGTTAGAAAACTAATTATTTTGAAAGGAGGATAACAATGCACTACCGCGATGATCGGGACAGAAACGAAAGATCTCATGGCTGTGTAGATCATGAGCATAGGGATCTTAAAGATGCGCCCATGGGAATACTTCTTCGCCATGCGGAACATACACACGATCTTCATGTCAGAGAACGCCTTGATTCAGGTGGAGTACCGAAAGCTTTCGGTCCGTTTTTAATGACTATTGAAAAAAATGAGGGTTCAACTCAGGTTGAAATTGCAGAAAAGATGCGCTTTACTGCTGCGACTGTAAGCGTTACTTTGCAGAAAATGGTTGAAGCCGGTTATATTTCAAAAATACCCGATGATTCCGACAGCAGACAGATGCGAATTTTTCTGACTGAAAAGGGCAGGGAAAGAGCACGGGAAATGCATTCTATTTTCAGAGAACTTGAGGAAAAACTCGTTGAACCTCTCACCGAGGAGGAAAAAGCGGAACTCCGCAGACTTCTCTTAAAGATCACAGTAAGAAATTAAAACAAGGAGATAATTCATCAGATGAAACTATCAAAATATCTAAAGCCTTACATCTGGTTCATCATTCTTGCGCCGACCCTTATGGTCATTGAAGTTTGTATGGACCTTTTACAGCCGGCTATGATGTCCACAATAGTAGACGACGGTATTCTCGGTATCAACGAGGCTGGCGGCTACGGCAATATGAGTGTTATACTTTCAACTTGTATAAAAATGCTTATATTTGCGTTGATCGGCGCTGTCGGCGGTATTGGTTGCACCTATTATTCAACTAAAGCGTCTCAGAATTTCGGTGCAGACCTGAGAGCCGATCTTTTCCGTAAGATCGAAAGTTTTTCTTTTGCTGAAACGGATAAGTTTTCCACAGGTTCTCTTGTAACAAGAACTACAAACGACGTAAATCAGCTCCAGATGATGGTTCTTATGGCACTCAGAATGTTCGTCAGAACACCCATGCAGTGTATCGGCGGTATCGTAATGGCTATTGCAATAAATCCCAGATTCGGACTTATTCTTCTTATCCTTATGCCGATACTTCTTGCTCTTGTATTTTTCTTTATTTCGAAAACAAGCCCACTTTTCGGCACTATGCAGAAAAAACTTGACCGTCTCAACGGTATCATGCAGGAAAACCTTTCAGGTGTCCGTGTCGTAAAGGCATATGTCAGAGAGACTCATGAAGTCAATAAATTTGTTGACGCAAACAATGATTATACGGGAACATCTTTAAAGGTTATGCGTCTTATGGCGGCACTTTCACCTGTCATGATGATAATCATGAATGCGGCAACCATTGCAGTTATACTTATCGGCGGTTATCAGGTCGAAGCAAGTATCATGGGCGTTGGTGACGTTATGGCGGTGGTTACATATATGACACAGATCCTCATGAGCATGATGATGATGTCTATGATGTTCATGAATATTTCAAGGGCTAAAGCATCTTATCAGAGAATCAAAGCCGTTATGGATACGAACCCTTCCATTTTCTCAGGTAATGAAGACGAAAAAACAGTTGAAAACGGTAAGGTCGAATTTAAAAACGTTACTTTCAAATATCCTCTTGCTGTCGGTGACCCCGTTATCAAAAATGTCGATCTTACGATAAATTCAGGTGAGACCGTAGCTTTCCTTGGTTCTACAGGTTCGGGTAAGTCCTCTCTTGTAAATCTTATTCCCCGTTTCTATGATGTTACGGAAGGTCAGGTTCTTGTTGACGGTGTAGATGTAAGAGATTACAAAATGGATAATCTCCGTGCGGGAATCGGTATGGTTCTACAGGAAGCAGTTCTTTTCAGCGGAACTATTATGGAAAATATCAAATGGGGTAATCCTGAAGCTACTGATGAAGAAGCTATAGCGGCAGCAAAAATAGCTCAGGCGGATGACTATATCTCGTCTTTCCCCGACGGTTATAATACGATGCTCGGTCAGAGAGGTCTTACTCTTTCGGGCGGTCAGAAACAGAGACTTTCAATTTCAAGAGCAGTTCTCAAAAAGCCAAAGATACTCATTCTTGACGACAGTACATCTGCTCTTGATATGGGTACGGAAGCAAGACTTCAGAAAGCTCTCAAAGAAACTATGGTAGGTATGACTTCCATCATTATCGCACAGAGGATATCTTCCGTAATGTATGCGGATAAGATCGTTGTTCTTGATAAAGGTGAGATCGTTGCCGTGGGTACCCATGAGGAACTTCTGAAAAACAGCGAGATATATCAGGATATTTATTCATCTCAGGTTGGAGAAGGAGGCGTTGACAATGGCTGAAAATAAAGCTCCGCAACAGCAGATGCGAATGGGGCCTCCCGGAAGACCCGGTGGCGGTCCCGGCAGAGGTCCGGGAATGGGAATGCCGAAAGAAAAACCCAAGAACAGCAAAAAGACTATTGTCAGATTGCTTTCATATCTCGGCAAAAGCAAAGCTCTCCTTATTGGTATGATCTCAATGGTATTGCTGATGACATTGACTCAGATCATTAGCCCAATGATACAGAAAGAAGCCATTGACTGCATTACGATCACGGAATCTCAGCTCCATGTGGATTTTGAGGGACTTAAAAAGGCACTTGTTTCAATGGGTATAATTTATGCCTTCGGTGTTGTTTTCAACTTCTTCCAGGGCTGGATATCCGCAACTCTTTCACAGCAAACTGTCCGTAAAATGAGAAATGATCTCTTTACGAAGATGTCAAAGCTTCCTGTCAAGTATTTCGATACCCATACTCACGGCGAACTCATGAGCCGTCTCACAAACGACGTCGATAATGTCTCCAACACACTTTCCCAGAGCCTTTCGACTCTCGTTTCAAGTGCATTGACTATCATCGGTTCACTTTCAATGATGCTTTGGTATAGCCCTTTGATGACGCTTATTTCACTTCTTGCAATACCTCTCGGACTTTGGATAGTAAATCTTATTTCCAAGAAAACAAGAAAGTATTTCAAGAGACAGCAGGAATCACTCGGTGATCTCAACGGTCACATCGAGGAAATGATAACAGGTCAGAAGACTGTTCTTGCGTTCTCACGTACTGGAATCGTTATTGACGAATTCGATGAGATCAACAAAAAACTTCGTAATTACAGCATTTCTGCTCAGATCTGGGGCGGTATCGTTGGTCCTGTAATGAACATGATAGGTAATATCAGTTTTACTCTTGTTGCGATCTCAGGCGGTCTGCTTGCGGCTAATGGGGTCATTTCCGTCGGTACGATTCAGGCTTTTGTACAGTATTCAAAACAGTTTACACGTCCTGTCAGCGAAGTTGCAAACCAGTACGCAATGATCCAATCTGCACTTTCAGGTGCTGAACGAGTTTTTGAAGTTATGGACACGACTCCCGAAGAGGATGCAGGCAGAAATAATCCATTTGAAGTTTCCGAAGTCAAAGGAAATGTTGTGTTTGAAAATGTCAATTTCGGATACAACGAAGAAAAAATGGTTCTTAAAGATTTCAGCATTGATGTTAAAGCAGGCGAAAAGATCGCCCTTGTCGGTCCTACGGGTGCAGGCAAAACAACGGTCGTTAACCTCATAACAAGATTTTACGACATAAACAGCGGTACGATCACTCTTGACGGCGTGAACCTTGAAGAACTGCCCAAGGACGGTCTCAGAAGTTCCATCGGTATCGTTCTTCAGGATACGGTGTTGTTCACAGGCACGATTCGGGACAACATAAGATTCGGTCGTCTTGACGCAACAGATGAAGAGATCGTAGCTGCAGCAAAAATGGCGTATGCTGATGAATTTATCTCACGTTTGCCCGACGGTTATGACACAGAGCTTTCCGAGCAGGGAAGCAACCTGAGCCAGGGACAGCGTCAGCTTCTTTCTATAGCAAGAGCAATTCTTGCCGATCCTAAAATACTCATTCTTGATGAGGCTACATCATCCATTGACACAAGAACAGAAATGCATATTCAGCAGGCGATGATCGCTCTCATGAAGGGCAGAACCAGCTTTATTATCGCTCACAGACTTTCCACTATTCGTGATGCTGATATGATCCTTGTTATTGACAGCGGTCGTATTGTTGAAAAGGGAAGTCACGCTTCTCTCCTGAAGCAGGATGGTCACTACAAGAAACTCTACGACATGCAGTTCTCAAGAACTTAATTTAACTGAAATAGTAAATAAATGGCGGGGAAACCTTATTTTCGCGGAAAAATAAGGTTTCCCCGCACCCTTTCCAACAAAACCGAATTGGGATAGGAAGTATAAATGATGTTAAGGTTTTTAGCTTTACATCATATTTTGACTGTGATTTTTAATATTGTATTGAGATTTTTATCATGTTGAAAACCTGTGTAAAATGTTTGATTCTCTTAAAAATGCGCCTTGAAACTTTCCACAAAAGCTGTGGAAAACTTTTTTGTGTAAACTTCACCTGACAAAAAAATCCTTAATACAAGCGGAAATTTTAAAATTATAAAATTGTTGCATCTGCAACTACGGGCATTTTTTAAACTTTTTAAAAAACGCAGATTTGCTTTTTATGCTGAATATCGGTGGTTTGTAAGGGTGTGGAACTTTACACGATGAAAGATCGTTTTTTGTAAAAATAGATTTTCTCTATACTCCTTTCCAAAAAATTTTTGTATAAAGTATTTTCAATGCT
This sequence comes from Oscillospiraceae bacterium, assembly GCA_015067305.1. Lineage (GTDB taxonomy): Bacteria > Bacillota > Clostridia > Oscillospirales > UBA644 > HGM12619. The sequence goes on along the minus strand of SVMT01000050.1, from coordinate 4,470 downwards.
TTGTTGATCAATGGTTGTTTTTTCATTTTGCATTTTCCCAAGGTCGGTTTTCTTCTTTTAGGGGGTTTTAGGGGGAGCCTTTCTTCTTTTTCCGCGAAAAGAAGAAAGGCTCCCCCTAATAAAAACTAATTATTTTAAACTGATAATATCACATTTTGTCTTGGGCTCGCGCTTGGTGTCGAGAATTATTTCTCCGATAGATTCTGCCTTGATAAAGCCGCTGATGGGATTTTTCACGCTGATGATATGGCTGTTTACAGTTGCTTCAACTTCGCTGTTTTCGAAAGCAAAGTCCGCATCTACCATTTCGCAGTCCTCAAGAATAAGACCCTTGCAGTAACAAAGTGGCTGAGTTCCGACGATTTTACATCTCACAAGTTTAAGATTTTCGGAGTACCAGGCAAGGTATTCACCCTGTACGAGAGAATCTTCGACTGTGACATTTTTGCAGTGCCAGAAAGCATCTTTTGTTCTGAGTTCGCAGTTTCTGAGATGCGCATTTTCAAGGTATTGGAAGGAATATTTTCCGTTAAGTGTGAGCTTGTCAAATTCAGCCTCTTTGCATTCAAAGAAAGGATACATGGATGTCAGAGTGCAATTTTCGATCTTCAGACCGCTGCATCTCCATCCGAACTCTTCGGAGACCATCTCGCAGTTCTTCATTGTTATGTCATGACATTCTCTGAGGGCTTTTATGCCGCCGAGAACGCTGTCTTCTATGATCATATTTTGGTCGTACCAGAGGGCAGCCCTGCAGGTGTCGGACATCTTGCAGTTTTTCACATGTCCGTCAGTCACGTGCCAGAACGGATACCTGAGACGGAAATCACAGTTCTCCACGGTAATTCGGCTACATTCTTTAAGGGCTGATTCACCGTCTGCGGGACCGTCAAAAATACAGTCTGTCACGATGGAATCTTCGATGTTGTATAAAGCTCTTTCTTCGTCAAAAGTTTTGTTTGAATATATCATTTACAGACCTTCTTAAATTGTATTTATATTAATTATAACATGAAAATCATGTCTTTTCAAGTTCAAAAATAAATATATTTATATTTTCATAATATTAAGACCCGGAGATATATCTCCGAGCCTCAAAGTGGAATCAATAGTGTGACATTTCTTCCTGAATGGTTTTAAGTTTTTTGTTGATCTTCTCAAAAGTCTCATAGAATTTAAAAAGTTCATCCTCTGTGAGACCGTCTTCGCAACGGGCAAGAACACCTAAAATAAGCTTATTGACGGCATTGTAGACTTCCTGACCTTTGGGAGTGATAATGTATCTTATTTTGTATTTTCTTGTGCCGCTTTTCTTGTCAGGTGTTATATATCCGACTCTCAGCAGATAAGAAATAGCTTTGGATACCTGAGATTTATCTTCATTGCAAAGACTGCAGAGTTCAAATGCTGTGTTGCCCTCAGGATTTTTACCAATATAATAGAGGCACATAACATGTGAACCTTTTAAACCAAAGGTGTTCATTTCATAAGCTTTGATTCTGATGACATACTTGTACGCCATGGCGATATTTCTTGTGAATTCTTCGAATCTGCGTATCATGATCTATACCTACTTTATAATTTATTCTTTACACTTATATTATACACTAAAATTGTTGCGTTGTCAACAAAATAAATGTGAGTTTATAAAATGTTACAAGATAATTTAATTTTAACTATTTTTTATGTTGACTTTTTGCCGATTTAGGTGTATAATTTATATGTTAGAATTTTACTTTTTGATTCGGAGGTTTGAAATAGCTCAAATGAGTGGAAAAGCAGTAGCACAGAAAAAGGATCTTAATATGTTGGAGGGTCCTCTTCTCAGTAAAATAATCAAATTTACTTTACCGCTGATGATAACAAATCTTTTGCAGGTGTGTTATTCTGCGGCGGATATGATAATCGTAGGTCTGTCAGGTGTTGACGGAGCTATCGGAGCTATAGGTACGACAGGTGCGTTGATAAATCTTGTGGTCAATGTCTTTATCGGTTTTTCTGTCGGTACAAATGTTATCGTAGCAAGAAATATTGGCAGAGGCGATAAAAAAGCTACGGAAAATGCAGTACATACTTCTGTCCTGTTTGCGCTTATCTGCGGTGTTATATGTGCAGTCGTAGGCTTCTTTATATCCAGACCTATACTTGCAATGATGGGGAATGAGGGACATATTCTTGATCTTTCATCTCTTTATACAAAGATATACTTCCTCGGAACGCCGTTTATTTCAATGACAAACTACCTCATTGCGATACTCAGAGCAAAAGGTGATACAAAAACTCCTTTGTACATACTTTCAGCTTCAGGTCTTGTCAATGTTCTTTTGAATCTTGTTTTTGTTCTTGCTTTCGGAATGTCTGTTGACGGTGTAGCTCTTGCAACGGTTCTTTCCAATGTTATGTCTATGATACTTTTGTTCATCAAGCTTCTTCGTGATGACAGCTGGTGCAGACTTTATTGGAGTAAATTTAAAATGACAAGAGCTGCTGTTTTTGATATTATTACAGTCGGTCTTCCCGCAGGCGTTCAGGGTGCATTGTTCTCTGTTTCAAATATGCTTATTCAGTCATCGCTTATCGGTCTGAATAATGCGGCTTGTCCCGGCGGCTCTGCGATCATTGACGGTCATGCGGCTTCGGGAAGCCTTGAAGGCTTTGCATATACGGCGACAAATGCTGTATGTCAGGCGGCAACAACATTTACAAGTCAGCATTTCGGGGCCCGCAAGTTCAAACGTATAGGGGCTGTAATGAGAAACTGTTATATCGTTACAGGTGTTGTGGCTCTCATTGCAACTTCAATTATTTTCGGATTCAAAGATTTCCTTATCGGGCTGTATGTTTCCGAACCTTTGGCTGTTGAAACGGCAACGCTCAGAAATGCAATTCTGATCATTCCGTATTTTACACTTGCTTTCATGGAAGTCGGTTCAGGCGTTGTAAGAGGTCTCGGCAAGTCCATCACATCAACAGTCGTTTCTCTCATCGGTGCTTGTCTTTTCAGAATCGTTTGGATATATACTGTCTTCCAGCTTTCGCCTACTATCGAAGTTTTGTATCTTTCTTATCCCGTTTCATGGAGCTTGACAGCACTCATGCAGTTTATAGTTGCGTACACGACACGCAGAAAATATATGAAAGAAGAATCTTTTGCCGAATAATTTGGAGGGAATTCCTATGAAAATGCTTAACAAAGAACTTTTGACCAAAACACTTGACGAAAGAACTCTCGGTGAAGTTGCCGAGGGGAAAGTCGGGGGTGCATCTGTTGCAGTCACTCAGAACGGAGAGCTTGTTTATAAGAGACATTTTGGCTTGCAGAATATAGAAAAAAATATTCCTGTTACAGACAATACCGTTTTCAGACTTGCTTCAATGACAAAACCCATAACAGCTTTTGCCGCTGTTCTCGAAATGGATAAGGGAAGGCTTGATCTTTTTGATCCTGTTGAAAAATTTTTGCCCAAATACAAAGATCTTTATATCGGAAAGCTTGATGATAACGGAGAGGTTCAGATCGCAGGAAAAGCTAAAACAAAATTGAGGCTTATTCATTTGCTTACCCATTCAAGCGGTATCGGTGCTTCTGATGATATCGGTATGAAGGTTGCCGAGAAATTCAGTAAAGACCCTCGAAGAGATAATTTTAGAGACGCTGTAGATGCTTATCCTGAATTCCCGCTGTCTTTTGAACCGTATACAGATCAAAGCTACAGCGCAGTATGGGGCATGGATATTGTCGGACGTATTATTGAAGAGACTTCCGGAAAAGTTTTCAGCGATTATCTTGACAGTGAAGTTTTCAAACCTCTTGAGATGAAAAATACTACATTCTATCCCTCCCCAGAACAGTTTGACAGACTTATTGATATTCATAATAGGGATAAGGACGGAAAGGCTATTGCAGCACAAACAGTTCCCGGTTGTGTTTTCGGAGATTTTAAATGTACTGCAACTCTTGGCGGTGCAGGTCTTGCGGGAACACTTGATGATTATCTCAACTTCTGCGAAATGATTCTTAATTACGGTAATTTCCGCGGAATACAGCTTGCTCGTCCGTCGTCTGTCCGTTCAATGTCAATTCCTCATATTTCAGAAAGCATCATGGGACCAAACGGTATTTGGGGTATGGCAATGCGTATTATGTCCGATGACAGCCACGAGGCTTTTCCACAGGGAGTTTACGGTTGGGCAGGGGCATACGGAACACATTTCTGGATAGACCCTGCAAATAAGATCACAGCGGTCTATATGAAGAACAGTTCATATGACGGAGCTTTCGGCGTCTCTGCAAGCCAATTCGAAAAAGACGTATACGCTTGTCTTGAGAAGTAATTATTAGCATAAGTTATAGTGAGGTTGGCTCATTTAGAGATAATGGGACAATCCCTCAGTCTTTCCTACGGAAATCCAGCTCCCTTTACACAAGGGAGCCCTGTTGCAAGTCTCAACTTCAACAAGGTTCCCCAT
>SVMT01000049.1 GCA_015067305.1 Oscillospiraceae bacterium | reverse complement strand
TATTATATCATAAATACGAAGAATGAGTATTTTATGATATAATTAGCAATTTCGCCGCTACCGCTTTGTAAAAGCGGCGAATGCGTATTTTAATCAATATATAATGATTGCTTGCAATTATTATATCATATAAAAAGACATTTGTCAATAGGGGAATAAAATTTAATTTTATACGAATTAGCCGTAGCTTGTTTATTTTAAAGTAATTGAGTGATCAGTACGGTAAAAGTTTTTTTGCGGAGGAACAATTTTACAAAATGTTCTCCCGCAAAAAAATATTATTTTAGCAATTAGTCAGACCGTAGACTTTTTCAAGCACATCGTAGACAGTAGCCATTTGAGCTTCGTCAACAAGGCAGGAAATTTTAGTCTCGGAAGTTGTAACGAGCTTCACTTCAACACCATTTTCACCGAGAGAAGCAAAAACTGAAGCGGCAACACCGCAACGTGTCTTCATTGCTTCGCCCTTGAAAGTAAGCTTGCAGTTGGAAGTGTTCACGTCCATTCTTACATCGGGGTAAGAGCCTTTAATCTTGCCAACGGTTGTGAGAGTTGCAGTCAGAGCTTCATCGGAAGCGGAGAACGAAACAGTCTGAGTAAGTCCCTGAGAAGGTGTAAGTGAGATCATATCCACATTCACTCCTTCGTCTGCGAGACACTCGAAAAGTTTCGCCATAATCTCAGTCTTGTTAGGCAAATTGTAAACTGTCACAAGCGTAACGTCGGCTGTCACGCTGACATCGGTAATAATATCTCTGATATCCTGTACCATTTCGCATTCTCCTTGTATATAAAATTATTTCATGCTTTCTTTAATGAGGGCGGACATATCGTAAAGTCCTTTGCCTTTACCGCTGATAAAAAGTGCGGCCCTGATAGCGCCAACCGCAAAAACTTTGCGTGAGCCGGCGGAGTGGCTGATCGTTATAACTTCATCTTCACCTGCGAAAATAACATCGTGTTCTCCAACGATAGTTCCGCCGCGAACTGCGCTGATTCCGATATCGTTTACGGAACGAGCCTTTCTTACGGAATGGCGGTCATAAATGTATTCTGAAGGAACTTCACGTGCGGAAGCCGCCGCATCTGCCAGCATAAGTGCTGTACCGCTGGGCGCGTCAAGCTTGCGTCTGTGGTGCTTTTCCACAATTTCGATGTCGTAATCAAGACCGAGAGCAGCGACAGCATTCTTAACAAGCTCGCTGATCACGTTTATGCCCAAGGACATATTTGCCGTGAAGAACAGAGGCACATTTTGGGAAGTTTTTTCGATTTTACGCTTCTGCTCCTCGGAAAGTCCCGTTGTAGCTAAAACTGCGGGGATATGATGCTTTTCCGCATACTCAAGAACTCCGTCAAGGAGTGAGGGGTGGGAAAAATCTATTATAACATCCACGGGAACGGACACGTTTTCTATAGCTTTATACACAGGAAATTTGCGCTGACCGTCGTCCACCAGGTCAACCCCTGCAACTATATTTATATTTTCGTAAGTTGCCGCACACTCGCAGATCATTCTGCCCATGAAGCCACAGCAACCACAAAGCAACACGTTAATCATTTTTTATACTTCCTTTCATTATGTATGATTTTTGTTCTTTTGCGGGGGAAACTTTTCTTTTCGTGTGAAAATCAAAGTTTCCCCCGCCCCCCTTCAAAAGAAAAGCAAGTTGGGGGAGATTTTTTGATTTTATTATTTAAATAAACAGGATTTTATCTTTGATAATAACCAACGGAACCAAAACCAATAGTAGCCCAATAGTTAGCTCTTTTCATTTCATACTCTATTTCATCGTCAGACATAGGGTTTCCGAAACTTTTCGCTTCCTCGATCATTTCATTGACATCTTCGGGAACAGCTTCACGGTAAACACCAACGCTGATATTCGGGAACTGATATGAATAGCCATGCTCTGAATCATTTACAGGGCCGTCATTTTTCGTTTTCAGGATTTCGAACAATTCCGCCGCATTGGTCTCAAAAACAGAGACATTATAAATTTTCGGACGAAGTTTTCCGTCCGTACCGGATAAAAACTCCACAAATTCGAGCTTTCCGCCGTTATAATCCAACGCAAGTTCGTTATTGAAATAATAGTACCTTGAACCGACACATTGTCCCTTTCCCAATACAGACTCGACCTCGGACTGAGTCATACCTAAATAAATTGAGGCGGAACCTATCACTATTTTTTCCAATGGATATATTTCTATATTCATACTCAGGACTCCTTTTATTTTTGTGCTATTATTATGGGCTGATAGAATCCTGTTTCTTCGGGAAAAAGCCATTTTACATTTTTACAGCCATATAAAATAAATAAATTTGTAAGTTCTTCCCTGCGTGTCGCACGGTACTCGCATTCGAACTTGCTGACGGAAACAGGTCCGTCATCGTCAATTATATACTGGATAAGTTTATAATGATCTCCGTTCCATTCCCAGGTCTGAAAAGAAACTCGCTGACCTTTTTCGGTTTTGTGGATATATGGCGGAGAATAAGGGGGTTTGTCTTTCAAAAGAGCATCATAATCGCGGATACTACCCACAAAAATACCGTTTTCTTTAATCTGACCTGCTATGCTCTTTATCGCTCTTTCCAGATCTTCACTTGAAAGCATATGCGGCAAAGCATTGTCCATACAGATCACAATATCGAACCGGTCCGCAAAAGTGCTTGACAAGTCACGAAAATCCGCATTTTTAAAATCTATTTCCACATTGGCTTTTTCTGACCTGATCTTTGCTTCCGCAATTTCAACATTGCTTATATCGGAAGCCGTTACCTTATAACCAAGTGAAGCCAGACCTATTGCCTGAGTTCCGATTCCGCAAGCGCAATCAAGAATGTGAGCCGTAGAATCAAAACCGTGATCCGCAAAAAGCTTTTGCAGAATCTGAGCCTGTTCGTGGGTGGTAGCTTCCCAATCAAGAAACAGCTTGTCATACTGCGGCGCTAAATTATCATAAAAAGTCTGCGTAATGCTCATTGGTACAGCTCCTTTTAAACGCAAGTTGGGGGATTTTTTAATTTTATTACTTAGTTAAATTGGAATTTATACATCCATCTCAAAAACCAAATCCATATCTTTGATTTTCCCATAATCGCTGATTACTGTTGGTATGTAGCCTACATATCGAAATCCTTTTTTGGCATATTCATCAATAATCCGCCTATGTTCTTCTGATTTTGCTCCAATAAATCTTCCTACATGCACAGAAACATATTCGTACTTTTTCATTATGTAATACCTCCACAAAATCTTATTTATCAAACATAATATAAGTTTTCTTATGGCTTATAAGTTCTTACTGTTATTTCTTCAAAAGTAGACCTGCGATAGCCGCTAATTGTTCCGTGATTATATTTGAGCTTTGCTCTGTAAAAGTTTTTTTGAAGGGGTACGGGGAAACAATTTTTACAAAAAATGTTTCCCCGTAAAACATCCAATTATAAATACTTCTTAAGTTTTTCCAGATTAGCTTCGTTCATTTCGCAGAGGGGCAGACGGCATTCGCCTACTTCAAAGCCCATAACATTCAGAGCTGTTTTTACGGGAATGGGGTTGGTTTCGATAAAGAGGGCATTGATCAGGTTATTATAAGCCTTCTGCATCTTCGCACTTTCTGCGATCTTTCCGTCCATAAAGAGCTGGCAAATTTCGTGTGTTTCCTTGGGTCTGATGTTGGAAAGCACGGAAATTACGCCCTTTGCACCAAGAGACATCATAGGCACGATAAGTCCGTCATCACCGGAGTAAATGTCAAGCTCGTCACCGCAGATATCCATTGTCTTAACGAGAGCAGCAACGTCGCCGTTGGCTTCTTTAGCAGCAACGATGTTGGGGTGCTTGCAAAGTTCACCGTAGGTTTCGGGAAGAATATTCATTCCTGTTCTGCCGGGAACATTGTAAAGTATCATGGGAAGGTCTACTCTGTCAGCAACGTATTCAAAGTGCTTGATAAGACCTTTCTGAGTAGTCTTATTGTAGTAAGGTGTAACCTGAAGATGTGCGTCAGCGCCAACTTCCTTTGCAAACTGAGAAAGTTCGAGGGAGTAAGCTGTATCGTTGGAGCCTGTGCCTGCAATAACGGGGATTCTGCCGGCAACCTTTTCAACGGTGAATCTGATAACTTCCTTGTGCTCTTCGTCTGTAAGAGTAGAAGCTTCGCCCGTTGTGCCACAAGCTACGATAGCATCCGTGCTGTTTGCAATCTGATACTCAATGAGTTCTTCAAGTTTTTTGTAGTTTACTGTTCCGTCTTCAAGGAACGGGGTAACAAGTGCAACTGCGGCACCTGTGAAAATTGTTTTTTTCATATGTTTAAAACCCTTTGATATGTAGAATTAGTCAAAATAACCCTTTGCGGCATAAAGTTCTGCCATTTCAACAGCACCGCCTGCAGCACCGCGGAGAGTGTTGTGGGAAAGACAAACGAACTTATAGTCATACTGTGTGTCTTCTCTGAGACGGCCGATGGAAACAGCCATACCGTTTTCAAGGTTTCTGTGGAGTTTAGCCTGAGGATAGTTGTCTTCTTCAAAGTAGTTGAGGAACTGCTTTGGTGCAGAGGGAAGTTCGAGTTCCTGAGGAACGCCCTTATATTCTTTCCAGATCTGAAGAATTTCTTCTTTGGAGGGTTTGTTTTCAAAGCTTACGAAAACAGCTGCAAAGTGACCGTTGGAAACGGGAACTCTGAGACACTGTGTTGTAATGGAAGGAGTTGTTGCAGGAACGATCTTGCCGTCTTTCATTTCACCCCAAACCTTGAGGGGTTCTTTTTCTGATTTTTCTTCTTCGCCGCCGATGTAGGGGATCAGGTTATCAACCATTTCGGGCCAAGTATCGAATGTTTTTCCTGCGCCGGAAATAGCCTGATATGTGCAAGCAAGAACGTTTTTAATACCGAATTTTTTAAGGGGGTGAAGTGCGGGAACATAGCTCTGAATTGAGCAGTTGGATTTAACGGAAATAAAGCCGCGTTTTGTACCGAGACGAGCTTTCTGAGCTTCAACGATTGCAAGGTGGTCGTCGTTGATCTCTGGAATGATCATAGGAACGTCGTCTGTGAATCTGTGAGCAGAGTTGTTTGACATAACAGGACATTCATGTTTAGCGTAAGCTTCTTCAAGAGCTTTGATCTCGTCTTTTTTCATATCAACAGCGCAGAAAACGAAGTCAACCTGAGCTGTGATCTTTTCAATATCTGCCGTAGCGTCCATAACAACGATGTCTTTCATGGATTCGGGCATGGGTTTTTCAAGAAGCCAACGGGAGCCTACTGCTTCTGCATAAGTTTTGCCTGCGGAACGAGGGGAAGCTGCAAGAGCTTTGACCTTGAACCAAGGGTGATTTTCAAGAAGTACAGCAAATCTCTGACCTACCATACCTGTTGCGCCGATAATACCTACATTGTAAGTTTTCATTTGTTAATCCTCATTTCATTTGCCGCTTTTGCGGCTGTTATATAATATGTAATTGATATGCTATTTGCTAATTTATAAATCAAAAAAAGACGGAAGCCCCGTCTTTAACAATCTTGCATGAAAATATGATCATACCAAAATTTATAAATTACGGATAGCTCTCTGTAAAAGATCTTACAGCAGTCACAGGGTTATTCACACGAGCGACCGGACAAAAGCCCCTTTCGGCGAAACTTTTTCCTCGGCGATGAAGCCTTTCACCCGCCGTGCCAAAAACGGTGATTCGGGATACTGATCGTCAACGCGCCTCTATCAATGCAAATATTATACCAAAGATATACGGCTCTGTCAACACATGAATAGCAAATTTTTATGACAACTGTCGTATTTCTTGACTTTCGGCTTCCAATATGATATACTTTCATATGAAATAAATTAAAAAGCAAAGGAACTTGCAAAAAATGAATCTCCATGACTTTTACTATGATCTGCCAGAAGAACTTATCGCACAGCACCCCGCCGCAAAACGCGACGAAAGCCGACTGATGATACTTCACCGTGAAGACGGATCGGTTGAACATAAAATTTTCCACGATGTTATCGACTATTTCGAAGAGGGCGACTGTCTCGTTATCAATGACTCAAGAGTCATTCCCGCAAGGCTTTTCGGCGCAAGAGAAGGTAAGGACGAAACTATTGAAGTTTTTCTCCTCAGACCTCAGGCTGAAAAAAATGTATGGGAATGTCTTGTAAAACCCGGTAAAAAGATGAAAGAAGGAACCAAAATAAACATCAGCGGAGTGCCTGCGGAAGTTCTCTCCATAACCGACGAGGGAAACAGAATGATACGTTTTGATTTCGACGGAGACTTTAACAAAAAGCTGGAAGAGATCGGCGAAATCCCCCTGCCGCCATACATCACAGCGAAAGACCAGGATTACTCCAGATATCAGACAGTCTATGCAGAACACAACGGTTCAGTTGCCGCCCCCACAGCAGGACTTCATTTTACGGAAGAACTTCTCCAAAAGCTCAAAGACAAGGGCGTAAATATCTGCCATGTGACACTTCACGTTGGTTTGGGGACATTCAGACCCGTCAAAGCTGAAAATATCGAAGAGCACAAAATGCACTCCGAATTCTACATTTTGCCTGAAAACACCGTTGAAACTATCAAAAAAACTAAAGCCGCAGGCAAAAAAGTCACCGCAGTTGGCACGACCTGTTGCCGTGTACTCGAAACCGCAGGCAGAAACCTGCCCCTTGAAGCACAAAGCGGAGAAACGGATATTTTCATATATCCGGGATTCAAATTTAACGTAATCGACCGCCTTATCACAAACTTCCATCTGCCCGAAAGTACGCTCATCATGCTTATTTCCGCACTTGCAGGAAAAGAAAACGTAATGAACGCTTACAAAACAGCCGTAGAGGAGAAATACAGATTCTTCAGTTTTGGAGACTCCATGTTTATACAATAAAATATAGCAATACCCAAAAGCTCTGTTCCACTAACAGAGCTTTTGTCTTTTTTGTAAAATATTTTATTTGCCCCGAAAAGCTCTTGACAAACGGCAGAAAATGTAATATAATATACATGAGTTAGCAATGGCTAACCGTAAGGATATTTACTCATTTTTTCAAGCTCTGCTACCTCCGGAGCAAAATATTTAACGCAGGAAGCCAAGACCTTCGTTTTCTCCAATAACCGTCTTTTTTCAGTTTGCCCCAAAAGGGGTTTTAAAAAAGCCTTGCGGTTAGCCTTTGCTAACTCATTCAAACCTGAACGAAAGGTATATTTTCAATGGAAAAACTTATAGCATTTCATTGCGCTCCGGCGCTTGCGGGAATCAAAACCGCCAATATGGTTTCAATAGATAACGAAAAATTCCCAAATCTACCCGAAAGATTGGAAAAGCTGAACAGTCAGCTCAATAAAAAAGGCATAAAACTTGAAGCGATCTGCAACTGCAAGAGAAAAACTCTTGTAATGGTCTACCGCCCCACACTTTTGGAGAAATACCTAAACACGCCCGAAATAAAAAAATTACTTGCAGGCGAGGGTTATCCCGTACAAGGAACGCTTGAAGATCATATCGAATTTCTGAAAACACGTCTGAAAAACGATGATTTTCCCCATGAAATAGGCGCATTTCTGGGTTATCCCATAGAAGACATTTACGGTTTTATCAACCACAAAAACGAAGGGCTTCTTCTGGTGGGAGACTGGAAAGTTTACGCAAACGCAGATGAAGCAAAGAAAAAATTTGAAAGATTCTCCGCTTGCCGCTGCGCCTTAGTCAACCGTATCACAAAAGGTCATTCACTTGCGCAGATATTCTGTGCCGCATAACAGGGTAAGTCAAGGGATATATTTGTCACAAAATTATTAAATTTCGGGGGGGGTAGACAACCCCCTCATTTTATGTTATAATATAATCAGCTTATAATATAATCAGCCAATTAAAAGCTAAAAACAAAAATGAAAGGTCTGAAAAACATGAAAAGAATATTGGCATCAGCGCTGGCTTTAACTATGGCTTTTTCTGCGACGGCAATGACATCCTGCTCATCGGAACCGGCACCGGAGCTTATAAGCTTCAATGAAAAGCTTGCGACAGCACAGGAACTCATCGACAGAATAAACAATATGGGCGAAGCAACTTTGGAAAACGAAGCGTTGATCGAAGAAATATTTATTGATTATTCAAGAATCGACGACAGCGAGAAGGCAAAAGTCACAAACTACGACAAACTTGACGAGGCAAGAAATGCCGTCACAAAGCTCTATCACACCGAAGAAAAAGACGGTCCCAGATTTGACAGATCAAAAATTCAGATCGGTACATACTGTCTCTACAACACAAGTGAAGAACGCATAAAATGGCTCAACGAAGCGGGAATTGACTTTGTTGCAGGCGCACCCTACAACCACGACGTTCTCGATCTTTTCTCCAAATATGAAATCGGTGCATTTATCTCATATCTTCCCGGTTGGTATGGCGGTGACGGTAGTAATGCAGGAGGTTTTGCTTCTGCCGTTCCCTCAGGTGCATATGATTCCTATGCGGCAAATTTCGTTGACCACCCCGCAATTTGGGCGGTTGACGTTGGCGACGAACCTAATGCCGCAGAATTCCCCCACTACGGAATAATGATCGAAGAAGCAAAAGCTCTTTTTCCAAATCAGCTTGTTTATCTGAACATTTATCCCCTGGAAGCCAACGAAAACCAGCAGGGATGTACGACATACGAAGAATATATTCAGATCTATGTCGATAATATTGATACCGATTACCTTTCTTTTGACTTCTACGATATAAGAGAACTGCAAGTAGATAACGATAAAAACAATACATCTGAATTATTTATGCTTCGCCATGTCGAGAACCTCAGAATTGTTGCTGAGACATGTCGTGAAAAAGGTATCGATATGTATACTGTCATGCAGGCAGGCGCATATTCCTATAAAGACCTGGACTATATAACAGTTAAGCAACTCAACTCACAGTTATATACTGCCCTGGCATTTGGTTCACAGCTGATAAACTGGGCTTGCTGGGAAAGCGGTTGGTTTGATCCTAACACAAACATGATAGACTCCGCAGGAAACAGAACTCCCGCGTACTATAACGTTCAGCAAGTCAACTCCAATATCAAAGCACTTTCACCTGTTTATATGAGATATTACAATACCGATACAGCTTTTGTAGGAAACCCCGACGCCATTGTTAAACCCAACGTTTATTACGGAGATGACAGCCTGAATTTCCTTAAAAAGGACGGCAATGTGTTTGAGCAGGATATGTTCCAAAACATAAAAGTAAAAAGCGACTCATCAAAAATTCTCGCAGGTTCATTCACCAAAATAAAGGGCGAAGGAGATGCGATCCTGTTCTCAAATATAACGGAATTTTTCGGAGAAGATGAGCTTTATCATTCTGAAATCGTTACCGCTACAGAAATTTCATTCACATTGAAAGACGCTGACAGAAAAGTAGTTATCTACTATCCTGAATTGGCTTATGTAATGGAACCCGATGAAAACGGCGTTTACAGATTCAGCCTCGAAAATACAGACGGTGTGTTCATCACCGCAGAACCTGTTGCAGAAACAGCGGAATAATTTGAATTAAAAAAACTTTGTGGGATTATTGAAGTTCATATTCCCTCATAAAACATTGAAAATGTTTTATACAAAAGTTTTTTGAAAAAGGGCTCGGGAAAAACCTATTTTACAAAAATGGTTTTTCCCGAAAAACATATTAAATATCTTACCCTTTTACTCGAAAAACTCGGCTATTTTGTCAACCGCGATCTTGATCTGATCTTTTGCAAATGTTACAGCATCACCGACATCCGTAATGCTATCATCGGTTCTGCCAAGGGCTACAAGAAAAACATAGTCATCATGGCGAACCACTTCTGAATTATTTATCTTGTGCGAATTTGCGGAATCATCGGCTTTCATGCCGTTTACAAGAGATTCGCGGTAGTCCTCAAGGGCTGTTTCAACAGAATCCGCAGCCGCTGAGTCCTTTGCTTTCACCCCTATAAAGACATCGGGGTGAGTGGTGTCCATAGCCGTATTACAAAAAAAACTTTCTACATCAGCCATGTCAACGCCGACTTTTTCAGTAAGAAAAGTTTCGTCGTTTTCAGATGTGGCATAGAAATCCTCGCCGTAAGCTCCGGAGACCGCATCAAAAATAGAATTGATCTCAGGCATTACGCCAAGATTGTTGTCGGGAACGATGTTGTCATCGTTCATGTTATCGCCGTTGTTTCCGTTATTTGGATCATCATTCGGAGTCATGGGATCAACGGGATTCAGAGGATCGTCAATGGGATCATTGGGATTCATGGGATCCAATGGGTCGTTTATCTCTCCGTTGTTTGTGCCGTTGTTGTCGTTCATTCCGTTATTGGTACCGTTGTTGGAATTATTGGGAATGTCGTTCAGATTATCATCGTTCATATTCCCATTATTGTTTCGGTTACATGCAGTAACAAAACAGAGCGACAGCACAACACACGCCAAAAAGAGAAAACGCAGGAATTTTTTCACTCTCATAGTGTTCTCCTTAGTGTTTTTTATCGAAAAACGGTATTTCATACTCTTTCATATAAAAAACTGTTTTCCGAGCTAAAGTACGATATTTCCTTAAAAATCGCAAAAACACGATAAAATCAAGGAAAAACGGGATTCAAAATTAAATATTCAACTTGAATCCTTATATAGTATCACCCGAATTTTTGAATTTATTGTATCATTTTGCTCAAGGTACTTGATTTTTTTCAGAAAATGATATATAATATATAAGCTTAAAAAAACAAAGCAGACTAATTAAACAATTGTGGAGAAATCGCCTAGCTGGTCGAGGGCGCATGATTGGAAATCATGTAAACGTTAACGCGTTTCGAGGGTTCGAATCCCTCTTTCTCCGCCATCAAAGGGCAATGAAAAAGATATTGCCCAAGAAACCCCCGATTTTATCGGGGGTTTCGCCGTTTCTACGGTCGAAATTTTTACAAGCGATTTTGTAGATGTGAAAAAGGTATTTTTC
>SVMT01000048.1 GCA_015067305.1 Oscillospiraceae bacterium | reverse complement strand
GACGGAAATAAACTCCGACGGCGAAGTTTTCGACTGCGTTACGGACAGAATGACTCTTTACTTCGCAGAAAAAGACGAAAACATCTGGGATATTTCAAAAAAATACAGAAAAGATCCTGAATTACTCATGAAAACAAACGGACTGACGACCGATATTCTCGATGAAGCTGTTATGTTGAGAATCTGAAACGGATAAGTTATAAAAAAATTCACAAATACCCCCTTGCAAAATAATAAAAAGTATGCTATAATATATTGCGCTTAAGGTTGAACGACCAAGCACGATATATGGTGGATATAGTTCAGTTGGTTAGAATGCCAGATTGTGGCTCTGGAGGTCATGGATTCGAATTCCATTATCCACCCCATAACACTCAGTAGAAATGCTGAGTGTTTTTCTTTTTGTTCAGAATTGAGAATTGTTAGCGGGGAAAACCATTTTTTGTAAAAATCGGTTTTCCCCGAACCCCTTTCCAAAAAAACTTTTGCCGAGCTGCGCTCAATAATGTATAGCAAAAAAACTGACACAAATTTGATCGGAATGAATACGTCTCAATAACTACATTATATCTATCCAATAAAGCATTGAAAATGCTTTATACAAAAGTTTTTTGGGAGGGGTACGGGGAACCCGATTTTACAAAAATGGGTTCCCCGTATATATTTTATAAACCTTTATTATTTCATGCTTTCGAAAGCTTCGAAAAGACCGTTGATGTAGGTTGCACCGAGGGCTCTGTCGTAGAGACCGTAACCGGGCTTGCCTGTTTCGCCCCAGATCATACGACCGTGGTCAGGACGAACATAACCGTCAAAATTGTTGTCAACGAGAGCTTTTACGATGCCTGCCATGTCGAGAGTACCGTTTGCTGTGAGATGACCTGATTCTTCAAAGCTGTCATCTTCCATGAGCTTGATATTTCTGATGTGCATGAAGTGGATCCTTCCCATTTCAGCATATTTGCGAACCATTGCAACGATGTCATTGCTGTTTGTGCTGCCGAGTGAGCCTGTGCAGAATGTAAGACCGTTGTACTTGCTGTCAACGAGTTTGAGGAATCTGTCAAGGTTCTTTTCGTTTGTGATGATTCTGGGCAGACCGAAAATGGGGTATGGAGGATCGTCGGGATGGATAGCCATAAGCACATCACATTCTTCAGCCACGGGAATTACAGCTTTAAGGAAATATTCAAGATTTTCCCAGAGTTTTTCTTCGTTAACCGCGCTGTATTCGTCGAAAAGTTTTTTCAGGTCTTCCTTTTTGTAGCTGCTGTCCCAACCCGGAAGAGAAAGTTCACCTGTAAGGGGATCCATTTTCGCAAGCTGATCTTTGTAGTAAACAAGCGCATTGGAACCGTCGGGAAGTTCTCTGTCAAGTTCTGTACGTGTCCAGTCAAAAACGGGCATGAAGTTATAGCAGATACATTTTACGCCTGCTTTTGCAAGTCTGCGGATATTTTCGTTGTAGTTTGCAATAAGCTTATCCCTTGAAGGTTTGCCGAGTTTGATGTCTTCGTGAACGGGAACACTTTCAACAACGTCAAAAACCATGCCGTTTGCTTCAACTTCTGCCTTCATTTCGGCAATGCTCTCCTCGCTCCATACTTCGCCTACGGGAACATCATAAACAGCAGAAACGATGGAACGCATACCGGGGATCTGTCTGATCTTCGCAAGTGTTACGGGGTCATCTTTGCCGTACCAACGGAAAGAAAGTTTCATGATAATTTTCTCCTTTATTTAAATCAATTATTTTTATTACCTTTCATTTAAGTATATCACATAAAACAGAAAAAGTCAATAGGTACGCAATATTTATGCTAAACTGTTTTGAAATAGAAAATCAAACTTTTTCAGTTCCTCAAAACTGCATGATGTGAATTTTTGACAAAAAATTTTCAAAAAAATGATAAAACCCTCTTGACACATATAAATAATATTGATATAATGATTGTAAGAAGTCATTATACAATACGCAAAAAAACGATTATAAGGAGTACAAATCATGAAAAAAGTATTATCAATCATTTTACTATCGGTTTTAATACTGACTGTATTCACCTCATGCACATCAGGCTCTGGAGTAACGCTTTTAAACTTCATCAATTCTGAAGCTGATGCTATCGACATGGACGGAAAAACAGTCTCGATCAGTTCTGAATCAGACTATAAAGATGCGTTATTTGAACAAAGAGCAAATACTGCAATGTATGATGCAATAATCAACAGACTGGATGAGATCGAAAAAAAATACAACTGCAATATTGAACATCTTGAACACGCAGGCTCACCCACAGTAATTCAGAATATGATGAGTCTTGCCGTAACAGGAGACTCTGAAATAGATATTATTTACGGACACGGTAACAATAAGATCGGTAAATTGGCTTATGCAGGTATTCTTTACCCACTCACGGACTTAAAGGATTACATTGATTATACAAACAGCGAAAAATTCGGTACAGCAGGACTTCTTGAAGCCGCGATGATAAATGGCGTTCCTTACGCAGTTCAGCCTGTACAGTGGGTAGGTTTTGCAAACAGTTTTGCATTCCACCTCGTCTGGAACACAGAACAGTTCACCCAGTTCGGTCTTCCAAATCTCCACGAATACTATGAAAACAAAACATGGACATTTGAAAACTTTGAAAAACTCTTTGAAGCATACAGCGCTGTAGCTAATGAAGAAGTAGACCTTATCGCTTTCCAGAAAGGATACTTTGCCCTGACATCTCTTTATGCAAACGGTGTAAAAATGTGCAACTATGACGGTTCTGAATTCTACTGCGATATTGCCGATAATAAATCCATACGTGCTGCAGAATGGGCTTTAAATCTCTTCAACAAATATGATGACATTATAACAACAGTAGGTTCGTGGGAAACTGATGGGTTTATACATGAAAAAGTTATTCTCCAGCCTGTTCAGGTAGCAGCCGCAACTCTTTTTCTTCCTTATGAGGTTGATTTCCAATACAGTCTTATGCCTTTCCCCTCAGGTCCCGATGCAACTTACGGTGAATGGGCAAATTTTGTTGAAGCAATCAGAGGTTTTGGTATTTCTTATTTCAGCGATGTTCCCGATGCGGCAGCACGTATAATCAACGACCTCTGTGAACCTTTCCCCGAAGTAACCCCTACAGGTCTTTACGATTACTATAACGAACAGGTATTCTACAATCCAATTGATGTTGAGATACTCCTTGACGTAGGTAAATATGCAAGAAACTTCTATTCCGTTGGAAATGAAACTTTGTGGCAGTTCAAAGACTCCTTCGACGGTAAACAGACAGCCTCACAGATCATCGACAAATACAAAAGCAGAATCGAAGCTTTGGTTGAAGAATATATCCGTCCGAACTTTGAGGGCTATGTATACGACCAGCTTTACGGCAATAAATAAAAACAATTAAATAAAACTGATGACCGCTTCTCTTTTATGAAAAGCGGTCTATTTATATTATTTCAAAAGCCCCATTTTTTCAAAGGGAATATCTTCGAAATCGGGAATTATCTCCTTGAATCTGTTGTTTGAAAGGTCAAGCTTGTCGCCGTCGGGAATACCGACAAAGCATCTGTCTGCGAACTCAATATTGTTTTTCACAATATTCTTAAAATGATATAAGTTTGCAGCAAAAAGAATGTCTATAGGTTTATGATTTATGATAATATTATTTGATATTTCGCAATAATGGGGGTATCTTTGTTCATGTTCGGGGTCCCAGGTCAGATATTCCGCAATATGAGGATATCTTTCACGCCAGAGGTCGCTTTCCCAAGGAACTTTGTCAAGGCAGAGCCAATGGTGGTCTACTTGATTATCCTTGCCACCCTTTACAAGAGTCTGCCAATAGCCATAGGGATGGAATCTGATGGAGAACTGAGATTTTGGGCAAGCATCGATAATCAGATTATTCTTGAATACCTGGTCATGACCGCCATGAAGCAGAAGCGCAGACTGACATCTGTAGAAAACATTGCCGAAAGTTGTACACGCACCGAGGTTGTCGTCACAGTACATACCGAAAATGCCGATATGGTTGTCGGCATCACTCTTCATGTCGTGGAAATAGTTATATCTGATAACATTTCCGCAAACGGTGTAGTCTCTTCCGGAATAGATAGCGCTTGAGTCGTCCGCCACCTGACAAACATCGTACATTTCATTGTATTCGATGATATGGTCGTTGCCGTGGAACATCATTGCCTGATGCGCTGAATCGTGGATGCAGTTGTGGGAAACAACACAGCTTACACCGTCAATATCAACACCGGGACGGTAAGTCTGGTAAATCTTCGCAATGGAATAAATATGGTTATTTGTAACAACATTACCTGACGGTGTAAGGGTTGCTCTGTCACCGCCTGTGATCTTCACACCGCCCTCGCCCGTGTGGTGAATGGAGCAGTTCTTGACACAGCAGTTCATACCGCTGATCTTTGCAGCCCAGCCCGATACATTTTTGATCTCACAGCCGTCTATTGTGATATTGTTACCGACAGCATCAATGGCATCGGTCCTTGTACCCATAAAGGTAAATCCCTTTACAGTCAAGTGATCTACATTTTCCATTTTAATGAGATTTTTTGATGTAATGGAAAGAATAATTTTTGCAGTTTCAAGGTCAGATGTGGGATAAAGATAAAGGATTCCGTTTTCTCTGTCAAGGAACCATTCGCCGGGGACATCAAGTTCTTCAAAAACATTGAAGAAATAATATGGAGCGTGTTCTTTTATGCCGAAAATGCTGACATATTTCGTTTCCATTTCGCGGGTCTCGGTATTTATTGAAACAACGGGAGATGATTCGTCCGCCCAACCGTATTTGGGATAACCGAATTCCCAGACATTTTCCTGAGTTTTCCACTTTTTAACACGTTCATTTGTTTCAGCGTCAATTTTGCGGATATCTCCGAGAGGATTTCTTATTGCTTCCCATTCTTCAGCTTTTCTGCGTATCTGTCCTGTTGGCTCCAGACAAACACCTTCCCTGACAGGCTCTTCCGTATGGATATAGCCCGCGTTGGGATAACGGGCAACATTCATTCTTTCATCGTTAAAGAAAAGCTCACAGCTCATGGGACGAATCACGGCATCGTCATATTTATGTGCAGTTCCGTGAGAACCCACAGCGCTTATCTCGCCCCAATCGGCTCTTGTGAGACCGTATTTTTTCAAATCGACCTTTACGACATTTTCCTTTGCGTCATCGTAAAGTCTTTCTTTTTCAGCGTCGTCGAGCGCCTCAAAATCGCAGGCACTCAGCGTGATACCGCCGTTGAGAATAACCTCTCCGTCTGCTTCGTATGTAACAGGACAATCGGCTGTACCAGAATCTTTTTCGGTAAAAACAAGTCCGTCTGTCTTGTACTCCCCTGCTCCGACAACAACGGAAACAGGCTCTTCAAGTCCCTTTTCAATGAGTTTTCTCACTTCTGACTGGGCTTTTTCCACAGTTTCAAAGGGGTTTTCTTTCGTTCCGCAATTAAGGTCGGAACCGTTCTTTGCAACATAAAACCTGGGCATAACAAAATACCTCTCTTAATTTTTTCTTATTTGCACAACGGACAAGCCGAGCCGCAAATACGGTTCAACTTGCCCGAAAATAGTTGTTTAGTTTTTCTTTTCGCCGTTTCGGATCTCTACACGTCTGATCTTACCGCTGATAGTCTTGGGGAGTTCTGTTACGAATTCCACAACACGGGGATATTTATAAGGTGCGGTTTTATGCTTAACGTGGTTCTGGATCTCTTTTACGAGTTCGTCGGAAGGCTGATATTCTTTTGTGAGAACGATCGTAGCCTTTACTGCCTGACCTCTTACGGGGTCGGGAACTGCGGTTACTGCACATTCAAGAACAGCAGGGTGTTCCATAAGGACATTTTCGACCTCGAAGGGACCGATACGATAGCCTGAACTCTTGATGATATCATCGGTTCTGCCGACGTACCAGAAATAACCATCCTCGTCTTTCCATGCGGTATCACCTGTGTGGTAAAAACCGTCGTGCCAAACAGCCTTTGTCTTTTCCTCGTCAAGGAAATAGCCTGCAAAAAGTGCAAGCGGATTGCCGTTCTTTGTGTTAACAACGATCTCACCGACAGCACCGGGTTTTACGGGATTTCCATCCTCGTCAACAACCTCGATATGATACTGAGGAGAGGGTTTACCCATTGAACCGGGTTTCGGTTTGGAACCGACAAGGTTTGCAACTGTAAGAGCTGTTTCAGTCTGACCGAAGCCTTCCATTAGTGAAAGACCTGTGTGTTCCTTGAATTTGTTGAACACTTCGGGGTTCAGAGCTTCGCCCGCAGTTGTTGCATATTTAAGAGATGAAAGGTCATATTTTGAAAGATCTTCTTTGATGAAGAATCTGTAGATGGTGGGCGGTGCGCAGAATGTTGTGATCTTATGCTTTTCGATCTGCTTGAGGACAGCATCTCCGTCGAATCTGTCGAAGTCATAAGTGAACACGCCTGCTTCACTGAGCCACTGACCGTAAAGTTTACCCCATACGGCTTTACCCCAGCCTGTTTCAGCAACGGTGAAATGAAGACCTTCGGGGTCCACATTATGCCAATATTTAGCGGTAATTACATGACCGAGAGGGTAAAAATTGTTGTGTGCCGCGATCTTGGGATAACCTGTTGTACCGCTGGTGAAATACATAAGCATGAGGTCTGTGCCTCGAACCTTGTCTTCACCTTCAGCACGGGGAAATGTATCGGGGAAAGTTTCAAATTCAGCGTTAAAATCTCTCCAACCATCACGAACCTCACCTACAGCACATTTGATCTGCAATGTGGGACTTTCGGGAACAGCTGCGTCAACATGGTCGAGGACTCCGTCATCGGAAGTACATACAATAGCCTTGATACCTGCGGCGTTGAATCTGTAGATAAAGTCTTTCTTCATCAACTGATTGGTTGCGGGAATTACGATAGCACCGATCTTATGGAGAGCAACGATCGCAAACCAGAACTGATAGTGACGTTTAAGAACGAGCATTACTCTGTCACCTTTTTTGATTCCGAGAGAGGTGAAGTAGTTTGCACACTTGTTGGAGTTTTTCATCATATCTTCAAAAGTGAATCTTCTTTCTTCACCGTGCTTGGAGACCCACATCATAGCGGTCTTATCGGGTTTCTCCGTACCCAATACATCAACACAGTCAAAACCGAAGTTAAAATCAACTCCGGGCTTCAGCTCAAAACGGTTAAGTCGACCTTCCGCGTCAAAACCTTCATCGATAAATTTATTATATACTAACATTATTTAATACACTACTTTCTTTAATTCTTTATAATTTTAGAATGTAGGCATCTTTACTCAAATTTAGGGTTATATTATTTCTTGTCTTTGCCCATTACAACCGCGAGGAATTCGCAGTCAGAGCCACCCACAGCGATCATGCCATGACCGTGCCCGCTGTCATAGAAGATACTGTCCCCCGCATGAAGAACTACAATATGGTCTTCAAGGCGAACCTTAAGGCTGCCTGAAAGGATAAAGTCAAACTCTTGACCCTCATGAACCGAAAGATCGATATCACGCTCTTCAGCGTCCTTGTCATATTTCGCCGTAACAAGGAACGGCTCACTAATTCGGTCCTGTATCATGGCAGCAAGATGCTGATAGTCGAAGCCTTTACGACGTTTTATGGGAAGGCCTTCACCTTTTCTTACTACAGAATAAAATGAAAGTTTCGGCTTGTCACCCGTAATTATTTCCGTGATGTCAACGCCGAAATGCTTTGCACAATTATATAGGAAAGTAAAAGAAAAATCCTTTTCGCCATTCTCATGAGCTACATAATCTTCCTCTGTCGTGCTGCAAACTTCAGCCATTTCGGATACGGGAATATCCAGAATCAGTCTCAAACCGCGTATTCGTTCTGCGATCTGCAATACCTGTTCGTTAAACATTGATAAATGTTCTCCTTCCAACGGAATAATTAATATTCCGAATTTAATATGATAATTAATTATATCACTATACTTTAAAAAAATCAATAGCTATTCTGTGAATTTTTTCGCATCTTTACCTTGATAAAACAACAATATCAGATTTCACTCTTGACTTTGTATAATCTAGGTGTTATAATAAATAAAAAAACTTAAGGAGAACACCAATGAAATTCAAAAATACATATTTACTTGAAGATGCAGCAATACAAACCATAGAAAAATTCAACGAAAACGACCTCGAACATCAAGAGTACGAAGACATAAGAATTCCGGGAATTGTCACCACAGACAGCGGAGCTATCGTTTGCGCGTATGAACTGAGACGAACTTTCGGCGACCGCGCTCCAATGGACCTCGGAATGAAAGTCAGCACGGATTTCGGTCAGACATGGACAGAACGAATTATTATTAAATCAGGTAACGTAGAACATTCCGAATGCAGTCCCGTCTTTATTCCCGACGGCGAAAGACTCCACTTGCTTTACATGGAAGATATGGTCAAAGTTTTATACAGATACACAGACGACCTCGGAAAGACTTGGAGCGAAGATGTTGACCTGACAGATGTATTGCTTTCAGAAATTCCTCAGCATCATTGGGGCGTTGTTGCTCCCGGACCGGGTCACGGAATGAAGCTTTCAAACGGAAGACTTATTACCGCTGTATGGTACGGTTCAAAAGACGATCAGGACCCTGAACAACGAGACAACGGCGAAGAAACAAAACTTTGGGTGTCCACAATATACAGCGATGACGGCGGTAAAAGTTGGCACATGGGAGAACTTGTTCCCGACGGCGGAATAGATTTATTAAACGAATCGGAGATTTGCGAACTTCCCGACGGAAGAGTTTTCATGACCATCAGAAACGACAACAGAAATTTCAATGGCGGCACGAGAAAAGCGTTCAGTATAAGCGACGACGGAATTTCAAATTGGTCACCGGCAAAATACGATGAATCGATGCTCAATCCCCGCTGCATGTCAGGTATTTGCAACGATGACAACGGAAGAATTTTCTATGCAGGATGCGACTCTCCCGACGTAAGAATGTACCCAACATTAAAAGTTTCTTCAGACGGCGGAAAGACATGGGATAAGATTCAGTTCGCTTTCAGAGGCGGTTACTGCGACGTTGCATATAATAAAGTTTCCAAAACAGTTTTTACTTGCTACGAAGCCAGAGTTCCCAACGACCAGAAAATTTTCGTTACGGAAATCGACGTTGACGAGGTCAGTCTCAACGCAAATCTCAACTAAAGGACATAAAAAATGACGGTAAAATTATTCTTTCAAGCTATCATTAAATTCGCCTTAGGCGTAATTCTTGTGGGACTTCTTATATTCCTCCCTGCAGGCTCGTTTGAATACATAAACGGCTGGATATTCATGGGCATACTTTTCATTCCCATGTTCTGCGCAGGTATCGTAATGATGTTCAAAAATCCAATGTTGCTGAAATCAAGACTTGATGCAAAGGAAAAACAGACGGAACAAAGTACCGTTGTAAAACTCAGCGGACTTATGTTCATCGCAGGTTTTGTCCTTGCAGGGCTGAATTACCGCTTTGATTGGTACATGCTTCCCGAAACAGTTTCAATAATCGCCTCAGTTGTCTTCCTGATCTCTTATGTACTCTATGCGGAAGTCCTCAGAGAAAACACTTACCTTTCAAGAACTATCGAAGTCCGTGAAGGTCAGAAGGTCATAGACACAGGCTTGTACGGGATCGTAAGACACCCCATGTACAGCGTCACCCTTCTTCTGTTCCTTTCCATGCCGTTGGTTCTCGGCTCAATATTCTCTTTCATAGTTTTCCTCGCATACCCTTTCATCATCGCAACCCGCCTCATAAACGAAGAGAAATTTCTCGAAAAAGAACTGAACGGCTACACAGAGTACAAACAAAAAGTAAAATACAGACTTATCCCGTTTATATGGTAAAAAACAATATATTTTTCGGGGAAAACCGTTTGAAGTGGTTTTCCCCGATTTTTCATTTCAAAGACTCATTCTATTTATTCAACTGACTGACTTTATTGTTCAACTTTTTTATCCTGAGCCTCCAGAAAATATAATTGACAAGCCAACAGATCAACCAAATAACAACAAAGACAAAGAAATACAGTACAAATCCCCAAAATGAGCGCTGCATCCAATTCATCACATACCCGATAGGCATCATTGCAAGCGAACCGATAAGAAAATAAACAGCGCTCTGCCTTGCAATACTCCAGGAATCAATTTCATATACAACTGTCCCACCGGCAAATATTGCGCCGAGTATACCTGAACATATAAATTGAACCACAACAGCAGTCATTTCACTGCCAAAAGTCTCGATCAACTCAGAAGAGCAAGCATAATAATTACCGTCGCCAATGCTTAAAGAAAAACAAATTGCAATAACATATCCAATAACTATACCTTGCGGGAAACCTCGTAAGGCTCTCTTGATAAATTCTTTTTTCATAGCACTATCCCCTCATATTCCCAAAACCTGTTTTATTTTTGCCACATATCTTCTTGATACATAGCTGACAGTGTCATCAGATAAGGACACACAAATCGTTCCAACGAAACTCAGATCGAAATTTCTGACTTTTTTCAGATTGATAATTTCCGAATTGGATATCCGAATAAAATGTTCCTTATTCAGACGGTTTTCAAGTTCATATAACCGCTGTCGCAACACATATTCGTCCTTTTGTGTTTTAGCATACACTTTACCGTTTGAAGCAAATATGCGAATAATATCCGCATGATCTATAATTTCCAGATTATCATTCCGAAAGCCTGTGATCACATGAGGTTCGCTGACAGATAATTTTTTAATAAGCTCATTCACTTCTTCCGTGACTGAATCAGTATAAATTATCACTTTGGGCTCTTTATACGAATCATCTAATTTGATTTCGATCTGCATTTTCATCATCCTTTCTATGTAATCATTATACACGAAAAATATCCGCATTTCAATAGATATGAGATAAACGGTTGAATCAAGAATATAAGTGGTATTTTACCATAGATTTATGAAGATTCAATAAATAAAACAGAAGCTCAAACGATTCACTTTATGAACTTTTTATTATTTCTCCCGAAAAGCACATTGACTAACACTAATTTATGAGATATGATATAATAATTGCAAGCAATCATTATATATTGATTAAAATACGCATTCGCCGCTTTTACAAAGCGGTAGCGGCGAAATTGCTAATTATATCATAAAATACTCATTCTTCGTATTTATGATAT
>SVMT01000047.1 GCA_015067305.1 Oscillospiraceae bacterium | reverse complement strand
CCTGTAGAACCCGATCCCGCTCCTGTAGAACCCGATCCCGCACCCGTAGATCCCGCTCCCGTAGCTCCCGTTAACCCCGGTACAGCTGACGTTACAGCTATCTTCTACGCTCTTGCATCCATCTCTGCAGTTGCAGGTCTTGCAATCTCCAAGAGAAAATAATTAATTTATAATTAATTAAATAACTTATTCTGAACTCAAAAATCGTGATAATTTTGGCGTAAAGAAACAGACTGAGGCTTCATCCGAAGCCTCAGTTTTTCATAGAAAACAACGATTGGAGACGAATTCTCCCTCAGTCGGCGTACGCCGCCAGCTCCCTCCCGGAGGGAGCTCGATACAACCTCCCTCTTGGAGGGAGGGGAACCGCGGTTAGCGGTGGAAGGAGCCTGCGTCACTTATGAATCTATTTATTCAAGAAAGGAAATATTAAAATGTCCCTTAATTACAACAAAAAAATAATTCCTTTTGCAAAGGAGTTAAGAAAAAATATGACCCCGCAAGAGAAAAAATTATGGTACAAATTCCTTTCAAAATATCCGATACGCTTTCAGCGCCAAAAGGTTATTGATAATTATATAGCAGATTTCTATTGTCATTCAGCTAAACTTGTTATTGAGATCGACGGTTCTCAACATCGCAGTCATAATGGGAAAATATTGGATAATATTCGTACCTCTGTTTTAAACGGTTACGGCGTCAAGGTTTTAAGATTTTCAAATGAGGCTATCGAGATAAATTTTAACCGAGTGTGTGAATTGATAGACGAGGCTTTAAAAGAGGTGTTAGCGTGAAAGATCTTTATAAAAACTGCCGTCTTTGTCCTCGTGAGTGCGGTGTGGACCGTTTGAATGGGGAGATCGGTTTTTGCGGCAAAACTGCGGAGCTTTCACTTGCCCGTGCGGCGCTCCACATGTGGGAAGAACCCTGCATTTCAGGGGAAGAAGGCTCGGGGACCGTATTTTTTTCGGGCTGTTGTCTGCGGTGCGTTTACTGTCAGAACCGTGAGATCGCCATTGGTGACAGCGGCAAAATCGTTTCGCCTCAGCGCCTTGAAGAGATATTTTTCGAGTTGCAAGCCCAAGGGGCGAATAATATTAACCTTGTGACCCCGACGCACTATTTGCCCCACATCGTTTCTGCGTTGAGGTCTGCGAAAAACAACGGTTTGAAGATTCCCGTGGTGTATAATACGGGCGGTTATGAGAAAGCCGAGAGCCTTCGTCTCTTGGACGGTTTGGTGGATATTTATCTGCCTGATTTTAAATATTTCTCGGCGGAATTGGGTAAAACGCTTTCTTTTGCATCGGATTATACCGATCATGCCATGAGTTCCCTTGCTGAAATGGTGCGACAAGTGGGTAAACCTGTCTTTGATGACCGAGGCATGATGAAAAAAGGGGTTATTGTCCGTCATTTGGTGTTGCCGGAGCAGGTGGAAGACTCGAAAAAGGTACTAAAATACCTCTACGAGACCTATGGGAACGACATTTTTATCAGCATTATGAGCCAATACACTCCACTTGAGGCAATGAAAGACCATCCGTATCTGTCGAGAAAGTTGACGGACGCTGAATATGATGAGGTCGTGGATCATGCCGTGGATCTTGGCATTGAGAACGGCTTTTTGCAGGACGGCGAGGCGGCGGAAGAAAGCTTCATCCCGCCTTTTGACAATAGCGGTGTGTAAAAATGTTTAAATATTTGTGGGAAACCTTATTTTCGCGAAAAAATAAGGTTTCCCACACCCTTCCAACAAAACCGAATTGGGTTAAAAAATAGATTTTGTTAGATTTTTATATTCTTCATAAGTCAGCAACACATTCAACACTTCAAGGAGTTTGTTTGTACTCAAATGAGTTGGTAAATTCAGTCTTTGTTCCAGCTTTTTACGTCTTTCAGAACTATCGGCTGAGCCTGTAAAACCGTCCTCAAAAAGGTCTGTTTTGGTGATTTTTCGAGTGTTTTCAGGTTTTTCGGTGCAGTTTTTGCTTAAATTTACACCTGCACGACGTAATGCTTCGAAAATATCCTCGTCGGATACCCCCTCAACACCGAGTAGTCCCTCTTTTGATGGGTTCCTTTTGCGGCGTTCTTTGCCTTTCACCTCGGAAATGTAAGCATTTTTGATGTATTTTGAGTCAACCGAGCCTATAATTGCGTTTCTGATGGCAAAACCTGCGCTGTCGCTGTCAGTTAAAATTATCAGTCCTCGTTTTTCAGCCAAGTCTCGGAGCATATTTCTCAGTTCCGTATCTTTGAATATTCTGAAGCCGCCCGTTTCGATTATCACCGCATCCACAAGCCGTTCAAGCTTGATCTTGTCGCTTTTGCCTTCAACAACGATCACTTCGTTAATTTTTATCATTTTTGACCTGCCTGTAATCCCAAAAGTTTTGCCGTCAGTGAGGCGAGAAGCGCTTTGTTGTCCGCCGATGTGGATTTCGAGGCAATATCGGCTTCGGCGCAGACCTCAACAGCGTATTCAAGTTCTTTCATGCTCACGTTTCGCAGACGTTGGGCGTATTTTTTTACCATAAAATCTTTCATTTCAAGCAATTTTGCGATAGTGTCGAGGGGTGTGCCGCTTGAAAGGAGTACTTTGATTTTGTACATGCTGCCGAAAGTGGAGAATATGGCGCTCATGATTATGATCTCATTTGTGCGCGCGTCGTAAAGGTCTTCTAATTTTTCAAAGGCGAGCTTTGCATTTTTGTCCAGAATTGCGTCGGTCAGGTCGAAAGTTCTTGCTTCTGCGGTCTTGCAGACGAGAATGTCGATGTCTTCCTTGGTGACTTTTCTGCCCTGACAGTAAGACGAAAGCTTATGCACTTCTGTGGAAAGGGTGTCAAGGTCGTTGGGCGCTTGGGTCAGCAGGTATCTGGCAACGCTGAGATCGATTTCACTTCCGCCCTTTTTCGTGTGTTGCATTATCCAGCGTTCAAGGGTTGTGGTGTCGGGTTTGTCGATCTTGCAGATCATGCCGTTTTTTTCTATCGAATTTTTCAGCGCCTTGAAATCTTTGAGTCTTTCGTCAAAACTTTCCGTCTCACCGTAGAGAACCACAATGTTGTCGTCGGGAATTTCAGCTGCGGAATCCTTGATGTATTGCACCACGGGGGAGGACATGGGGGAGTCCTTGATCATGATAAGCTTTTTTTCGCTCATCATGGGGAACATCTCGGTGATATCAGTAAAACTGCGCAGATCCAGCTCTTTCCCGTCAAAAATGAAAATATCCGGGCATGACAAATCGTCTCCGGAAACTTTCTTTTTCAGTTCGTTTATATAGAACCGTTTCAAATAAGCTTCAGGACCGTGAACATAATAGATTTTTTTGAATTCGCCGGTTTTTATGTCATCGGCGAGAGTTCCGAATGCAGCCATTTCTTATCCTTTCAAATTGAGACCTTTCATTGCAAAACTTCCCATACAGTGTGCGTGACATATCGCAAGCGCAAGCCCGTCCGCAGCATCGTCCGGACGTGGTATTTTTTGCAGATTCAGAAGCATTTTTACCATTGACATGACCTGATTTTTTTCAGCTCTGCCGTAACCCGTTACAGATTGTTTGACTTGCAGAGGAGTATATTCGCTGTAGGGTATATTTTTTTTCGTGAGCGCAAGCTGGATAACGCCTCTTGCTTCCGCTACGGAAATTGCCGTGGTTGTGTTTGTGTTGAAAAACAGCTTTTCTATTGCCGCCGTTTCAATTTTATAGTAATCGAGAAGCTGATTCAGCTCTTCGTGTATCTGCCAAAGGCGTTCTCCGTTTGGCGTATGGACAGGGGTAATTATGGCTCCGTAGTCGCAGCCGATAAATTTATTCCCAACGTATTCAACGATTCCGTAACCTACCGTAGCAAGTCCGGGGTCAATTCCCATAATGATCAATTATTTTTATCCCTCATACTTCTGTCAATTTCACGTTTTACGTCTCTTGCGGCGATTGCGTCGCGCTTATCGTAGAGTTTTTTACCGCGGCAAAGCCCGATTTCCATTTTTACCACGGGACCCTTAAGGTAAAGGGAAAGCGGAATGATTGATACGCCGTCTTTTTTGATGTTGTTGAAAAGCTTCAAAATCTCACGCTTGTGCATGAGGAGTTTTCTGTCACGAAGAGGGTCTTTGTTGAAAATATTTCCCTTTTCGTAGGGGCTTATGTGCATTCCCACAACGAAAATTTCACAGTTGTTGATTTTGCAGTAGGAATCTTTCAGGTTGACATTGCCCTGACGGATGCTCTTAACTTCAGTTCCTGCGAGTGCGATACCTACTTCGTATTTCTCATCTACAAAATAGTCGTGGTATGCTTTTTTGTTCTGCGCAATGGTTTTTATCGCTTTTTTCTCCATACTTTATTAACTCCTACTTATTGTTAAGCTTTTCAATAACTTCCGGCACGAGACTTACATCTTTTATGCAGAATTCGGGCACTTCGATTTCGGGGAAGAGCCAATAGCCCGTGGTCATTACCCAAATGGGCGTGTAGCCTGCTTTTCGTGAGGGTTCAATGTCGTTTTTCGGGTTGTCGCCCACGTAAACAAGCTCTGACGGTTTCAGGTTTAATCTTTCAGCCATCACTTCAAAGGGTTTCAGGTCGGGTTTATCCACCCCAAGTTCGCCTGAGATTATTATTTCATCAAAATACTTTTCTAAATCAAGCATTTCCAATTTTTTGCGCTGAAGCTGAGAAGGACCGTTTGTAATAAGCCCTGATTTCAGTCCTTTTTCTTTAAGTTTTTCAAGCATCGGTTTGGCAAAATCGAAAGGAACTGCATAACGGTGAAAATTTTCCTTGATAAACGCACAGTAATCTTCGAATGTCGGGACTGTTTTGAAAACGCCTTGATTTGCGAGGTATTCCAGGATTATCTCCCAACCTAAGTGGTTGTATCTTTTGTCGGCATATTCGAGTATCTCGCAGAATTTTTCGTCGGTCATGCCGTCTGCGACATCAAAATAGTCGCAAAAACCTTTTACGCAAAGCTTTTGTGTTGCATATCTGTCAAAAAGTGTGTGGTCAAGGTCAAATACTGCGCCTTTTATCATGTTGTTCATTCCTTTTATATATTGTACGTATTTTTTTACGGGAAAAACCATTTTTGTAAAATTGGTTTTTCCCGAACCCTTTTCCAAAAAACTTTTGTATAAAGCATTTTCAATGCTTTATGGTAAATGTCGTACTGATATTAGCCGTTCTTTCTTGTGTAGTTGAGGAGACCGCCTGCGGCGAGGATGTCAGCCTGTCTGTCGGAGAGGGGGAGTTCAAGTTCAACTTCAAAATTCTTTGTTTTGTTTACGAGAGTGATCTTGGAACCGCCGTTTTTGATCTCTTCGAGAATGTTGGGAAGTTCAAGAATATCGCCCTGACCGATTCTGTCGTAGTCCTCTTCATTTTTGAATGTGAGGGGAAGAATACCTGTGTTGATAAGGTTTGCTTTGTGAATTCTTGCGAAGCTCTTTGCGATTACCGCCTTAACACCGAGATAAAGGGGTACGAGAGCCGCATGTTCACGGCTGGAACCCTGACCGTAGTTGGAACCGCCGATTACGAAACCGCCGCCCATGAGTTTTGCTCTTTCGGGGAATTCTTTATCGCATACGCCGAAGCAGAACTGTGAAAGGTAAGGAATGTTGGAACGGTAGGGGAGAATTTTTGAGCCTGCGGGCATGATGTGGTCTGTTGTGATGTTGTCGCCAACTTTAAGAAGCGCGCTTGCTTCAATCTTTTCGGGGAGTTCAACGTTTACGGGGAAAGGCTTGATGTTGGGTCCGCGGAGAATTTCAACGCCTTCGCCGCTGGAGGGAGGAATTATCATATTATCGTTGATTGTGAATTTTTCGGGCATCTTCACGTCAACGGGAGTATCGTTTGTCATGGGGTCTGTGAATACGCCTGTGAGTGCGCTTACTGCCGCAGTTTCGGGGCTTACAAGGTAAACCTGACCGTCAGCTGTACCGCTTCTGCCTTCAAAGTTTCTGTTGAATGTTCTCAAAGAAACACCTGCGCTGTTGGGGGACTGACCCATACCGATACAGGGACCGCAAGCACATTCGAGAACTCTTGCACCTGCCGCAATAATATCAGCAAGAGCGCCGTTTTCAGCAAGCATATTGAATACCTG
Source organism: Oscillospiraceae bacterium (assembly GCA_015067305.1). GTDB lineage: Bacteria > Bacillota > Clostridia > Oscillospirales > UBA644 > HGM12619. The sequence goes on along the minus strand of SVMT01000047.1, from coordinate 5,130 downwards.
CTTGGAACCGGGAGCGATTGCAAGGGAAACTGTGGGGCAAACTGTTTTGCCTTTGAGGATAGCCGCAACTTTCATGAGGTCTGTGTAAGAGGAGTTCGTGCAGGAACCGATACAAACCTGATCGACTTTTTTGCCTGCAAGTTCTGCGATAGTTTTAATGTTATCGGGGCTGTGAGGGCAAGCCGCAAGGGGAACAAGTTCGGAAAGGTTGATGTTTATCTCTTCGTCGTATGTAGCATCTTCGTCTGCTTTAAGTTCTGTGAAGTCTTCTTCTCTGCCCTGAGCCTTGAGGAAAGCTTTTGTAACTTCGTCAGCGGGGAATACGCTTGTTGTTGCGCCCAGCTCTGCACCCATATTTGTGATTGTAGCTCTTTCGGGAACTGTAAGTGTTTTTACGCCCTCGCCGCAGTATTCGATGACTTTGCCAACGCCGCCTTTAACGGAGAGGATTTCAAGAACTTTGAGGATAACGTCTTTTGCGGAAACCATGGGACGGAGTTTGCCTGTAAGGTTAACTTTTACAACTTTGGGCATAACGAGATAGAATGCGCCGCCGCCCATTGCAACTGCAACGTCAAGACCGCCTGCACCCATTGCGAGCATACCGATACCGCCGCCTGTGGGTGTGTGGGAGTCGCTTCCGAGGAGCGTTTTGCCCGGTTTGCCGAATCTTTCAAGATGTACCTGGTGGCAGATACCATTACCGGGACGGGAGTAGTAAAGTCCGAATTTTTCGCAGCAACTCTGAATATATCTGTGGTCGTCTGCGTTTTCAAAGCCAGTCTGGAGTGTGTTATGGTCGATGTAAGCAACGGAACATTCCGTTCTGACTCTTTCGATACCCATAGCTTCAAGCTGAAGGTACGCCATTGTACCTGTAGCGTCCTGAGTCAGGGTCTGGTCTATTCTGATCGAAATTTCTTCGCCGGGGATCATTTCACCCGAAACGAGATGATTTTTGATAATTTTCTGAGTAATGTTCATCTTTGTATCATTCCTTAATATAATAGAGATTACCTTTAATTATATAATATATTTTCTGATTTGTCAATCGGTTTAACTGATTAAAACGGAAAAAGTACGGAAAATTTCTTTTTATTTACATGGAACTTTTTTGGGATTTCGTCGTCTAACTGTTTATAAAGCAAGGATCTGCCCTAAAAAAGTCGCAGTTTACGGTTAGGTTCTTAATTTTATACAAAATGTTCCTTAATTATTTTTCCTTGGAATATTGACATTTGCATAAAAAAATGGTACAATATACGCAGATGTTATTTTGTTAACACATTTAATTTTTTACGTATCACATGAAAGGTGGTAATTATGAAGATGAGAAAATCAATTCATAAGTTTTTGGCACTGGCTCTTGCGATCTGTATGCTCGTTCCCATGCTTGCTGCATGTGAACCTGAGGTTGATGCTGCGACGATCATCTCACAGTACAGACTGACAAACAGCGCCATTGATCTGAGTGTCGGCGATGTTACAGGTATCTCTATCATCGACGAAGGTCTCAGTGATGTCAAGTATGACGATGTTTGGGAATCCAGTGATCCCACAGTCGTAGCGGTTGTAGGCGAAGGCATTATTTCTGCCGTTGCTCCCGGTTCCGCAACAGTAAAGGTAACTATCACACGCGAAGATATCGGTCCCTTTGACCTCTTCTGCACTGTAAATGTTACACAGGACATTGTTGCTGTTGAGTCCATCATGCTCAGCTCTTCAACTCTTAACGTACTTGAGGGTACATCCAGCGTTCTCAGCGCAGTTGTTCTCCCCACAGATGCTACAGATAAGACTGTTATCTGGTCATCTTCCGATCCTGCAGTTGCAACTGTTATGGACGGTATCGTGAACGGCGTTTCCGCAGGTACAGCTACAATTACAGCTTCCACAGCAGACGGTCTTATTTCCGCTGCTTGCGTTGTAACAGTTGATCCTCTCGTGGACGACCTCACAAGCTTCTCTCTCAGCAAATCAACACTTTCCCTCTATGTAGGCAAATCAAGCACTCTCAAGGTTACATATGAACCTTCCGATGCTCCTGTTTCCGTTGTATGGACATCTTCCGATCCTTCCGTTGCAACAGTTACAGACGGTGTTGTAAAGGCTATTGCCGCAGGTAAAGCTACTATCACAGCTTCCTACACAGACAAAGTCACAACTTGGGAAAAGACTTGTACAGTAACTGTTTCCAAACAGTCCACAACTCCTTCCAATCCCTCTACACCTTCCAACCCCTCCACACCTTCAAATCCCACAACAGTTAAGGCTACAAAAGTTACTTTTGATAAGAACTCTTTCTATGTAAATATCAGAGAAACAACTTCCTGGAAGATCACAGCTACTGTTACACCTGCCAATACAACAGAAAAGGGTACATGGACATCTTCCGATCCTTCTCTCGTAACAATTGACAGCGAAGGTAATGCAAAAGTAGTTACAACATCTCTCGGCGAAAATGCTCTTGAAACAGTAACTATCACTTATAAGGTAGGCAGTGTTCAGGCTGCGGCAGTTGTAGTTCTCCAGGATAAGGGCGAAGAAGAAACACCTTCCGTTCCTTCCAATCCTTTGGACCCCTCCAACCCCTCTACACCTTCTACTCCTTCCACAAATGTAGATCTTATTGCTCTTGCTATTGCACAGCAGAGTGCTAATGTAAATGTGGGCGAATCCACAGTTCTTACAGTTACAAAGAATCCCGCAAACTCCAATGAAACTATTACATGGTCTTCCGCAGACAGCACAGTTGCTACTGTAGATCAGAACGGTAAAGTTACAGGCGTTAAAGCAGGTTCCACAGTAATTTATGCTAAGTCCTCCAGAACAGGTATGCAGGCTCAGAGCGTTGTTATCGTATCTGCGAAGACAACAAGCGCTACAGGTATCACACTCAGCCAGAGCTCTGTAAACCTCGAGGCAGGTTCTTCCATTGCTCTTAAAGCAACACTTACTCCCTCAACTGCAACAGAAACTGTAATGTGGAATTCTTCACTTCCCGCAGTTGCAACAGTTGACCAGAACGGTAAAGTAACAGGTATCGCAATGGGTACAACAGTAATTACAGCCACAACATCCAACGGTCTCTCCGCTTCCTGTGTTGTAACTGTTTCTGCTGTAACTATCAAGAATATCACAGTTTCCGTTAAACTCAGCGCTTCAGGTGAACTTAACAATAACAAGACTTACACAGCGTCTATCCAGTTCAGCCCCGCACTTTCTGCAGCTGATATGGCAGATTTCTACTATGATATCTACTCTGATAACACTACAGTAGTTAATTCTATCCCCGCTGACTTTGTAACATACTCCAACGAGTTCATCATCACTCCCGGTGAAGACGGTATTGCAAACCTCTATCCCTATATCGTAACAAGCAGACAGAGCTTCAACTTTACTTATGTTCCTCTTGCAGTATCTGTAAACTCTCCCTCTGCTGATATTGAAACTCCCGTTAAGTCCATCAGCCTTTCTGTAGCGAATGGTTCCACAACAATGTACGCAGGCGATCAGCTCGGTCTCTCCGTAAAAGTTTCTCCTGAAATTCACGACGACGTTCTCACATGGACAACAAGTGACTCCTCAGTTGCAACTGTTAAAAACGGTGTTGTTACAGCTGTAGGTCCCGGTGTTGCAACCATTACTTACAGAGCAAAGGGTAACCTTTCCACAAACGGCGTTTCCAAGTCCATCAGAGTAACAGTTCAGTCCACAGGTTCCTTGAACGAAGCTCTCGGCAGAGTTATGATCATGCAGGGCTCTTCTTACCAGTTGGATCTCAAATCCCTCGGAAATATCATCAGCTGGAACTACAACAACAATATCCCCGGTGTTACTGTTGACAATACAGGTCTTATCACTGTAGAAGATACAGTATCCGCAGGTACATCCTTCCAGCTCGTATGCTACTACACAGACGCTACAATGAACTTGCAGATGAAGACATTCAATGTAATCGTTCAGAGAGCTGTTTCTTCTTCCAACAACAATGCTTATGCTAAGTATTCTGTTACAGTAGAAGACGGTGAGGAATATGATTGGTCTGACTTCGGTCTTAACTTCAGCGGTTACGATGTTGTAGTTGATGACGAAGACGACTGTTCTGTAGATTGTGACAACCGCGGTATCTCCGCAAACCTCGTTGACGACGATAAGGGTACAGCTGATCTCGTAGTTTACGACGGCGATGTTAAAGTTGCAGAGATCGCTGTAACAGTTGTTGAAAAAGATCTGATAATCTCCATCTCCAAGAGTGGCACAGCATACCTTGAAGACGAACTTGAAGACCTCCTCGATGTAAGCAGCATCAATATCATCGCTGTTACGATCGATTCCAAATACGATGACCTCCTTGAAAAGGGCGAAAGCTCCTCCAGAGGTTACTACGTAAAAGGTCAGGGCTCCAAGGGTACAGCTTATGTCGAAGTTTCCTACACATCAGGAAATAAAGTCGGCGCTGTTACCGTTACAGTTAAAATTGGCTAATTGAATAGCATAAAAAAGACATCTCCGATGGGGGATGTCTTTTTTTAGGCTACAGGTATTAGGTGTTAGGTATTAGGTTTTAGATTTTGGGGTTTAGTAAGGTTGCAGTGGTTTAATTATAAAAGATACCTGCGAATTTTCTTGCGGTAGCTTCTGTTTTTATAAGCGTAATAAATTTACTAACACCTAATACCTAAAACCTAAAACCTAATACCTAATACCTAACACCCATTAAGACTCACATTATGTGACAATATTATAGTTTATTCCTAACTCTTTTGTGAATTATTAAAGCTTAATATTGCAATTCGTGATAATTTATGGTATAATATAAGTATATCAAATACTAATCGTGATAAACGGAGGAATAAATGACAGAGAAAAAGAGTTTTATAGTTTACAAGAGTTACAGGAGAATACTTGAAAAGCTGACAATGGAAGAGCGTGGAGAGCTTTTCATGGCGCTTTTCGACTACGCGATCGACGGGAACGAGCCCGAACTTTCGCCGAAAGCGGAGATAGCTTTTGCGGCAATTCAGGACAATATGGACAGAGATGCGGAAAAGTATGAGGCTGTCTGCGAAAGAAATAAAGTCAATGGAGTGAAAGGCGGCAGACCTAAAAAGGAAAAGAAACCCAAAG
>SVMT01000046.1 GCA_015067305.1 Oscillospiraceae bacterium | reverse complement strand
AGCCGATAAAATCGGCTTTTGTTAATTCAAATTGATAACAATTTGAATTAACTCGACATTCATTGAAATGAGTATAGACAAATTTTCAAGGAAAATTTGATGGGATTGGCTCTTTTAGCACTAACTAAGCTGTTTAAGCACCTTTAAAATGGAGCCAACCCTATTGAAATACAACCTTTCAGGTTGTATTTCGAATTTCTATAATCATTATTATAATTATACCAGAAAAAGCAACACATTTCAATGGACAAAATACATCACTTCATGGATTTTAGTTAGCAGATTCAATTTTTTTAATTTTAAGACGTTCTTTGCCGAAGGACAAAGCAACAAGTGCTCCGACGATCATAAGCCCCATCCATACGAGAATGAGATTTCCCCAACCGATCGTCGTTGCGGCATTTGCGAAAATCTTACTGGATGCGGCAGCCGCCATGTAACTGAGGAAATCAAGATATCCCGTAACGCTGGAAACCATGCCCGTATCACGCAAGCTGGGGCAATATCTGCTCCAGACGATAGAAGCGCTGCCGTTTGATGCCATAATTGCAACGACAAGGAGAGCGATATTTGCAATGGGCATTTTAACAAGGAAAACGAGCAAAAACGCCACGGAACTGACTGAAAACATGGTCAGAATGGTACGTTCCATATTGCGTTTGAAGATTTTTTCGTAAACAAAGATCGTGATAAAAGAAGTAAAACAGATCACTAAAGTCGCAATGGAAAAAATCATGCTCGATTCATCTGAGGAATAACCCAAATACTGTGAAAGATAGGTGGGAAACCAAAAGATAACAGTCGTACGAATAACACCGGTGATGATAGAAAAAAATGAAAATCTGATGATATTGTGTTTAAGAAGCTCTTTGACGCTTCCCATTCCGAACTTTTCCTTAGGCTTGTACTGACCGTATTTTACGATACCCTTGCGCTCGAAAATAAGGAAAGTTACGAAGCAGATACAACCCATTACAGCAAGAGAAACACTGCTGATGGTGAAAACCGTCTGCCAGGTGAACAAAACTGCGGTAAATCCTGCCAACGGAGAGCCGAAAAACGACGCAAAAGTAAAGCCAAGACTGCATCTTGTGGCATAAAGAGGTTCTGTATTTTCAGCCACCACTTTAGTCATGGGCGCATAGATCATGGAAAGGAAAAATCCCGTCATACCATATGCGGAACTTGCGGAGACCTGACTTCCCATAAGCGGGAAGAGGAAATTACAGACACCTGCTAAAATCAGCCCAAAACTAAGCATATATCTCGCCTTGATCCTGTCACCGATCATGCCGTTGATAAGCTGTCCTACAGCATAACACACAAAATATGTCGAAGAGATCGACCCTAATTGCGCCTCGTTATAAAATCCCCCCTCGATTATCTGCGGATTGACCGCACCGAGTATATTTCGCGCATAGTATACCGCCAGATACGCCACCGAGCACAAAAACCCCAAGCATATCGCATTTTTCACTTTTTCATTCTTAAACAAATTCATATTTTCCTTTCTGAAAGCAACATTTTTTTAACGGGACCCCATTTTAGGAACAGGTGGATTTCCCAGCACCCCTTCCCCTAAAACTCATTGGGGGGAATTTTTAAATCAAAAATTTCCGAAGTGTCACTTCTCAAAATTCCAAATAATTTGCTTGATAACGCAGGAATTATTCGGAACCGTTCTGTCCTCATTTCTGCGGGCGTAGTAGATCGTAAGGATATTTCCGTCCTCAAGAACCACTGATGCAGGATATCCCAAGTCGCTGCTGACCTCGCTGTCAACAAGAACATGATTCGTATCCCAAGTCTCGCCACCGTCATAGCTGAACATAACACGGATACCGTAGGGGTTCTTTCTGTAACCGTAAGTGCTGATAAGAACGCCGTCTTTTTCGATAATATGAGCAGGAGCGCCACCCCTTTCAGGCAAAAGCTGATGAGGTTTTGTCCATGTTTTGCCGTCGTCAAGAGATTCACTCTGGAAAATGGAGAAATTCTCCTTACCTTCCATTCGGATATGGCAGATCAGCTTGCCGTTTTTCATGCGGAAAGTATAGGGTTCACAGCTGTTAAAGCCCTCGCCCACATTTTCAATTTCGCTGACAATCTCATAACTGCCGTCTGCAAAAACTCTGTAACAAGCAAGATGCTTTTCATTTTCGCGGAATTGGTCATTTTGAGAGAATTTTCTGCCCACATAAAGCAAAGTTCCGTCGGACATTTCCACAGGCCCGTGAGGACAAGTCACCGGAATTTTCACAATATCGCCGAAAGTCGTGCCGTTATCGTGGCTGATTCTGAACAAAGAACCGAGATATTTTCCCCAATCCGGATGCTCATTTTCGATAATATCAAGATATCCGTTTGCATAAGAGATTCTACCCAAATGAACCTCTTTTCTGCCTCCGGGAGCATTGTCGTATTTAGCAATTCCGCCTTCGCGCTGAAATTCCACAGAATTATTAAAAGTCGTAACTATCACGCTGCTTTCGCCGAAAGCCGTAATTCCGCCGTCACGATCATCGAGAAGAGTATCTATAACAGGGGTGGGCAAAGACCATGTCTTTCCCTCATCGTTGCTGAAAGAAATAACGCATTTTCCGAAAGGGCAAACATGCGCAAGCCTGAACCCGGAAGCAACCATTGCAAGCCTGCCGTCTTTGAGACGCGCAACCGTCGGCCAACCGAAATAATTATGAATGCTCGTGTCATTGCTCATCACGATCTTAGATTCTAAAACATTAATTTTCATAATAAAAGCCTCTATTCAAAAGTTTTTCTTTAATTATACCACCTTTTTCCGTTGCTGTCAATATATAAAATAAATTTTGCCGAATAAAAAGCTGTTGTTTGGAAAATAGTTCTGTTTTTGAATAAGCCCGCGATTTTTTGAAAATTCTGTAAAACCTATTGACTTTTGATACTATGTGTGATATAGTATTATACGTAAAGATGTATTCCTCAAAGAAAGGAGATCAACATGGACATACAAATGAAGCGTGGGCTTTTGGATATCTGCGTTCTGGCGGCGATAAAAAACGAGGATTCCTACGGGTACCAGATAATCAAAGACCTTAAACCTTATGTGGAGCTTTCGGAATCCACCCTCTACCCCATTTTGCGCAGGCTGGAATCTGCCGAATTACTGACTGTCCGTGAAGCCGCACACAACGGACGGTTGAGAAAATACTACGGAATTACCCCTCTGGGGCTCAAACGCATTGATGATTTTAAAGAAGAATGGCAGGAGATCATGTCGATCTACCGATTTGTCACTAAGGAGGATGAAAAAATTGACTAAAATGGAGTTTCTCGCAAAGATCCGCCTCGGATTAAGCTCTCTGACCGAGGACGAGATACAGAGATCCTTTGAATTTTACAGAGAAATGATAGATGACCGCATCGAAGACGGTCTGACGGAAGAGGAAGCCGTTGCAGCGGCAGGAGACCCAAACGAAATAATACGCAATATTTTGGCGGAATCCACTCCGAAAAAACAGGTTCAAAAACCTCAAACCGAGCAAAATAAACAAATTCCACAGAAAAAAAGCTCAAATTCAGGCTGGACATTGCTGGCGGTACTGCTGATAATCCTCGGCTCACCACTTTGGATCCCGTTGATCGTAACCGCAGTGGCAATCGTCATCGCAATTTTTGCAATCATCATTTCCGTAATAATCGCCCTCTATGCGGTGGTCCTCTCTCTGGGAATCGTGGCACTGGCACTGTTGGCAATGGCGCTGACGGGCTCATTTGCAAAAGGAATTCTGCTTTTCGGTGCGGCACTTATCTGCGCAGGACTGACAATCCTCTCCCTTTTTACTGTAAATTTCATTGTAAAACTTCTTTTTTTACTCTGTAAAGCCCTTTTTAGCGGCATAAAATCAATTTTTGTAAGGAGGAAAGCAAATGACAACTGCTAAAAAAATTGCTGTTGCTCTTGCAGTTTGTGCAATCCTGATCGGACTTCTGCTCTCATTTATTGCGATTTTTTCGATGAATGTTGATCTTGATGATCTGAACACCATAAATTTTGAACAGAAGACCTACGATATCAGAGATAATTTCACAAAAATTTCAATATCAGGCGCAGAATGTAATGTAAAACTTCTCCCGACGGAACAGGATCACACGACAATACAATGCAGCGAAAGCGATAAAATATACCACAATGTGAAAGTGGAAGACGAAACTTTAAGTCTGACCCGTGTTGACAGCCGTGAATGGTTCGAGCATTTCGGTATCTATTGGGCTGAAATGGAGATCGTGATCTACCTTCCCGAAAGCGAATACGAAGAGTTTTACGTCAAGACCCTGAGTGGAGATATCAAGATTCCCGATAATTTCATATTCGGCGAAGCGAAAGTTGTCAGCACCAGCGGAGATATCGAATTTTCCGCGAAAACACACAAAGATCTCAAGCTCCACAGCGTCAGCGGTGACATTCACATTTCAAAACTTTCTGCAGAAAACATCGAAGCGCAAGCAACAAGCGGTGATATTACTCTCATAAAAGTGACAACCGACAAAGACCTGACGCTGAAAACCGTCAGCGGAGAAATTGAAGGCGAAAATATCACCTGCAAAAACCTCACTTCAAACAGCACAAGCGGAGGCGTGGAATTTGAAGAGCTGATTTCCGACGAAAAAATAAAGATCACCACCGTCAGCGGAGAGATCGGTCTTGAGAATTGTGACGGTGCAGAACTGAAACTGAAGTCCACAAGCGGAAATATTCACGGAAAACTGCTCAGCGGCAAAGATTTCTACACAAACACAACAAGCGGCACCGTCAATGTGCCGAGATCATCGGGCGGACGCTGTGATATCAGCACTACCAGCGGCAACATCTACATAAAGATTTCAGAATAAATTAGTACAATATTGAACCTCTCCAATTTATGCGGACCGCATAAATTGGAGAGGTTCCCATTTCAAAGAAACAGAGTTATACTCTTTAACCTATCTTTGCCCCAATTCGGTCAAATATTCCATAGCCGCTTCGGGATCGTTTGAAGTGAACAGTACCGCACCGAGCTTCACGCAAGAATCGAAATGCTCTTTGGTCTTAACCCCTGCACCTGCCCAGGGCTCAATGCCTTTTTCCTGCAAATATTCGTAATTTTCCACATTTCTGTCGTCAAAAATGCACGCACAGTAAAGATATTCATCAGGATTCCTCTTCACATTGGACATAATATCATATGGGTAGAATCCGTGAAGCAGATATTTTCCACCGGAGATCTCGTCGGCGTATTCCAACACATATGCATCAAAACTGTTGATGATAGTCTTGCTCACCCAATCATATTTTTCCACAATTTCCAACGTTTTTTCTACGCAAAGGCGACATCTCGCCCCGTTTTCACCCTTATTGTATTCTTTGATCTCAAGATTGACCATCATGTCGTTGGCAACTGCAAGTTCCATAAACTCTTCAAGAGTCATTATCTGTGAAAACTCACCGTTTGGGTTGCAGTTCAGGTGGCAGATCGCTTCATAAGTAAAATCTGCAATTTTTCCAAAGCCATTTGTCGTTCTGTCCACGGTATCATCGTGCATGAGCACAGGCACAAGGTCCTTTGTCAGATGAACATCCGTTTCGATCATATCGCAACCGCATTTGATCGCAGCAGCAAAAGCCTCTCTCGTATTTTCAGAAACCTTTGCAGAAACACCCCTATGCGCCGCAACGCTGACTTTGTGTTTATAAGGTAGTTTTCTCATAATTTTTTCTCCTTTAATTTAAATGAAATACTGTTTTCAAATCAACGGAAACGGGACTTTCGTCGGGATTCGTTTCCATAATATCTGCCATAAAATGCCACCACTTGCGATTTATGGCTGTATCTGCGGACTCGTTCCACTTTTCGGGGTCTTCGATCTCAATGTATCCGAACAAAATATTCGTCTCTTCGTCAAGGAAAATCGAATAATTCTTGCCGCCGTACTCGTGGATCATGTCTATCATTTCCTGCCAAAGCTCGTTATGGCGCTTTTCGTACTCCGCCGCCATGCCGGGGTAAAGCTTCATTTTAAACCCTTTTATCATTTTTTACACCTCAAAATTAAATTTCGATAAGTATTGAATCCTCGTCACTCAAAGCGGTGACAGGACATTTACCCTCTGCACAAAGCTCTTCAAAGATCGCGCGACGCTCCTCCGAAAAGTGACACACGAAAATACCGTCATACAGCCCCAAACCACGAAAATCGGTAAACCCGTTTGGAGCCTTGTCGAAACGAGCCACATGACTGATATCCGAGCAAATAATATGCGCTCCGGCGCTTCCACCCACATAAACAGCGCCTTTATTAAGCAATTTCAATATAAGTTCATCAAATTTCGCCGAGCGCAGACGCTTCAGAATACCGAAAGTATTGCCGCCGCCCACATAAACGATGTCAAAATCCATCTCAAAAAAAGGTTCAGGGTTGAAATAATCAGCCACGAAAGCATTTTTAGGGGAAAAACCGTATTTCACCAAACGATTTTCGTATCTGCCGCTTTTTATTCTGCTGCGGGTGGCGTTTTCGTTTGGAAAATATAAAATTTTACATTCATTGATGGGCTTCGGCAAGTTTTCCGCAATAAATTTCGCAGACTCAACGTTACCGAAATCACGAGATGATAAAATCAATTTCATGTTTTCACATCCTTTTGTATTAGATAAATTATAACATATCCGACCGTTTTTGTCAATAGATAAAAGCCTATATTTTATATAAACCGAAAAAGAAAATGCAAGCCCTGAAGCCTGCATTTTTAAATATTATTCAAATTGTCCGTTGCTATATTTTTCCGCCTGAACGTGGTACATTTCGCAATATTTGCCGCCAAGCGCCATCAATTCGTCGTGAGAACCGATCTCCGCGATCTCTCCATGGTCGAACATATAAATTCTGTCCGCCATTTGTGTAGTTGAAAGTCTGTGGGAGATGAAAATTATCGTTTTATCAGCCGCATTTTTCAAAATCGACTTATTCAACTCAAATTCAGCCACAGGGTCAAGGGACGAAGAGGGTTCATCCATGATTATCAACTCAAAAGGTCTTGCAAAAACCCTCGAAATTGCGATTTTTTGCGATTCGCCGCCCGAAAGTCCCACGCCGTCAGCGCTGAACTCTGTCGTCAACTGAGAATTGATTCCGTCGGGAAGCTCCTGTAACTTTTCGCCAAAGGATGCCGCCTTCAATGCGGACAAAACAACCTCTTCATTTTTCGGGTCGAACTCACCACCGAGAACATTTTCCGCAACAGTCGCCGCAAAAACCTTGTAGTCCTGAAAAACAGCACCAATATGCTCCCTGTAATTTTCCGGAACAAAATCCTTGATGTTCTGTCCGTTGTAGAATATCTCACCCTCGTTACAGTCGTAAAGACGCATCAAAAGCTTTATCAATGTGGTTTTTCCTGCGCCGTTGTAGCCAACAAAGGCAATTTTCTCTCCTTTTTTGATTTCAAAGCTGATATTTTTGAGAATTTTCGTGTCGGCGTCCCCGAAAGGATATGCAAAACTCAAATTTTCAACCTTGAGCGACTCAAATTCAGGCACTTCTTTGACTTCACCGACAATTTTCGGCTCATATTCAATAAAGCGCTTCACTTTTTCGATGTACATACTGTGTTCACCGAACTTTGTAAAGTAATTTCCGATATCGTCAATGGTCCAGAAAAGCTTCCACATAGCAGAAAAACTTGCCGTAAAACTACCCAAAGTCAAGGTCGGGTCAAGAATGTAGCGAATCAACAGATAAAAAGTCGCACCCGTTTCGGGCATAAATTCAATGATAAAATCACTTACAAGACTGAATTTCAAGCGTTTTTTGAACCATTTTTTAATGCAGGAAATCCTTTCATCAACTGTGGTCTTGTAGCTTTCATGTAAATATTCCGCAATTCCGCCAAGACGAAGCTCTTTCGCTCTGTCGGGCAAATAGAAAACTCTGTCAATATATTCCAATTTTCTGTTTATCGGATTTATCTCCTCATCCTGCTGAACGTTCATTTTGCTCAGAATATTCTTCAAAATGAAGCCCACAAGCAAAGAAACAAGCAAAAATACAGTAACAGGAATATCCAGTGTGACGAGAATACCGAGAACCGCCACGCTGCAAATAACTCGGTTGATGAACAGCCCGAAATTTTCCATGATCGACGAAACACGTTCATCGGATTCACGAATCGCCCAAATGAAATCGTTGTAAAATTCTGGGTCATCGTAACAGCTCTGATCAAGATTGCGTGCTTTCATGTAAAGCTCATTCTGAATTTTTTCATGCAGAACCAATTTCGCCTTTGGAACGTAAACTTTCAGTCTCCATTTGTTAAACAGCTCAAAAACAAGCTGATAAACAAGCCAAAGGACGGTCCAGAACATTACAGTCGCAAAGTCCAAGCCCGATTCAACGGCATCGAAGAGGTATTTCATGAACAAAACACCAAAAATATGCCAAAAACCTCTGCCCACGCCCTCAACGAGCGTCACGAAAATGTAAGACGGGACGTACTTAATAACATATTGAACCATAAACCAAAGGTTTTTCCACACCTTCACGGGATTTTGAGAAAATTTAGTCTTTTTCATTCTTCAATCCCCCTTTTTCAGTGTAATTATCCGCCTGCTTGTGCCACATATCCGCAAATTTGCCGTTAAGCGACAGCAATTCGCCATGCGTGCCTTGCTCAATTATTTGTCCATGCTCGAACATATAGATCCTGTCGGCATAAGTCGTGGCGGAAAGTCTGTGGGAAATGAAAATAACCGTCTTACCCTCGCACGCCTTGAACATACTTTCATACATTTTATGCTCGGCAATGGGGTCAAGGGCTGAAGTAGGTTCGTCCATAATGACAATTTCATTTTCGCCCGCAAAAATTGAAGCAATGGAAATTTTCTGAGTTTCGCCGCCTGAAAAAACAGCGCCATCCTTGTCGAATTCCTTGGTAACCGTCGTATCTACGCCATTTGGCAAGGTTGAAATTTTATCCCAAACACCACTTTTTTCCAAAGAATCAACAACTATTTCCTTGTCCGCTTCGGTAACATTGCCCCTCATAAGCACGTTTTCCGCAACGCTGACCGCAAAAAGTCCGTAATCCTGGAACACAGTCCCATACAGATTTCTGTAAGATGAAACACGGAAATTCCTGATATTTTCACCGTTAAGCAAAATTTCACCCTCGCTGGGATCGTAAAGTCTGAGCAAAAGCTTCGTGAGCGTCGTTTTTCCTGCACCGTTATGCCCAACGATTGCGATCTTTTCACCCTTATTTACCTTGAAGCTCATATTTTTCAATGCAGGATCTTCCTGATTTGCATAAGAAAAACTTACGTTTCTGATCTCCAGACTCTCCAAAGAGGGAGCCGTCGGTGAATCTGCGATTTCCGGAATCTTCGTTTCATAATCAAGGAACTCGCGGAAAGTCTCAATATATCGGGAATGTTTATCAAATTCAACAAACATTCCAGCGATATCGCCGAAACTACACGCAATGACGGTGGTGGATCTGATTACAACGAAGCAGTCACCCACAAGCATCGTCTTTTTCAGCAAAGTCTTGTACAACGCCAGAATGATAACGAACATCTGAGAAATAATATCGAAAATAATGTCGAAGCTGTAATCCAACAGCATTTTCTTGTAACCGTATTTTTTTATTATTGCTTTCAGCTCCGCGACGCTTTTGCGCATACGGTCAAACATGACTTTCCACATTTCAGTCAGACGCATTTCTTGAGAAAAATCCAAAAGATAGAATGTTCTGCGGACATAATCACGCTGACGAACCGCCTCGCGCCACTTCATATCCGATTCATGCTCGACCTTATTCCTTAGTTTACCTACAATTAAAGTCAACGGAAAAGGAATTGCCGCCAAAAAAATAAATACAGGATCAATGGTGAGCACCAGAGAAAGGTTTCCGATAGCACTAATAATGCAATAAATTGTATATTCAAAAGCCCAAAGAACATCAAAAGCTCTTCCGGTTGCCTCCTCGGTGGCTTTCACATATTTATCGTAGAAATCGGTATTTTCAAAGCAATTCAACTCAACTTCTGCAGCTTTTTTATGCAGCATCGTTTTTATGTAAGCTACAATTTTCGGATGCGTTACAGTCCGACAATAGTGTGTTATCTGGGAATACACATATTTAATTACCGCAACGACGAAAACAAGAACCAAAATCGGAATGATCTCTTTTATGCCCTGACCTTGCTGAACTGCATTCAGAACATAATAATAGAGGAAAATATTCATCAGGAAATATGCAACCGCATCAATGACCCCGCTAAGCAAATTAATCGTCAGATATCCGGGTGCGGCTTTCCTGATCAAATTCAGCATATAAGCATTATTTTTTATGATTTTGCCGATACTGAATTTTTTCTTTTTATCCTTAGTAGACATATCGTCTCCAATCTGCCGAAAATCGGCGATATTTCATCTATATTGTGTATATGTGATATTCGGTAGAAAATGTCCTGCACACACAGGAAATTACAGAACATTTACTCAACAAACAGTTTAGTTTCTTCAACTACAAGTTTAGTTTGCTTTTTCTTAATTTTAATACCACATTTACGGAAACATTATACCATATAAACGGCCTTTTGTCAATAGCCATTGTAAGTATTTAACATTTTTGTAAATATACAGACGTTTTATTTCAATATTCATATAGCAAGTAGCATGATCCTATATCTGTGATAGAACATAGTATAATAGTAAAACTAAAAATCACGCCAAGGGCGTGTATATAATCCGCAGCTTGTCTGCGGTATGGAATCATCACGAAGTGATGTATGTAATCAATCTGAAGGAGGATACACCATACGCCTTCGGCGATTACATACTCACCTGCGGTGAGATTACATGCCAATCCTTCGGATTGAATGAGAAAAGCACTTGCGAATGCAAGTGCTTTTCTCTGGGCTCATAGTACAAAAATGCAACTTAATAAAAAATTTACAAAGCAAATCAACCTTTACTTCTTCACTATTCACTATTACTTCTTACCTAAAATTCCGTACACGCCAAATTAGTGAAAAGTGAAGAGTGAAGAGGTAATAAGTAAAAATTCCGCACACTTGCGTGTACGGAATTTTTTGGTGCACCATCAGGGATTCGAACCCGGGACCCACTGATTAAGAGTCAGTTGCTCTACCAACTGAGCTAATGGTGCATATTTAATTTTTTTAAAAAAAGGAGAGCCGGCATCGCCCTATTTTCCCGGGCCGTCTCCAGCCAAGTATTTTCAGCACCCGCGAGCTTAACTACCGTGTTCGGAATGGGAACGGGTGGATCCTCGCCGTCATTGACACCGACTATTCCTTTTTCTCTGAAGGTTGTACCTTCAAAAC
>SVMT01000011.1 GCA_015067305.1 Oscillospiraceae bacterium | reverse complement strand
CCTTGTTAGCCTCGTACTTAGCCTTGTGAACAAGGGGAAGGCTGGAGAAGTAGTAAGGTGCCCATACGGACAAAGAACCGTCTTCCTGGAGGAAGGAGAAGGGTGTGCCAAGGCAAACGACGATGGAGTTGCCTTCGGAGTAGATACCTACATCCTCGAATGCAACGTCACGAACTGTGTTTTCTACGTAAACACAAGCGTCATAACCTGTACCTACTTCGAGGTAAGCACCGTAGTTTTCATAAAGGAATTTACCGGAAACAGGGTCATCGCCTGCAGCGTTGTTATAAACTGTTTCATCTGTGATAGCGAGGTATTCAGGACATTCGTTGCCGTTAGCATCGAGGTAGCCTGCTGCGCCCCACATGTTCCAAGCGTTAGCGTAAAGTGTTTCACCTGCATCGATAGCTTCCTGAACGGATGCATAACCGCGGCTGCCGATAGTCTCATAGGTACCTTCCTGGTTCTGGAAGAAGTATGCCTTAGAGTTCTTAACCATGAGTGTATCATAGTAAGTGTTAGCACGGAAGTTCATGAATGCGGGGTCAAGCAACTGCTGCATAGAATATTCGAAGTCAGCAGCTGTGATAGGTGTGCCATCATCCCATTTAAGGTCGTCACGGAGAGTGATCTTCCAAGCATAGCCGCCTTCTGCTTTCTGAGCATCTGTGTAGCCCCATTTAGCATCAACAGAAGATGTTACGTCTTCAAGTTTTGTAGCAGCAGAGAAGTTTGTTGTGTATGCACCGGGAACAATACCTTCTTTGTTGATTGTACCGTCAGCATTGAATTTCTTATCATTCTCGAACTTATAGTCGTAGTCAAAGAATGAAGAACCAATGTAACTCATGATCTGAGTATCATTGTTGTCTGCATAAGTAAATTCGTTCCAGTTGCTGGGCATTGTAGCTGTTGTAGTGTTGTATTCAGCCTGTTTGAGATCAGCCTGCTGAACACCGCTGGGTGTTGTACCACAACCTACGAACATAACCATTGCCATAACGAAGCACAAGCCCATTGTGAATCTGGATCTGATTTTCTTGTTCATAATGATTTCCTCCATTATAAATATGTAGTTATTTGTCTCATTACTCGCAAAATGCCTTTCCATTATATCGTTGTATGCCAGAACCTGCATTCATATTATAATAGGAAAAGAATTATGCGAATATATGACCGTGATTATTATAGCATACAAAACTTGATTTGTCAACTAACAAGTTATAAAAAAAAGCAAGAAGAATTCATAATTTGAGGTTTTTCAACACTTTGTACAAAGATTTGCACCAATTAAATAACCTGAATTGGCACAGATTTATTTAAACACTCCGCCGATTTTATTTTTAATAAAGTGTTAACCAAATTTCACGGTATTGTATGAAATTGATTTTTTCGTTATATTCGCCTGTTGCAAAACATTCTGTAGAACCCATACGTCAGGCGGATACAAAAAATTTCTTTCGGTTTGTGGTAACAACATTATACCGAAAGAAAGCCATAAGTCCAGATAAGTTTTTGAAAATTATTTGTTATTATTTTTAGCAGTGTTAAGGGACGAAATTAACATACGTTTGATCTCTTCTGCCAAAGAAATAAGGGTATCAAAATCATAGACAATCAAGTTTGTACGTTTTAGCAAAGTCAACCAATAAATGCTTTCGCCCGTTTCTTTTAACGAAATATGTAATTTGGAGATAAAATCTGCTTTGCTGTTTCCGTAAATCGCTTCGTTTATGTTTGCTCCTATACTTGTAGCAGAACGTAGTAATTGCTTCGCAATCGTTGTATCTTTTTTATTCCTTGAAAATTCTTCGTAGAAAAGTACAATCTGCGTTGCGAAATCCATAGATTTTTCAAGCAATGGGCTATTCATTAGCTTCACCTCGCTTTGTAATATGATTATATCATATTTTCAACTAAAAATCAATGCTTTTCAACCAAAACGCCAAAGGCTCAGGAGAAAAGCTACCTTGTTTTTTCTCTCTTCTCTCTTATCTCTTCTCTGGAAAAGTCGCGTGGGAGGTTTAGAGAAAAGTGAAGAGTGAAAAGTGAAGAGTACAAAAAGAAAAAGCCGCTTACGCGACTTTTCTTTTTGGAGGCGTCACCCAGATTTGAACTGGGGAATAAAAGTTTTGCAGACTTCTGCCTTACCACTTGGCTATGACGCCGTATTGAATTTTGCTTGCTTGTTATTCAGCTTGTATATTATACCATATGTTTTGTGATTTGTCAAGACTGTTTCTTGTGAAATTTATGTGTCTTTAATCGTGTGCTTTGTTGAATTTGCAATATTGTGTGAATTTCCACTTTTCTTTCTTGCTTTTTTTGCATATATATGGTATAATCTATGATGGCAGATAACTGCCGATACAGAAAAATATAGTAAGGGGTCTTATAATTGTCTACTAACACATCAGCAGGCAAACAGCTCAAAGAAAAGTTTACCTCAGGGCAGACTTTGATCTTTGTTCTTTGCCTTATAGCGTATTCCTGCGCTTATCTTAACCGTCTGCATCTTTCCATTGCTTTGCCGAGTATTACCGAATCTCTCGGAATAGGCAAGGACGAAGCAGGTATCATCACAATGTCTTTCTTCTGGACTTATGCTATCGGTCAGCTCGTTTCAGGTTGGCTCGGTGACAGAATCCCTCCCAAATACATGATCGGTGTCGGTCTCGGAATGTCTTCACTTTGCTGTTTCATTCTTGCATTCATGAACGATACACTCGGTATCAGCCTTATGTGGGCTTTGAACGGTGTTTTCCAGTCCATGCTTTGGGCTCCTATCATGAAAGTCATCTCCAATAACTTCACAGGTGCAAAACTCCAGAGCGCAAGTTTCGGTATTTCTTTCTCTCTCGTTATCGGTCATATGATCGCATGGGCTTCTTCTTCAGCATTCGATATGGTATTCTCTAACTGGAGAATAATCTTCATCGTTCCCGCAGTTGTTGTTGCTGTATTTGTTGTAGTCTGGTTCATTCTTTTCAAAGAAGACAGCTCAGACGCAGTCAAGAAAGACAGTTCTTCTGCTGAGATCGAAAGCGGTTTCGGATTCCTGAAGATCAAATATATGCCCGCTATCTTCCTTATTCTTATGGGTCTTTGCCTTACACACGGTATCGTAAAGGAAGGCGTAGGTACATGGTTCCCCACACTTCTCAAAGAATTCTTTAAGATCACAGACGAATCTGCCATCGCAGTTCTCATTATCGTTCCCGTTATCAACTTTGCAGGTCTTCTTCTTACAAAGTTTATCTCCAACAGAACAGGCGCAAACAGTTTCTTCATGCTGACAGTTCTTTATGTTATAACTGTTATTGCTACTTTGATCCTGTACTTCTGTCAGGTAATTCCTCTTGTTGTACTTGTTCTTATCATTCTCCTTGAAGGTCTTATGTATGCGACAAACCCTGTTCTTACGACATTTATTCCCGTAAGCTTTACAAAATATAATTGTGTATCCACCATCGCAGGTGCTATGGACTGCGTTATCTATGTAGGTGCCGCTATTGCGACATTTGTAACAGGTCTTATCGCTCCCGATGCAGGAGCTGAAGGCAGCGGTAATTGGAGTGCTGTTTTCCTTCTCTGGTTGGGTACAATGGTAGTAGGTCTCGTACTTACAGCTCTCCTTGTTTACTGCAGCAAGAAACAGGAAAAAATGGAAGGTTCCGATAAATAATTCAGGTCATTCTCTGGGGAATATATTTCAGTTTGTTTCCGAAATTTTCAAATGGAACCTCAAAAAGTCTTATTCCTGCATAATACGGCGCAAGGGAATATGACGGATAAAAGAAAATAAAACCCGTGTCCGAAAGGTAATAGCGTTTTTCATTGAAAAAGCGTTTGCTCCTTTCGGGCGCATTTTTATAGTATACGCTGTCTTCTGTTTCCAGATCTGAGGAAATTTGTGTTGAGATCTCTTCCTGTATGTATTTGACATAGTGGAATCCTTTTATGAAAAAGCTTCCCAGCGGCAAAATGCTTCCGTCTTTTGTCGTCCTTGTTTCAGATGTTCTTGCGGTCATTCCATGAGGTCCTCCTTCATATTGAAATGTATCGGAAAAAAGTGAAATAATGTTTTCGTTGTTACATGAAACCTGAACTGTCCTTTCATATATCATAAAATTGAAAGGGAATCCTGTCTTTTCGCTGTTTTTGTAAGCTGCTGTTGCTTCTTTGTATATTTCCGTCCGTGTATACTTATTTATTTTTGCTGCGGTATTCAAATGGTATGTATTGAATCTGTTTTCGCAAAGTCCGCCGATCTTCCCGAATATCTGAGGGTATTCTATTTTTATCTCAAGAACGGGTTTTGTAGCGCAGAAAAGGAGATCTTCTATCTTTTCTGTCCTGATTTCCGCTGTCATGCTCAGTACCTCCCGTATTGTCATCATAATTTTATATTATGAAAACAAAATTTTTTTGATACCTATTGCTTTTTTTGCGATCATGTAGTATAATATAATTATAAGATTTGAAATATAAAAATGTAATTTTTTTTATCGGGGTGAAACTATGGACGGTAATCAAAGCACTGCATTCAAACTTGCGTGTCATGCAGGGGTTCTGACCCTTGAAAACGGTGGGGAGACCTTCCGTGCAGAAGAAACAGTTCGTTTTATTTGTTCTTCCGCAGGTATTGATGCGGACGTGCTTGCTCTGCCTACAGGAATTATCGTTTCAGCCGAAATAAACGGTGAGCCTCAATCTTCATCGGTCAAGCGTATAAAAAAACGCAGTATAGACCTTAATAAACTGAATGAAATAAATAAGATATCAAGAAGATTTGTTTCAGGGGAGCTTGACGAGGAAGGCGCTTTGACTGCGCTCGACGAACTGAATAACATGAAACCGATCAATAAGTTTTTTCTTGTCCTTTTTACAGGTATTTCATCTCTGTTTTTTGCCTTGCTTTTTGAAGGTTCTTTATTCGATTCTGTAATTGCTTTTCTTGCAAGCAGTGCTGTCCAGACGATACTGATATATTTTAAAAGAACTTATATATATAATTTCACGTCAAATCTTGTTGTCGGTTTTGTTGTTGCCATGTTTGCGGCGTGTTCCGTTGCGATTTTTTCAATGGGAAATATCGAGTCCATAATTGTCGGCGGAATACTTCCTTATCTTCCGGGACTTGCAATGACAAATGCCATAAGAGATACCATGATGGGAGACCTTGTTTCGGGAATATCCCGCTTGGGTGAAGTTCTTTTATCTGCCGTAAGCCTTGCAATGGGGGCAGGTATTGTTTTTGCTGTGTATATTTATCTCGGCGGCGTTGTTTAAGGGGGCTACGGTATGAACATTGTTTTTCATTTTATCATGTGTTTCTGCGCCACATTTTGCTTTTGCTTTATTATGAATGTCCCGAAAAAGGCTCTTTTTTGTGCCTCGTTCTTTGCGGGGATTGGATTCGTTGTTTATGACATGATAAAGCTCACAGGTATCGGGGAATTTGTTTCTATCTTTGTGGGAACTGCGGTCATTGCTCTTGCGGGAGAAATCTTTGCCCGTATTCTGAAAATGCCCTCGTCTGTTTTTGTTTTTCCCGGTGTTGTTGCATTTGTTCCCGGGGTCGGTATATACAGAACGATGCTTGCTCTTATTCAGAGTGATTTTGAAAAATTTCAGCGTGTCGGAACCGATACTATCATCATTGCTCTTTCAATGGCTATGGCTATTGCTGTCATCAATGTTTTCTCACGTTATGTTTTTCCAAAAAAGAAAAATTGAGGTGTGATGAATGAAATATATTTTAATTGCTGTATTATCTGTTATTTTTATCCTTTTAATACTCTGCTTTTCTGCGTGGAGGATATCTCTTGAGCTTGTTGTACCGCCTGAGAAAAAAGACGGTCTGAAAAATAAATTCCCCCATGAAAAGAGGTTCAAGATCCAGTCCCCAAACGGATATCCCATTTCATGTCTTTTTATTCCGACGGGGGACGGTATGTCCATGACCGAAAAGATAGTAATTATCCTGCATCAGTTCGGTTCGGATAAGAATGAAGCATCCAAATATGCGGATATTTTTACTTCGCTTGGTTTCAGCGTTCTCATTCCCGATATGAGAGCTCACGGTGAAAGCGGCGGAGATACTTCGAGCATGGGTTTCTATGAAAAAAAGGATGTTGAAGCAATAGTCCGTTGGTTAAAGGATTGCTACGGCAGAGATGTTTTTTACGGTATTTTCGGACTTGCTGACGGAGGCTGTACTGCTCTTATGTATGCAAGTGAAGACCGCGGTGTAAGATTTGTCATTGCGGACAGCTCATTTGGCGACTTAAAGAAACTGTACAAACATACATTTAAAAACAGGTATAAGGTCAAGCCTTTTCCGTTGTTGAATTTTACCTCATTTTTTATAAAAAAACGTGCAGGTTTTTCAGTGAAAGATGTCAGACCCATCAGCTTTTTCAGTCAGAAGAATTTTACTCACGATTTCCCGCTTATGCTCATTCACGGAGACTGCGACAAACAGGTTCCGCCGAATTTGTCTGTCGATATTTACAACATGAAAAATGAGGGTGTCAAGACTTTATATCTTGCTCCGGGTTGCGGTTATCTTGAGGCATTTGATAAGGAAAAATCTGTTTATACAGAGAAGATACATAGTTTTATTAAAGAAAATATAAACGATTAAGGACAGATATATATGGATATTATCGTTACAACTGCTTTCGGAACGGAAGGCGTAACAGCACGTGAACTCAGGGATCTCGGTTACGAAGATATTACTGTGGATAACGGAAAAATTATTTTTAAAGGAGACGCTTCGGATGTGGTAAGAGCCAATATGTGGCTCAGAACTGCCGCAAGAGTTCTTATCCGTGTTGGTGAATTCAAAGCGACTACATTTGAAGATCTTTTTGAAGGGATGAAGGCTTTGCCTTGGGAAGAATGGATTCCCGAAGACGGTCGTTTCCCCGTCAGCGGAAAATCCGTTCAGTCAACACTTTTCAGCATTTCAGACTGTCAGGCGATAACCAAAAAGGCTATTGTTGAAAAATTAAAGCAAAAATACCACCGTGAGTACTTCGATGAAACGGGTGTTGAATACAAGATCGAGGTCGCACTCCTGAAAGATGTTGCAACACTTACCATTGATACATCGGGAACAGGTCTCCACAAAAGAGGCTACAGGGACATAGTAGGTGAGTCCCCATTGAAAGAAACAATGGCGGCAACGCTGATACTTCTCGGATATTGGAAGAAAGGCAGAATATTTGTCGATCCTCTTTGCGGTTCGGGAACTTTGCCCATTGAAGCCGCTATGATAGCAAAAAATCTTGCTCCGGGATTGAACAGAAAGTTTGCCGCTGAGAAATGGCAGAACTTCGATCCCAAGATATGGAAACTCGCACGGGAAGAGGCCAATTCCCTCATTGATGAAGATGTTCCTATAACGATATTCGGCAGTGACATCAACCCCAAAGCCGTGGAACTTGCTAATATTCATGCTGAAAAAGCAGGTGTTGACGATTGTGTCAGCTTCAAAAAAATGAATGTTGCAGATTTTACTTCCCGTGAAGAATACGGATTTATAATAACCAATCCGCCTTACGGTGAGCGTTTGGGCGAGGAAAGGGAAGTTATAAGCCTTTATAAAACAATGGCTAAGACTTTTGAAAAACTTCCTACATGGTCTTACGGAATTCTTACTTCCTATGAGGAGTTTGAAAAAGTCTTCGGTAAAAGAGCCGATAAGAAGCGTAAGCTTTTCAACGGTCAGTTACTTTGCCATTATTATCAGTATAACGGTCCGAAACCACCACGAAAATCAGATAAATAACGACCGAATGAATTGCGAAAATGCGATTGCAGGTATGGACAGCAGACACCAGTACGCTGTAAATCTCGGACATATCTGACCAAGAATATTCCCTTTAAGCTCAGAGTAATCCCATACATTGCTTTTCAGTTTAAGGTTGAATATACAGCCCGTCAGAAATTCTATGCAGGAAATTCCAATTCCGCAGATAATTATTATAATTACCGTAGGTATCTTGTCATAGAAAGCCGTGAAAAGTCCGTCGATCAGGATGAGGGAAGCTCCCCCTGCAAGAAACATGCTCCAATGGGTATGCCCGCACCAAAGCATCTCGATTATTTGGTAAACAATACCGCCCAGCCAGAAAAGAAACAGAAATAGTATCATAAATTAACTCCTTTTCTGTCTATTGTTCCCGATTTTTTAAAAAAATCATATCAAAGAAAAATTATTTAAACTTGAAGAAAAATTTAAGGAGGTTTAAAATATGAAAAGAAGAGCGATTTTAACTTACATGGAAAAAGATTGTTTGAGGACGGAAGATTTTGTTTTTTATATTGACGAGCGTTGCCTCAGTGATGAATATTTTCAGCAGTCACCCAATGTTCAGAATCTTCATTGGCACGATTATTTTGAAATGGAGATCGTCCTTTCAGGTGAAGGAACGCATCATTTCAACGATACTGTTTATGATCTTCATCCCGGAAGTGCCTACATAGTAACTCCCATAGATTTTCATTCCGTTGCTTTTGACAATTCCAGAAAGAGTAAAGTCATTCATATCCAGTTCGATACTTTCACCATGTCCGAAGCTGTGTCCAGATTGATAACGACTTCACAGGCTCCGATCACTGTCGTTTTTGACAAAGAAGAGCTTGAATATATAAAGATCCTTACTTCAAAGCTTTTAGCTGAATATAAAAACGATTCGTCAGACAGAAAGATAATGATCCGTGCATTGTTGGAACAGCTCTGTATTCTGACACTCCGAAAAGTTGAACCAATGTCAAATACAGGCAGACCGAAAGCACGCGATGAAACTATCCTTCAAGTCGTAAATTATCTTAACTATAATTTCCGTTCAAAAGTAAGTCTCAGGAATGTTGCCATGAAATTCCTTATGAATCCCAACTATCTCGGTGAGAAATTCTTCAAGACTCTGGGAATCTCATTTACTACCTATGTAAACGATCTGAGACTCAATTATTCCATGAGACTTTTGAAAAACTCCGAACTCAGTATAAAACAGATCAGCGAGGAGTCAGGTTTTTCATCTGTTTCGTATTTCATCAAGCTGTTTTCCGACAAATACGGTGATGCACCACAGCGTATGAGGAAAAAAATATAATTGTTTAATAAAATCAGAATACAAAGAAAAACGGGCAACCTTTAACGAGGTTGTCCGTTGAGTTTTAAGCGTTTTTTAATTATTGCCGAGATTCCGTATGCGGCTGAAACAGAAAGAATATCTTTAGGTAAATAGGGGATTGATGCTGTCAGAAAAGCCGCTGTCAATTTTGTTTCCGATACGAATGAAAACCATATCGAGCCGAAAATGTGGCATATAAACAATCCTGCCATTGAAAGGCATATATTGATAACATGAGACTTTTCCGTTCCGCACAAGATCACCATAGGTATAAAGCCTATCAGAAATCCGCCTGTCACGCCGATAATTTGCCCTAAACCGCCTGTCATTCCGCTGAAAACGGGAAGCCCCAAAGCTCCCAATGAAAGCCAGATCATCACCGCTTCAAGACCGTATTTCCGACCGAGTATAGATCCGCTGAGCGCAACTGCAAATGTTTGAAATGTCAAGGGTATCCCCGAAGGCGTCGGGATAGAGATAAGTGTCAGGACACCGATCATCGCCGCAAAAAGTGCCGCAAGGATCTGATTTTTAAATGTGTTTTTCATTTCAGACCTTTTTCTTTACGCTTACTTCGCCGCTTGAAAGCCTTTCTGTGGTTCCGTCATCGTGTTTGATCATCAGATTCAGGTCATCGTCTATTCCTTCGACTGTTCCTTCGCCGCAAATTTCGCCGCATTTAAGTATTTCCACAGCTTTTCCCGTTAAAACGGAACGGCTTCTGTAGTGTTCGAGATAGCTTCTGTTCGGAAGAGTAAAGTATATTCTTTCAAATTCATTCAGCGTTTCCGCAATAAGTTTCTCTCTGAAATTGCTGTTATCGTAATTACTTTCCAGAACAGCCCCTGCAATATTTTTGATCTCGTCGGGAAATCCGTTTTCGGGGGCAAAAACATTTATTCCTATGCCCAATATTGTATATTTCAGCGAGTTTCCGTCGGGTGCGATCTTGGACTCAGTCAGAATTCCGCAGACTTTTCTGTCTGCCATATATATATCATTCACCCATTTTATTCCCGTTTCTTTTGCGGTCAGTTTTTCTATGGCTTTTGATACTGCAACTGCCGCCGCTGTAGTTATTGTCAAAGCTTCCATCGCTGAAAATTTCGGTCTCAGAATAATGCTCATATATATTCCTGTCCCGGACGGTGAGCTGAATCTTCTGTTCATTCTGCCTTTTCCCGCAGTCTGAGTGTCTGCAAGAACTACTGTTCCTTCGGGAAGCCCTTTTTCTGCAAGCTTTTTCGCTTCGTTATTTGTGGAATCTGTGGAAACCAATATATTGAAATTAAAGAATTCTTTATTTAAAAGTTCTTTTTCTATATGGGTTTTTGAAAATAAATTCATGTTATCCAAGTTATATCCTCATTTTACAGGCTGACAGGGAAAGGTCTTCTTTTTTCAAAATAATAGTATTCCTTGAAACCCTCATTTTTCAGCATTTCTTTTGCGATACCGAATCCTTTTCCTATGTTTTGTGACACATGGGCATCACTTCCCAGAGTTATAAGCTTGCCGTTCATTTTCTTGTAGATTGAAACGATTTCACGGTTAGGCAGAAGTCCGTCAACAGATGTTTCCGAGATTCCCGAAGTGTTTATTTCGAGAGCTATATTTCTGCTGATAATTATTTCAAGAATATCGGTTATTTCTTTTTCAAATCTCATTATATCAATATTTCTACCATATTTCCCGTTTATGTATCTTATCGGGCAGGTCAGATGCGCAAGCACGTCAAAATCTGTTTTTTCAGCCATTTCTTTCATTCTCGATAAGTATGTCTTGAGGAAAAAGTGAATTCTGTCCTCAGGCAATTTTTCACTGAAATCAATACGTGAATAGCTATCAGTGAATTCTTCTGTTATGACAGTGTGGACAGAACCGATTATTATATCATAATTGCAAAGACCGAGAACTATATCAGAATTTTTTATGTCGTAAAGGTATTCCGCAAGCTCTACGCCCTGGATTATCTTCAGCTCGGAACCGTATTTTTTTCTTGCTTCTTTCACATCTTCAATGCAGTTTTTGATGTTATTTACTGTGTCCTGCTGTATTGAAAGACCTCCATCTGCGTGGTCACATATGGAAACGGCTTTAAGTCCTTTATTTATTGCTGTAATGCAAATATCGTCAAGCGACTGCTTGCTGTCGTGGGAGTTTTTGCTGTGTATATGAGAGTCATACATTGTTTGTTCCTCTTATTCCATTAAGTTTTTTATATAATACAAAAATTGCGGTAAAATGGTGTCTGCATCCAAAAGTTCTGGAAGATCTCTTTTGGGCCAAGCCAGAGAAATGTATCCGCTATATCCGTTTTCTTTCAATGCCGCTACTGTTTCTTTTATAGGTAGGTCTCCTCGTCCAAGGGGCTTGTATTCGATGCTTCCGTTTTGGGTCAAGGTATCATTGAGGTGTACATGTTTTAATCTGTTTCCGAAAACCGCTACCGTTTGTGCAGGCTTTTCAAACGAATATCGAACAGTATTGTTTACATTCCATGAAACCCCTGCATTATTGCAGTTTATTTCTCTCAGCATTCTTGCAAGAAATCTTGAATCTGAAAAAATACCGTTTGTTTCAACGAGAATATTTATTTCTTTGGGCATTGCATAAGCGCAGACCTGCTTAAGATTTTCCATTATGAAAAAAATATCCAGATCATCGTTTATTGACGGTTCAATATTTTTGTCAGCGAAAACACTTATGTTTTTGATTCCTGCCTTTTCTGCAAGGTCAATATATTCATATGGCTCCTGCATCAGAGTAACTTTGTTTTTAGTGTCGCAAAGGAGTGTGTGTGATGCCAGAAGCGGAACTTCAAGACCGTTTGCGTTAAGCAGTTTCAATGTGTTTTCAAGTTTGTTACAGGAAAGATCTTCTGTATTTGGTAAATATGTTTCGTTTCCGATGCTGTCAAGCTCGATCCCGTTAAATCTCAAAGCTTTTGCCTTTAGCATTATTTTATCGAAGCTGAGGTCGGGACAAGATGAAGTTGAAAAAGAGAGCTTCATTTTAATCTCCATTCTGCCGTTGAAGCGTCGGCGCAGTCAGTAATTGGAATTTCCCATGCCATTTGAATTTACTTCACATATTTTACCATACTAATATAAAGCCTTACTATCATTTCTGTGATTTTATCATGAAATTTCTTAATCAAAAAATACCCTTGACATTTGCGCCTATAAGTGGTATAATTATATTGTAAATCAAAATTGGAGAATCATTATGGAAAAGATATTGGAAAAGGCCGTACTTATTGCGGTCCAGACAAAAGATATAACTGAAGAAGAGGCAGAACTTTCCATTGCCGAGCTTGGAAGACTTGTTGAGACCGCAGGTGCAGAGCCTTGTGTTTCCGTTGTTCAGAAAAGAGAAAATTACGATGTTGCGTCCTATATCGGAAGAGGTAAGGCGCTGGAAATTGCAGAGATCTGTAAAAATAATGAAATTACCTTAGCCGTTATTGACGATGAAATATCGGGAAGTCAGGCGAAAAATCTTGAAGATATCCTTGATGTGCGCGTCATAGACAGAACTATGCTTATTCTTGATATCTTTGCCGCAAGAGCAAAAACAGCGGAAGGTCGTTTGCAGGTTGAACTTGCCCAGTTGAAATATTTACTGCCCAGGCTTATGGGTTTAGGTAAGTCACTTTCACGTCTCGGCGGCGGTATCGGTACACGAGGTCCCGGTGAAACTAAGCTTGAAACGGACAGACGACATATCAGACGTAAGATAAATTCCCTTGAAGAACAGCTTGAAAAAGTTGAGCAACGCAGACTTCAGGCAAGGCGGAGACGAGACAAAAACGCAGTTCCGTCTGTGGCTCTTGTGGGTTACACCAATGCGGGAAAAAGTTCACTGATGAATGTTCTTTGTTGTTCAAATGAGGTTTATGTTGAGGACAAACTTTTCGCAACACTTGATTCTACCACAAGAAAAATGGTTTTTCCCGATTCTCCCAAAAGCAATATTTTGCTGACAGATACGGTAGGATTTATCAGAAAATTACCTCATACTTTGGTGGAAGCATTTAAATCCACTTTGGAAGAGGCTACATCCGCAGATCTTTTGCTTCATGTGGTAGATTCCTCAGACTCTGAACTTTCGTCTCATATAGAAACTGTTACCAACATTATCCGTGAATTGGGCATTGAACACAAGCCTGTGTGGCTCATCATGAATAAAAATGATCGATTAGCAGGGGATAGGGAAGTGAATGCTTCCGCAGTAATGGCGGCTTGCAGGCAAAACGGCATGAAAGTTTTCAGCGTTTCCGCCAAAACAGGCGATGGTATAAACGAATTAAGACAGAGTATTAAGATCAATATGGAAGGGGATTCACATGTATTTTACTGATTTAAAACAAAGTTTAGAGGCTGTTGCCACAGCTATGCCGAAGTGTCTTGAGGCAGAAAATAATTATCTTCCAAGCAATTTCAGTCATTGGGAAAATGCTCACGATAGTGGACGTTGGATAGAGGCTGTTCTTATGCTTGAGAATTGCATCGGATTTGAGATCCCCAAAAAACT
Source organism: Oscillospiraceae bacterium (assembly GCA_015067305.1). Taxonomy (GTDB): domain Bacteria; phylum Bacillota; class Clostridia; order Oscillospirales; family UBA644; genus HGM12619. The sequence continues at coordinate 51,097 of SVMT01000011.1, read as the reverse complement.
TGAGAGAGCGATGCTTTTTAATTTCAAAGCGCTTATGTCAAATCCTTATGGTCTGCTGATAAACGATAGAGATCTTTTTGAAAATAAAGATGATGTAAGACTTCATTATCACAGTATCAGAGAAGCCTTTATGGCACTATACACTCTTGTTAAATACAGAAACAGCAAATGGGCTGTTGGCTGCGGAGAAAAATTGATAGATACAATAGACCGTAGATTTTTTGAGAATACATTGACTGATAATGAGATCAGATCGGTTTTGGGAATTGAAATTCCTGATGTTATTGAAACAGACCCTAATGAACCTGTTGATCCCTTTAGTAACGATGATGAAACTCGATCTACGGGTCGTGCGATAGAAGCTCTTTTGCAATTTTATAAAGCCACGGGTAGTGAAAAGGCGTTAATTGTTCTTTAAAAGTGTGTTGAATGGCATTGTGCGAGAAATCTTCATAAAGACGGAAGTGCGCCTGACTGGATGATTTGTAAGGAACATTTAGGTCATAATCATTCATACCTCGGCACGTTGCGCGGTCTTTTGATGTACGGAATTGAATTTAATAACACCGAAATTGTTGAATCTGTTTATAATACATATAAAAACAGTATTTTTAAATACAATTGCAGTTATTCGGGGCTTAGTTCAAGGCTTCTGATTTCTTTTCTTACTTCCGAAAGTTCGTCATATCGTTCTCTGTCAACTTCTATGGCTTCTTGAATTACAGGTCGAAGAGTGTTTTTAAGATTTCTTTCAATTTCCCATTGATTCAGTTTCTTTCCGTTCCTGTCAAAGCCCGTGTCTATTTCAACAAGCCTGTCAAAAAGCCCTTTAGCAAGAGAAGAAGAAGGATACTTGGAACCGTATTTGTTTATAAGGTTTTTGGCAATGTTGAGCATCTTAGTTTTTGACGGAGCAATAACGCCTTCATACATAGATTTTGCAAGATTTTGATTTTGTTGTTCAAGTTCTGAAACTCTTGTTCGCAACTCATCCTCATTCATCTCCAAAATGTCTTTGCGTAACGCAGTTTTACCGCTTTGTTCGTCATTTTGTACGGGTTCCGTCTCACTTCTGCCGATATTATCGGATATACTGTTAATGTACATCAAAGAGTTCCCATCTTCGGTCGTTTTTCGCCCGTCAAGTGAACTTTTTGATGTATTTTCATTATTCTGAGACTTTAAACCAACAAGGTCATAAAATACCATATTATTGTTTGAAGTATATCCAACAACAACATCAGCATTATAAAGATTGTCTCCTACTTTTATGTATACGTTACCCCTGCCGAAATCAACAATATTATCTTTTCGGACATGTTTTGGAGCTTCGTTCACATAGTTTTGTGAAGCCTTTAAAACTTCGTCGGCATTAAACAAAGACAAATATTTATCTTTTAAAACGTCTTGATCTTCGCTATACAATCTTCGACTGTATTTAGAGCTACCAAATTCTTTTCTTGAAGTATTGTTTATCTCTATCTTTTTATGACCTATATAAACGCCTTTGCCGTCTCCGTATTTGTTCTTTAATGCAGTCTTCAGTTCTCTTTGAATTTCTTCTATTGGGCTATTTTGATATTTACTTAAAATATCAGATTCAACAAGCCTGTCAAAAAGCCCTTTAGCAAGAGAAGAAGAAGGATACTTGGAACCGTATTTGTTTACAAGATTTTTGGCAATGTTGAGCATCTTAGTTTTTGACGGAGCAATAACGCCTTCATACATAGATTTTGCAAGATTTTGATTTTGTTGTTCAAGTTCTGAAACTCTTGTTCGCAACTCATCCTCATTCATATCCAAAATGTCTTTGCGTAACACAGTTTTTCCGTTTTGTTCGTCATTTTGAACGGTTTCAGACGAACTTCTGCCGATATTATCGGATATACTGTTATCAGAAGATGAACTTGTTCGGGCGAGTTCGGGCGTAGACCCGAATGTATCCCTGTTGTTCATCTTCGTTTTTTCATTTAAACGAACTTCTACAAGGTATACAAATTGTTCTTGCCCTTTATCTCGAACATTGAAAACAACCGTAACGGGCTTACCGTCAAAAACAATATCAGTCGAATACTATGCGCCACATGACCTTTCATCATTAAGGTTTGCTGATGATTTAGGTGATCCTCTCGGAGACCATGCAAGTTGCGCAGATGTTATTTACATAGCCTATTTGCTTGCATATAGGGGAGGATACACGGAACTTTTTGATGATGTTCAAAGGCTTATTCGGGCAAGATTGCTCCGTTTGCAGCAAAGTGAAGGGGATAATTTCGGTACATGGGGAATTACCGGGGATTACTTCGGAAAAGGTACGACAATCGATGTTTTCTGCTTGATTGCGTCTACATTGTCTGAGATATACCGCACGTTTGCGTATGAATCTTCTGAAAAAATATATTATAATCTTTACTTTTCTAAAGAGCTTCCGTCTGTGACTTTCAATGCGTATCGTGATGAAAAACAGCATTTGGAAATTTTACTTAACTGTTCAAAAGATATTTATATTAGAATTCCCGAATGGTGTCCGATTGAATCTTTATCGCTTGTCGATTCTGAGAACAAGGTCGTACCTTACAGCATTGAAGATGAATTTTTGATTATTAAGGCGGAAAATGCTTTGAATAAAAAACTTCGGTTGTCTTACATTCTTCCGAAAAACGTAACTACCGAGACTACATGGAACAGTGATATCTCTTACAGTATTGATTGGCTCGGAGACGATATTATCGGGTATAAAAGAATATGAATTTTAAATGAAAACAGTCGGATGTTTTTCCGACTGTTATTTTTTCTTTGAATATCTGAGCTTTTGAAGCTCTTTTTTTCTTTTTTTCTCTTCTTCCAATCGGACGGCTTTTCGATTCATATACTTGGTATATAAGTCTTTTCTCCGTTCTTTTGTTATGGCTAAAGATTGTTCTTTTTTCCACGCTTCGATAAGTTTGTGGTTCCCTTCCTGAAGAACCTTGGGAACTTCAAGACCCTTGAAAACTGGAGGTCTTGTATACTGCGGGTATTCCAACAGACCGCTGTAAATGCTTTCATCCTCATAGCAGGATGCGTCAGCAAGCACACCGTCAACCATTCTGGAAACGGAATCCACTATAATCATCGCCCCAAGTTCGCCGCCTGTAAGTACAAAATCTCCGATGGAAATTTCCTCATCAACTATCAGGTCTATGGCTCTTTGGTCGATACCCTCGTAGTGACCGCAAAGAAGAGTGATATTTTTCTTTTTAAGCAGTTTTTTCGCCCTGCTTTGAGTGAATCTTTTTCCTTTTGGTGAAAGATATATACAGTACGTATCGGGCGCTTCCGCTTTGATTGCGTCAAAACAATCGGTTATCGGCTGAGGCTGCATTACCATACCCTTGCCGCCGCCGTAAGCATAGTCGTCAACACGGTTATGCTTATCTGTCGTGTAGTCACGAATATTGTGACACTTTACTGTTATCAAGCCGTTTTTGCGGGCTCTGCCGATTATACTTGAAGAGAGAAACGAGTCTACCTCTTCGGGGAACAGCGTCATTATGTCAAATCTGACATGATCTTCAGGCTTGTTCATTTTCATCAAAAAGACCGAGTAACGGACGGATCACCATTTTTTTCGCTGTTATGTCTGTAGAGAGAATAACATCCTTTATTGCAGGAATAAGTCTTTTGATTCCTGCATCGTCTGTGATCTCGTATACGTCATTTGCGCCTGTAGCCATTACGTCTGTTATTTTGCCGTAGCAAACATTTTCTTTGTCTGCGTCGAAAACTTCCACGCCGAGAAGGTCTTTTATAAAATAAGTTCCTTCTTCCAGATGGAAGAAGCTTCTCTCAACAAATACGATCTTGTTTCTCATAAGTTCTGCCTTAGTGAGATTATCAATACCGTCCAACTTCAGGAGCAAAATATTTTTTTGTTGACGGATGGAATTGATCCTGAATATTTTTCCGTCGATATAGAAATGGTCGAGTTCAAAAAGAACCCCGAAATTGTCTGCCCAGGACTGGAGCTTTAATTCTCCTTTAACACCGTGGGTGCCGACAATTTTACCTGTTTCTATAATTTCATCAAAAAGAGTAGAATTTATTTCGTTCATTATGCTATATCAATATTTATCTTTTCGCCCTGTTTGTGAGCTGCCGCCTTAACTACGAGACGGAGCGCTTTTGCAACACGGCCCTGTTTACCTATTACGAAACCTTTATCTTCTTCGTCAACTGTTACTTTGTAGATAGTAGCGTCTTCACGCATACCGTCTTTTTCAACTTTGACAGCGTCGGGATTGTTGACGAGTTTTTTTACAATATATGCGATAATTTCTTCCATTAGATTAGTTTTCCTTTCTGTACGGGAAATGGAAAAACCCGTCGTTCCACTTGCCGTAAAGCTCTCGGTTGGAAAGTTTACGGCAAGGTCGGTTCGACAAGTTTATTCCAAAATACCGTTCTTTTTGAGGATCACTCTGACTGTGTCAGTGGGCTGAGCGCCGTTTTTGATCCACTGCTGAGCTTTTTCCGCATCGATCTTAATTTCGGAGGGTTCAGTGAGGGGGTTGTATGTGCCGATTTCCTCAATGAATCTGCCGTCTCTGGGGAAACGGGAGTCAGCAACGACTATACGATAGAAAGGACTCTTTTTAGCGCCCATTCTGCGAAGTCTGATTTTAACTGCCATTTTAATTCACCTCTTTAATTTATTTCGTATATGTTAAGTGACATTACGCTTATTTAAAACGTCTTCTGAATGCAGGACTGTTCATTTTCTTCATCATGTCCTTCATCTGTTCAAAGCTCTTGAGTAGTCTGTTTACGTCTTCTACTCTTGTACCGCTGCCCGCTGCAATTCTGCGTTTACGGGGAGGGGTAACTATTGACGGATTAGCACGTTCCTTTTTTGTCATTGAAAGTATGATAGCTTCTGTTCGTGCCATCTGCTTTTCATCAATGGAAAAATCTTTGGGAAGTGCTTTGTTCATACCTGGGACCATTTTGAGAATATCTCCCATCGGACCCATGTTTTTGAGCTGTTCCATGCTGTCAAGGAAATCGTTGAGGTCGAAAGCATTCTTTTTGAATTTTCTTTCCATTTCAGCGGCTTTCTTGTCGTCAAATGCCTGTTCGGCTTTTTCGATAAGAGTGAGCATATCGCCCATGCCGAGGATCCTTGAAGCCATTCTTCCGGGATGGAAAGGTTCGAGATCTCCTACTTTTTCACCTGTGCCGATGAACTTAATGGGTTTACCTGTTGCGTGCTTTACTGAAAGTGCCGCACCGCCTCTGGTGTCACTGTCTGTTTTGGTCAGAAGAACACCTGTAATATCAAGCTGTTCGTCGAAACTCTTTGCTACGTTTACTGCATCCTGACCTGTCATTGAGTCAATGGTAAGGATTATTTCGTTGGGAGCAACCGCTTCTTTGATGTTTACAAGCTCCTGCATGAGAGTTTCATCTATCTGCAAACGACCTGCTGTATCAAGGAATACCATGTCATTGCCGTAGTCCTTTGCGTGAGCAATAGCTCTTTTTGCGATATCTACCGGGTTTGTGCCTTCGGGCTGAGTAAATACGGGAACACCGACTTTTTCTCCCATAGCCTGAAGCTGAAGGATAGCCGCAGGTCTGTAAATGTCGCAGGCTGCGAGCATCGGACGTTTGCCCATATTTTTGAAGTAGAGAGCAAGTTTTGCACAATGTGTCGTTTTACCTGCACCCTGGAGACCGCAGAGCATTACAACGGTTGGCGGATGGGAAGAAATTTTGATCCTGTCGTTTTCGCCGCCCATAAAAGCTGTAAGTTCCTCGTTCACGATCTTGATGACCTGCTGTGCGGGAGTAAGACTTTCCAGAACATCTGCGCCCATAGCTCTTTCGGAAACTTTTGCGGTGAAATCTTTAACTACAGTATAGTTTACGTCAGCAGAAAGCAGCGCAAGACGGATCTCACGCATTACTTCTTTTATATCGCTCTCACCGAGTTTACCTTTTGATTTGAGTTTTTTAAATACAGCACCGAGTTTATCGGTCAAAGATTCAAAAGCCATAGTTTAAATTTTGTCCTTTACAGATCATTTATCGTTGTCATCGTTGAGTATTTCAGCTGCCGCATTCTGGATAGCCGTAATTTTATCGATGACATCTGCTGCGAGAAATTTTCTCTGAGCATAATTTCTTACGAAAGCCGCATTTTCATAAGTTTCAACCATGAGTTTGCGTACTTTATCGAATCTTTTCATCAGACCCAAACGTGCTTCCGTGTCATAGAGAGTTGTTTCTGCTCTGATAAGGCTGTCTCTTACAGCCTGTCTTGTGATTCCAAGCTGCTCGGCTATTTCCGAAAGGGAAAAATCCTGTTGGAAATAAAGATCCATCGACAGCTTTTGTTTTTCAGTGAGAATGTTTCCGTAAAGATCGAGCAGAAAACCTATTTCAACTCTTTTTACGTCTGACGATACATCTATATCGACCAAGATTGAATCCCCCAATGTAGTAATTTTTCAAAGTAAAGTGTAAAGCTGATTATCTTTACACTAAAATTATACCACAAATTTTTTATTTGTCAATACCCTAATTGTAAAATAATTGAAAATCTTAAAATTTCGCACTTTTTTCCTTTACAAAACACACTTTTTGTGCTATACTATTATAGGTCGTTAAGATTGACGGTCCAAATACCCACACACGGTCTTTCGCAACACCGGCGGAGGCTTTGTACGGGCGAATATTAAAGCCTGTTTTCTGCAGGCGAATTATTTACGGAGGTGAACACGATGAATCAGGAAATGAAGAACGAGATTATTTCTGCAAACCGTATCCACGAAACAGATACAGGTTCTCCCGAAGTGCAGATCGCTATTCTTACCGAAAGAATCAAGAACCTTACAGAGCACCTTAAGTCCAACAAAAAGGACTTCCACTCTCGCAGAGGTCTCCAGATGATGGTTGGTAAGAGAAGAAATCTCCTCAACTACCTTGCAAAGAAAGATATCAACAGATATCGTGCAATCATCGAAAAGCTTGGTATCAGAAAGTAATCACTGAGCGGTCGTTATTTCGCTTCCCGTTATGGGGAGCGAATAACGGTCTAAAACCGAAAATCGGGCGGGATTCGTTTGGCGTTTCCCGCTATAAGTTTGAAAACCGACAAAAAAATTTTAAAAGTATGAAAGGCATCACGGGGTACAGGCTTTTGGCAGTTTCCTAAGCTGTGGAAAACTCAGAAGTTGTTCCTTGGTTTACGAAACTGCTCAAAACCGTGGTGTTTTCCATCTAAAAGGAGGACATTAAATTGAACATTTACGAAAAGTACAGAAAATTTGAAACAGTTCTTGCAGGCAGACCCCTCGTAGTTGAAACAGGTAAATTTGCAGGTCTTGCAAACGGTTCCTGTATGGTAAGATACGGCGATACAGCAGTTCTTTGTTGCGCTACAGCATCCGAAAAACCCAGAGACGGTATCGATTTCTTCCCCCTCGCAGTTGACTTTGAAGAAAAACTCTACAGCGTAGGAAGAATCCCCGGCAGCTATCTTAAGAGAGAAGGCAGACCTTCTGAAAAAGCAATTCTTGCTTCCAGAGTTATCGACAGACCTATTCGTCCCCTCTTCCCCAAGGATATGAGAAATGACGTTGTTATCAGTATTTGTGTTATGGCTGTTGATCCTGATTGCTCACCTGAGATCGCAGGTATGATCGGTACTTCTATCGCTATCTCCATTTCCGACATTCCCTGGAACGGTCCTATCGGCGGCGTAAGCCTCGGTTATGTTGACGGCGAATACGTTATCAACCCCACAGCTGCTCAGAGAGAAAAAACAGAGATGGCTGTTACTATTGCAGGTTCTGCTGAAAAGATCGTTATGATCGAAGCAGGTGCAAACGAGATCCCCGACGATGTAATGCTGGAGGGTATCAAATTTGCTCACATCACAATTAAAGAGATCGTTGAATTCATCAACGGTATCAAGGCTGAAGTAGGCAAGCCCAAGTTTGATTTTGAACACATCGCTGTTGACGAAGAGATCTACAATGCAGTTAAAGAATTTGCTCTTGACAAGATCAAATACGCTCTTGATACAGATGATAAAGATGTACGTGATGCACGTCTTTCTGAAGTTATGGCTGAAATCGAAGCTGAACTCGGTGAAAGATTCCCCGATTCTTCCGCAGCATTCGGAGAAGCTGTATATAAGCTTGAAAAATATATCGTAAGAGAATGGCTCCTCAAAGACCACAGACGTGTAGACGGCAGAGGTCTTGAAGAGATCCGTCCTCTCCACAGCGAAGTAGGCGTACTTCCCAGAGTTCACGGTTCAGGTCTCTTCAGCAGAGGTCAGACACAGGTTCTTACTGTTGCAACTCTCGGTATGCTTGAAGACAGCCAGATCCTTGACGGTATTGATGAAGAAGAACGTAAGAGATATATGCACCACTACAATATGCCCGGTTACTCCGTAGGTGATGCTAAGTCCAACAGAGGCGCAGGCAGACGTGAGATCGGTCACGGTGCTCTTGCAGAACGTTCTCTCGAACCCGTACTTCCTTCCGTAGACGAATTCCCTTACGCTATCCGTCTCGTTTCCGAAGTTCTTTCTTCCAACGGTTCCACATCTCAGGGTTCTGTATGCGGTAGTACACTCGCTCTTATGGATGCAGGTGTTCCCATCAAAGCTCCCGTTGCAGGTATCAGCTGCGGTCTTATCACAGGCGAAGACGGCGAATGGCTTACAATGGTTGACATTCAGGGTCTTGAAGACTTCTTCGGCGATATGGACTTCAAAGTTGCAGGTACAAAGAAAGGTATCACATCCATTCAGATGGATATCAAAGTTGACGGTTTGACATACGATATCATCGAAAAAGCATTTGAACAGACAAAGAAGGGCAGAGAATATATCATTGATGAGGTAATTCTCAAGGCTATTCCCGAACCCCGTCCCGAACTTTCCGCACTTGCTCCCAAGATCATCACTCATACTATCCCCGTTGATAAGATCCGTGAAGTTATCGGTACAGGCGGTAAAGTTATCCAGAGAATCGTTGCTGAAACAGGCGTTAAAATGGATATCGAAGACGACGGCAGAATCTACATTTCTTATGTTGACAAAGCCGCAGGCGAAACAGCACTCAGCATAGTTAAGACTATCGTTGACGGTCCTCAGGTAGGCGCTGTTTATAAGGGCAAAGTTACAAAGACTATTCCCATTGGTGCATTTGTAGAATTCGTTCCCGGTAAAGAGGGTATGGTTCACATTTCTCAGCTCGACGAAAAACGCGTTGCTCAGGTTGAGGACGTTGTAAATGTTGGCGACGAAGTTTGGGTCCTCTATCAGGGCACAGACAACCAGGGAAGAATCAACCTTTCCAGAAAAGCTGCTCTTAAAGCTCTCGAAGAACTTAAAAATCAGAAATAATCAAAATTAGGCTCTTTGTCAATAGTTGGGGTAGAAAATTCCGAATAATATAACAAGTCAAAATCTCGATTCCTCTCCGAGTTATCTCGGAGAGGAACTTTCACATTTGTTCTTGTCGTAATGTATAAGAAACGCATCTTGACAAAAACGAAAAATTGTGCTATACTTATGATGTACTCAACAGAGTAACATTAAATTCGATCATATTTTTGCTATAACGGTCGTGATGGTGTTGTAACCGATACTAACGGATTATTCTATATGCGTGCGAGATATTATTCTCCCGATATGAGACGATTCGTTAATGCGGACATTATTGCGGGCGAACTCTCCGAAGCAATTACCCTTAACCGTTATGCTTATGCTAATGGAAATCCTGTTTCTAATATTGACCCGTTTGGGTTAAGCCCTGATAATAGAAGTAGGACTATTGTAAATAAGATTGACGAGATTGCAAGGGATCCTTTAATTTCAAAATTCCTTTATTTTATCTTAATACAGGATTTGAAAAGACGTGCATTTGCTAATAAAGTGGAGTCTACTACAGAAGCAGTAAGAACATGGGTTAAAGATGTTAATAAATGGCTAAACGACAATGCCTTGAATGCGGATGGAACATATTCGATTTTAGATAATGATAGAATATATGGAGATGTTCATCCTTGGCATGATCAGTTTTTTGCAATAACAGCTCCAGATTCTCTTCTGAAGTTTGATATGGACAATAAAGATATTAAATTAGGTGGAACAGCTTCTTTAGATTTAATAACAGGAGGTTGGGAAACTGAATATTTTGATTTGTCACTGTTTGACTTTGGTCATGCTGAGATTGCTGCAGAAATTAAACCTTTCAGTTATGAACTCGGTGCAATGGCAAGTATTTGGAGTCCTTCGGTTGAGTTTTCATTTACCCTGTTTGGCAAAAAATTCTCATTGGAACTTGGTGGTGAGATTGGTGCTGTTGGTGTATTAAGTAAAAAAAATACAGATAGTATTTCTTTTGGTGTTGCTATGGGTTTGGGTGGTATGTTTGAATTGTCATGGAATTAGGTGATGAATTTTGTCGATAGAAAAACAGAAGGAGTTATTATTTATCCCTATTGTAAATTTGGTATCTTGTATCTTTTTCTTGAAAATGATTTCCGAAAAAAATATAACCTCATTTTATGTTTTTAAACTATTGTTTAAAGTCTTTCTTGTTGTTATTGTGATAACAATATTAGAAATAGCAATAGGTGATGTATTTAGTCAGATATGGATAAAAAATTTAGTAAGCCTTATTTCGTCATATTTATCTAGTTTATTTATTGCTTACACAGCTATTAAAGAACAAGAAAAATATCTTGAATAGTTTTTCTACAGCCGCCAATTGAGGCGGCTGTTTCTTTGATTGATAGTCACGGGACTATTACAAGAACGTATGATGCACTTAACAGAGTTGTAAGTTATACAGATACTTACAATAAGACTATTGGCTACGAATATGATCAGGTGGGCAATCTTACAAAAATCATCTATCCCGATAACACAGCGGTAACTTATGCTTATGATGCAAACAGAAACCTAACAAGAGTTACAGACTGGGCTAACAGGGTTACAACCTACACTTACGATGCTAATAACAGAGTGATTGGTGTAACAAAGCCCGACGGCAGCACAACAACCACAGCGTACGACAGCAAGCAGAGAGTAATTTCTTCTGTTGAAATAAAATCTGACAACACTGTAATTTCAGGCTTTAGTTACGTTTATGACGCTCTCGGAAGAATTTCCGAAGAAACACATCTTGACAAAAACGAAAAATTGTGTTATACTTATGATGTACTCAACAGAGTGACAGCAAGAACTATCAAGAACGCAACAACAGATGCTGTAATTTCTACTGAGACATTTACTTATGATGCCGCAGGTAATATTACCGGTGGTTCCGCAAGTACGACATTTGTATACGATACAAACAATGAGCTTTACCCCAACATTTATTATAGAACCATATAATTATACGGCGCTGTTCAGTTAAGAACAGCGCCGTAGTTTTATAATATTCATTTTGCTTTGGTTTTACTTATATATTCTTTCGGTGTGACTTTATAATGCTTTTTGAACAGTCTGTAGAATGATCTTACATTTGTAAAACCGCATTCAAACGCCGCATCTGTAAGGGCTTTTCCCGTTTTCATATGTACTTCTATAGTTCTTTCAAGTCTGAAAACCGTGAGATGGTCAAAGAATGTAGCACCTGTGATCTCTTTGAAAATATGGGCAAAATAGTATTCCGAAAGTCTGCAATGCTTTGCAATATCTGCTATTACGATCTTTTCACGGTAATTGTCTGAGATATAGGCGTTGACTTTAGCTAACAGTTCAGCATTATATTTTGTTTTTATATCTTCCTTTTCCTCGATCACCGAAATATTTCCGTAACGAAGAATATCTCCAACCATTCTGTTCGCAAGACTGTTTATAAAGTAAGCATTGCCGATATTATTTCTTTCAAACTCTTCTTTACTTTCGTTTATATTATCAATAAGTTTTCGGTAAAGGCCGCAATTTCTGTCAATGGGCATATTGGCTGTCCTGAGTGTCGAAAAATCCGTACCGTCAGCATCATTTTCACATCTTAACTTGAAAATATAGTATAGATTAGGTTCTGTTGAAAGAAAACTGTGTATTTGTCCCGGCATAAAAATAAACAGATCACCTTCGGAAGCATCAATTTTTCTGTTATCGCAAAAAACAGTAGAATAGCCTTTTACAAGATATGCGATCTCTATTTCGTTATGAAAATGCGAGATGTATGTGAGATTTTGTGAATTAAATTCCATATGCGGAAAGTCGTATGTAGCTTTGTTTATGTTTTCGTATAATGCGTTGGACATAAGTTTCACTCCCTTATAATAATAGTATACTATATAATTATGAAAAAAGCAAGATGTGTCCATAAAAAAGCAGGATTTGCAGTTGAATATTTTTGTGAACTGTGTTATAATGTATTTGAAATATTATACAGTGAAAGGAAGTTTTATTATGGATTTTGAAAAAATGGCAAAAGAGCTTGTGGCTCAAATGACTTTTGCAGAGAAAATGTCTCAAATGCGCTACGAAGCCCCTGCAATAGAACGCCTTGGTATCCCTGCATATTGCTGGTGGAACGAAGGGCTTCATGGGGTTGCACGTTCAGGCAGGGCGACGGTTTTCCCTCAGTCTATAGGTATGGCTGCAAGCTTTAATGAAGAACTTATGTTAAAGGTTGCAAATGTTATTTCCGATGAGGCAAGAGCCAAGTATAACGAATATAAAAAATTCGGCGATACTGAAATTTATCAGGGTTTGACTTATTGGTCTCCAAATATAAATATTTTCCGTGATCCACGTTGGGGAAGAGGCCATGAGACATACGGTGAAGACCCATATCTGACAGGCAGAATGGGTACTGCTTTTGTGAAAGGTCTTCAGGGTAACGGCAAATACAGAAAAGTTGATGCTACCCTTAAGCATTACGCCGCCCACAGCGGACCGGAAAAGGGAAGACTCTCTTTTAATGCGGTTGTAAACGAAAAAGATCTTCGTGAGACGTATCTTTGGGCATTTAAGTATTGTATCGATAACGCAGATCCGTCTGCTTTGATGGGGGCATACAACAGGACAAACGGTGAACCCTGCTGCGGAAGCAAAACTCTTCTTAAAGATATTCTCCGAGAAGAATTCGGGTTTAAGGGCTATGTTGTTTCAGACTGCGGTGCTATATGTGCCATAAATAATGAACATAAAGTAACGGAAAATTACGCTGAAAGTGCTGCCTTAGCTGTAAATAACGGTTGTGATCTCAACTGCGGAGATGCGTATAAGTGGCTTAAAACTGCTGCGGCTTTGGACCTTGTTTCCGAGGAGACAATAACCGCTTGTGTTGAAAGACTTTTTACGGCCAGATTCAGACTCGGTATGTTTGCGGATGATTGTGAGTATGACGATATTCCGTTTGATGTCGTTGAAAGTGATGAATTTGCGGCTATAAACCGTGAGATGGCTCAGGAAAGTATTGTTTTGCTGAAAAATAACGGTATTTTACCTTTGAAAAAAGATCTGAAGATAGCCGTTGTCGGTCCGAATGCCGATTCAAAAGATGTTCTTCTCGGTAATTATCATGGTGTTCCGTCAAAATATTATACTATTCTACGAGGACTCCAGCAGTATACGGGGGTCGGTTACGCACAAGGCTGTACTCTTTTTGAAGTTCCGAATAGAGATTGGGGAATTACTGTCAGAGAAGCATTGGTCGAAGTCAAAAATGCCGATGTAGTTATTATGTGCATGGGTCTTGACCCCACAATGGAAAGCGAAGATGGCGACGCTTACAACGCACAGACAGGCGGCGACAAGGTCACACTTGAACTTCCCGATGTTCAGAATGAACTCTATGAAGAAATATTAAAATTGGGAAAACCCATAGTTTACGTTAATGTTTCAGGAAGCTGTATAAATCTTTCAAAGCAGAAAGATCAATGTGATGCAGTTCTTCAGTGTTTCTATCCCGGTGCAATGGGCGGACTTGCTTTGGCTGATATTCTTTTCGGTAAGGTATCTCCCAGCGGACGTCTGCCTGTAACATTCTACGAAAGTGTTGATGATCTGCCAGATTTTACAGATTATTCAATGGAAAACAGAACATATAAGTTCTTCAAGGGAACTCCTGTTTACGAATTCGGTTACGGTCTTACATATTCCGAGATCGAAGAAAACTGGATAGATGAAAATGCGGTTGAGATCACGAATAAAGGTGATTTCGATACTAAATATTCAGTTCTTAAATTTGAATATATACCCCATAAGAACCTTTGCGGTTTCAAAAAAGTCTTTGTTAAAAAAGGCGAAACTGTAACAGTAAAATTTTAAAAGGAGATAAATAAAATGGAATACTTTGCAAACATAGGTAAAATCAAATATGAGGGAAAGAACAGTACAAACCCCCTTGCATTTAAATACTATAACCCCGATGAAATTATCTGCGGTAAGACAATGAAAGAACAGCTCAGATTTGCACTTTCATGGTGGCATACCATGGGCGGGGACGGAACTGATATGTTCGGCTGCGGTACTGCTGACAAAACATGGGGAGAAAAAGATCCCGAAAAGATAGCAAAAGCAAAGGTAGATGCGGCTTTTGAAATAATGGATAAGCTTTCCATTGAATATTTCTGTTTCCATGACAGAGATCTTTCTCCCGAATATGGCTCTTTGGCTGAATCCAACGAAAAGCTTGATGTTATAACAGATTATATGGTTGAAAAAATGAAGGCTGACCCCTCTAAAAAATGTCTTTGGGGTACTGCAAAATGCTTCGATCATCCACGTTATATGCACGGTGCGGGAACTTCTCCCTCTGCCGATGTTTTCGCATATGCTGCGGCACAGATAAAAAAGGCTATTGAAGCAACTGTAAAACTCGGCGGCAACGGTTATGTTTTCTGGGGCGGACGTGAGGGTTATGAAACACTTCTCAACACAAATATGGGACTTGAGCTTGATAATATGGCACGCCTTATGAGAATGGCTGTGGATTATGCCCGTTCCATCGGTTATAAAGGGGATTTCTATATCGAACCCAAACCAAAGGAGCCCACAAAGCATCAGTATGACTTCGATGTTGCAACAGTTCTCGCTTTCCTCCGTAAATACGGTCTTGAAAACGATTTCAAAATGAATATTGAAGCAAACCACGCAACTC
Organism: Oscillospiraceae bacterium; assembly: GCA_015067305.1. Lineage (GTDB taxonomy): Bacteria > Bacillota > Clostridia > Oscillospirales > UBA644 > HGM12619. The sequence continues at coordinate 35,966 of SVMT01000011.1, read as the reverse complement.
TTGCACAGCATACATTCCAGCATGAACTCCGTCTTGCAAGAGAAAACGGTGTGTTCGGTTCCATCGACGCAAATCAGGGCGATATGCTCCTCGGTTGGGATACAGACCAGTTCCCCACGAATGTTTACGAAACAGCCCTTTGTATGTATGAGGTTCTTAAAGCAGGCGGTTTTGTTAACGGTGGCTTGAACTTTGACGCTAAGGCAAGAAGAGGTTCTTATACTGCTGAAGATATCTTCCACAGCTATATTGCAGGTATGGACGCTTTCGCTCTCGGTCTCAGAATAGCAGATAAAATGATCTCTGACGGCAGAATTGATAAATTCGTTGAAGACCGCTATTCTTCCTGGAAAACAGGTATCGGTGCTGATATTATTTCAGGAAAAGTAACTTTTGAAGATCTTGAAAAATATGCCCTTGCAAAAGGTGAAGTAGTTGATACTCTTTCAAGCGGCAGACAGGAAATGCTTGAATCTGTTATGAACAATATAATGTTCAGTCTTTAAGGAGATAAAAATGAGATACGTTATAGGTATAGATATCGGTACAAGCGGAACAAAGACAGTTCTTTTCGACGAGGTCGGAACCGTTATTTCGTCAGCTACTGTAGAGTATCCCATGTATCAGCCTCAGAACGGCTATGCGGAGCAGAACCCTTTGGATTGGTACAACGCTTCGATTTCTACCGTGAAGACGGTTTTGGAAAATAGCGGCGTTAAAAATACAGATATCGTCGGTATAGGTCTTTCGGGACAGATGCACGGACTTGTCATGCTTGACGAAAATGGAGATATTATCCGTAATTCGATCATATGGTGTGATCAGCGTACGGCAAAAGAAGTCGATGAGATGAATGAAAAGATCGGCAGAGAAAAGCTCATTGAAATCACTGCAAATCCTGCATTGACGGGTTGGACTGCGGCAAAGATCCTTTGGGTAAAGAACAACGAGCCTGAAAACTACGCCAAATGCTGTCATATTCTTTTACCGAAAGATTATATCAGATATAAACTTACAGGTAAATTTGCCACGGAAGTTTCCGATGCTTCCGGTATGCAACTCCTTGATGTTCCCAACAGATGTTGGAGCAGGGAAGTCTGTGATGCTCTCGGCATAGATATGAGCCTTCTTGCAAAAGTTTATGAATCCTGCGAAATAACAGGTCGTATTACAGAAGAATCTGCTGTTTTGACAGGTCTTGCTGTTGGTACTCCCGTTGTTGGTGGGGCAGGGGATAACGCTGCTGCCGCTGTGGGTACGGGTGTTGTTTCAGACGGTAAAGCCTTCACTACTATCGGTACAAGCGGTGTCGTTTTTGCTCATACTTCAAAAGTTTCCATTGATCCCAAAGGCAGAGTTCACACCTGCTGCGCGGCAGTTCCTGACTGTTGGCATATAATGGGCGTTATTCAGAGTGCAGGGCTGTCCCTCAAATGGTTCAGGGATAATTTCTGCCAATCCGAAAAGGAAACAGCGGCGCTTATGGGCGTTGACCCTTATTATCTCATGGATAAAGAGGCTGAAACTGTGTCTATAGGTGCAAACAGACTCATTTACATTCCTTATCTCATGGGTGAAAGAACTCCCCACCTTGATCCAAATGCGAGGGGTATGTTCTTCGGACTTTCAGCTATTCATACTAAAAAAGATATGCTCCGTGCCGTTATGGAGGGCGTAACTTATGCACTTCGTGACAGTATTGAGATCTGCCGTGAAATGGATATAAATGTCTCCGACATGATGGCTTGCGGAGGTGGCGGAACATCTTCCTTGTGGAGACAAATGCTTGCAGATCAGTACGGTTGTCCAGTAAAAACAACATCTTCAAAAGAAGGTCCCGCCCTCGGCGTTGCAATATTGGCTCTTGTAGGCGCAGGCGTTTATTCTACAGTACAGGAAGCTTGCGAAAAAATCGTTAAAACCGATAAGGTTCAGGAGCCTATTGCAGAAAATGTTTCAAAGTACGAAAAATACTTCCGCCTTTATGATGAGATCTATCCTGCAGTTAAATCAAATTTTGAAAAACTTGCTCAGATGTAAATAAATATATGTAATTTTATAAGGTTGGACTTTTTATGAAATTTAAAGATACTTCATTACCAATAAAGGAACGAGTTCGGGATCTGCTGGACCGTATGACCTTGAAAGAAAAACTCATGATCATGATTGAAACCTCGGCGGCAAATGAACGCCTTGGTATTCCCAAGTATTTCCATGGAAACGAAGCTTTGCATGGTGTTGTTCGTCCGGGTAATTTTACGGTGTTTCCTCAGGCTATTGCTTTGGGTTCAACATTTGATGATGAATTGTTGGAAGAGATCGCAGATGCTATTTCCGACGAATCACGTGCTATGTATCATCACGGTAAGGGCGTTGCGGTTTCCGAAGACGAATATGAGGGTAGATATAACGGTCTGCTCACATTCTGGTCACCTGACCTGAATCTCTGCCGTGACCCCCGTTGGGGCAGAACGGGTGAAACCTACGGTGAAGACCCGTATCTGGCAGGAAAAATGGGAGCCGCATTTGTCAGCGGTCTGCAAGGAAATGACCCCAAATACCTCAAGGCAGTTGCGACACCGAAGCACTTTACAGCAAACAATGAAGAACACAATCGTTTTTCCTGCAATGCGGTTATGAGTGAGAAAAGCCTTCGTGAATATCACCTTGCCCCATTCCGCTATGCCGTAGAAGAAGGAAAGCCCGAAGCTCTCATGGCGGCGTATAATGCAGTAAATGATGAACCTTGTCATCAGAATCATAGACTTCTGACCGATATTCTTCGTGGCGAGTGGGGCTTTGACGGATATATCGTTTCTGACTGCAGCGGTATAGCACGTCTGTGGGATGCCCACAAAAAACACGAAGATCCCGAAGATGCCGCATCAGCCGCATTAAATGCAGGGGTCGATCTTGAATGTGGAAGTTACAGTCCATATGAACATTTCTATATGGAATTTTTAGAGAAACAAATTGCTGACGGAAAAACAACTGAGGCTCGTGTGGATGAAGCTTGTTTCCGTATTTTGACTGCACGATTTAAGCTCGGTCAGTTTGATCCCGAAGAAAATGTACCTTTCACATCTATACCTCTATCTGTTATCGGTTGTGAAAAGCATGCAGAACTTGCTTACCTTGCGGCGGCAAGATCTATGGTACTTCTCAAAAATAATGGAATTCTGCCTCTTCGTCGGGATGCAAGCGTTGCGGTTGTCGGAAATAATGCGCATATTTGTCAGTTTGGTGATTACAGCGGTAAACCTAAGAACAGTCCTGTTTCTCCCCTTGACGGTATCAGAGCTGTTGCAGGCGACCGTTGCCATTTTGCTAAATGGAATTATATCAGCAAGGCAGAAAATTTCACTGTGGTACCTCAGGAGAGCCTTCTTACCCCTGATGGACAGCCCGGTCTTCGTGGGGAATACTATAACAACGGTAAATTCTTGAATCCGTGTAAAACCAGAATTGATGAGAAAATTGATTTTGCATGGCGAAATCAGATGCCCGATTCGTTTATCGAAAGTATGCAGTATTCTATTCGTTGGACAGGTCAGTTGTGTCCGTCTGTAAGCGGTGAATATCAGCTTCGCTTGTCTTATACGGGATGTGCAAAATGCGATATTCCGAAAGTTATATTCAATGGTGAAGAGATCGGAACAAACGCAACCGTAACAATGGAAGAGGGTAAGACATATCCTATCTGTATTGAATACATAAAATCTGCGGAAAATCCCTCTGTAACCCTGAAATGGATAGTTCCTGTTGCAGGCGAGGCGGATCCGTTTGCTGAAGAATGTGCCGTTGCGGCAAAATCAGATGTTGTAATTGCCGTAGTCGGTTTGGGTACGGATTATGAAATGGAAGGAAAAGATAAGGAATCCTTGGACCTTCCTCCCGAACAATGTGAAATGCTCCGCCGTGTTTATTCAGTTAATAAGAATCTTGTTGTAGTTCTGATTACAGGCAGTCCTTTGACTATTCCCGAAATTCATGAAAATTCTGCCGCAGTTATTGAAGCGTGGTACCCCGGTGAATCAGGTGGACGTGCGCTTGCAGATATTTTGTGGGGTGATGTGAATCCCTCTGGCAGACTTTGTGCATCATTCCCCGTTTCCGTAGATGATATCCCTGCCTTTGACGACTATGAAATGGAACACGGAAGAACTTATATGTATCAGACAAAGGCTCCGCTGTATCCTTTCGGTTACGGATTATCATATACTAAGTTTGAGTATTCTGATCTCAGTATTAGCGGCAGAACCGTTTCCGTGACTGTCAAAAATGTTGGTGACCGTGACGGTGACGAGGTCGTTCAGCTGTATCTTGACAGCGCAGGATTGGAGCATCAACCTCAGTTGAGACTTGTCGGATTCCGCAGGATCACACTTTCTGCAGGCGAAGAACTGACCGTTTCATTTGATTTGGACGACAGAGCCTTTAAATTATTTGATACAGACGGCGTAGAATTTTTTGCTCACGGTACGTATCATTTGTACGCAGGCGGTTCAGTTCCTACAGAACGAAGCCTTGCACTTGGCGCAGCTGTTCCCGCAGAAACAGAATTTACGATCTGATTATATAAAACAAAACTCCGATACTTTTTAGGGTATCGGAGTCTTTTGTCTTATTTTACGGGGTTTTCAATAAGCGAAAGTTCTTTGAATCTGACTTCATTTCCGTCGAGGTATTCTAACGGCAGAATAAGCCTGTAAAATATTCCGTTTTCGTACCAATATATTGCGCAAGAAGTTTCGTGACCTTTAAGAATATCAATGAAGAAATCCTCTTCTATTTCTTTTGCCGTAGGTTTACCGTAGTCTTCTGGCAACATCGGGGTTACAGGTACAGGATCGCCCGGCGCAACTTCAATGGGCTCTTGTACATAGTTTTTCTGCTCTTCGATAATATCTGCATATTCAGCTGATCTGTCTTCACATTTTTCTAAAATGCTGTTGTATTGAGATTCAGCGCTTTCTTTATTTTCAAGAATCATAAAATATATATTTTCCGCTGTTGATATTAGAGTAGTTTCATGGTCGTAAACAGCTCCTATTATTGTTACATTATCTATGAGCTCTGTGGGGAAATAGATGTGCTCAGGAATTTCAGGATTATCGGAAAACGCATCACTCGCTGAAGGATTTGTGATAGGCTGAGGCCCTTCAGGACATATCGTCGTTGGGATTTCGATTGAATCGTTACTACTGCCTGAATCGCTTGCTGATGGGTTTGCAACTTCAATATTATTTCCCGGACCTGCATCACTTGTAGCGCTGTTTGGAACTACGGGTGCTGGTGCTGAAGATGGAAGTTCAGGCGGGGCTACAGGACTTTCGGGTTTGTTTGCGTCGGGGATCACATAGTTCGGATCAGTCTGTACTGTTGCCTCTTTTGTGTTCTCTTCTCCTGTGGGTGTCCAAACAGTATCGGGATCAGGTTCTGTTGGTTCATAATAATCATAGGGCATTTCAGGTGCCATCGGTGCTGCAGGGGGGACCGGAGCTAAAGGCTCCACAACTTCTGTTGCGTTGGGGACTGTTACTGCGGAGTTCTGCACAGCATCGTCTGTATCATTTGATTTTCCGCTGTTTGCAGGATCAAAAGGTGCTGGATCTACAGGTGTTGGTGCAGGGGCAACGGGGGCAGGTATAGGTTCTCCATCTGAAACCGTATCGACTTTGTCCGGTGTGCTGCCGGGAATATTTTCGTCTGATTTTGTTGTGTAGAGAGACACATCAAAATCGTTTGTGGAGGTTTCATCTACAAGGTCGCTTTCCGATATCACCGAGATACCGTCGTTGTTATTCCGTTTGAAAAGCATTTCTTCCGCAGTTCCGAAAATTCCTCGACTGCATACTATAAATACAAGTATCAAACAAGCCGCTACTGCGGTCACTGATTTGAATGCGGGATGTCCCGTGATTCTTAAAATTGGGTTTTTCTTTACCTTTTTCAGCTTTGCCAATGTGTTTTTTGCGAAATCAGCGCTTGGCTCTGAAGTCATATCTTTCAATGCGCTTGAAATAGCTTTGATGCTTTCGTATTCATGTCTGCATTTTTCGCAATGTTTAATGTGCTCGGCTAAAAGGTCGCAGAGTTCTTCTGAAGCTTCACCGTTGATGATGTCGTAAATTTCTTCCGTACTTACGCATTTTTTATATATTTCATCTTCCATGGCGTCTGCTCCTTTCTTTCTTAATTCATTTCTTACATTCTCTTAGACTTAAAAAAATCTTAAAAGTTCCACTTAGATTGTAAACTTTTTCTTAACGATACACGTGCTCTGTTTAATTTTGATTTCATTGTGCCTTCTTTCAGCCCTGTTATTTCAATGATCTCTTCATATGAGAACCCGTGAACATCTTTCAGCTCGATCAGCTGTCTCTGTTCATCGGGGAGAGCTTTAAGCGCTTGTTCAATGTCTTTCCTTAATTCTTTATCTTCAAATTCCTTTTCGGGAATGAATTTATCTCCCGAAAGTTCCAGAATTTCCGTGTCTTCTGGGTCATCAAGAGTTTTGGTGGTTTTCAGTTTTTTATTATTTCGTTTCAGAAAATCAAGGGATAAATTATATGTTATTTTATATATCCAAGTTGAAAGAGAAGAATTGCCTTTGAAGTTTCCGATAGAAGTGTATACCCTGATGAAAACTTCCTGGGCAATATCTTCAGCGTCGGTTGGGTTTTTCACGAACGACAATGCGATTCTATATACTTTTTTTTGATTTTCTTCGATGAGACGACCAAAAGCTTTTTCGCTTCCTGATTTCAGTTCTTTAATGAACTCTATTTGCGAAAGATCTGTCTCTTCCAATGTTGTCTCAAATTTTGCGTGGTCGTTCATTGCGCTCCTCCTTTTCTGAAAATTTCTGTGATGTCAGTTTAAAAATAACCTTTAAGTATTTCTGCTATATCTTCTTTTGTGGCAGCTTCAAAGATCTTGTTTTTAAGTTTGGCTCCTCCATAAAGTCCTTTGAGGTACCATGCCATGTGTTTTCTTGCTTCGGGCACAGCCTGTCTTTCCGGTTTGAATTCACACATAAGCTCAAGCTGTCTCAAGGCTGTTTTCAGGCGTTCTTCAACGGTTATTTTTTTATATGTACCTGTCTCCAAATATTCTTTGATCTGACCAAAAATGAACGGGTTTCCATAAGTACCCCTTGCTACCATTATATCATCACATTTAGTATAATTCATGACATTTTTCGCATCTTCCGGTGTGAAAATATCTCCGTTTGCTATTACGGGGATTTTTACTGCCTCTTTTACTGCTGCGGTTATGGAGTGGTCCGCATTTCCCAAATAAAGCTGCTCTCTGGTTCTTGGATGAACTGTTATTGCTGAAGCTCCGCTGTTTTCCATAACTTTTGCGAATTCAACAGCATTTATTGTTTCTGCAGTATATCCTGCGCGGAATTTCACCGTGATTGGAAGATCTGTAGCTTTAACCATTGCTTCGACGACTTTCCCTGCGAGAACAGGGTTTTTCATCAAGGCACTTCCGTCACCGTTATTCACTATCTTTGGCATTGGACAGCCCATGTTTACATCAATAAATTTCGGAGAGTATTCTTCTGCAACTTTTACTGCATAAGCCATTATTTCAGGTTCGTTGCCGAAAAGCTGGATACCTATCGGCTGCTCCTGTTCTGAGAAAGTCAGAAGTTCTTTTGTTTTTTTGTCTTTATAGTATATACCCCTTGAGCTTACCATTTCGGTTACGAGAACATCAGCGCCGTTTTCGCGGCATATTTGTCTGAATGCTCTGTCTGTGATGCCGGCCATTGGAGCCAGAAATAGTCTAGTCAAATAAATAAACCTCTTTGCATATTAGTATATATATTATATACCTAAATGAAAGAAAAGTCAATAGTAAAAAGTATAAAAAGAATTATTTTTGATTTGAATCTGTATATTGCTATTGACAAATAAAAAGAATTTTGTTATAATTAAGAAAAATAATGTTGATGAGGTGTTTAAAATGATAAACTTTTCGGCTCTTCCCAAAAACATATATTCAGGGGTTCATAGTACAGGTCACTGTCAGGGTATTGCAGTTGATATGAAGAAAAGAGTTATTTATTATTCGTTTACGACAAAGCTTGTAAAGACGGACTTTGATGGGAATTTTCTCGGTTCTGTGGGTGGACTGTTAGGTCATCTGGGCTGTATTCAGTTCAGAGAGTCAGATGGACTTGTATACGGCTCTCTTGAGTATAAAAACGACTCCATAGGCAAAGGTATTTTGAACAGAAACAATGCGGAATCCATTGAAAATGCCTTTTACATTGTTGTTTTTGACGGCGAAAAGATAACCCGTGCAGATATGGATGCGGAAAATGACGGCATTATGGTAGCGGCTTTTCTTTCAAGAGTTACAGACGATTACCTCGGAACAGAAAAGAACGGCAACGAACATATCTTCGACTGTTCAGGTATAGACGGTACTGCAATAGGTCCCATGCCGGGTGCAAATGACGGAAAGGAATGGCTTTTTGTCTGCTACGGCATATATTCCGACATTAACAGAAATGACAATGACCATCAGGTTATTCTGAGATATGATCCCGACAGCATAAAAGCTGTGGCTGCCCCCATTTCTCAGAACTCCATGCATAAATGCGGAGAAAACCTTGATTATGAAGTGTTTTACGCGTACACCGGCAATACCAATTGGGGTGTTCAGAATCTTGATTACGACCCTGCAAGAAATGTGTACATGATGTGTGTATATACAGGAAAAAAGGATCAGTTCCCCAATTATCCCATGTATCTCATTGATGTTTCAAAGAGTCCCGAATATAAAGCTCTGATTGGTCGTGAGGGTGAATTCGGAAATGTTTTTGCTCTTGCGGAAGGAAATGTCCGTGACGAAAAGACAGGTATCTGCGGGACAAACTACTCTTACGGAAGTACGGGTATAGCTTCTTTAGGCGCTGATGAAAACGGCGTTTCTTATTATTACGTTTCTTACGACGGAAACGGTGAGGACGGAAACTATGCAAATATTCGACTCTGCCGTTCCGATGATGAAAACTATATAGTTCCTATTGAATAAAGCTCTCATACAATTTATCCCCCTCGTTGTGAGGGGGATAGGTTTTTTATAGTTCGTTCAGCGGCATTACTGCTTTTGTTTCTGCAATTTGTATAAGTTCCGTTTCGCTTTCCACATCTGCTGTATACGGATGGGTCTTAAGAACTTTTTCAAATTGCTTTTTAAGCTTCAATGCAGTAGGAATATCTTTTTTTATCAGTAACTGATATGTATATTCAGTTCTCAATACTGAGGGATAGTTTTTCATGCTTTTCATAAAAGCTTTTTGCTGTTTGTCGAGAAGTTTTTCAATGGCTTCTGTGTCAGGAAGATCCTTTATCATTTCACAGAATGCAATGTCGCAAGTCATAAGGCTTTTGTAGATACCCACAGCAGCATTTTCTTCGTTGAGATATTCTTTCATGAGTTTTTCAGCTTCATCGAATCTTAGCTCATCCATTAGTCTGTTGCAGGCAAAAACTCCGAGAACAGCCGTCATACTGTTTTTCATTTCTTCTTTTTCGGGAAGAGTGAACCATTCCTCAGGCATATCTTTAAGTCGTACACCGTTTGCAGTCATTTCGCTTGCTTTCATCTGTATCCACAAAGAACGCAGAGCTTTCGGGTCTTTACTCATTGAAAGTGTATTGTATCCGTCATTATCAATAGTTCCGAGACGAAGCGGAATTCCGTTCATCAGCGCATAAGCAAAACCAACTATTGCCGCCATGATGAGGACCGCATTGAGTATTTCAATTTCTTTGAATACCAAACCGAGTATCAAAAAAACTATTGCCGTTATTGTGTTAAGAATGGAACCGCCTAAATTATACAGAACATAAGGGATCTTTCCGTCCTTCATTTCGGGAGGGCTGAGAAGACATTGACCTCCTGTACCTGCAAGGCTTAATTTTTTGAATTTGAGTTCGTTGTTTATTCTTATTAAAGTGAAAGAACCTATTCTGAAAGATACGAATTTATATCCCGTCAGCAGACCGAATATGAGATGTCCGCCCTCATGAATGATTATCTGTAAGATCATTGTGACGTACATTGATACGAACAGTATGATAAATCCCAGTATAGGTTCGTCGCTTGAAAACGCATATTCAGCCATAAGTATTCCGCAGAAAAAACCGATAAGCATGAAAAATATAACACCGATAACTCCCTGCGCTTTATTTTTCTTTTTTCCTTTACTCATAATTTATCCTCATTTCTCTTTTTGATAACTAATAGTATACCATATATTTCGACAAAAATCAATACCCCTCTTGACAAAAACTTTATTATGAGTTAAAATATATACAGAAAGGGGATACTACAATGAATATATTTGAAAATGCTAAATTTATCTGGTGCAAAGGTTACGAAGATACAGTAAACTGTTACGTTGATTTTTTTGAATCACTTACGGTAAAAAAGGGTTCTGAATACCGTATTTATATAACCGCCGATTCTAACTATGCGCTGTATATAAACGATAAATATATAGATGGGGGACAGTTTGCCGATTACCCTGATCTTTGCAAGATATATGACGATTTCGACATTACCGAACATCTTTCCGAGGGTGATAACGAAATTGAGATCATCGGTTATTGTCAGAATGAAGACAGTTCCACTTACCGTAAGGGTACACCGGGTGTTATGTATGTAATAACCGAAAATGGTATTCCCGTTGTGAACTCAGACCTTGATACTGTAGTTTATTTTGATAATCATTATAAAAGCGGTCCTGTAGATAAAGTAACAGGTCAGTTATCATACTCTTTTGAATGTGACCTGTCAAATACAAATGCTGTTCTCGGAGAAGCGGTTGAAACTCGTAAATTTGAAAAGCTTGAGCCGAGACCAATTAAAAAACTTGTTGTGAAAGATGCTCCGAAAATCAGACTTATGGCTAACGGTTCATTTCTTGACGGTGAAAAAGTTGATCGAATGGGCGATAAGATGCAGTTCGCTTATATGGGTTTCGGTGAACGCTATGAAAATATTAATTACGAAAAAGGGCTTGAACTTGTTCGCCGACACGAAAAAGACGGCGTGTATGCTGTTTTTGATATCGGCAGGGAAGAATCAGGGTTTATCACTTTCGATATTGAAGTACCTGAAAAGTCTGAGATAATGCTCGGTTGGGGGGAACATCTTGATGATGTCCGTATAAGAACTGTTGTCGGAGGCAGAAACTTTGCTGCACGTGTAATTGTTCCTGCAGGAAGAACGAAATTCTCTCATTATTTCAAACGGTGCGGAGGCAGATATTTATCTGTTCATGCTTACAGTCCTTCTGTTAAAATACATTATGTGGGAATAATTCCCACCGATTATCCTACCACTTCGGATATCTCCTTTAAATGTGCCGATCATATTCACAATGAGATATACGAGATATGTAAGAGGACCTTACTTCTGTGTATGCATGAACATTATGAAGACTGCCCCTGGAGAGAACAGGCTCTTTACACAATGGATTCTCGTAATCAGATGCTTTGCGGTTACTATACATTTAAAGAATACGATTTTGCAAAGGCTTCCATCAGACTTATAGCGCAGTCCATACGTGAAGATGATCTTCTTGAACTTTGTTCTCCGGCAAGAGTTTCAATAACCATACCGTGCTTCAGTGCTATATTCTCTTTGCAGTTGTGGGAATATTTGCTTCATTCAGGTGACATTGAATTTGCAAAGGAAATGTTGCCCGTTGCAGAACGTGTTTGTGAAAATTTCCGAAAGCTTACGGATGCAAATGGACTTATTCCAATACTCAAAGATGTCGAATATTGGAATTTTTATGAGTGGAAACCCGGACTTGAAGGAAGTATAGGTAAGGTTGATTCCTCTGATGAGATCAGCTATGATCTACCTCTACAGGCTTTTGTGGCTCTGGCATATGAGAGCGTCGGGAAGATATTTGAGGTTTTGGAAAACGAAGAAAAAAGCGCTTATTGGCACGCAAACTCCGTAAACCTGAAAAAAACTACTCATGAATATTTTTATGATCCCGCAAATAGATACTATTTTACTAAAATAGGAAAAACAACAGGGGAGAGGTTTATCCTTTCTCAGCTTGCTCAGGCTTTGGCTGTTTACAGCGGAATCTGCCCTGAAGCTGAAATTGATGCAGTACTTGAAAACATGGCATTCAATGATAATTTTATAAAAATAACTCTTTCCAACAGTATTTATTTTTATGAATCTCTTTTGAAGCGCTCCGAAAAATACGGAAGATTCGTGTTTGATGATATCGCAAAAGTTTACGGATCCATGATGAAGAATAATGCTACCACATTTTGGGAAACTGCTGTAGGCGGAGACGATTTTGGATTCGCAGGAAGCCTTTGCCACGGTTGGTCTGCAATTCCAACATATATCTATTTCCGTTATTGCCTCGGAATTTATCCCGATGGGCTTGCTCAGATATCAAAACATGACGTAATTCCTGAAACTATCAGCGGTGTTTACGAAGCAAAAACGGATTATTTTGACAATTAAATTGAAAAATCAGGTCCCCTCATGAAAAAATGAGGGGATTTGTCGCATATAAATATGATTTTTTGGGAAAACGTATTGAAAAATAACTCAAAATATGATAGAATATAAGGGATAATAAAAAAACAGTCAGGAGTGGATGTATGAAGCGAATAATGTTTGTATGTCACGGCAATATTTGCCGCAGTCCAATGGCTGAATTTATATTCAAGGACATCATTCTTCGTAACGGTTTGGATAATGAATACTATATCACTTCAAGTGCCACGAGCTCCGAAGAGATATGGAACGGGGTCGGAAATCCCGTATATCCACCTGCCCGTGAGGAACTTGCAAAGCACGGTCTCAAATGCGACGGCAAACGAGCTGTCCGTCTTCAGAAAAGCGATTATGATGAATATGATCTTTTTATCTGCATGGACAGCAATAATATGAGAAATATCGGACGCATATTCGGCAATGATCCTGATGGGAAAGTTCATAAATTGATGGATTATACATCTCGTGGCGGAGATGTTGCAGACCCATGGTATACAGATAGGTTTGATATTACATACAGAGATATTCTTGAGGGCTGTAAATGTCTTTTTGAGTATCTGCAGAAATAAAGAATGAAAGGGGCGAAACTATGATAGGCTTAAAGCGCGGAACAGTTCAATTATTATACCATGATACAAAATGGGATTCTTTTGCTGCTGAAACGATCTCAAGACTTAAGGGGATCTTCGGTAAAGCTGCTGTAGATATTCAGCATGTAGGAAGCACAGCTGTAAAGTCTATCAAGGCGAAACCCATAATTGATATTGCAGTCGGGGTTAAAGACCTGAATTATGCAAAACGTTTCATTTCCCTTATGGAACGTAACGGATATATGTATAAAGACATAGGCAGAGATCGAGAGCTTTTCTTTTCAAGCGGAGATTTTGAAAACGATATCAGAAACTGTCATATTCATGTTGTAGAGGTAAGAGGTAAGGAATGGGCTGACTATATCACATTCAGAGATTACCTCAACGAGAATATAAACATAGCCAAAGAATATGAAACTTTAAAATTGGATCTTTGCGAGAAATATTCCGAAGACAGAGAATCGTATACTGCAGGAAAGTCAGAATTCATTAGAAAAACTCTCCGTGAAGCAAGAGCAACACATTTTCTCGGCAGGATCGTTGATATTGTAATTGACAGACCTTTGGGGTCCGTTCATCCCGACCATGAAGATATTGTATATCCCGTAAATTACGGTTATATCCCCAATACTGTAGGCGGCGACGGTGAAGAGGTTGATGTTTATCTTGTGGGTTTGGATCACCCTGTATCCAAATATACATGTCGTATAATCGGAGCTATCCTCAGAACAGATGATTCAGAGGATAAACTTGTCGGTGCTCCAATCGGTAAAAAATTCCATCAGGCTCAGATCTCAAAATTTGTGGAATTTCAGGAAAAGTATTTTAAATCAAAAATAATCCCCATATATCACAGGTCCTGCGGTACGGTAGTTTTCAGAAATAACAATGGTAATATTGAATTTCTTCTTCTTTTCCAGAACGGTGCTGGAACTTGGAGTTTTCCGAAAGGACATATGGAATCGGGGGAAACAGAAGTTGAGACCGCATGCCGTGAAACAAGGGAAGAGATCGGGATGAATGTCAAGATATTCCCTCAGTACAGAAGAGAAGTTCATTATCCCGTAGCAAAAAATGCTCGAAAAACAGTCGTTCTTTATCTTGCGGAATCAAACGGTGAACCTGAGATCATTCGTCCGAATGAGATAGTAGGATTCCGTTGGGCTGATATCAATGAGGCAAAAACACTCCTTCATTCAGATTACAGCAGGATATTGGACGAATTCTATAAAAATATCAAAGAGGTCATGAGTGAAAGATGATAAAAGAAATAGTTCACGATCCTATTTTCCTCGGTCAGAAATCTTTGCCTGCAACTCCTGATGATATTTCTGTGGCAGATGATCTTCTTGATACTTTGGAGGCTAATGCAGACAGATGTGTGGGAATGGCTGCAAATATGATCGGAGTCAAAAAATGTATAATCGTTTTTGATGATAACGGAAAGTTTTCCGAAATGTTCAATCCCGTTATTCTTGAAGCTAAATTCCCTTATGATACTGAGGAAAATTGCCTTTCCCTGGCAGGTTCAAGACAGACCAAAAGATATAAAACCATAAAAGTTCAGTGGCAGACAAGGAAATTTGAAAAACGTATCAAAAAATTTGAGGGCTGGACAGCTCAGATAATACAGCATGAAATAGATCATTGCAATGGGGTTTTAATATGAACGAAATTAAACTTGGCAAATACAGGCATTACAAAGGTAACGAGTACGAGGTCATCGGTGTAGCAAAACATTCCGAGACTCTTGAACCGATGGTCGTTTACAAAGCCCTATACGGCGAAGGTCAGATATGGGTAAGACCTGCTCATATGTGGAACGAGACTGTTTTTGCTGACGGACTTGAAATGAGTAGATTTACTTATATTGGAAAATAAAAATTCGGGGCAAAACTGCTCCGAAATTTTGTTAATAAAAAGGGGAAAATTATTATGGAATTTAAAAAACTTATTGAGGATAGCTTTTCGATGCTGTATGGTTCAGTTCAAAGACCTAATCTGAATATGCTATATAATGCTTCGATGGATACATTTTCCGAAGGGTTTATCTGGAACGGTTGGTGGATACAGAATTCTTACGGCTTTACTTTAGGTGCTGTTCCTTTTCTCGGAGGTTTGTGGAGAGACGTTTTACAGCGTTCTTACGACCTTTTCTGGGATAGGATCGGAGATGGAAAACGTATCGGTGCAGATGAGGGGAAACCATGTCAACCCGAATGCTTGGATATTTGTGCTCCTGACGGCTCGTTAGGTGACTGTGTTCTTCCGAACGGTATAGTATACAAGCAGGGCGACGGAGACTACAACAGCTATGAATGGTTTTATGAGGCTACTGCCGCAGGAGTTGTCATGGAGTGTGAGATGCTCCTTTTCGGAAGGAATAAGGAAAAAATAGAAAAATATATACCCCTTATGCGTAGATCTCTTGATTTTATAGAAAAAACACGTGACAGCAACGGTCTTTTTCTTGTGGGACGGTGTTGTAATCTGCTTGCACCGAGCTACGGTGGCTCTCCTGACGGTGGCAAAGCGTATCTTACGGGACTTTCCGTAACATATGCTGCTGCACTTGAACGGTTTATTGAGGTTTTGAAACTTGCAGGGGAGGATTTTTCCGAGTATGTATCAAGACTTGAAAAGACGAAAAACTCTCTTCCCCAAATGCTTACGGATAAGGGTTACTATTGCAAGTCTATGGATAAAGACGGTACGAAGCATGGTGTTTACGGCTCTGAGAAGTACGGGTATTTTGAAACTTTACCTAATATTGATGCCATTGCTTTGGGAATTGCCGATGAAAGTTTAAGCAATAGCATTTACGGAAAACTTTCGTCCGTTGAAAATCTCCGAAAATACGGAATAATATGCGCGAATTATCCTCATTTGGATGATACTTGTGTGAATTACAGAAACGCCGATTCTGCCCCGGATTCCCTTGGTTTTAAGAGTGGAGATTGGGTTGACGGCGGTTGTTGGGCGACTGTGGAAGGCAGAGCAATTCTCGCTTATATGAGGCTCGGTAAATATGAAGACGCGTTCATTGCGGCTAAAACTTATATGGATTGGACTGATGAATACAGACAGGATTCACCGTTTTCTCAGTGGGGAGCGAATACGCATAATCCTTGGGCGAAAGAATTTGCTCCAAATGATTATGATAACTGTAGACCTGTTGCTGTAGTTGTGGATAATTTTGCGCCCGCAACTTGTCTTTTGCGAGGACTTTTCGGGTACGAAGCTACTTCTGACGGTTTAGTTCTTGTTCCGAGTATTCCGCCGGAAATTGGTAATTATTATCAAAAATATCCCGTTTATTTCGGAAAGACAAAAGTTTATATCGCGTATGAAAGCGGAAATGCCGAGTTTAAAGCTTATATTGGGTCGGAAGAAATTGAGGTTATCGGAAATCGTATATTTATTCCCGAAGAGCTGCTTTGCGGAAAAAACGAAGTTACCATTACTTTGTCAAAAAGCGGAAACGGTCCGATACATATTACACCTCATGAAGAGACTTTGTCTGGAGATGTTACAGACTTGCCTGATGATTTGATGAAAATTTATGTTGAAGCAAAGGATTTGTATTGTAAAACAAATGATGAAAAATATTTCCGTATTTGTAAAGCATGTGAATCTGCGACTCAAAGAAGACAGCTTCCTTATATTGAACATGGTCTGAGGCAAATGACCGAAAATAAAAAAGCCGCTATTGTTGAACTTTATGACAATGCTGTTCGTTCTTTGTGGAGAGGTCTTGCGTTATAAGACTATGAAGTATAAAAATATTGTTAAAGGGAAGTTTATCAGCAGGCTCAATCGATTTATTGCAAATGTTGAGATCAACGGAAAAACAGAAATCGCTCATGTCAAAAACACGGGAAGATGTAAGGAACTTCTTGTACCGAGCGCTGATATCTATCTTGAAAAATCAGATGACCCTAAACGAAAAACTAAATATGACCTCATCTGTGTATTGAAAGAAAACGGTGTTTTTGTCAATATAGATTCTCAGGTAGTAAATCATATAGCTGCTGATTGGCTGAAACGCAGTGGGATTTTTAGTGAAAATGCAATAATCAAGCGTGAAGTTAAGTACGGTAGTTCCCGTTTTGATATATATATCGAAGACGGCGAACGCAAAGCTTTTATGGAAGTAAAGGGCGTAACTTTAGAAGATAAAGGTGAAGTCAGGTTTCCCGATGCTCCCACAGCACGTGGCGTAAAACACATAAATGAGTTGATAAAATGTATTGATGATGGTTATGAGGCTTACATTCTGTTTGTTATACAGATGAAAGGTGTTTCTTATTTTACGCCAAACGATTTAACACATAAAGAATTCGGAGATACTTTACGGAGAGCTTCAAAAAAAGGTGTCAGAATAATTGCTGTAGACTGCATTGTTTCTTCCGATTCAATAGAAATAGATTCAGAAGTCGAGGTCAGATTATGAAAGTATTTGCACCGAATTATTATAAAGATTTTCATTGTATTGCAGATAAATGCCGTCACAACTGCTGTATCGGATGGGAAATAGACATTGATCCCGAAACTATGTCAAAGTATAATTCTGTTTGCGGAGAATTTGGCACACGATTGAAATGCGGAATTAAAAATGAAAACGGAATAGACAGCTTTATTCTCGGTGAAAATGAGCGTTGTCCATTCCTGAATCAAAAAGGTCTTTGCGATATTATTACTGAATTGGGCGAAGACCATCTTTCACAGATATGCACCGATCACCCCCGTTTCAGAAATTTCTTTTCAGATAGGGAAGAGCTCGGTTTGGGGTTTTGCTGTGAAGAAGCCTGCCGAATAATTCTTTCCAAAAAAGAAAAAACCGTCCTTGAAATTATCGAGGACGACGGTGAGGATATTGAGCTTTATGATGATGAAAAAGTAATATTGGCTTTCCGTGAAAGACTTTTTGATCTGGTTCAGGACAGAAGTCAGAGTATTGAAAAAAGAATCGACAGTATTCTTGAACTGTTCGGAATATCTCTTGATGAAGAAGCTATATGTAAATGTTTAACTGCTTTTGCGGATATGGAGATAATGGACAGTTCATGGCGTGATATTACAGATAAATTGACTACAGCGCATATCCTTAGTGATTTCGTCCCTGAATTTGATGTCCCTTATGAACAGCTTTTAGTCTATTTCATTTACCGCCACATTCCTGAATCGGAAGATATGTCAGATCTTGCCGCAAGGGTTGCTTTTGCTGTTTTAAGTATCAGAATAATAAACGGTATTTATAAAATGCTCAATACTGAAAATAAACCTGATTTTGAACTGCTTTGCGATATTTGTCGAATGTATTCCTCAGAAATAGAGTATTGCGAAGAGAATACCGAAAAAATAAAAGCTCTGATATCTGAATAAATCAAGGGTTCTGCTTAAAAATACAGTATCATGCACATGTAGCTATGTGGACAATATTTTGACTGATGTTAGTGATTTTTCCTGCTGCGGCAGGAGCGCAGGGATAAAAAGAGTATAAGGAAAGGGCTGACCATATGGTCAGCCCTTTGAATTTAAGGTTACGCTACAGTTTTTAAAATCTCTTTTTGAGCTATCAAATATTGTTTTAGGTCGATTATCTTATTCTTAGAAAGTATTTTGGGTGAAGATATATTATCAACGGACACTTTGTTAGCTGATGCCAAACGCAACGTATAGTCATACACACTTGAAAGTAATGAACTCAATTGTTTGGGTGATAGTTTTATTGGAATATCTTTATCATTATAAAACTCAGATACAACTGATAGATCGCTTAATAGTGTATCAATAATTTCAAGTGTAATTGTTCCGCTTTGAGCCGAATTAAGATAGTGGTCTAAAGAATCTGATAGTCTTTTTTGGGCTTTTAATTTATCCTTTTGTGTGAAATATGTAATTGTTCCTGCGAGGGCTCCACCTATTATGACAAGCACTCCTATTATTAGAAACCCCTTTTGGTGTTCTCTAATAATATCTATTGCTTTGGATGCTCCATCTTTTGCAGCATCAAAAACTGTTGGTAGGTGTTTTCTAACCTTCTTACTGTCAACGTCCTTAACCATGCCACACAATTCAAGCATGCCGGATTTAACACCAGAATAAGTGGCATCATCAAGAAGTAGGTTTACATTAACTACTGGCATTTGCTTTCTCCTTTTGTTCTTGAATGTGCTGTCAAAAAGCCGCAAAATATTTATATTTTGCGGCTTTTTGTGCGGTGAAAACCGCATTTGGCGGAGATGTAGGGATTTGAACCCTAGCGCCGACGGAGCCGACCTACCGGATTTCGAATCATATTGTTAAATTGGATTTTCGGGTTTTTTATTAGAATTTAGTCTTCTTTAAAAGACGTTAAAAATCCAGTGGCTCTAAGCTTTTTTCGAGATGGTTACTAAAATTAGCCAAAATATCAATGTCTCAAATTTCTTATGTCTTCTCGATAGTTCTAATTAAATTTCAATAAATATATTAGAATTTTCATTAGAACTAACTGTTTGAAATCTACTTTCTTATAGTTTTGGCAGTACAACATACTAGCTATTTGAAGCAACAACACTTTTTTATTAAGAATGTCTTGATGACCGACATGAAAAAATTCAATACATAGCTCTTTTGTTGGTGGAACCATCTTCGAAAGGGCTTTTTTCTTGCTCTCATTATACCATAAAAAATCGAAAATTTCAAGTATGTGAGAGCAAAATTCAAAAGAAAGGAAAAGGCAATGTTTACAGCAGTTATCGAAAATGAAGGCAACACCTTAGTCATGGAGTTTCCGTGCAGGCGTTACCTTATGGCCGACCACCTCGGCTCCATCGGCATCCGAAAGCCGGCACATGAAATCAAGTGCATGGATGAAGAGGATGAACCAATCAAAGTGAAAATTTTTGGAAACAGCGAGTTTGAAAAGAAACTTGCTTCTTTCATTTCTCCCACTGACACTCTCTCCCTCATTAACACCACTTGCGAGATCTATCAGAACCTGCCCTATCAAAATAAGCTGGATGCTATGGAAGCTGTGATGTCCGGCAAGATCTCATCCACAGCGGAGTTTGATAAGTTTATGCTCGAAAGTAGGATGAGAGACACCTCTGAATACTTCTACTGCCCGTTAGTCGCAAACGTGTACAGCCGTGACGAATACGGCAACATGGAAGACTATCCAGACGAATATGACGGCAGCTACCTCGCTCCTTACGAGGAACAAATCCATGATCTGATCCGCTTGGAAGATGCTCGTGATGAAGATAACCTCGCAGCCTACTTCGACGGAAGCAACGGTGCAGTCGGAAAGCTCAAGGAGGTACACTTCAGTACGCAGAACGTTGACGGTGTTCTCTACGGATGCATTCGCGCCGAGCTTACTGCTCCCTTCACTGCTGAAGAGGAAGCCGAATTCAAGGATTGGCTCGAAGGTCAATGCTCGGACGGCTACGGCGAAGGCTTGGAACAGCGATCCATTCGCGTGGAGGACGGCGATATGTACGTCAGCTTCTGGCACGGCGGTGACGATTGGTTCATGCTGAACGGCGATGAGTTTGATCAGTACCTCAGTGAACAGAAGATGGGAGGGTTCGAGTAATGGCAATCATGTTCTCCAAGGTCACCATGCGTGATGATTACAATGAATCCGAATTCTTGGTCGGCGGCTTTCCTCAGGAGGCCGATGATCTCGAAGTCTGGACCGCATACCACGAGTTCCTTGATGAGATCACAGAAGACACCGTTGTAAACGTCAGAGCGCAAGCATTCCTCTACGGCGAGGGTGAAACAGTCAGAGCAACACCCGAAGAGGTTGCGTATATGATGATGCGCGAACAGCGGGATTCCGACTTCCTGTCCGGTCATTGCGACTGCATCGGTGAGTCAGATTTCAACGTGAATTGGTGTCCCGACGAGCTCTTCGGGCAAAGCTTTGTTGAATTGTAAAATTGAATGCTTAAAGAATCATATCCTTGCCGTAGTCAGAGGTGTTTCTGAAGAACATGACAAAGTAAATAGGATAGTAGGTAATTTTATCAACATCCTTAATTTCTCTGTCGTTAGACAACACAACGCCTCTTGCTACAGGATAATCGGGATTCCGAAGGAAACGATCGATCGCGCTGTGAATCATATAGTCACGACCGCTTTTAACCTCGATAGGAAGTACCGCGAGGTTCTCGTAATCATCGATTAAGAAGTCTACCTCGCCGTTGTTTCTGTTGTCGTAGTAAAAAAGATTATGACCAAGAGCCTTCAATTGACTTGCGACAACAGTCTCATACAAAGCACCGAGGTTAATAGAACGGATAGTTTCTAAGATCGGTTTGGTATTAAATCGGAACAAGAGATTGGAAAGCAATCCGACATCGTTCATATACAACTTCAAGAGGTTCTTATCCTGCGTTTGACACAAAGGGTATACAGGAGTGGAAACGGATTTGACTTCATTTGAAATTCCACTGTTAATCAGGTAGTCAAATTCATCGACATAGTTGACATAGCGCTTCCCTTTAATGCCTTCAATGTCCTTAACTACTATACGCTTTTTGACGTTCTGCATAACCGCTGGAAGCATTTCGTAAATTCTTCGGATTTTGAGTTTACGCGCTTCGTCTCTTTTACCTGCATCTGCTTTATAGAAATTTGTAATATCTGTTTGTATCTGACGGATATCCATAACATTTCGG
Source organism: Oscillospiraceae bacterium (assembly GCA_015067305.1). Taxonomy (GTDB): domain Bacteria; phylum Bacillota; class Clostridia; order Oscillospirales; family UBA644; genus HGM12619. Next base: position 14,134 of record SVMT01000011.1, on the reverse strand, counting down.
GTAGAAATAAAGGTGTTTACGCAATCAGGAAGTCCACCGACAATCAGATACTTCTTGAAAAGATCCATCATCTTTTCATGCATTGCAGGATCAAGAGATGTTTTAGTGCGGAACTTTTCTTCCAAAGAGTCGATTGCCGACTGAGAGAAACCATTAGCTATGAGAAATTCCTCAAAGTCAAGCTGATACATTCTTTTGTGAAGAATGGAACCGATAGGAATGGATGTGGTTTCTGCCAATGTGACACCGAGTAAAGAGCCGCTTGCAATGTATTCAAACCTATTATCTTCTCTTAGGAACTTAAGCAAAGTAATGAACTGAGGATATTCCTGTATTTCATCGAGAAAGACGATGGTATTGTCTCGTTCTTTCATTTTGTCGCCGGCAACAGTGCTGAGAGCAAAATAGAAGTCATCGACAGATTTGACATTTTCGAAAATCTTGGCATTTGTAGCATCTGAAACAAAGTTTATCTCGATGTAGTTCGGGAACAGTTCTTTAGAGACTTTACGGATAATATAGGTTTTTCCAATCTGACGCGCACCCTCGATTAAAAGGATCTTGTTGTTTTTAGAAACCAAATGATTTCGGATAAAAGATTCAATCTTACGATAAAGCATAGTTAATACCTCCACTTGCATTATTCGCACTTATTATAGCATATATTATTACACTTTTCAATAGAAAATATATAAACAAAATCGCACTTTTCATAAAAATATTGATAGGTAAAAATACACTTATGCATTCCAACGAGCGAATTAGGTTATTTATTATATGCTACAAAGCAATAAATTGGAATAGAAAGGAGTTTACATGAGCAAAAATACAGAACACGCCGAAAAAGCCCTTACCTGTATCGACAAGATGAAGGAAGGTCTGAGCGAGCTTGTAGCCCTACTCGATATCGCAGCCGACACCTTCGGCGAGATGGATCGGCTTGAAACCTACAAATCCATCAACCACACCTTGAGTAGATGGCAAGAAAAATATGAGGGTTTCCTCAATGAACAAGGTCAGTCCTTCACGCAGGCGATGTAAAGAAAGATGTGTAGCAATGCAGTATTTTGATAAAAACGGTGTCGAGATCAAGGAGGGTATGACCATCCGAATTGAAGACAGAAACTTCGAGCTTGTCTATGACAACACAGACTCCTACGGCAATCCATACCTTGGCATCAAAGCATCCGACTAAGAGTATTTCGAAAGAAATCCTTGCGCATACCGTGAGTTTTATTTCCTCTGAAACTTCGACATGAAATACACCGAGATCGTTGACGAACAGACACAAGCCGAAGAACCCTTCGAGCAGTCAATGTGAAGAGAGGCGATATGAATAAATGAAGAATGAACTCAGGAGTGGGTTTCGTAAAAGTAACTTCTTCTACGATGCGATGTTCTACGGAAAGATGATGCTCTGAAAGATCGACAAAGACGTTCAGTCAAAGATTAAGTTTTAAGCACCGAGATTCACAAGCACTACGATACCATTAAGGTAATGATCATAAACCTCACCGATGGTATGATCGATATGTTCTTCATCAAGTTTGGGGCTCTTATTGGATTAAAAACTGAACGATACCCTCTCTTTCCTAGCGAGTCGTTCTGATTATTTGTTTTGTTTGAGTATCAAAACTTTAATAGCAATAAATCAAAATTATATATAAAGTAATAAAATAATCGTTTTTTTTCATGTAAATATGTTATAATAAAAATATAACAATATTAGGGGGACATTATGATGCAAAAAGTAAGATACAATATTTCAAATCGAAGAACACCCAAAGCTTTGAGTGAATATACTAAATCAAGAGATATAAGACTTATGAAGAGTTCGTCTTTGGATAACGAATATTTTGTTATAATAAAAGGAGAAAAAGCTCCGTTAAAGGCAGTTGAATTACAGAGAAAGCTTAAAGAAGCCGGATATGTATCTAAACTACACTTCAGGAGTACATATAGGAGCCGAAGGCCTTATTGCTTCAGAGGTAGTTTTAAATCACCAAGCAAATCAAACCTCACTAACCTTAATAATATGTTGTGTCTAAAAGTAGTTGCCCCCAAACCACCTGTTGACCCTCCTGTTTTTCCCAACCCAAATGGAGAACCCGTTAAGAAACCTAAAAAGAAGAAAGGATAGATTAAATGAGCCTTAAAGAATTGTTCGAGATTCTTCCTCAATTACTGAATTTATTTGTTCCTGGATTTGTTTTTTTAACTATATACAAATATTTAGCTTCGACAAAAGATAAAGATTTTAATGTGACTATAATTGGTAGTTTTGTTTTGAGTTATATTTTTCAATTAATAGTAAGCTTAATATGTAGGATTGTTAATGTTTCTGCGTCTGGCAACATAGTTACTGTAATTGCTATCATTTTAGCGATTATTTGTGCTCTTATTATTGTGAAAGTACGACTAACGGCATGTTATAAAAAAATCACAACATGGATAGGAAGAACCACAGGAAGTAAAAATATTTGGTATGATTTATTTGACCTTAACAAAGGTACTCGTATAAGATTTTTTACAAAATACAATAATGAGGATGTAATTGTTGAAGGTGATGTGAAATATTATGAAGAATGTGAGGATGGTGATTGCAACATTGTTATTTCAAATTATAAAATTAAATACATTGTTAATGGCAATGTCTATAAAAACAATACCCCAAATGCAACTATGATATTTAATTCTAAAAACATCCATGGTTTGGAAGCACATTATGGTAAATAAATTTGCAAAGTTAAATAAGCCTCGGCAAGAAAACATCCTGCCGAGGCTTTATCAATTACACAACATTAGGCTGATCCAGCTTTATGATTTGCTTTATCTTTCTTCTCCAACTGTTTTTCTGCATAATCTCATCGGCGAGGTATAGACGTTAACCCAACATCTCGTCTGCGTTTTTTAGTGATTTTTGTCTATAGTTGGGGGTTGAAAATTTCTAATAATGTAATCTCTATAATAAATGTTGAGGTAACGCTCAACATTTTGAGTATACAATGTAGAAATTATGTAATGGTATATGGGAATCCTGTTAGGAGGAATATATTGTGATTTTTTCGGGAATTCTATTGATATTATTTAGGCATACCGATATAATATATATGGGTGATGAAAATGAGTATCAATGAAATACTTACCGAAAACGGTATGACAAAATACAGACTTGCCAAACTCAGCGGTGTTCCTCATGCAACACTGAACGATATATGCAGCGGAAAGACCTGCATCGAGAAGTGTTTGGGTAAAACCTTGTACAAGTTATCGAAGGCCCTTTCCGTGTCGATGGAATCCGTAACGGACGAGCAATCAACGGAAAGTAGCATTGCACGATCCTACGAATACGGTTTGCCCGCTTATCTGCAAAAGGATCTTGATGCATATAAGGATGCGCTCGAAAACGGTTCAACATTGCTTGATTGTCTATGGGGAGAGTTATATGCCAGCATTAACATCGCAGAAATTAATGACGGCTTTATAACACCGGCACACGCTGATTATTTAAGGCAAAAGTTTTTATGGGGTAAGTCCGAGCAAGATAACAACTAAATCAAATATCTACCAAGACAAAGGTATCGCAAAAAATGCGATACTTTTATTTTTTTCAAAGAAAGAGGTGTAGCAATGCAGTATTTTGATAAAAACGGTGTCGAGATCAAAGCAGGTATGACCATCCGAATGGAAGACGGCAGCCTCGAACTTGTCTATGACACCACAGATTCCTACGGCAATCCCGACCTTGGTATCAACGTATCCAACGAAGAGTATCTCGAAAGAACCCATGCGCGTGCCGTGAGTTTTATTCGCTCTGTAACTTCGACATGAGATGTACCGAAGTTGTAGATGAGCAGTCTATTGCTGAAAACAACCTTGAGCAGTCAATGTGAGGTAATGTGCCATGAATAAAATGGAGCGCGAACTGAGAAGAATGTTTCGTGAAAGCGAGTTATTCTATGATGCCCCTAAGGAAAGGATTATGAACCGCACCGATGGCACGATTGATATGTCAGTCCTAAAGTTCGGAGATGTTATTGGATTGAAAAACGGAACGAGGCTTTCTCTTTCCTGGAGATCAGTTCTAATTGTTTGTTTGAGTATCAAAACTTTAATAGCAAGAAAAAATTTATATAAATATAATAAAATCTTTCTTGTTTTTTTACATAACTATGTTAAAATAAAAATATAGCAAAGTTGGGAGAATTTTGTGACGCAAAAAGTATGATACAATATTTCAAACGGAAGAATTTCCAAAGCTTTGAGTGAAACTAAATCAAGAGATATAAGACTTATAAATAGCTCGTTTCTGGATATTCTATCTAGGTTTAACGATAACATGTGATGCTATTGCAAAGGAGATTTTTTTGAATTATAATGTGAAAAAACATTAAGAATGTTTACCTCATATGTTGAGGTACAGTGAATTTAATCAATTACTTTTGTGTAATAAAATTAAGTATTATATTCGACAACGTAGGAATATTTAGATTATCTACATGACATGGGTTTATAAAATTTATAAAAGGATTATGGAGGAAGAAATATGTATTTAAGACCAACTCGATACTTTGCGACAGATCACAATAAACAAGGAGAGCTGTTGCTTATGAGTACTTTAAGTAAAAATTATCTGAAGTTCTCACCAGAAATTAGTGAGAAGGTCTTGAATTGTTTAAAATCTGATCATTTGATTGAATATGATGAAGAAAAAGGACCTTTATATGAGACGATTTTGTATAATAACGGCTTTCTATACGACAGTGAATATGATGAGTCAAAGTTTGTTGATGTAATACACAAGACACATATTTTTTCTGACAATTGGCTTTATTTAACTATTCTCCCCACTAATAATTGTAATTTTCGGTGTGTGTATTGTTATGAAACAAACAAAGATGAATATATGAGCGAACAGACTGAAAATAGTATTTTAGAATTCGTTAGGAAAAATATAAGAAAATATAAATATCTCCGTCTTAATTGGTTTGGAGGAGAACCATTATTGCATAAAGAACGTGTCGTTCATATGAGCGAAAAAATAAGTGATATATGTAGGGAAAATAAGATTCCAATGATAGGGCTTATGTCAACAAATGGGTATGAACTTGATATTAAAACTTTCAAAAAGTTGATTAGGAGCAGGATTCTTTCATATCAGATTTGCCTTGATGGAGATATCTGCACTCATAACATTCAGCGTCCTCATTATTTAAATTCAGATTCTTATGAAACAATTTTTGATAATTTAAAGAACATAAAGGAGAATGTTAAATCAGGAACTTTTAAAATCGGAATTAGAGCAAATATGACACCTTTTGTCGAAGATCACTTGCAGTCGCATTTGGAAAAATTGGCTGCTGTCTTTGGCGGAGATAGCCGATTTAATGTTTATTTCCAAGGAGTAAGAGATTGGGGCGGAGAAAGAATAAAAACTAATAAGCCAGAACTTATTGATAATGAGGAGTTTTATTACAAGAAATGGTATGATATTGCAAGCTCGTTGGGTCTAAATTCTGCCGAGTCGCTAGAATTTGCACCGGTATACGGTCTTTGTGAAGCAAATTTGAGAAACGGTTATGTTATCACGTATGATGGGAAAATCACAAAGTGTTCTTTAGCTTCCTATAATGAACAATATAAGGATGTTAATGAGATTGGTTACATAGATGAAAAAGGAAAGGCAATTATTGATGAAGCTAAACAGTCTAAATGGATTGTAAGTAGAGTAACTTCTCCTGGTTGTTATAATTGTTATATTTATCCTATATGTTGTGGTGGATCATGCCCTTACATGAAAAATATACAAAGTAAAAATTCTTGCTTGCCAATTAAGGAAATGATTAAAGCTCACTTGAGGTGCATGGACGCAAAAGGCAAAATTGAAAAAACATTATAAGAGGTAAAATATGAGTACACAATTACAAAATAGAATTATTAAAATCCTAGAGGACAATGGGATTTATGTGTCAGATGATTGGGATGAAGAATTGGAGTTTGACTCTATAACATTCATTTCAACTATTGTTTGCTTTGAGGATGAATTTAACATAGAAATACCAGATGATTTTCTATTGTTTGAAAATTTCAAAACATTTAGGTTGTACGTGGAAAATATAGCTAAATTGCTATCGGAGATTGATGTTGAAGGCTAAGGTTGTAATATAGGTATAATTATCTATGAAAAAATTGAACTTATAACACTAATTCAGAGAGGAGGTTTACAAATGAAAAAAATCAAGAAGGTTGAGCTTAAAAAAAACACACAGAGTCTTCTGCTCTTATTTGGTGCAACTAAGGGGAATGAAAGTTGCTGTAATGGAGATCAAGGATGTTGTCCTAAAATGTTATAATTTTGCGGAGGTTTTATTATGCGAAAAATTGAAAAAAAAGTATTGAAAAAGCAAACATTGTATATCAAATTGTATTATACTTTTTCAACAGCTTCAATTGGTACTGAAAATTGTTGCAATGGAAGTTTTGCATGTTGTGGCGCAACTAGCTGTCAATGAGCTAAATTTTAAAATTAGGGTAAGTATATGCAAAAGAAATTAATTAGAATCGTAATTGTTGATAGCGGTATATGCGAACATCGATCAATTAGTAAAGAAATAATTTGTTTTGAAGTTGTATCTATCGATGGACAATATAAAGTTGTTGAAACGAAAAAAGAGGATAATATTGGGCACGGAACTGCAGTATCATTTATTGTCTCGCATAATTTAGAAAATGTAGAAATTTTGAGCATTAAAATTTATGATGATGATACATGCGATCCCGAAAAATTAATATTCGTATTGAATTATATTTATGAACATATAAAATGTGATTTAATAAATATAAGTTTAGGCACGACATGCTGTTCATCTATTTCTAAACTAAGAGAATGTTGTGAAAAACTAACTAATGATGGGGTTATTATTGTATCAGCGTTTGATAATAATGGAACACTGTCATATCCAGCTGCATTTGAAAATGTTATTGGAGTTGATGCTGGTTTTACAAATGGGAACATAAAAGATTATATTTATGTTGAAAACAGCCCGGTTAATATTATTGGTTGTCAACGTGAGCAACGATTACCTTGGAAAGATAATAAATATCAAATTGTATCAGGGGCAAGTTTTATTGCACCATATATTACAGTTAGAGTAGCAAATTTAATCAGCAATGGATGTAAATCACTTCCTCAAATTTTTGATGGATTAAAGAAAACATCATGTAATACCATAACTTATAATTCTGTCAATGCCATAAAGAAAATAGTTCCTAAAAACGTAATTGTTTTTCCATTTAATAAAGAAATACATAGTTTGGCACGGTATAAGGCGATGGCAAGTTTCTCAATTATGGGATTTTATGATATTAAATACATAGGAAATGTAGGAAGAAAAGTAGGCGAAATAATTGGAAGTTTGGATGATACCATCATAAACAATTATCTAGATATAGATTGGAATGATAATTTTGATACGATAGTTCTTGGTCATATAAAAGAATTAAGTAATCTTATTAACCTAGATTTAATGACGTATTTTGTTAATTTTGCAGTTAGATACAAAAAACAAATAATAAGTTTTGATCCTATTGATAGTCAAAATGCGGAGATTCTTGAGAAAAATAAAATTAAACATTATCACCCCGCTGTCTCAGCGCAAGATATTCCGGAAAATTGTGTTAATAAGCTTCGTAAAATTGGCAAACCTACGATAGCTATTGTTGGAACTGGTCCAAGACAGGGAAAGTTTACTTTACAAATGATGCTTAGGTCTATATTTGAAAATAGTGATTATTCTGTAGGTATGTTAGGGACTGAGCCGACAGCTATGTTATTAGGAAGTGATGAGATATATCCTATGGGGTATAATTCATCTGTAGACATTAAAGGTGTTGATGCCATTAAAGTCATAAATCAAATGATGGGACGTATTGAGGATAAAGACCCTGATTTAATCATTGTTGGATCACAATCACAAAGTGTCCCTTTTACCGATGGATCTATTAAATATCTACCTCTTGCCCAGCATGAATTCCTTTTAGCTACTGCTCCAGATGTATATATATTATGCATTAATCTAAGTGATAATCTCGCTTATATCAAAAGAACTGTAAAGTATTTGGAGAGTATTTACGGATCATGCGTATTAGCACTGGCAGCCTTGCCATTTGATCATTCTCAAAAATGGTCTGTTATAAGCAACAAAAAAATTAAACTATCAGAAATAGAGATTAGTAATAGGGTTAACAATATAAAACAGGAGCTGGGTTTGGATGTGTACATTATTAATAATGAACAGGATATTATTACTTTGGCGGAAAAAATTGTAGATTTTTTTTCGTAAACTGATATTATTCGGAGTTGGGGGGGGCGACAATGATAAGTATGAAAAATTTATTATACAAAAATTTCAAAAGCATAGTATATACTTTTAAACAGGCTTACAATTGTGATAAAACATTGTTACCTCTTATGGTTGCAAACATGTTGATTGATTCATTGGTGCCGTTTGTCGGAATAGTTTTCCCTAAATACATAATTGATGAATTAACCATTGGCAAAAGCGTTGAAAGCGCCCTACTTTTTGTTTTCCTTTTTGTCATTAGCGGTTTGATTCTTAATAGTCTTAATACTTTGATCGATACAATTGTTAGTTGTAAAAAAGAGAGATTAATTCAACAGCACTATAGAGTTTTTGGCGACAAAACTATGAGTATGGATTTACAAGACATCGAGAATCCGGACATTTCCAATCATAAAACTCGGGCTCAAAAAGTTATAACTTGGAATAGTAGAAATATCGATGGAGTAAAAAATGCGATAGGCGGAATGATATCCTTCTCAATACAAATAGTAGGGTATATATTTGTACTTTCCAAATTAAATATACTCATTGTTGCGATTATTATTGGTGTTGTGATTATAAATGCTATTCTAAATAATTTTTTAAATAAGGCAAACCAAAAAAACGATATGGATTTGACTCTTATTAACAGAATATGGAACTATTTGTCAAATATAGTAGATGATTCTTCATTTGGTAAGTTGATAAGAGTTTATGATTTAAAGGATTTAATTATTAATAAGTGTAAGATTAATAGAGAGCAATATAAAGAAAAACAAATAAAAATATATAAATTCAATTCCGTAATTTCTATGTTTCTATCTGTCTTGTCATTGTTGCAAGAAGGCGTAATTTATATATTTCTGGCAGTATCGGCAACAAGTGGGGAAATATCAATCGGTGAGTTTTCTATGTATTTGGCGGCAACAATAGGCTTAACAAGTGCGATTAACAATTTGGTGGGATTTTCAATTGGTTTGAATTATACAAGTGATTATATTAAGGATTTCATTGATTTTGTTTCTCTTCCAGATAGTATGAGCAAAGCGGGATTAGGTTCTGTAGATAATGATGAGTTGATATTTGAATTTCGAAATGTTTCGTTTAAATACCCTCATACTGATAAGTTTGTCTTGAACAACATAAATGTTAAATTTAAGTTCAATGAACGTATATCATTAGTTGGAGAAAATGGTGCTGGAAAATCAACATTTATAAAGTTGTTAATGAGATTTTATGATCCAACTGATGGAGAAGTTTTGTTAAATGGTCGGAATATTAAAGAATATAAGTACTCGGAATATCTAACAATTTTTTCGACGGTGTTTCAAGATTTTCAGTTGTTTTGTTTTACGATTTTAGAGAATGTTGCCCTAGACAAAGCCCAATATATTAAAAATGAGTTAGATGTCAGAAAAGCCATGGATGCAGCTGGAATACTAGCTAAAATAGAATCGTTGCCTTATAAAATACATACTTATTTGGGTAAGAATTTTGAAGAGTGTGGAACTGAATTATCAGGTGGCGAAATGCAAAAATTGGCGATTGCAAGAGCTATATATAAAGATTCAAATGTGTTTATTATGGATGAACCAGCATCAAATCTTTCACCGACCTCTGAGTATGATATTCTTAAACGTTTTAGCGATTCAACCCAACACAAAATGGTAATATACATTTCTCACCGGTTAGCTAGTAGTGTATTTAGCGATAGAATTTTGGTTTTCCAAAATGGGCGGATAATTGAAGATGGTACGCATTATCAATTAATTAAAGCAGATGGGTTTTATAAAAAAATGTATTTGATGCAATCTTCATATTATAAGGATGGTGAAGGAAATGAACATAATAAAATTAATGTTGACGAAAACAAATAATACTATAAAAACATTAAAATTATTTATACAACTATCAGTTAAATATGACAAATTGTATTTGTTCTGTTATATACCTCTAATCATAATAAATTCAATTGCGCCCTTTGCTACAATTCTTTTCCCGAAATATATTATCGATGCCATCCAATTTAAAAAGGATATTAGGGAAGTTTCGATTCTTGTTTTTTTAATGATTACTGTAAGATTAGCATTAACTCTCACAACAAATTGTCTTCGGACAATATGTTCGCAACGAATTATTAATATTAGGGCGGAGATGCGTATCTCTTTAAATGAAAAATCAATGTCGGTAGAGTACGAAAAACTTGAATTTCCGCAATATTTTAATATGAAAACCAATGCAACACAGTGCATAGAAAGAAACTATGATATAGAAAACTTGGCGAATAATATATCCTCTTTTCTTACAGCTTTGTTCACTTTAATAGGTATAGGGGCGATTCTTTCGACACTAAATGCATGGACGATAGTTTTAATAATAGTTTTAGCTTGCATTAATGGGTTTGCAAAATCTAGACAGGCAAGAAAAACTCATTTTTTTAGGGAGAAATTTTCAAAAATAGCTAGAAAACTATTTTACATTATAGGTGTAACATGGGATTATAAATATGCTAAGGATATAAAGAGTTTCGGTATAAAAGAATGGTTGAACGAAAAAAAACAGAATTATTTAAAAGAGACTAGTGGGAATAGTGTCAAAATTTTTGTTTTGTCTGGAACGATTTCCTTGATTTCTGTTGTTACTTCTACTTTACAAACACTGGCAGTATACATTCATTTAGTAATGGAGACTTTACACAATAACATTACCATTGGTGAATTCTCAATGTATTTAAATTCAGTATCTAAATTTTCTTCAACACTTTCATCATTTATAAGTTCATGTGTTTCTATCTCCGAAGCGTTGATGTATTACAATGATTATCTCTCCTTTTGTGAACTTGATAGCATCTACAAGCTCCCCACTGCAAATAATTTTATGCATGATAAGTTCGAGATTGAGTTTTGTGATGTTACATATGTATATCCCGGAGAGGAAACTGCCGCATTAAAAAATGTATCTCTAATCATACGGCAAGGTGAGAAGGTTTGTATAGTAGGGGAAAATGGTGCAGGAAAAAGTACATTTGTTAAGCTTCTAATGAGATTATATAAGCCGACATTAGGGAAAATTCTATTAAATGGTGTGGATATTCAAGATATTGATATAGTTGATTATACAAGGATGATTTCAGCAGTTTTTCAGGACGATAAATTGTTCGCATTTAGTTTAAGAGAAAATGTGTGTGGATCTGACAGAAATGATATAAAGCTAATGGAGGCTATTGAAAAAATCAAATTCACGGATAGATTGAATGCTCTTGCATATGGTGTTGAGACAATTTTGTCCAGGGAATTCGATATCGATGGTATAGAATTATCAGGTGGAGAACAACAAAAAGTTACAATTGCTAGGGCTTTATATAAAAATTCATCTCTGATTATCTTGGATGAACCAACATCGAATTTGTCACCGATAGCAGAATACGAATTTTATAAACAATTTAACGAAATGCTTGAGTCGAAAACAGCAGTCTTTATTTCTCATAGGTTATCAAGCTGTAAATTTTGTGATAAAATATTTGTTTTTGATAACGGAAGAATAATAGAGGGTGGTTCACATAGTGAATTAATGAAATTGCATGGAGTATATACATCTATGTTTTTAACTCAAGCACAGTATTATTCCGGCTAACTCACCTAAAAATATTACCAAATGGTTGTGTCCGAAATGGATTGCGTCATTCATTCGCAAGTTTAATGCTCAGTACCAGCGTAGAGCTTATCAAGGTCTCAATCTTCTTCGGACACTCCGATATTTCAACAACCGCAAATATATTCGCCCCTCTCGACAAAGCAAGAAAGCAAGCGAGAGCAGATATTATGAAAAACATTTTCTCTGGAAAGAAGGCAAAATGAGGTGCTCGTAATGGGTGCCTCATTTAATATATATTATGAATCACGCAAACCGGACATACGCAAATGATGGATACATAACTAGAGAACTGTATCAATACCTTCATATCACAAAAAGAAAAATGAAAAGCCTCCTTGAAAATAGATTCATACCTTACATTGATACAGTTCAAAAAATTTATCGGTATATAGTAAAAAGAACTGAAGCTGAAAAGTTCCGAAAGCGAATGAAAATAGATAAAGCTATTACAGTGTCCCGATGGTAGTCAACGTCTTCCGTGATGAAGACGGACAGACGATACCGCTGGACTTCGTACAGGACTTCGATCCGCTACCGCAAGGATTCAAAATCTTAGATTACAAGGAAGGTGAAGACATGAACGATTTCAGAAGGCTTGAACAGCTTGCCAAGCAGTACAAAGCCTTGTATCCGAAAGGAACACGAATTGAACTACAGATGATGGGAAGCGATCCTCGCCCCATCGAACCCGGCACAAGAGGAACGGTAGATCACGTCGATGACCTCGGCACGATCCATTGTACCTTTGACAACGGCAGACGGCTCGGTATAATTCCCGAGGAAGATAGCTTCCGAAGGCTCACCCAGGATGAGATTCTCGATGAACAGAGCGAGAAGCTTCAACGAGAGTATATCGACAAGGTCAACAAGGAGGTAATTCCCTGCATCGAATGGATGGGCATGAAGAACGCCTACAAGAACGGAGATATGACCTTCCCCACAGACCTGCTCCGAATGCTTCATGAGAAGTATCTCGAGGTATACGGAACCGATCACATCGACAGCTCCGCAGGTATGGTAACCGTACCCGGCGTTGTTCAGGCGGCAGACGGAAATATCTATCCCGCACTTCTTGACATTGACGCTTGCTCTTCGGGTGAACATTGGGGAACAAATTTCTTTACGCCCCGTGGTGTTCTCTCCGATCAAAGTGATGACAAGGATGTGCTCCACGAGATCCATAAGCTCGTCCCGTACAAGTATTGGTACACGACCGAGCTGGAAACGGATCACCATGTGGATTGGCTCTTCTGCCCCGAGAAGGTTGCGGATATGATCGACGCAGCTACCGAGCAAGATCAGACCGAAGAGGTAAAGCTCGAATGAAGAAAATCAGATATTTGGATATGTTCGCCGGTGTTGGCGGGTTCCGAACAGGACTCACTAACGCCGGCGATTTTTTTGTGTCTGTAGGATGGTGCGAGATCGATCCCTTTGCACAGAAAGCCTACAGAGCTTTATATGAAACGGAAGGTGAATATTTTTGTGACGATGCAACCCGAATCAAATGCGAAGATCTCCCCGAAATTGATCTTATCACAGCCGGATTCCCTTGTCAGCCGTTTTCAGTCAGCGGCCGAAGACTCGGCTTTGCTGATACAAGAGGCACTCTCTTTCATGAAATCGTCCGAGTGGCTGAAGCCAGGCGACCTGCTTATCTTCTGCTCGAAAACGTCCCGGGGCTTCTCAATCACGAAGGGGGGAAAACTTTCGGAACTATCCTTACCGCGATTCATGAGCTGGGGTATTCTCTTGAATGGTGTGTGCTTAACAGCACGCATTTCGGAGTCCCGCAACAGCGACGGCGGGTATATATTGTCGGATATCTTGATAGCCGACTGTCCGGAAAAATATTTCCTCTCGCCACGGGCAATGGAACGACTCTTAAGCAAGTTATACCCGGAGGACAAGGACAAAGAGTCTACTCACCGGAAGGAGCAAGCACATGTCTGACAAGTCAAGGCGGTGGCTGGGGAGCGAAAACAGGACTCTATTTTGTGGATATGAATGCCGATCCCAAGGTTACGCACGAAGCCCGATGTATCACCGCAAGGCAGGATTCGGGTATAAGCAATCGGAAAGGAGAGCATTCCGGCGTCATAATCACAGGCGCAAGAGCCGTGCTGACTCCCGAAAGA